>CAYUVF010000012.1:0-83323 GCA_964448045.1 uncultured Rhodothermales bacterium
CGACGCTCTTCCGATCTTACGTATTGGCGTTTACCGATAGCGGATGGCAGCCGCAGTTCCACCAGGGTCCATCCCGCCCGGCCGGCACCGCCACGCGAAGCATCATGATGGTGGCGGCGGATCTCAGCGGAAATGGAGCACAGGATCTCATCGCCGGTGCGGCCGATCAGCGCTTCCACCGATATGCGCATTCGAGCAGCGCTGTCGCCCGCCCGCCGCCGCAATGGGTTGCCGCCCGTGCACTCGATGCCCGCACGATCCAGCTTTCATGGCGGGCGATTCAGGCGGATTCGGTCACGGTGTTTCAGGGGGATCCAAACGGACCGCTGGACGCGCGGCGTAGCACGACCGCTCCCCAACTGGAGCTCTCTGTGGATCAGCGTCAGCGCTTTGCGCTTCGGGCCTGGACGCAGGGAGATCCGTCGCCGCTCTCCGATGAGCGGATCGTTCGTCCACACGCGCCAGCGATGGTCCGGGAGGCCGCCGTTTCGGACTCACAGACTGTCGAGATCACCTTCTCTGAGCTATTATCACCCGCCACCGAGGCGCAGCAGTTCCGCGTCGTTGGTGGAGCGCATCCAGACCACTTCTTACTGAGCGGGGGAGGGCGCACGGCCGTCCTGCGATTCAGCGAGCCGCCTGCTCCGGGCCCTCAAACGCTCCGCTGGGCCGGAGTGACCGACGCCGAGCGCACGCCCGTCGGGCAGACGTCAGTGCAGGTGACGTTTCCGCAGCCTGCGCCGCCGCCGCTCATTTTGGACGGGTGGGAAGTGGTGGATGGCCGGCAGGTGGTGCTCACCTTCAGTGCCCCGCTTGATCCCGCATCCGCGCGCGAAGTGTCCCATTATCAGCTCCGTCCGGAGGGGCGTATCGCTGCGGTTCAGTTTGATGCAACTACCCCATCAACGGTAGAGCTGACGCTTGATGGGGTAGCGATCGGTCCTGTGGGGCGTACTGTGTCGCTTGAAGTGACGCAGATGGACGGCGCCGGGGGCGAGCAACTCGCCCCCGAGGGCACCGCAGTACAGCTGACTGCACCGGCATCCGACCTTGACGACGTGTACGTCTATCCGAACCCGCATCGGGCGTATCAGCATGGTGACGTCGTCACCGTAGCCGGGTTGCCCCCTGAAGCGACGGTCCGCATCGTCTCGGCGCAAGGTAGCCTGATCCGTGTTCTCAGCGAAACGAATCGCGACGGTGGCGTGGAGTGGGATCTGCGAGACCGCCGGGGGCGACGCGTGCCATCGGGCATCTATCTTATCCACGTCGAGGCCCCGGAGGAATCTCCCGTTTTAAAGAAAGCGGCGATCATCCGATAACGAGAGTGTTGCCGGTGGCGGAGAAGGCCAACCCGGCTCGCTAACGTATTGGTGCGGGGATCAGGATTTCGGACGGTACCGCCATGGGTTGTCACTCCCATCATGAAACATCGATGCAGCTCCAGGTCCAGAGCCGGATGGACGACGTATCGGACGCGCTCGACCAGCTCCATTCGTTTGCCCAGGCGCATCTGCACACCGAGGACGCGATTCACCGAGCCCAGCTGCTTATCAACGAGGCCGTCACCAATGCGCTGAAGCACGGCAACGATTATCAGCCGGAGAAGCACATCACCGTTGAGGTCACGGCAAACGGGCAGGCTTTCGTCTTCAGCGTGGAGGATGAAGGGCGGGGTTTTGAGCCCGAGGACGTGGATGATCCGGTCGAGGAGGTCAATCTGCTTCGCACGCATGGGCGAGGGATTCACCTCATTGAGGAACTGGCAGATGAGGTCGCGTTTGAAAGCGACGGACGACGCCTCCGTGTGACTATCCGCCCATAGCCATTCATGGCTTCTTTGCCTGCAGCGATTATCCGATGGTTCGGTGAGGGCGATCGGGGCGATCTCGCGCTTTCGTCGCTGTACGCGGTGGTGATAGGCGCATTCGTCATCACCGCGCGGGAGGCTTCGACCTGGCCGCTGTTTGTCGGGGCGGGACTGGGGGCCTCGGCGCTGCTCATCGGGCTCTGGCGCACCACCGATCTCACGACGATCCAGGTGCTGGCCGCGGCGGTGCTCTTCCGCCTGATGGCATTTCCGCTTGAGCCGTCGCTCTCAGATGACGCGTTTCGCTACGTCTGGGATGGGTGGCTTCAAGTGCAGGGCATCAACCCCTATCTCCACGCTCCTGCCGACGCCGCTCTTGCGTCGTTTCAGTCTGCGCCGATTTACGAGCAACTCAACTCGGTGGCTTATCACAGCGTGTATCCGCCGCTCTCGCAGCTTATTTTTGCGGTGGGCGGGTTGGCGTATCCGCTGGGATGGGACGCGAGCTACTATGTCATCAAGGCGATTTTTGTGGGGGTTGAGTTGAGCGGCGTGGTCGCGCTCAGCCGCATGGTGCAGCCCCAGACGCTGGTGCTGTATGCGTGGCATCCACTGGTGGTCATCGAAACGGCTGGGCAGGCGCACACGGAAGCGGCGATGGTGGGCTTGCTCCTGGTCACGGTGTGGTGCGTCCGATCGGATCGCCCGTGGTGGGCTGCTGCGGCTTTGACCGGGGCTGGGTGGATCAAACTGTATCCATTGATGCTGTTTCCCCTCCTCATTCGCCGCTTCGGGTGGACGGCACTCTGGCCGGCCGGATTCGTTACGGTGGCCCTGTCGCTCCCCTACGCGGCGCCGGGGGTAATCGACCACGTCACCGATTCGCTGCGGCTGTACGTGCAGCTTTTTGAGTTTAATGCGGGCCCCTACTATCTGGCGAAATATGCGTTCGAGTGGAGCACGGGCGCGGATTGGAGCAAGACCCTGGGTCCAGCCTTCGGGGTCATTTTTGGTTTCACGCTGGTCGTCCTATACTTCATGGAGTGGAACCAGCGCTGGACTTTTGCTGCAAGTGCGCTGGCTATTCTGAGTATGTATCTGGCGTGTAGCACGACGGTCCATCCATGGTATTTGCTCGGCCCATTAGCACTCTGTGTGCTTGTGCGTCCTCCGTTTGGGCCCGTGCTTTGGCTGGCGGCGCTCTCGCTGGGAACCTATCTGTTTTACATCGGCGGGCCGTATTGGACCTTTGTCATGGCCGGATGGGTCGGTGCGGCTGGGCTGACGATTGCGTATTTCTGGGATCCGATCCTCCAGCGCATCCAGCGCCGACGAGCCAAGCGGAAAGTCGAGCGGATTCGGTCCGGGCTGAAGCCATCTACTTCGGGGGACCGCTCCCGGTCCATTCTTGACCTGGGGGCGGGGGAGGGGTACGTTGGGCAGGAAATTGCCCGGAGCGTCGGTGCTAAGGTGATGCTCTGTGATGTCGTGGATTTTAATCGGACGGACCTGCCGCTGGTGACGTACGATGGGCACCGGCTTCCATTTGATGACAATGCGTTTGAGGCGACGGTGCTGTATTTCGTGCTGCACCATACCGAAGCCCCCGCGCAGGTGCTCAGAGAGGCGCTGCGGGTGACGGCGGGACCCGTGATCGTTGTCGAATCGCTCCGTGAGGGTCCGCTACAGCATCGGGTGCTGCGGGTCGTGGATCAGTTGGCAAACCGGGTGCGCTCGGGGGCGCTGATGGCGGATCAGGAGGTGCACTTATGCTTTCGTACGGCAGCGGAGTGGCGGCAAATGATCGGGCAGATGGAGGGGACGATCGTACAGGATCGACGCTACGGATCGTGGCTCCATCCACAGCAGATTTTTGTAATCAGGTAATAATCCGTTATTGCAAAGTAAGTTTTTAATACTACCTCTGCAGAGAAGATGAGCTAATCGTAGCTAATACATCATCGCCGGTTACCTCAGCTGCGTCGACCCAAGCGTATTCGTCATACCGGCGGAACCACGTTAATTGGCGTTTCGCGTACCGGCGTGAGTTTCGCTTAATGAGCCGTACCATCTCATCATAACTAATTTCATCGCGCAGGTAGCAAATGGGCTCCTTGTATCCGATGGTCTTTAAGGGCGGTGCCGTCAGGTCGACATCTAATTCCATCACCTCGCGGACTTCCTCCAACAGTCCGTCCTCAAGCATCTGATCAACACGCTGCTCGATTCGCTCATACAGCTTTTGACGATCACGGTTAAGCACGATGGTCTGGTAACTGAAGGGGGGCTCGGGCTGATTTTCATAATAGTAAGAGAGCGGTCGGCCAGTCCCGTAGTAGACTTCCAGCGCACGAATCAGGCGGTGCGTTTTAGTCGGGTCCATCCCTGCCGCCTGCTCCGGATCGACCGCTTTCAATTCCTCGTAGAGTGCCTCAGCCCCTTCCTTTTCGAGCTGCTCCTCGATGTGGTCCCGGACGGTTGCGTCGACATCCGGGATATCGGCGAGGCCGTACTGGAGCGCGTGGATGTAGAGCGTCGAGCCGCCGACGATGAGAGGCTGCCGGCCCCGATTGAGGATGGCACGAATGCGCTCGTTGGCTGCCTCCGCGAAGGCGCCCGCGGAGAAGGCGGCACCCAGCGGCAGTTCGTTGATGAAGTGGTGCGGGACCCGGCGGAGCGCCTCTGCATCGGGTTTGGCCGTCCCGATAGTAATTTCGTTGTACACCTGCCGGCTATCTGCTGAAATAATTTCGGCATCGAGGGCTTCGGCGAGGGATAAACTCAAAGCCGTTTTGCCGACCGCTGTGGGTCCGACGATCGTTAAGAAAGATTCCCCCGATTCGCTCGATTCTGCACGATTCATAACATTGAGTTGATGTAGCGGGTAGGGTTGGATACTAAATTACCGTATTATCATTATCCCATTCGTTCTGTCGCTCTATGGAAGCCCGCAAAACCACGTCCGATCGCTGGAAGACGGCACTTCAAGTGGTTGGTCTGCTCGGTATCTTGATCCTGTTTTTCACCAGCATCGAGCTGATGGGCGACTCGTTCAAGCTCATGGGCCAAGGTGTGGCAGATCAGCTGTTGCGTACGACGTCCAATCCGTTCGTGGGGTTGTTCATCGGGATTCTGGCAACCTCGCTGGTGCAAAGCTCCTCAACCGTCACCTCGATGACGGTGTCTATTGTAGCAGGTGGAGGACTGAGCATCGCCGGTGCGATTCCGATCATCATGGGGGCCAACATTGGCACGAGCGTCACGAATACTATCGTATCGCTCGGATCGGTGACGCGCAAGGAGGAATTTCGCCGCGCAATGGCCGGCGCAACGGTCCACGACTTCTTTAACTTTCTCGCCGTGTCGGTGTTGTTTCCGCTTGAGTTGATCTTCAGCCTGGTGTCTACCCCGGCAGCATATCTAACGGATGCATTGGCTGGTATGGGGGGAACGGAGCTCTTAAGCCCGGTGAAGGAGCTTACGGAGCCGCTGGCCAACCTCGTGATTCAATTCAGCGGGGAAAGCGGTCCCATCGTACTGATCGTGGGGCTCGTGCTGCTTTTCGTATCACTCAACAATCTCGTTAAGTTCCTCCGCTCTCTCGTGTTAGGGCGCTCGGAGGATATGCTGCACCGCTACATCTTTGACGCCCCGATCGTTTCTCTCGGCTTCGGTGTGCTACTCACGTTCCTCGTGCAGAGTTCGTCGATCACTACCTCGATCACGGTGCCGCTCGTGGGAGCCGGGATACTCACCGTGGCACAGATCTATCCCTTTGTTCTCGGCGCGAACATCGGCACGACCTTGACGGCGATCGTGGCGGCGCTCGTCCTGGCCAGTGGCGGCACGCTGGCAGGCATTGCGGCCTTAAAGGTGGCCTTCGCACATCTGATGTTCAATATTATGGGGATTTTACTTTTCCTACCCATCAAATTTCTGCGCGATATTCCGATCAATCTATCGCACAAGCTGGGCGATCTCGCAGTGAAAAACCGCCTGTATGCCATTGGCTATATCCTCGCGGTGTTCTTCGTGATTCCGATGATGGCTATCCTGATTACGCAGAACCTCGACTTCTCATACGATCCTTCCATGCCAGATACGCTGCAGGACGCGGAGGGCGTGCGTTCGTCGGAGGAGGACCCGAAAGATACGACCAGTCATGCATTCCAGGTACAGCCGTCCACCGATGGATCTTGGCACGCTCAGAGGGTGCCAAGGGCATAAGTAAGGAGAACAAGTCGTGTTAGCTTTGGACCGGGACGTCAGGGGTCTTTGTGCGGTCGGGGTCCGATGGTAGGTTGATAACGAGTCCGGGCGGCGTATCGACGGGTATGGCATCGCCGCTGCGCGGTGGTCCTCCGCCGGAGTCGTCATCCGGGGGAGGACCGTCGTCAGGACGTTTGACATACGCCCAGATAAACATGGCCAGACTCAGTATACCGAGGAGCAGGTAGTCGAGATACACGGCTTGGGTCGGGCTGGCAGATTGACGCTTTGGCTACCATTCTAATTTACGCTCGGAGCAAAAGTTCGGCCGGTCCAATCATAAAAAGCCCGCCGTCGATGAACCTGACGGCGGGCTTGAGGGTGCAGCCGTATGTGCCTGATTAGGCATTGGCTGTCGCCGGCTGAACCATCTCATCCACCTTGAAGCCCTCTTCTTCGGACTTCGCTTTGGCAATGGCGTAAATCAGCAGGCCATAGCCCGCTTTGGCAAAGATATCAGCCAGGGTGTAGCCCACCTGGATTGCCACGACCGAGCCCGGCGTTTCCGTCGGGTAGCCGCTGGTGAAAGCACCGATTAGATAGACAATCGGGTAGAACCCCCACGTACCGAAGAGCAGCAGGCGGGCGTTTTTGAGTAGCTTCGACACGCGGCCCGACTGTTGCTGGATCACGGTGGTCAACCCGAAGAAGAGCCGGTAGAGGATCCAGACGAAGGGGAGTGTACTCAGCGTACCCCAGGTCAGCCGGGCGGAGGTTGACTCGGCCACCTCTCCGGGATAGCCGAGGATAATCATCAGCGCGGCCATGAAGCCCAGTTCAGCCATGAGCTTGCCACTCTTGCCTTTCGGGAGCCCCATCACCAGGACCAGTTCGACAACCAGTAGAGGCACCGTGAGCAGCCAGTCCACATACCGATATGCATCGTTAAATGGCTCGCCGCTGAAATCGTACATTCCCGCGGCTTCGTTCAAGACGTAAGCGGCCTCCCAGCTATTGAAAATGCGGAAGTAGTGGTAGCCGGCAATGAACACAACCAGGGAGGACACCATCATCGAGACGCGGTATTTAGGGGCCAGGTTGTTCCGCGCCATGACGAAATAGACGAACGCCGCAAACATTGTGGCGATCGTGAAGGAGAACATGTTATACACCAGAGAATATTGCCCTGGCGTAAGTGTTGGCAATTCTTGTAGCATTGCAGTTGGTGGTTTTGTGGGTGAGAGTGCGAAGCGTACTCAGCCGGTCGGGTCGGCATTCGGGCACCCGAATTAGCTTCCCGTCTCAGTATGATGCATCCTAACACTTCCCATAGAAAGGAAGCGCTTCGTCACTCACAATGCCTCAGACGCCGCTGAGTCCGGTTGTAACCACGGCTTTACACTTTGTGAACGAATGTTGAAAGAATTACACATTTCACGGATGACGGGTGGGTATCTGCTGAAATTTGGTGCGAGGCATCAGCGCGTGATCGTCGAAGAGGAAGAGGAGAATGCCTTTAACGATGAGCAGGTTGGTCATCAGGAAAAAGAGAGCCTCCTCGATGGGCAGGCCCAGTGGATCGACGCCGAGCGAGTAGGTGTCTGATATCGTCCAGATGCTCAAGTGAATCGCTGTCGCATCGGCAACCCAGAGATACAGGGTAGGGATGCCGACGCCCACCAGAATCGGACGACGCAGACTCCACAGTTGCCGCCCGGCATAGATCCACATCCCGGCGAGGATCGGACAGGCCCAGAACAGGATCAGGCCGAGATACAGGCTGTGGTCCCATCCGCTAATCAGAAACAGCCCTCCGATGACGGTCAACCCGATAAAGATACCGCCGCCCGTGGCGCGAGCATGTGGCCCCGCCCACTGCGGCGGTGGTGAACAGCGGCCGAGATACTGGTAGAGGAACAGCCCGGTCAAGATCGGTTGGAGGACGAAGAAGGCGTACTCCTCGATGGGTACAAAGCCGATCGTTGCGAGCACGCGCTCGGGTCCGTACCACCAGACTTCACGGGCGACCAGGTAGTTATCCCACGGCGTGGTGTAGGTGAGAGCAATGAGACAGAGGACAGGGATGGCCCATCGGCTCCGGGCGCCGCCCACGCCGGCCAGCGGCTGCGGTTGCGTCAGGCCCATCAGCAGGATGGGAGGGATGGTAAAGACGAGATGGAAGGTGAGATACGTCATCGGGGCCGGAGAGCGATTGAGCGCCTCATGAGTTAAATACGGTTTTTGTCGAGGTCCTTCAGCAGGACGCGTGCGGCGTTACGTCCGGATGCGCCCATGATTCCGCCCCCCGGATGGGTGCTGGCCCCGGTGAGATACAGGCCTTTAAGGGGGGCGGTGTAGTTGGCGGCGCCAAAGAAGGGCCGGCCTGCAAACATCTGGTCGATGCTCATTTCGAGATGCATCACATTGCCGCGATACAACCCGAGGTGTCGTTCCAACCAGAGGGGATGCTGGAAGAGGGAGCCAACGATCTTTTCGCGGGTGCCCGGTGCATATTGTTCGAATGTATCAAGCAGAATGGCTTCTACCTCGGGCGCGATGTCGTCCCAATGCGCATCGCCGGCCAATTCGTAAGGAAAATACTGGCCCCAGAGCCAAAGCACTTCGCCACCATCGGGAGCCAATGTATCGTCCACAGCACTAAATGTCATCGCAATGATGGGCGGATCGGTAGCTGGCTTTCCGCCCAGATACGTCCCGTACGCGCCCTTGAGCTGCTCCCGATCACGGCAAAGCAACTGCAGGCCAATGCGCGTCTCATCCGGGTGTTGCGCGTACTCTACGGGCGCGTCCAGTGCAAGCCGCAGCATCGCTCCAAATCCATTCCCGATGCGAAGCGACTTGGGTCTGATGGGTTGATGAGCATCAGGCAGCAGCTTGGTGAACGTTTCCAGCGCATGCGCACCCGAGAGCACGCCCCGAGCGGTGTACGTCTGCCCGCGAACTCGGGCTCCCACGGCTTGCCGATCTTCCACCAGGATTTCGTCGACCGGTGCCTCAGTGAATACATCGCCGCCATACGATTCGATGTGCGCCCGTAGGGCCTGCGTGAGCATACCGGATCCGCCCCGGGGGCGTGCCACACCACCTTCATGATAGAGCGGATGCCACAACACAAACGGTCCGGTCATTGGCTCCGTGGGGGGCGGCCCGGACTGGGCGGCCATCCAGGTCAGGAGCGTTTTGATCTTTTCCTCCTCAAAGTATTCATCGACGACGTGTCCGTAGGGCCGCATGATGTGGCGGAGCTCATCGGTCCAGTGAAGATCCGAAGAGGCGCCAAAGAGGACTTTTTTACCTAATTGGAGCGGGCTCGGGGCAGCGAGAAACATGTCGCGCATGGTTTCTGCGAATCCTCTCCAGTCCTCAATAAATCGACGATAGGCCTGGCCTTCCCCCGGAAATTTGGACTCCAGATGGTGCACGGTCCGGTCCAGATCCCGGTAAATGAACACCGTATCCCCATCAGGGAAGGGGGCGGCGAAAAGGGGATCGAGTTCAATGTACTTCAAGCCGAACTGCTCGAGGTGCAGTTCATCGACGATAGGCGTCAGGCGAATCAGGATGTGTGCACTCCCGCCAAGATCAAACTGATAGCCGGGGATGATTTCTTTCGTGGAGACGGCTCCGCCCACGATGTCCCGTCGCTCAAAGACGCCGACGTGATAGCCCGACTGTGCCAAGTAGGCGCTCGCAATTAGGCTGTTGTGGCCGGCGCCGATAGTAATTACGTCGTAGTCAACGGGAGACATATTGGAGAGATGATCCGGTAGAGAGAGCAGGCTGAGATCAGTAAGTGAGCTGCAGGGTAATGATCCGGAGTGACTGCCGATGCATCAACATCATTACAACCCCCAATCGTAATAAATCCGTTATTGCAATACTAACATCAAAAACATGCAGAACAAAGAGAAGGCACTGTGAAACCGTTCCACCGTAGATAGCGTGAAATAAGAGGTTTCAATACACGCTTGCTCAACGCTGCGAGGCAGGCGCCACACCGTTCATCAAGACCGCGCCAGCCGATGAACTGGTTTTACCAAGTGCTCAGCTTTTTCGTTGCCTTCGGACCCATCATATTGGGCACCCTTCTGTGGCACCTCATCTGGAACGGCGGATCGGATTCGTCTTCCAATCCGCCCGGAGGGGGACCAGATCATCGGCCGGAACCGCCTTCACCATCGTTTACTGGCGATCGCTCTCCACATCACCGGCGTCCACAACACAACCCGACTCACACGCCGGAACGAACGGCATCGCCTTGATAGCATTGTTTTAGGGGCTTATGGAGATTATCGACATCTCGCGATCCATTCAGCCCTCAACAGCCACCTGGCCAGGAGATACGTCCTTTGAATCCGAGTGGACTGCACGGATCTGCGAGGGAAACTCCGTTAATCTTAGTACGATTCGGCTGAGCACGCACACGGCCACACACGCCGATGCGCCGCTTCATATCCAGGATCACGCCGATTCAATCGACCAGTTGTCACTCAGCTCATTTGTTGGCCCGGCGCGCGTGCTATCTATTCCGTCTGGTGCGGATGTCATCCGAATTGAGCATCTGCGTACGCACGAAGACCATTTGACCCCTCGGGTTTTGTTCAAGACCGAAGCGAGTCTCATACCGGACACCGAGTGGCCTGGACTTTTTCCTGCAGTCGACCCGGTGGCGGTCCATTGGTTGGCTAAGCGATCAGTCCAACTTATCGGCACCGATGCGCCCTCCGTCGATCCGGTCCATAGCACCCAGTTGCCGGCACATCACGCGCTCCGTCGGCACGAAATAGCAAATCTGGAAGGGCTGATACTTCATGATGTTGAGCCCGGTGTCTATCAACTGGTTGCGCTTCCGTTGAAGATCGTCGATCTTGATGCGTCTCCCGTTCGTGCTGTTCTCATTCGCGAGTAGGTGCGTGCATCTGCACGCCGGCCCGCATTAAACGGACTCAGCGATCACCTTCAATATAGCTTTGCCTCAGTATGGATCTCTTTGAGCGTCAGGATCTCCGTCGTCTTGCCGAAACCAGAGCGAAGCTCTGCGTCTCCATGTATATGCCCACGGCTCGGTTCGAGTCGGAGTCGCCGCAGAATCCCATCCGGTACAAGAATGCCCTCAGAACCGTGCAGGGGCACCTGAAGGAACACGGCCTTCGCGATGGAGAAATTGACGAACTGCTGGCGCCGGCCGAACAGCTGGTTGATCGGACGGCTTTCTGGCGGAGCCTCAGTGATGGGCTGGCCATGTTTCTGACGCAGAACGATGCCGATGTGTATCGGTTGCCTCTTCATTTTAATGAGACGGTTGTGGTGGGCTCTCGATTCCATCTTAAGCCGCTCTTTCCGCTCATCGCGTCAAACAACCGGTTTTATGTCTTGGGTCTGACGAAGAATAGTGTTCGGCTATATCAGGGCACGCACTACTCGCTCGATGAGGTCAGCAGTGCCGATATCCCGTCTAACATAGTCGAAGCGATCTTGCAGTACGAAGATCCGGAAAAGCAGATCCAGCATCACACGGCGAAGCGAACGTCTCGCGGTCGGCAAGATGCTTCTTTTCATGGGCATGGCGTGAGTGCGGAGGATACGAGTGGAAAGCCCAAAGATCAGCTGCGTCGCTTCTTTCGGACGATCGATGAAAGCCTACGAGAGCGCCTCCGCAATGAAAAGGCCCCGCTCGTTCTCGCCAGCGTGCGGGAGTATCTGCCATATTACAAAGAGGTCAACCAGTATCCGCACCTGATCGACACCGATGTCGTAGCCGGTAACTTTGAGGACCTTTCTATTGCTGATCTTCATGAGAAGGCTTGGTCCATTGTCGAGCCTCAGTTCCGCGAGGCAGAGCAGACGGCCGTAGAGCGTTTTAATGATCTGTATCACACCGAGGAGCAACTGGCTTCCAACGACTTCCACGAGATTATTCCTGCCGCCGCATACAGTCGGATCGAAACCCTCTTTGTACCGATCGGCGATCATCGATGGGGTACGTATGACCGAAACACCAATACCGTTGAGGTCCATGCCGATCAGGAGTCCGGTGACGAGGACTTGCTCAACTACGCAGCTATCCACGCGTATCTGAATGGCGCAGACGTTCACGCTCTGAAGCCGACCAACATGCCCAACGGCTTTAATTTGGCTGCAACCTTCCGGTATCCATCCGACGTCTCTGCGGATGAGCAGTAAATCCGGCAGCTGGAAACCACGCCGACCTCTTGATATTTCTCTACTCAGATTTTTTATTCGTGATAAATAGTGTTATCAAGAATAGAAATAGATGCCCTGATGAGTCAGAAGACCGACGACGAAGCGCGACTGCCTTCACTCCCAGAAACTGCCCCATTATCTGCGGACTCCGCTGAAGCCATCAATTTACTACCGGTGTACCTGCAACGCTTCGACCGAGAGCATACCCGCCGGTCCTATGCAACGGATCTTACCCAATTCTTTGGCTCAGATCAGATTGATGTACGCTTAGCGCGTGAAGCCACCTTCATGCATGTGAATCAGCATATTCAAGAGCTGGAATCGCGGGATCTGAAGCCATCTACCATCCGCCGGCGGATAGCAGCAATTAGAGGCTTCTACGACTGGCTTCTGGCACTGGAGGCGGTCGAGCGCAATCCCGCGGATAAAAACCTGATTCGAAAAGTTCGAAGCAATAACCGAAGCGATAAATCCATCACCTTTCTATCACAGCAACAAGCCAAGAAACTACTTCACGCAACAGCGTGGGTGTGGCGGAGCCGGGATGGTGGAAAAGCTAAAGTCGATAATCCAGCCCACCTACGAGATCGTGCATTAATTCTCACCTGTATTCATTGTGTACTGCGGAGATCAGAGGCTGCGGCGATGGATGTAAATCACATTCGCCCTCTCGGTCGATACTGGATTGTGGACCTGCCACAAGCCAAAGGCGGCACCGATCAGTACGTAAAAATACCTGAACATGTTGTGGAGGCTATAGAAGACATGAAGGCTTATTTTAAGATTGAGTCCGGTCCTCTATGGCGATCCACAAGTAATCGGAACCGAGGAGATCGACTGACTGCCGATGCGATCTATAAGCTGATCAAACGGACGGCAAAGCGAGCTGGCCTTCCGGATATTGGAGCGCATGCTCTTCGCCACACGGGCTGCACGCTGGCTATCGATTCGGGAGCGACTATCCAGCAGGTAAAGACCCATGCACGTCATAAAGACATTGATACGACGATGACGTACGTCCATCAGCGTAATAAACTCCAGGATAGCGCCGCTGATCATATTTCGCTGGACGACGATTAGGCCATGGATGCCAGCACGTCGAGCTGATGGGCAATGTAGATAAGTTCACCGTTCTCTAACTGCTGATATCGGGAATCTAACCACTCACGGAGCTCATCAGTTGTTACGGCTGGTGAGTCCGAGAGACTATCTTCAACGAAATGTAGAATGCACCTCAGGAAGTACTCTTCGTTTTTGGGGTATGACTTTGTGTTTGGAGTACCGAGCACAGCCCAATCAGATGAACCGATAGCGTTCACCTTGAATGAATGCTTTCGGAGTATACCGGGCACGTGTCGTCCTGTTTGAGCGCCGTGGCTTCCAGCCTGCATCGATTGGTGATATGCTGTAGTGATTGTTCTGTCACTTGCGTGCGTTGGTAAAAACTGTGTAACCCCATCGAAATTATTGGGGAAGTATGTTTTTCCATTATTTTGCAATAACGGTTTTAATTGGACGAAAAATCTATCGAGGTCAATCAAGTCCAAGAATGATTGACCAATTATAAAGTCGAATTGATAGTCACAATAATTCAAAGACCAAGAATTGAATTCTTTCGGTTGTAATTTAATCAGATGTGTATATGATCCTTCTAATTTTATATGATTATCAGATGTAGAGTATTTTACTGAGTTACTTACGGCCCATCGGATGATATTATCGTAGGCTTTTTCGACGTTAGGTCCATGCTGGTCAACAAAAACGTATAACATATGATGTGGTATGTTCGAATCTAAAATTCGTATCAGCATAGATCCAACTCCGCCACCAATCTCAAGCAGGTGGACTCGATCTTGTTTATTTGTACCACGGACTCGCTGGATAAATTGAGTCCACACGTACTGATTCAGTGTACGCTCATCAACCGACTCCTTTGCAAGAAGATAATCGGGATATGAGAAAGTAGCTCCTCTCACCGAGATTCCTCAACTAATTTCAGTAGATAGCGACGGACCCGGGACATACTCTCTTCCCACACAGGATGATTGAGGGCTCGCTTGCGGCCTCGTTTACCCATTGCCCGACGGAGTTCAGGGTCATCGACCAACTGCTTCAATCGAAAAGTTAGTTGATCCAGATCGCCCGGGTCGATCAGATATCCATTCTTTTCGTCATCTATAATATCAGTAGCCCCACCTTTCGACGTTGCAATAACAGGCTTTCCGTAAGACATGGCCTCAAGATAAACAATTCCCAACCCCTCATACGATGAAGGCACAACAACAAGATCGCAAGCCTTAAAGGCTGACGCCAACTCACTATCGCTTACCCTCCCTCTCATGCGCACCTGCTGTTCCAC
Source organism: uncultured Rhodothermales bacterium (assembly GCA_964448045.1). Classification (GTDB taxonomy): domain Bacteria; phylum Bacteroidota; class Rhodothermia; order Rhodothermales; family Salinibacteraceae; genus CAYUVF01. Next base: position 14,604 of record CAYUVF010000012.1, read on the forward strand.
ACCTAGATCGGCAGTAAGTCGACCGATCCGTCGTACGTAGTCTCTATTTGACGTAATGCTTCCTGCGATATCTAATTGTACCGAGGGGTTTTTAAGCCTATAAACGGCCTTAATCAGCCTGTGTACGTTTTTTCGTGGGACAACATTACCGACAAATAGAATACGGACCTCGTTCGCGGAAGCATTGACCTCAGATTCCTTTACTGCAGCTGGACAAGAAATACCCGGATAGGCAATAATCGCATTTGGGAAGACAGAGAGACCGTACAGGGACTGAAGAGTCGTCTTACTGTTACATATTACACCATCAACTGTATTCAGATAATATTTCTCAATCGTCGTGTATAGTTGATTTAGACATACCGGTTGAGGTTCGCTGGAACGTAAGTGATGTACTATAGTCACAATTGGATAATTGACTCTTGTCCGAAGCCAAATATTACCAATCAGCAAGGATGGGTGGTTTAATTCATCCTGTAATAAGATATCAATATCTGCAACAGCAACTCGTACCCAGTATCGTACTCGGAAACTATCTATTAGGTGAGCGGCATAGTAATCCTTTTCAGGCAATGAGAATATTTTTACCTGATCTCCCTTCCTCCTTAGGTATTCGACCAGTTTGTAGTCGTAGAAATACCCGCCAGAGCGACAGTCCAGATCGCCATAAATGATAAGACCAACTTTCATGAGGATGATAGCTCGTACCGATATGAAGCCCAGGCAGATTCATCTTCCCATATTTTTGTTGTGATCGCTGTAACCTTAGATGATGAGATTAGCTCCGCAAACTGCATACAAATGATACGAGAGAAGTGCTCAATACTGGGATTTAGGCCTTGGAATGAGCAGATATCATTTAGTGTTTTATCTTTGTAATGACCAATAATATGGTCTATATCATTGTTAACTTTTACTATATCAATCAGATATCCGTCTTCGTTCAACTCATCTCCTTGGAGTCGCACTTCCATCCTAAAGTGGTGTGAATGCCACTCATTCTCTTTTCCACTATTCGGAACCGTCAAGTAGTGCTGTGCAATGAAGTCACGCTGGACCATCAATTCATACATTGTGAATACCTCTTAGTACTTCAGTATACATTGTACAATATCTAAGCTATTTACTAACGACCGATACGCTTCGTCGGCGTCAGAAAGGGCGTATTCGTGAGTGATAAATTCTGAAAAGGATTCGTGTTTGAGCTGCTGGATGACGACATCCAACCTTCGCTCCTTTGACCACCGGCCTTGGTACCGCGGATCAATCGTACTCACCTGACTGGACTCGATGGAGAGTCTACGCCGATGAAAACGACCGCCAAGGTCAATGGGGGCTGTCTTTTTCCCATACCACGACCCAATCACAACGCGGCTGTCAAAACCACAGATCTGAAGGGTATCATTGAGTACATGAGGCTGACCGGTAAGCTCGTACACAAGATCAGCGCCCGTTGCCCCCCGGTTGTTGGCATCGCCATTGTCGTACAAGCCCAGCATCTGACGAAGGTGTCGTACTTGAGACGAACAGTTGGGGTCAATGGCCTCGTCTGCACCAGAGTCCATCGCAGCTTGACGCCGCCTCTCGGCCGGGTCGACCACGATGAGTCGATCCAACGGATAATCGGCTAACAGTCGGGTTGTGAGCAAACCGACAACACCTTGCCCGAAAATTACGACCCGCTCACCAATAAGAGGCCGCCCATCCATCACAAGGTTCAGAGCGGTCTCTAAATTCGGAATAAAAAGCCCTCCTCGGAGTGATACCTCTTCAGGCAATTGGATGAGGGCATCAACAGTCTCAACATACGCACTTGCGTGCGGATGAAATCCGAAGACGCGCTGGTTTACCCACTCGGGTTTCACATCTGGTCCAACCTCAACGACACGACCCACCGTACTATATCCATAAGGCATGGGATATGCAGCGCCCTGTTGAACCGAATCCAACTCGCCTTCTCGGTCGACTTCATCTGGAAGATTACCCTGATAAGCAAGTAATTCGGTACCCGCACTGATTGCGGAATATTCGGTTTTGACCAGCGCTTCGCCGTATCCGGGGCGATCCAACTCTTGCGTGCGAAGCTCGACTGTAGCGTCCCCTGCAAAAAAAAGGATATCACGCTCTCGAATTTTACTCATCTGTCCATTCAGGGTCCGCACGCAAGATTAGATCGGTATCCATCCATTGATAATGAATATCTTTTAGACTCGGAAAAGCATCTATGGATGTTCCATTTTTTTGTGGGGATAATGGATTACCGAGCGCTGAAACACCGCCGACCAACATGGGGGCCACGGTAATAATCAGGTGATTGACAAGGCGCTCGCGGAGAAAGCTGGTAATCACTTCAGCCCCCCCTTCCACCATAATGCTCTTCACGCCCCGATCTCCTAATTGGTCGAGTAAGACCTCGAGATCCAGATGATCCTCGCTTCCATTACAGGGCAGCGTCAGAAGATGGACCCCGGCAGCGGTTAGCTCTTCTCTTCGCTCAGGGCTGAGGGCCTCCGAACTGGTCGCGATAATGGGAGTTGGCCCGGTCGAATCCAGAAGGGCGGCTCCACGGGGCGTCCGAAGTCGAGAGTCTAACACGACGGGCCGAGGGTGATTGCCTGTCGTGCGCCGGACGGTAAGCCGAGGATCATCGGCCAGCACCGTGCCTATGCCCACAAGAATAGCATCGTGAATGGAGCGTAGCCGATGGGTATACGTCAGGGACTTATCCCCGCTTATCTGCAGCTGTTGTCCCGATTTAGCAGCGATCGATCCATCGAGACTTTGCGCGTAGGATAAGGTGACAAACGGACGCCCTGTGGCTTCAAAATGCCGCTCAGCGCGATTCTGGAGTGCATGGAGAGACGAACCATGCGGATTACTTTGCGAGGCTTGCCTCGGCCCGAGGTCAAGCATATGGCGCATCCGCTCAACCTTCGTCTGCAGGTACTCCGTGTTATGCTTATTCAAGTGCGGGTGAAGTGGGATGCGTTCAGCAACACGAAGGCCATCCTGCTCCAAGCTCTCAATCTTCTCTGGGTTGTTCGTGATGAGCCGCACCGTTTCGACTTTCAGATCTTGTAGAATCCGTGCCCCGATGGTATAGTCGCGCTCATCGGCACCATGCCCCAGCATCAGGTTGGCTTCAACGGTGTCATACCCTTCGTCCTGGAGTTCGTACGCTTGGAGCTTACTGAGCAGACCAATGCCTCGTCCCTCCTGACGTAAGTAGATCAGAACACCGGCGCCGTGCTCGGCAATCAGCCGCATAGACGCATTCAACTGCTCACCGCAGTCGCAGCGCAACGAACCAATCACATCGCCAGTGAAACATTCAGAATGAATGCGAACCAGTACCTTATCTGAGGAATCTATATCCCCAAAGACCAGAGCAAGATGATCTTTATCATCCTGATTATTCTCATATAAATGAAGCCGATATTCTCCCTGCACGGTAGGAATACGCGTGCTGGTAAGCGATCGGACTGATAATTCCTCCATTGAACTAATTCGGTGCGTATATAGAGTATTTCAAAAATTTATACTGATAGGTATATATACTTTTACCTTTCATCTAATTTGTACCTAAACGCTGCATAAGGAGTCGATCCACAGGCGACCTGAAAGCGAAGGATCCGGCTCCCAGCATCATTAGCATCAATGAGCTGGCAAGTACGATTCCGCTGAGCCACATCAGGCCAGCTTGCGTAGCCATGTAGCACCCAAGTCCGAGCCATACGACCGCACCAATACGCCCAAACCAGCCCAACACCAGGCTGATTGTTCCCAATAGTCCCACGAGTTGAACCCAGTATGCCCCCTCCCAACCAAAAATTCCGATTAGACCAAGCCCTGCGCTCACCAGGATGCCACGTAGAATGACGGGGACGGTGTTTACAACGAACGGACGGAGTCGCGAAAGGGTCTGGGAGAAGAGAGTCGGTGTCTCATGGGTTACGGCCAACCAGTCGCGACTAAAACTCAGTACGATCGGTCCCGCGAGAATGTATCCTCCAAGCGTCGTGATTGGATCAGGGAGCACAGGCCATAGAATTACACAGAGGAAGCCGACCTGAAAGCTGCCGATAAGCCGGCGCCATGGGCTATTGGGTAATTCGAAGACGGGCAAGCCACGATACGCACGCCACCATATTGCAATTCGAAATACATAGTATAGCCCCGCCAGACCTAAGAAAAGGCCGGGCAGCTTACCCAGTTGAACCGCCAGAACCGTAGCAACAAGGATGCCAATCGAGTCAACTTCCACGTCCAGCTTCGCTCCGAGGCGCGTCGTTTCTTCGCGCGCGCGAGCGAGATATCCATCCGCAACGTCAGTCAGCGCAGCACCGGTATACAACGCTCCGGGAACGACCGTCCAGAAACCATCTGTTGGCGGGTGAGCAATGAACCCGGCCAGCAATCCATATGATAGGCCGCGCGTAAGCGTAAGACCGTTGCTGACTCCCAACTGACTGAGAATCGGGGCGCCGGTGCGGCGCCGATTATGGCGCAGATTGACTCGCGCAAATCCAAGCAAATACGCCAGCATGAGTCCCGAAGGCAATGCCCAGGTCCAGGGCGCCGTGGGGGCTGCGAAAATATGCAACAGAAGATAGGTTCCAGCGAATGCGCCTCCAAAGGCTGCCGCCACGCCCCACCATCGACGCCGAAGTCCGACCGGGAGCGCTTGCGTATCTTGCATATGGCGAGCTATGAGGCGTTCGCGAGGGAAGGCAGCGAAAAAGCGGTCGCGTTTGCGAAAGGTATTTTACCCAAGGGTAGATATGCGCGAGCAAAAGGGGATGTTTCTGGCTCCATCGACAATTTCACAATCCCCCGGCTTAGAGCCACCCCGTTAAACCGCCGACTTCAGGACCGTTGGGAACAAGGACGTATCGGGCTACTAACGCATCATATCGAATGGACATCGCATTCCTGACCGCTTGTTGCTTTCCTCTGGTGCCTACCTCCTCCCCATTCCGCCCCATCGCTGTTAATGCGCTGTACGCGAGCATCGAACGTGGGCTCTCGGCCGATATCTTAGCCACACGCGGGCTCGAAGGCTCCGCGTTCCCCGTCTGCACTGCGCTCGTCGTCGCCGGCCATGGCGTAGTGACGGATGTGCTTGACGTTCCGACCGATACGGTATCAGCCCAGCTCGAACATCTTTTTGAAACCACGCAGCCAACCAGCGCGAAGGTAGGGATCGTTGGGCATCGACGCACCGTGGACATCACGTTCGATCTCTTGAATGCCCACCTGGAGGGTCCGCTCCTCCTTGACCTGACGCTGAGCGGCCCGAGCGGTGAAGACATCGTCAACCAGCGGTGCATGGACGCCTTGACGAGCCGTCTGGACGGGGCCGACCTGGTGGCCATCCGACGCCAAGATGCCGCCCTCATGGCGGGCATGGAAATCCCCAGCCTTGACGACGCCCAGGTAGCCGTGCAACGCTTGAGCGATCTCGGCGCCGGCCGCGTCTTGATGCGCTGCGGTCAGATCGCAACCCATCACTTTGACACCGACTCGGACCTGCCCAACTACGCCGTTGATCTCTACTACGATGGTGACGACTTCGCCCTGTACGAAGCGCCGCTGCTCGACACACAGGACCTGCACGGCGCATCCAGCGCTTTCCTCATCGGCCTCCTCCATCAATTAGAACAGGGCGTTGATTACACCGAAGCGCTCCAGCAGGCTAAAGCTCATGTTACCGAAGCGTTAAGACACGGCCAGCAGCATGAGAATGTACACGCGCCTGATTATTTTTGGGAGCGCGCGGGAGATATTGTACCCTCCTGAGGCAGCTCGCCCCCTGCTGATAACCTCATCTTCCTTCACCCGCCATACAACCCCATGGCCTCGTTTGACTCCGACAAGACGCGCCCCACGATTTACGACGTCGCTGATCATGCTGGCGTGGCGATCTCCACCGTCTCCCGCGTCCTCAACAACTCCAGCGACGTCTCCGATTCGACGCGAGAGAACGTGCTCAGCGCGATTAAGGAACTCAAGTTCCGGCCAAACCGAACGGCCAAAAATCTTGCGCAACAGACGAGCCGGACGCTGGCCGTGGCGGTGCCGACCTTCACCACGCCGTTCCACAACGAGCTCCTTAAAGGCGTGCGCAGCCGGCTGGGCGATATCGACATCGACCTCTTGCTGTGCGACCTCGACTGGAAGCACCCTGAGCACACGCTCATGAACTTCCTGAATCGCGGCGCGATGGATGGGCTGCTGCTCACAGGCCTCCCGGTTGACTCGGACATCGCCGGCGAGTTAAGCCGGCTCGGCGCCCCGGTCATCATCATCGGGACGCGATGGGATGATCTCGATACGTTTTATTGGGATGACACAGCCGGCGCCCGAATGGCCGTCGAACACCTGATCAATCAGGGGCATGAGCGGATTGGTATGATCACTACCAAGCACGAAAGCCCGCTTCGCAACGCCCGAATTCAAGGGTACCGTGAAGCGCTCGAGAATGCCGGACTGACGTTCGATGAACGGCTCGTCACCGAAGGCCATACCGACAAGCACGCCGGCTTCAGTGAGGAATCGGGGTACGAGGCCATGGAAGCGCTCCTCAATGTATCGCCCTCCGTCACAGCCGTCTTTGCCAGCAGCGATGTGCAAGCCATTGGGGCATGGCAGGCGCTTCGGCACTCCGGGTACGAGGTACCGGATGACTTCGCCCTCGTAGGATACGATGACATCAAAGTGAGCCGCTTTATCGGTCTTACGAGCGTCGCTCAGAATATGCACGACGTGGGCGAAGACGCCACAGATCTGCTGCTACGCCGCATGAATGGAGACACCTCCGAGCCACTCGTCTCGCAGCTTATCATGCCCGAACTCGTCGTACGCAAATCAAGCGTCACCCCCTAACCTCTTTCCCCATGAACCGGAGTCTCATCCGCGAGCAGCTCGACCGCACTATCCGAAAAACTCACTTCGACGACCTGGGCGACCGCTATCAGGGTAAGGTGCGCGACACGTACCGCCAGCCGGACCGGCTGATTCTGGTCACGACCGATCGCATCTCGGCGTTTGATCACGTCCTTCCCCAGACGATCCCGTTCAAAGGACAGGTCCTCAATCAGGTGGCCGCGTACTTCTTCGACGCCACAGCCGATCTCGTCCCCAACCACGTCCAGTCGGTGCCCGATCCGAATGTCACCGTCGCCGATCCCTGCACGCCCATCCCCATTGAGTTTGTCGTGCGGGGCTATCTCGCAGGCCACGCGTGGCGCGTATACCGGGATGGCGGCCGCGAACTGTGCGGCCAGTCCCTGCCAGACGGTCTTCAGGAAAGCAGCCAACTCCCCGAGCCCATTCTCACCCCAGCGACCAAAGCCGAGGAGGGCCATGACGAAGACATTAGCCGCGACGAAGCAATCGAGCGGGACCTTATCGACGAGGCGACCTTCGATCAGCTTGAAGCATACGCTCTCGCTCTGTTTGAGCGCGGATCGGAAATGGCCCGGGATCAGGGCTTGCTTTTGGTCGACACCAAGTACGAGTTTGGGCGGACGAAAGACGGCGAGCTCGTGCTGATCGATGAGGTGCACACCCCCGACTCGTCCCGCTACTACTATGCCGATACCTATGAAGAGCGACTGGAGCGGAACGAGCCGCAACGCCAGCTTTCCAAAGAGTTCGTCCGCGAATGGCTGATGGAGCACGGCTTTCAGGGCAAATCCGGCCAGATCATGCCCGACCTTCCGGATGACTTCCGCATAACCGTCGCCGAGCGCTACATCGAGCTGTTTGAAGCCGTCACCGGGCGCTCCTTCGAGCCGGATACACATCCTCAACCGCTTGATCGCATCCGCGCTTCGCTCGACGAAGGGTAAGTGGCAGGACGACGATCGGCGAAGATGTGATTGTATGGATTGAGCTGCCGATCCCGCGCGGCGTGCGGATCTATCTCGACGAGGCCAACCTCATCTCCAGCCCCCTCGGATCGGTAAAGAATGCTGCCATCCGGCCCGCACATTTCGCTCTGGCCGATGAAAGTAAGCGTTTCCTCTCCTTTCGTCTCCTGACCGTACCGGTTCGCCGTGATGGTGAAAACGTGATTCTCACGTGCGCGGATGGGCATCGCGTCAGGGCAATGAGGTAGCACCAGGTTTGATGGGTGGGCGATCACATCGGCACCGTTCAGGGCAAGTGAGCGGGCGGCCTCCGGAAAGTACCAGTCGAAACAGATCATCGTCCCGAGGCGGTAGTCCGTCCCATCGCCCGTCGTCACCTCCACAACCGGAAAGCCGAGATCTCCGGGGGCAAAGTGAATATTCTCTTCGTAGTAGCGGTGCACCTTCCGGTACGTGGCCACATACCCCTCAGGCTCAACGATAACTGCACTGTTGAACAGCTGCTCCCCCGCCCGTTCGGGCAGTCCAGCCACGATGGTGGCCTGCAACGCCTCGGCCCATTGGTGTACCCGCTCCGTCGTAGGCCCATCGGGGATCGGTTCTGCGACGCGAGCGACATGCTCACTCGACTGAAAGAAATAGCCGGACGTAAAGAGCTCAGGCAGTACGATCAGATCGACGTCAACGGTGGCAATCAGCGACTCAACCTGATTCCAATTGGATTCAACGTCGAGATACGACGGATTGAACTGGACGAAAGCAGCTTTCATGGGTCATGGGCATAAGGGGGTATCCAATACAAATCGGCGGGGTCGTCTCGCATCTGAGGCCCTCCAGCCCCTGGAAGCAAGCCAACGCCCGCCGATTAACCATCATGCTACGTGGTAACGTACGTGATAGCCCTTAAAATTGCAGGTTTTAATTGCAATAACGGATATAATAACTCAGATCGTACTTCACTTTGCCGCAACGGTACTCAAATTCGCAAGAGTGGCCTGAATTGCCTCGAAATCGGGCATCTTACCCGCGTTGTCGAGGACTTCAGCATAACGGATTATACCTTCACCGTCGACCACGAAGGCGGCTCGCTTTGAAATCCGATCCAGATTCATATCGGTGAAGTCGTGGTCATACTTCGCCCCATACGCCGCACTGACCTCGGCGTCGTGGTCACTCAGCAGCGGAAACTGCAACTCATTTACTGACTTGAACTCGTGCAGAACGAACGGCGAATCGGTCGAGATACCAACGATCTGAACATCATCGCCCCCAAACGCATCTTGCTCCTTATTCACCGTGTTGAGCTCGGTCGTGCACACGCTGGTGAATGCGCCAGGGAAGAATAACAACAACAGTGGCTGACCGCGACGATCCGAGAGCGCGAAGGACTCCATCGTGTCGGAGTACAGCGAAAAATCGGGGGCGGGTTGTCCCTTAGAAATAGTCATGAATCAGGGTGAGTGGGGTGGGAAAGGGGGGATTACTGAAACCGGATGGCCTCTACCGGTTTGATACGGGAAGCGACACGCGCTGGAACGTACGCGGCCAGGGCACAAAGCGTCAGTGCTACGCTGGCCACTATAACAAAATCGAGCGGGCTCAGTTCGACCGGAGCCGACTTCATGTAGTACGCTTCTGCCGGGAGTGGAATGATCTGAAATCGCTGTTGGATAAGCGCCAGAATCAGCGCCAGCGCTTCACCGATCACCGTACCCACGACTCCGATCAGCAGACCGAGCGCCAGGAACAGCCGGCGCATCATCCGTCCGGACGCACCCAGACTCTCCAGCACCCCGATTTCGCGAGTTTTCTCCAGGATCATCATCAGCAGCGTGCTGACAATGTTGAAGGCGGCCACGATCACGATCACACTAATGACGAGTGGAATGATGCCCTGTTGCAGGTTAACCCATGCAAAAAGCCCCTGGAAGCGCTCGTAGATCGTCTGTGCCCCAACGGGAAAACCAAACTCCCGCTCGATTTGGGCGGCCACGGAATCAGCCCGGCTCACGGGCTGCACCGTCAGATCATAATGACTCACGGCATTCTCTGGCAGGCCGATGAGCTCACGGGCCGTGCGGAGACTGGTAAACACATACAGATCGTCAATCGTGGCAAGCGAAGTTTCGTAGATACCCGCCACGTGAAACTGTTTTACGCGCGGCTGCAAGAGCCCCGCCGACGTCTCGCCTGGATCGTTGATGGAGAAAGCCGTAACCGTCTGGCCTACGGATAGATCCAGGCGGCGCGCCAGCTGGTGGCCGAGAACGAGTCCCGGACGCCGAAGCGAATCAGGGGCAAACCGAAACGCCCCGTCGACCACGCGATCGGCCAGATACGGCGGCGGCTCATCCGCTCCGAAGAGCGCCACGCCATCGATGGCCTCGCGGGAGCGGCGCAGCAAGATAAAACGCTGGGCCACGGGCGCGACTCGCGACACGTTCGGCACCCCGCGCAGCCGCGCTTCCAGCTCGTCGGCCGGCTCCAGGGGCGCATCCTGCAGGTAGCTGCGCACCTGAACGTGTGCGCCAAAACCGACTATCTTGTTCTCGATCTCCTGGCTGAATCCGCGGACGATGGAAAGGGCCAGCAGCAGCGCGCCGACGCCCAGCGCAATCCCCCCAATCGCGACATACGTAATGAATCGCAGGAAACTTCGCCCCTCGGCCTGCCCCTCGGCGCCCCAGAGGTATCGAAGCGCCATAAACCATTCGAAGCGAGCAGACACGGCAAGCAGCGGCTGACTGGTGAACAGAGAATGGCAGAGCATCGACCCTGCCCGGTGCACTCACCAACCGATCGCACAAAGGTTTCGGCCCCTCCGGGCCCAATCTCATGGTCGGGCTCCGGGCGAACAACCCCCGATGCAGAGAGTAGAGATTTACCACGGCCCTTCCCCTACTCCTCTCACCATTGTACATCAGAGAATCACGCGTCCACGTTATGAATAACGCGATTTCGACAACCCCGATTCCGGAGAACGAACCGGTACGCAGCTACGCGCCCGGCACCGCCGAGCGCGCCGCACTACAGCAGAAGCTGGAGGAGCTTAAGAATCAGACGATCGACATTCCAGCCTTCATTGGGGGCGAGGCCGTAAAGACCGGTACCACCTCCCGCGTCGTCATGCCGCACGACCACAGCCACACGCTGGGCCATGTGCATCAGTCAGGCGCAGCGGAAACGCATCGGGCAATTGAGGCCGCCTTGGAGGCAAAGGAAACGTGGGCAGCGATGGATTGGATGGATCGCGCCGCCATCTTCCTCCGCGCCGCGGAGCTGCTGGCCGGCCCCTGGCGTGACACCATCAACGCGGCGACGATGCTCGGCCAGAGCAAAAACGCCCATCAGGCTGAGATCGACTCGGCGTGTGAGCTGATCGACTTCTTTCGCTTCAACGTCCAGTACATGGAGCAGATTTACACCGATCAGCCAAAGAGTAGCGACGGGATCTGGAACCAGATGGAATACCGTCCGCTCGAAGGCTTCATCCTCGCCGTCACTCCGTTCAACTTTACCTCGATTCAGGCCAATCTTCCGACAGCCCCTGCGCTGATGGGCAACACGGTTCTCTGGAAGCCGTCCTCGACTTCCATCTACTCGGCTTATTTCCTGTACAAGCTCCTCGAAGAGGCGGGCCTGCCTGCGGGCGTAATCAATATGCTCCCCGCCGATGATGGCGCCGCCGTCGGGACCCCCGCTCTTGAATCGGAGCACTTCGCCGGGCTGCACTTTACCGGCTCGGAGCGGACGTTCCAGCATCTGTGGCAGCAGATTTCGGAGAACCTACCGCGTTACCGTACTTTTCCCACGATCGTGGGGGAGACCGGCGGTAAGGACTTCATCCTAGCCCATCCTTCGGCTGATGTGGATGCCGTCGTCACGGCGATTGTACGCGGAAGCTTCGAGTATCAGGGCCAGAAATGCTCGGCTTCCTCACGCCTCTATCTGCCCGAATCGCTCTGGCCCGAGATCCGACAGGCCCTCAACGACCAGCTCGCCGAGCTGAAGATGGGTCCGCCCGAGGACTTCACCAACTTCATTAATGCCGTCATCGATCAAAAGGCCTTCGACAAGATCACAGGCTACATCGAGGATGCCGATGCGGCCGAGGACGCCGAAGTGATCATCGGAGGCGGCTTCGATGACGCGGAGGGCTACTTCATCCGCCCGACGGTCATTCGCGCCTACGATCCGCATTACGTGACGATGGAAGAGGAACTCTTCGGTCCCGTCGCGACCGTCTACGTGTATCCGGATGACGAATTCGACGAAACGCTGGATTTGGTCGACGAAACCTCGCGGTACGGCCTCACCGGTGCCATCTTCAGCCACGACCGCGCCGCCATCCAACGCGCCGAGGACCGTCTCGTGAACGCCGCCGGCAACTTTTACATCAACGATAAACCCACCGGCGCAGTGGTGGGGCAGCAGCCCTTTGGTGGAGCGCGGCGCTCGGGTACGAACGACAAGGCCGGCTCCTACCTCAACCTCATCCGCTGGGTCTCGCCGCGCTCGATCAAGGAAAACCTTAACCCGGCCACGCATTACCACTACGCCTTCCACCAGCCGGACGAAGCCGCGGCCTCGAAAACCGAACTGTCCGAAGCCGGCAACGGCAGTCTCTCCAACTCATGACCGTCCCGACTTCCCTCTGATCTCATGACCTCACCGCCGACCGAACGTGAAGTCGACGCGCTGATCCGGCTCTTGGACGACCCGGACGCTGCCGTCCAGGCGTCGATCCAGCGCCGCTTCGATGAGCTTGGGCGGGAGGCGCTGCCACTGCTGATCGAGGCGCAGGCATCCACCGAAGAGCCCCTGCGCTCCGAGCTCGACGCACTCGTGCATGACCTCCATATGCGCGATATCGTGCGGGCGTGGACGGCCATCATGGAGCAGACGAATTCGGATCTGGAGCGCGGGGCGTTTCTGCTGGCGCTCTACCGCTTTCCCCGGCTTGACATCCCCACCTATCAGGAGAAGTTGGATGCGTTCGCTGCAGATATCCGTCCCCAGATTCAGGCGCACGACGGTGCCGAGCGGGCCATGGCCCTGGCCAGGTACATGTGCGAGGAGCTCGGATTCACCGGCAATGAGGAGCACTACTACGACCCCAACAACAGCTATCTGAATCAGGTGATCGACCGGCGGATGGGCATTCCCATCAGCCTCTCTGTGCTGTACGTACTGCTCGGGCGCCGGCTTCGGCTGCCCGTCTACGGCGTTAACATGCCAGCCCACTTTCTGGTCAAATATATCGACAAAGACGGCGAACTCTTCATCGACCTGTTCAATGACGGCTCGTATATCACAAAAGATGAGTGCATCCGATTTCTCCTGAAAGCCGGCCTCCAGCCGCGCTCTGGCTATTTTACAGCGGCGGACGCCTCGTCGATCTTGCTACGGATGGGCCGCAACCTGCTGGCGATCGCCGACGACACGGGCCAGCAACAGATGGTGGACGACTTGACGCTTCTTCTCGAACCGTGGGATCCCAGCCTGCAGTAAGCCTGTGGCCGATTTTGCCCGCACTGTGTTTACCAGCCGCCACCACCCAGACGGCGCACCCTCCGCGCTCGTCTACGGCCAGGCCCTGATTCGCCCGCTCGGCGCCTGCATGATTCCGGTGATGCTCGGCGCCACGGCTTCGGTGTTGCAACAGCTCCCCGTGATGCCCTATCTCACCTGGGGAATGCCCGGCGCCCTGATCGTCGCGGTCGGCTGGACGCGTTTCCGGCTGGGCGCCACCCCGGCTGAGGTCCACATTCGGACCGGCCAAGCCGCCATCCGGAGCGTGAACGACTGCCTGTGGACCCCCTCGCCGCTGATATGGGAGGAGATCCATGACATACGACAGGGATCGGATGCGCTGTACTTGACGCTCGGCTGGGAAACGCATACCCTGAACTACGCCGACTGGCCGGATCACCGGAACCTGCTCGATGCGCTTCAATCCGCCCGCCACCCTGCCTCATCCACCGCGTAACTGTTGCCCATGACTGACGCCGACGTGCCATCTGAGGCGCCATCTGAGGCCTCTTCGGCTCCCCCATCCGCTCCGAAGTCGCCTTCGTCATCCTCTGCTCAGTCCCAGAACTACTGGGACTACTGCCCGAACTGCGGAAGCCGGCTGCACAACCGCGGGTGCAAGTACCGCTGCCCGAAATGCCACTACTTCATGTCTTGCTCCGACTTCGACTGATGCGTATTCCCTACCGATGGATTTACGCCGGACTCGCCCTCCTGCTCCTCGGCTGCGGCGGCAACACGCCTCCGCCCCAGGCAGAGCCTGCCTTTTCGTGCGCCCCCGATACGCTGCACGCCGGTGACACAATGACCATTACTCTGCCCGACGCAGCCGAAGGAGATCTCGCCATCGTCGATCCGCAAGGAACGCTCTTCGTTGCCTACCGGACAGGCACGGCGCATCCGCAACTCAGCCCCGCACCAGCGCAATCAGCTTTGACTTCCGGGGACACGCTGCGCTTTCAGGCCGATTCTCTACAGATCAAGCCTTATGCGTACGACGCCCGGGCCGCCATACCCGTCTTTCGGGAGCGCGGCTCCTACGAAATCCGGCTGGGGCCCAACCTCGCCGATGGCGTTGCCCCCCAGCACCGCTGCACCGTCTTCGTCGCGTCCTCTCGGTCCACGTCGCCCGCTCGCCCGTGATCTCGATCGACCGGTCTGCCACCACGCCCGTCCGCGAGCAGCTCATCGAGCAACTCCGCTACTTGATTGCCAGCGGGCAGTATCGCATCAGCGATACGCTGCCGTCGACCCGCAAGCTCGGCGAGCAAATCGACATATCGTTTCACACGGTGCGCAAAGCCTACCAAGCCCTCGAAGAGGAGGGATTGGTCGTTGCCCAACCCGGCACGGGTTACGTAGTGAAGGAGCGCACGCCGCTCGATAAGAGTGAGCGCATGGAGCGCGGCGCGGCCGTCGTCCACGGCACGCTCCAGCACCTGATTGGACTGGGGCTCGACGAGGACGAGATCGACTACCTGTTTCAGGAGCAGGCGTCGCTGCTCGATCATGCCAGCACCACGCGCAAGCTCATCGCGACTGGACTGCATCCAGAAATTAACGCCATCTGTGCCGAACAGATCGCCACCACTCTCCAACGAACGGTGACGCCGGTGCCCGAAGATCGGCTGGAGCGCCATCAGGATGCCGATTTCGTCTTCGCTCCATTCGAGCGCCTGCAAGCGGTCATGAACGCCGTGCCACGCGCCGACACGCTGGGCTTCGTGACGCATCTGCCCAGCGAAACGCTCGAACGGGTCGCTCGCCTGCTCACCGATGAAACGCTCGGACTGGTCACCCGCCAGGCCGAGACGATTCAGCCCCTCATGCAGCAGATCCGCCGTGCGACCGGCTTTGGCGGCCAGGTCATCGCCGTCTCGACCGATGACGGCAGCACCCATCTGGACACCTTCGTGGCGGAGACGGACTGGATTCTCTACACGCCGCGCAGCCGCCGCACGCTAATCCGTCATCTCGACGATGAACACCAGCACAATCACACCGCCATCGCCCCCGTCGTCAGCCCCGACTCGATGGAGGCGATCCGGCGGGCCGTGCCGGCGTGAGGCTACGTCGCCTCCGACTCGCCAATGTCGTCCTCACCTTCGGCCGGCGGTTTGCTTAGGCTACCGTCGCCCGAGGGTTGCGGCGGCGCATCGTCCTTACTCATCGGGGGGCGGCGATACGGTGAGGCCTTGGCCAGCTCAGTCCGCGGCGCCTTGGGGTCACGCACGCCCGGTAGCTTTCGAAGCTGCTCCGCGCTGATTCGCTGCTGTTCAGGCGTTCCCCAACTATTATCGGCCAAAAGCACCGAAGTCCCCTCGTACTGCTCTTCGGCGCCCTTCTCCACCGTCGACTCGATCAGGTCGGTATCGGGCGCCTCCTCTTCCTGATCGGGGTACTTGAAGCGCACGTGGTAAATGCCCGTCAACATCGAGAGGAATGTATCCTTGATCTGCGCGATATCGCGGAACGTGAGATCGGTATTATCCAACTGGCCGTCCTCGATATGCTCGCGCACAATTAGATCGATCAGCGACTTCAGGCGATTGTGCGTCGGTTCGTCGAGGCTCCGGCTGGCGGCCTCAATCGAATCGGCCATCATCAGGATCCCGGTCTCCTTCGAATCGGGGCGCGGCCCCGGATAGCGAAACTCCGATTCCAGTACTCGCGAGTTTTCTTCGGAGGTCTGTTCGACGGCCTTGCGATAGAAATACTCAATGCGGGAGGTGCCGTGATGCGTCGGAATAAAGTGCATCACGCGCCGGGGCAGGTTGTACTCCTTCGCCATCTCGACACCCTCTTTGACGTGGCTCGCGATGATGAGCGCACTCATCCGCGGCTTCAGCTGATCGTGCGGATTCGCCCCACGTTGGTTCTCGACAAAATAATCGGGCTTGAGCATCTTCCCGATGTCGTGATAGAGCGCGCCGACGCGCGTCTGCAGCGCATTCGCCCCGATGCGATCAGCTGCGGCCTCGGCCAGATTCGCCACCTGTAAGGAGTGATTAAACGTGCCGGGCGCACGGATGCTCAGTTTCTTGAGGAGCGGCCGGTTCGTATCGGAGAGCTCCAGCAGCGTCAGATCGGTCGTGACGTCGAACGTACGCTCCAGAACCCAGAGCAGGAATTGCGAGGCGACCGTGAACGAGGCTCCAATGGCGGCAAACATCACATCGTTGCCCAGGCGTTCGACCGGCGTCCCCAGATAGAGCCAGCCTCCTACCAGCACGGCCACATAGCCCACGAAGACCAGCAGCGTCGTCACGAAAAACTGCCCCCGGTTCTTAATGTCACGCACGCTGTAAATCCCGATCATGCCCGCGATGAAGGTCGCAAGCATGAACTCCAGATCGAGCCCCAGCATGGTTCCGCCCAACATGGCCATTGTGAGCGTGCCCATCAGCGCGAGACGCACATCAAATACAATCGCCAGTTGAACCGCTGCCAGGGCCACTGGAACGACATACAGGCTCACCCAATCCAGCCGAACCGTAACCCCAAAGAGTGCTGCAATAGCGGCAAACAGCAGCGTGATAAGGAGCAATTTCTTGTTGTCCTCGAAGATCTCCTCTCGCCGGATAAAATACACGAAGAGGAAGAAGACCGAGTAAATCAGCAGCGTGAGGATGAGCTCACCGGACAGCTGCTTCCACACGATGGTCCGCGCCGAACGCTCATTTCGCTTGCGCTCCAGCGATTGGAGCTTGCGCTGGATTTCGGCCGTCACCTCTTCACCCTGGCTGACGATGATGTCTCCGCGCTGGACGCCACCTTGCGTGGGCAGAATTTGGCTGGCTCTCTTTTCTCGTTCCTGCAACGTCTCCGCCCGCAGATACCGCAGCGAGGGCTGGAAAATGGCCCGAAAGAACGAATATGCCAGATCCGCCTGCTGCGGATGGTCACTGAAGCGGTCCTGCAACTGAGGACGGGCATAATCGGAATAGGCCTCGTTCAACCCGTAGATGTTGTCTTTCGACACCATCCGTTGGCTGCGCTCCTGCTCATTCCGAATGACGATTTGATCGGTTTGAATGGAGTCACGCGAGCGATTGATCACCCCCACGCTCATGAGTTGAGCGCTTAACTCATAGGCCGCGTCGAGGAGCTGCTGATCGAGCCGCGGACCGCTGGGCGTGCCTCGCGAGGTCGTCGAGAGGCCGTCCAACCTTCGGGTGTAGTCGCGGACGAGCATCCGCCATTGCTCGGGGGTCGCCTTCACGCGCGCATTGCGACGCAACTCGATATAGCGCGCGGAATCCTTACGCGCCGCCTCCGGCTGATCGCGCTGTTTGTGGTAGAGAAAAGAAGCATAGGCATCAAAGATGTTCTGCAACTCCTGCGCCACTGTATCCCGGTTCGCCGCGATCTGCTGCTCGGCATTGGAGACTTCTCGAAAGTATGGCGGCGTTTCTTTACGGGCGCGCTGGCGCTGGCGCTCTACCGTATCCGGATCTTTGTACACTGGAAAATTGAACGGGGCTACGAGGGTCGGCTGCCGCCAGACATCACCCACCTTTACTGTGTATTCGTACATCCCACCCCGCGGAAACGCCGCCAGCGTGATGGCCACCAAGCCCACGAAAAGGCCCAGCTTAAGGAGGATATTCGTCCGCCGCGCGGCAGCCGTATCTTGCTCCGACCGCCCCGTCTCAAGCTGGTCGCCCACGGGACGCGCCTGCTGCTTGGACCATCCAAACTTCTCGAACAAATTCATGATACTCTATCCACATCTATCAACGATCACCGCCGGCCCCTCTTCCCACAGATGTTTCTCAGGAGCCCCCGCTCTCGGTTCTATGACGGATGCTACCTAAATGCCAGACCTATCGGAAGGATCCTTCCCTCCTTCCCGGACGAATCACCAGGTCATCTACGCACCGCTCCTACGGAAGCGAAAAGCGATTCATGGCCCGAGAACGGCAAACGTGTCGGGAGAAGCCGGCACGGACGTGCGCGCCAACATTGCTGTGTCAAGAAATGCCTGTGCAGACGCCCGGGTGATACGAATCGGTCCGTCGGCGTCTTCTGGATCAATGGGAAAAGTATAGCCGTCGACGAGCACTGTAATCAGATCCAACTCGCGCTCCATCACCACGCTGTCCTGCGCGGGGAAAACAGCGGCTTCCCCCTGCTCTATGTAATATGGGCGGCGAAGATCGGTATCCCGGCGGATCCGAATCGGATCGACGCGGCCCTCCGATGCGATGACGGTTATGTATATCGTGTCGCCCAACACGGGTCGCGATGGTGTCGGGTTTGATGTCGTATCGGGCGAGGCTGCAGTCTGCTCGGTGGTGGTGTCAGCCGCGGGCGGCGGGGTTGGCTCGGAATCTGCGGATCTGCCCCACTGCGTCCAGCTAACCCAAACCAGACCGGCGACGATGATAAGCCCGAACACGACTGCAACAGCGACCGTCGCGGAACCGGCGGTGCCCCGATGCGACGAGCGGGTGGGAGAGCGCGATAATGAGGAGTCTTGAATCGGCTCCGACGCGGACGTGTCCGGGGGCGTAGCCGCCTCGGGCTCCGGTGCGTCGACCGGGTCTTCCGGTTCCTCTCCGAGGTACTCCACGGCCAGCCGGTTCGTGTAGCCCCCCTCCAGCGCGCGCTCCAGTTCGTGCACAGCCAGCGACGCATCGATGTCGATGGACTGGGCCAATGAGCGAACGAAAGAGCGGAGGTAGACGCGATTGAAGCGGGGATGATCGACCAGCCCCCGCTCTTCGAATGAACGGATCAGCTCCACGGAGATCATCGTCGCGTCGTGAATATCGGACCGCGAGACATTCCGCTTCTCGCGAATCCGTTTCATATCGCGGGCAAACCGCGATCCGGCTTGGGCGACCGATTCGTCCGGCATGAGAGACAGAACGACTTGATGGTGGGAGCACAAGTGCAAATCCAGCCGCTGCCCAACAGCAGTACGCTGGTGCCCTTCGAGTATAAAGTAAAAAGCCTCCGGCAGCAAGGCTACCCGAGGCAATCGGTCCGAAAAGTCGGGACACCCGGATTTGAACCGGGGACCTCACGCCCCCCAGGCGTGCGCGCTACCTGACTGCGCCATGTCCCGATAATTGGTTTGGTATCGAGTTCTAACCAACAACCCGTCGAGGGGTTCGTCAACCCGTTCATGAAAAACGCATGGTGGCGGGGTCACAACCGCTCCAAGACCGACTGCAAAAAGCTGCGGAGTTCCGATAACTGCTCACGGAATTCGTGCTCATCGAGCTGGTTCTGCTGGCGTGCGATGGCCTGGCGTGCTCCGGCAATGGTGTACTTTTCCTCTTTCAGCAAACGATGGATTCGCCGGATGGTGGCGATGTCGTCCTCGGTATAGACGCGCCGGCCTGCCCGGTTTTTTCGGGGACTGAGCACGTCGAACTCAGACTCCCAGTAGCGCAGCACATGCGGCTCTTGTCCCACCATCTCGCCCACCTCGCCGATGGAGTAGTACAGACGGGGGATATCGGGGTCGGTCATGCGGGCCTCGTCATTAGTGAAAGAGAAAGCCAAGATATGCACTCATTGTCGCGCTGAATTGTTGCAAACTCAACCGATCCTGTGGAAAGATCGTCACAGGGGATTTTATAAGGAGATAGGATTTTCGATAATGGATTGGCGATCCATGCGGTGCCTGCCCCGCAGCGCCCCCTACCGCACCGCCGGTCCAACATTCTGGCTCCGATCATCAACCCAACCTGAACCGCATGTCCGGTTCGTCCTCATCGTGGAAACATGACGCGGCCCTGCTTTTCGTAGTCGTCGTCTGGGGCGTCAACTTTCCGGTCCTGAAGGCAGCCCTCGGGGTAATGCATCCACACGTCATCAACATCTTTCGCTTCGCTGTCTCGGCCGCGGCCCTGGGCGGGCTCTACATTGCCCGGCGTCGACACAGCGACGAACGCGACTTTTTCGACCCTATCCGCCGGCACCCCTTCACGATTGTGGGGCTCGGCCTGCTGGGCTTTGTGCTGTATCAGCTGTGCTTCATCATCGGGGTGAATAACACCACGGCCGGAAGCGCGGCGCTCATCATGGCCGCAGCGCCTCTCTGGACTGCCCTCATCAGCCGGATTGCCGGATACGAGCGCCTCGGAAGGGCGTCCTGGCTCGGGCTGGCGGTTTCGCTGATCGGGACGATGGCGGTCGTGTGGGCTGGAGCGCAGGACGTCACCCTTGGCGGCTCGCTCTACGGGAACCTCATCATGCTGTTGGGCGCCGTGCTCTGGGGCGCCTACACGGCCTTTAACAAATCGATCGTGCACGATGTGTCACCCACCGGCGCGACCTTCTTCGGGATTATGGTTGCCCTGCCCTTCCTGATTGGCATCGGTATCCCCTATCTGGATACGGTGGAGTGGGCCCGCGTCACAGCGTGGGTATGGGTCGCTATCGTCTTCTCAGGCGGGCTGTCGACGGGGATCGCGTTCGCCATCTGGAACACCGCCGTCAAGAACGTGGGCGCCTCGAACACAGCGGTGTACAGCAACCTGGTTCCTTTCGTGGCACTGCTCGGAGGTGTGCTCTTCCTAAACGAAGCAGTCACGCTCATCCAGCTAATCGGGGGCGTGCTCATCGTGGGCGGATTGCTGTTGATGCGCCGCGACCGCCGGCAGCCGCGGTTTCACGCGGACGCGCTGGACAACTCAGCGACCCCATGAGGGCGGCGGCAAGACCGCAAAGCTGATGACGATCTGCAGCACGAGACCGGCGGCCATGAAAAGCAGTGCCCCCGTGAGAAAGTAGTAGACCACGCCCGCCAGCCCGATAGCCTGCGCCAGGGCCCACCCGACGATCGTGAGGGCACGGGCGCGCTGCCCCTCCGTCCCGCTTCGCTTCCGGCGGACGAACGCAATAGCCAGCGCAAGTACGGCCCAAAAGCCGAAGAGGGCGAGGCGGACCGGTCGACGCACATCCGGCTGCAGCATCGGCTCCTCCATCCGATCCAGCACGATCCAAAAGACGACTCCGGCCGCAAGCACGCCCAGAATGAGGGCGAGGCGGATGATCGCGAGCGCCAGCGCAGAGGAGGAATCCGACATCAGACGTCGTCGTTATGCCATGGCGGCTTCGGTGGGCGGATGCGCTGAAGCGGGCAGCGCGGGCAGGTCGGCGGACAGTTCCACGATCGCCGAGGCCCAGGTGAGCCCCGCGCCGAAGGCCACTAAACCGAGCGTGTCCCCCGGCTCAATGCGCCCGCCGTCGAATGCTTCGCACAACGCCAGTGGAATACTCGCCGCCGAGGTATTGCCGTAGCGGGCGACGTTCACCATCACCCGCTCCATCGGCAGGCCGACCTCGTTTGCAGCATATTCGATGATGCGCGCATTGGCCTGGTGCGGAATGAAGAGATCGATATCTTCAACCGTCCTGCCGGCATCATCCAACGCCTCATCGAGTGCTCGGCCCAGGATACGAGTTGCGAAT
Source organism: uncultured Rhodothermales bacterium (assembly GCA_964448045.1). Taxonomy (GTDB): domain Bacteria; phylum Bacteroidota; class Rhodothermia; order Rhodothermales; family Salinibacteraceae; genus CAYUVF01. Next base: position 36,440 of record CAYUVF010000012.1, read on the forward strand.
TTAAAGACCTCGCGGCCGTTCATCTTTACGTTGACGAGATTCTGATCGAGCGCTTTGCGCGTCGGAGGATGTGCGACGCCCCCGGCAGGCACGATGATGTGCTCCGCCCCCGATCCGTCGGAGCCGAGGACGTGACCCGCGATTCCGCACGGCGTGTCGGTTGCCTGCAAGACGACGGCGCCGGCGCCATCGCCAAAAAGAACCGCCGTACTGCGATTGTCATAGCTCAACCACCGGCTGATGAGCTCGGCCCCAATCACGAGCACCGTATCGGCCGTGCCGCACTGGATGAATTGCTGCGCCGTAACCAGGCCGTAAACGAAGCCGGTGCAACCCACCGTTAGCTGCATAGCACCTACGCCCGGCGCCCCGAGCCCGTCCTGGATCTGGCTCGACACCGGAGGCGTGAGATAGTCCGGAGACGAAGTCGCTGCGAGAATCAGATCGACCGCATCCGGCTCCACTCCGGCCCGATCCAGCGCGGCCTGACCTGCGGCGACCGACATCGTGGCCGTCGTTTCCCCCTCCTCGGCAAACCGGCGTTCCCGAATGCCCGATCGCGAGCGAATCCACTCGTCACTGGTGTCCATATGAGCAGCGAGGTCGTCGTTGGTCACCACGTTATCAGGCACATACATGCCCCATCCCGTGATGCTCGCAAATCGGTCGTTCATCAGTCAAATCGGCTCTGAGGGATTGGGATCGCGTCAAAAATATGGAAGGGACATCCGGTGGAAGGGGTTCCGAAGCCTGCTGGGGGCCGCTACACGCCCATGACCTCGAACGACGACCCGGTCACAGGATCTTTCTCGACCTCGATGCGCACCGGGAACGCTTGCTTGAGCCGCTCCAGATGGGTGATCACCAAGATCTTAGCAAAGTCGTCCTGGATTGTGTTGATGGACTCGACCAATCGCTGGATACCGTCCATGTCCTGCGTGCCGAAGCCCTCATCGATGACCAGCGTGCGAATTCGAACGCCGCTGCGCTCGGCCAGCAGCTGCGCCAGCGCGATGCGCAGGGCGAAGTTCACCCGAAAGCTCTCCCCGCCCGAGAACGTCTCGTACGGCCGGGGTACGCCCTGCTCGTCGGTGATGATAATTTCCAATGTTTCCTTTGTCCCGCCCGTCTTCTTGTCCTTCAGCGTCTCGAGCTGGATGTGCATCTTTCCATCGGTCAGCCGGTCGAGTAGCCGATTGGCCCGCTCCTCGATCTCGGGGAGCGTTTCTTCAATGATGAGCGAGGGGATGCCGTGCTTTCCGAAGGCTTTGCGCAGGTGCTTGTACAGGTTGCGGTTGGACTGCGCCTCGCGCTTGGCCAACCGCGCCTCCTTGAGCGCCTCCCGATCTCGTTCCGCCTGATTGAGTCGCTCATTTAGTTCTCCTCGCCGCTGTTGAAGTTCGGTCAGCTCCTGCTCCACTTCGGCAACCGCGTCGGCTTTCGCTTTGACTTTCGCTTGGATCTGATCCTGCTGGTCGAGCCGCTCCTGCAGTTCCTCCAGCGCCTGCTTTTGGTCGGCTTTTTCCTGCTGCGCCGCATCGATGCGAGAGCGAACCCGCTTGAGTTGCTGCTCCCAGTCCTCCCGGTTCTGCTGTGCGTTGACGAGATCGTTCATATCCGATCCCGCAGCGCTCAACTCCTTCAGCCGAGCGCGCACCGCATCGAACCGCTCCGGGTCGAACTCAATACGGTCCAGCTGCTGCTTCAACCGCGCCTTTTGCTGCTGTAACTGCTGGACCTTCTGACCAGACTCCAACTCCGCCCGGAGCGCCTCCGCGCGCTTTTTGTTGTGCTCGAGTTTTTTCTCCAACTGCTCCTTACGGCCCGAGTACTCCTCCAGCTCCTTAAGCCGCTCTTCGTAGCGTTGGAGCTGTGACGCCCGATCGCGCACCTTCTCGTAGGTCGTCTCGTCAAAGCCCAGCTCGGCCCGGCGCTGCTTGAGGGCCTGGCGGCGCTTCCGCGGCATAGCCCCAAAGCGCCCGTTCTCGAGCACGGATTGCAGATGCTCAGCCTGCTTCTGGAGCGCCTCAACCTTTTGATGCGCATCCTTCAGCGAGCGGAGTTTTTCCCGAGCCGTTGCCAACTGCTCTGGCACTTCGGCGAGCTCGGTGCGCTGCTCCTGCAGCTTCTTGTACTTCGTCCGGAGCGCCTCCCGCTGATTGCGCCGCTGCTCCAACCACGCCTCCCCCGCTCGTATCCGCTGCTGGAGCGACTCAATCCGCTCGCGATACGACGCCTGGACCTCAGCTCGATGGCTGTCGGTCAGTTCAGACCCGCAGGTGGGACAGCTTCCCGCCTCCGCATCTTGCAAGCGGCCCAGATCGGCCTGCTCGCGCTCCAGTTCGTTACGCCACGCCTCCAACTCTCCGGCGCGCTCGTTGATCGCCTTGTTGAGGTCGACGCCCTCCTGTCGCGTCGCGTCCAACGCGGTAGCCAACTGCTCTCGTCGCTCGACGCCCCCCTGCAACCGCTTGACCTGCGCTTCCAATACGCTCTTCTTTTGATCCACCTCCTGCGCCTGCTCAATTTGCTCTTGCACACTGGTCCATTGCGCCTTCAACTTCTCGCGCTGGCCCACAAGTTCTTGATCAATCGACGCAATCCGCTGGTTGATCGCGTCGCGCTGCTCTCGATGCTTCTTGAGGGTCTGCAAGCGCTCCTTCGCCGTCCGCGCTGCCGCCAACTCCTCCTGGACCGAGGCGCGCTGCGACAGCTTAGCTGTGCAGGTCTGAAGCTCTTTCTGATGCGATTTACGCTCCACCTCCAACCGGTTTAGTTCCTTTTCGAGTTCGGTGCGGTGATGCTGTAGCTCCGCCTTCGTCTGCTCGATCTGCTTTTCGAGCCCGCGGTGCAGATCCCGCTTTTCATCCAGTTCGTCCCGCTCGGCTTGCAACGCTTCGTAGCGCTCGTAACGCTGCTGGATGGCGTCTTTCCGATCGAGCAGCGCCTTGGCGTCGTCGATGCGCTGCTGCAACTGTTTGGCATCCTCCCGATACTGCACGATCCGATCCTCGAGCTTGCGGAGGCGCTCCTGCACCGACGCGGCCTCGCGCGCCTTTGCTTCCAGATCGGCCTTCTTTTCCGTGAGCGCTTGCTGCTCGGCCCGCAGCGTGTCCAGCGCATCCTGTTTCTTCGCGATGGCGGCTTCGACTTCGTCTCGCTGTTCGTTCCATTCCGGCACATCGGCGAGTTGTGCCTCTAGCCGCTCGATGTCCGATTCGGCATCCTGCTGGTTGTGCTTGGCCTCCCGCCAGCGGTCGCGCGCCATGCCCGCCAGGTCTTCGTATTTGCTGAGATTCAGGATGCTGGCGAGGATCTGCTTTCGCTCGCTCGGGCGCTTCTGGGTAAACTCATCTGAGCGGCCCTGAAGCAGAAATGCCGAGTTGATGAAGGTGTCGTAGTCCAGCCCAAGCGTATCATCGATGATAGATTGCGTCTCGCGCTGCGTGCTGCCCGTAAGCGGCCGATAGGCGTCGGCATCGGGAGCGTAGAGGTGAAACTCGAGGTCGGACTGCGTGGTCTTGCCCGTCTTGGACCGGGTAAAGGTCCGCGTGGCGCGGTAGCGGTCGCCTTCGATGTCGAAGACGAAGCTGACCTCCATGTGCCGTGTCCCGATACGAATTAATTCATCGTCAGGCTTGCGCTTGCCGCTCGACTTCCGGGCTTCCCCCCAAATCGCCCACGTCATCGCATCCAGCAGCGCGGACTTCCCCTGCCCGTTCTTCCCCGATAAGCAGGCGACCTGAAATTCGCGAAAGTCCAACGGCGGGGCATCCGTGCCATAGCTGAGAAAATTCTGAAGCTGTAGTTTGACGGGAACCATGCGGGGACCGATACTTCACAATTGGACATGTGCAAGCCGTGTAACGAGAGGACCCGACGTTCGGATCCGGGCGCGCTGCCACCTCGACCTGCTGTAATTTATCCCCACGCTCGTTACCTTTTCACAACCGCGCCGCGCCGATTCCCTCGCCAAATCCGCTGATCTCGATGACCCGCTCTCGCACATCGTTCAAAACGGCCCGTGAAGGACTCGATTATGATCTCGTCCCGATGGCCCTCTGGCGCAAAGCCAAAAAACTGGGTACCTGGAATCCGTCTGACATCGATTTTACGCGCGACTCGACCGATTGGCCCCAGTTGGCCGATGACCAGCAAGACCTGCTTCTGCGGTTGACGGCCCAATTTCAGGGCGGTGAGGAATCGGTCACGACCGATCTGCTTCCTCTGCTCCACCTCGTCGCCGATGCGGGGCGCATCGAAGAGGAAATGTTTCTGACCTCCTACCTCTGGGAAGAAGCCAAACATGTGGAGGGCTTCGACCGGTTTCTGCGGCAGGTGACGCAAACCTCCGAACCGCTGGAGCACTACTTCACCCCGGCCTACCAGATGCTCTTCTTCGAGGAACTGCCCACGGCCATGAACCGGCTCCGCACCGATCCAAGTCCGGTGGACATTGCCGAGGCAGCTGTTACGTATCAGATGATCGTCGAGGGCGTGCTTGCCGAGACCGGGTACGCAGCCTACTACCGGGTGCTCGAACAGCACGAGATTCTTCCGGGGATGCAGACGTTCGTCCGCCACGTCCAGCGCGATGAATCACGGCACATTGCCTATGGCGTCTTCCTGCTTTCTCGGCTCGTGGCCGAACACGGAGATACGGTGTGGGACGCCATCGACGACCGCATGTCGACCCTGCTGCCGCTGGTCATCAACCACATCGAGCAGACGCTTGCCCCCTACGGCGAGGCGATTCCGTTTGGTATCGAAGCCAATGACTTTGTAGAGATTGGCATGAGCCAGTTCCAAAAACGCTTTAACCGAATCGAGCAAGCACGAGGCGCATCGTTGGATTCAATCTATTACGGATCGTCGTCAGCCGAATCCAACACGTCCGCCACTGGAACCACCTCAGCGTCGCTCCCCAACCAGTAGCCTCCTGACGGGTCATCGATCAGCACCCAGTAATCAGCTCTCGGTAACGGGTTGCCGACGCTCAAAATAGGCCGGCAGGGCTCCAAGGGGACCAATCTGACGGGCGGCACTCCAGAGTTCGGGCACGCACTGCGCCACGGGGCGATAAAGCCATGCACCCGAGCGATAGCTCGGCGACGGCCGGTCCACCTGCCCCAAGGCCGTAAAGGCCGTACTCATCAGCAGAAGCGTAAGGATTGCACCGACGGCGCCTCCGAGGGCACGGTGGAGGGTGGGCACTTCCGCTTCGACCGCCTGCGAATCGGTCAAGATGCGACTGAGCGCGTGCAAGAGGGAAAAGCCAAAGACAAAGATGAGGCAGAAGCTCACCACCAGCGCCTCGGCATCGTTGGGGGCTGTGCGAAAGCCGGCAAACAGACTGCTGATCGGATGCATCATTCCCAGCGCCACGGCAAACGCCACGAAGGCCGCCCCCAGATCGAGAATCTGCTGCGTGTGGCCGGTAACGACGCCGCGGATGACGCCTCCCAGAAACACAACGATGATGATAAGATCGAGTCCATGCACGTCCATGACATCCCCTGCAAGTTGCTGATCCGTCTGATGTCCCCGCTCCAGTCGGGACCCAGCTTGAGCGCAAAGGAAGTGCCGAACCCGAGCGGCTACTGCGACGCGGCGGGGAGCTCCGCTTCGATGCGCCGCCCAAACTGCTCGGAGAGTTGCTTCAGATCGGGAACGTGGCGGGACGCAACCTCCCAGGTTTCGGGGAGCACCTGAGCCACGGGGCGATACAGGGCCGACTCCTGCTTGACCTCGGGGGAGGGGAAGCCAATCTCGGTTAGCACCAAGAAGGAGATACTCAGTAAAATAGCCGCTTTGAAGCCGCCGACCGCGCTGCCAAACACCCGGTTTACGATACTGAGCTTCAACACATCGAGCAGATGCTCGATGAGCCGTCCAATCAAGTAGAAGAGCGCCTGCACGGCCAGAAAGACGATTAGGAAGCCGAGCACAGGGGCAGCAGATTCGGCGATGCCAAGACTCTGCACAGCCAGATCACCCACGCGCCGCATGAGCTGCACCGCCAACGCAAAAGCCGCCACGACGCCGATGAGGCTGGTGACTTGCCTGACAGCGCCAAGCGTAAACCCACGAGCAAGCCCTCCGGCAACGGCCAGCACAATGACGATGTCGAGGACGTTTAAAGTCATGGCAGCCGGTCGGTTCAAGTCAACATGTGGGACGCGTCCCTACCGGAGAATATCTTCGACGATCTCGCGGACACGGTTCCCATCGGCACGGCCGCGGAGCTGACTCATGGCAGGACCCATCACCCGGCCCATGTCTGCCATAGACGTGGCCCCTACGTCGTCGACGATCGACTGTATAATATCGCGCAACTCGTCGTCCGTCAAGGGTTGGGGCAGGTACTCGTTGATTACGGCGAGCTCATCCCGCTCTTTCTGGGCCAATTCATCGCGCCCAGCGGCCTCGTACTGCTCGATGGACTCTTCCCGCTGCTTGGCAGCTTTGCGCAATATGGCGAGTTCTTTCTGTTCGGAGAGCTCGCCATCGCCGTGGCCTCGTTGTTCAATTTCTGCATTCATCAGCGCAGCGCGGAGCGAGCGCAGCGTCCGGCGGCGTACATCATCTCTCGCGCGCATGGCATCTTTAAGGTCCGATGCAATCTGGTCTTTTAGCATGAGTCTCTGGATTGAACAGGGAAAATCGAAACGTCGGATAAAACGGGATTGGAATACAGGTCATGCCTCCGATGCGCGGGACGCCACCGCAGACGGAGCCCGCGGATGGTCCATCGCCAGCGCTTCGGGGGCGTGCTCATCGAACCAGTCGTCGACCTGCTGATGGACGTCGCCGGGCCCTGCGGCCTGCAGCGCCGCGTCGGCCAGATCGCGGGTCTGGTCCCGGCGTATCGCGCGTATGACGCGCTTGACGGGCGGCAAAAAGCTGGGCGAGGCGCTGATCGTATCGAGCCCCAGTCCAAGGAGGAGCGGCACGGCCTTCGGGTTTGCGCCCATCTTCCCGCACAAACTCACGGGAATCTCTTCCCGCTCGCCGGCCTTAATGGTGTCGCGTATCAGCTGGAGGACGGCGGGATGCCAGGCATCGTACCGATGTGCCACGCGATCATTGCCGCGATCGACGGCGAGAACGTACTGCGTGAGGTCGTTGGTGCCGATCGAAAAGAAGTCAACGTACCGTGCAAATAGCTCCGCCTGAAGCGCGACCGCGGGCACCTCGACCATGATGCCAATTGAGGGATCGGGGTGATACGGCGTGCCCTCGCGCTCCAGATCGGCCTGTATGTTGTTCAGCACCTCGTAAAAGGCCTCAACCTCGTCGAGATGGGTGATCATTGGCAGCAGAATGCGGACCGAGTGGGCAGCGCTGGCGCGGAGCAGCGCGCGCACCTGCGGCCGCAGAAGCTCGGGACGATCCAGCAACACACGCATGCCGCGCCAGCCCAAAAACGGGTTGTGCTCGCGATGTGCCAGCGGGAGCATCTTATCGCCTCCAAAATCGAGCAGCCGGAATGTGACTTCGTCCGGAGCAACCGTTTCGATGAACGTTCGGTACGCGTCCACTTGCTTCGCTTCGGAGAGCGATACGTCGCGGCGCATCAAGAACAGCATTTCGGTGCGTACCAGCCCGATGCCCTCGGCGCCGTACGCTTCGACTAAGTCCAACTCCTGCGCAAACTCGATGTTAGCCTGGAGTGTCATCGCATGGCCGTCCTTCGTCTGAGCGGGAAGGTCCACCAGCTCCTGATCGCTCTGCACGAGGGCTTCGTAGCGCTGCTTTCGTTTACGATAGAACGCCCGTGTTTCCTCCGTCGGGTGCACGATCAGGCGACCGTTGTGGCCATCGAGCAGCACGGGCGCGTCTGCCGGGACCCGGTTGGTTACGTCGGGCACCGCCGTTGCGGAAGGCATCCCCAGGGCCCGCGCGATGATCGACACATGGGAGGTCGCCCCGCCGTGCTCGCTCACGCAGCCAAGCACCCCTCGATGACTGAAGCGAATGACATCGGCCGCCCCCAGGTTTTCGGCAATGACGATAGCATGATCGCCGACATCGGTGGTGAGCTTGCCGCGGCGCAGATGGCGGATGATCCGATCCTGCACATCAACCAGGTCGTTGGCCCGCTCCCGCAGATACGCGTCGTCACTGGCTTCGATGCGCTGGCGGTGGGTCGACATGACGGATTTAACGGCGTAGCCCGCATTTGTGCGCTGATCACGGATCATAGCGCGCACGGGCCGCAGTAGCTCCTCGTCGTGGAGCATCATCCGCTGTGCTTCAAAGATGGCAGCGCTGTCATCGCCCAGCTTTTCACGGGTGATGGCGATGACGCGGTCCAGATCAAACTCGGCCCGGCTTAGCGCCTCTTCGAAGAGCTCGATTTCGGCCTCAACCGCATCTTCACTGATGTGTTGCTGATCGACGTCATGCGAGGCGCGAGTGTAGATGTAGGCGCGTCCGATAGCGATGCCCGGCGCGATACCGAGGCCGTCGAGGACGGCTTCGTCGTGCACGGAGTCACGAGATGCGTCATCGTGTCGCGGGGAAGAACCGTCCATAAAGCGAAAAGAGATGGAACTGAGGCAATCGCGAAGCGGCGGAACCACCGCGGTATCGGGATCGGATTAGCGTACGACTAAGCCTCTGCGCCGTTCGCCGCCCTCCTGCATCAACACGGGGATACCGTGCCCCCCAATCGCCACGATTTACTCCTCGCCGAATCCGCCCTGAAAAAGATCGACCAGCGCGTCAGCCGCTTCTTTCTCGTCGTCTCCTTCGAGCACCAGCGTAAGCTCGGCGCCCTGCTCGGCCGCCAGCGTCATCACTCCAATCACGCTCTTACCGTTGATCTCGTAGTTGTCCTTCTGGATGTACACATCCGAATCGAACTTAGACGCCGTGCGCACAATCATCGACGCCGGGCGCGTGTGCAAACCGGCTTGATTGTTGACCGTGACCGTCCGCGTGATCATGGCGGCACTCTCGTGTGTGCGAGATACACTAATAGAGGTACACTAATGAAGACGAGCCTGCATCTGGTTGATCAACCAACGCAGCGTCTCGCGCGCCGATCCCGAGGGTAAGGAACTGAGTTCCTGTTTGGCGGCTTCACTGTGCCTATCGACCGCGGCGCGCGCTTCGTCAAAGATACCGAGGCGATCCATCCGCGTGCGGGCCTCGGGGATGTCATCGGGCGGCAGACCGCCTTCATTGACGATGCGTGCAAACCAGGCGTGCTCGGCGCCCTCGGCACGTTCGAGGGCGCGCAAGACGATGAATGTTTTCTTCCCCTCGACCAGATCGCCGCCAACGGCCTTGCCCCAGTTATCAGTATCGGCCGTTAGATCGAGTAGATCATCCTGGATCTGGAAGGCGCGGCCCACGTGGCACCCCAACTGCTGCAGATGCGTCCGCTGCTCCATCGTCGCCCCGCCGATGATGCCGCCCAGTTCGAAGGCCGCTTCAAGCAGAGCGCTCGTTTTGCAGTCAATCATGTCCAGGTACTCATCGACCGTCACATCGGCGCGTTCCTCGAATGCTTTATCGAGCGCCTGGCCACGGCAGAGGCGCTCCACCATCGTGTGATACACCTGCATCATCTCGCGGAGATCGGCCTCCTTCACCTGCGCGAGCAAATCGTACGACAACGCAAACAACAGGTCGCCCGTGAGGATGGCTGTGCCCTCGTCCCACTCGACGTGTACGGTGGGTTGGCCGCGTCGGGCATCGGCGTTGTCCATGATGTCGTCATGGACCAGCGTAAAGTTATGAAACACCTCCACGGCCAGCGAGGCGGGCAGGGCTGTTTCAGGAGAGGTACCGAAGGCGTCGGCGGTGAGCAGCAGCAGGATGGGCCGGATGCGCTTGCCCTGACTGGCGAGCACATAGCGCACCGGATCGTACAGCACGGGGGGCTCGGCATTTGTCGCGAGATTGGGCAGCGCCTGGTTCACTTGCTCACGCAACTGCTCTACCCGAGCAGCGGCCTTGGGTGTCGTCGTAACGGTCATGGGGCGTCTGGGAATTGAATCCGACAACTAACCCCCGGATTCGAGCGCATCGAGGGCGTGTTTGATACGGCTATACACGTCGTCGAAGTCGCCGGTCCCCCGCACCGTGACGAAAAGATCACGCTTCTTGTAATAATTTTTGAGCGGTGCCGTCTCATCCCGGTAGACATGCAGGCGATTCCGAATAGTTTCGGGCTGGTCATCCGGCCGCTGAACGATCAGATCGGGATCGACGTCGTCGGGTGGGGGCTTGACATCGAGATGGTAGTTTTCGCCGGTCTCTTTGTGGACGCGCCGCTTCGACAGCCGGTCGACGATGACCTCATCGGGCACGTCCAGGCTGATGACGCCATCCAGCGGGGCATCATGCTCGTCGAGAAACGCCGTAAGCCATTCCGCCTGCTGGGTCGTGCGCGGATACCCGTCGAGCACGAAATCGTCGTAGCCCTCGGCTGCGATGGCCTCTTCGGCCAGCTTGCGCACCACCGCATCCGGCACGAGGTCCCCCCGTTCCACGTAGGCCTTAGCCTCCTGGCCAGCAGGCGTTTCGTTCGCCATGGCCTCCCGGATAATGTCGCCGGTCGAGATCTGCGTGAGCCCGCGGCGCTCTTCCAGCAGGGTGGCCTGAGATCCCTTGCCCGCACCAGGCGGACCAAAAATAATCAGTCGCATGATACCAGTAATTCGTTGATATTGAGATGCAGAAGAAAATCCGGGGGTACGGCGGCCTTCAATCTTCATCCAGGGCCGCCAGATCGGCAACGTCTTGTTCCAGATCCATCCCGCCGAGCAGGGCATTGAGCCCCTCGCGGACAAAAAGCGCCAGCGAGGTATCGAACACGATGTCGAATAAATTGCGGAACCAGCCGGGAGACGACCTGGCCTGCCCATTTGGAGTGTAGACGATCAGCGGCGTGCGCTGCTGAAGCGCCTGCTTGACTGCCGTGTCGACGTCCTCTCCCCCTGCAACGGCGTGGTTCACCTCGTCCCGGAGGGCGTCGATATACCGCTCGATGAGTGCCTTATGGGACCGGCTGAGGCGGCGCTTGCGACGACCGGCAACCCAGAAGCCAATCAGCAGTCCCACAGCGAGCGCTCCACCCGCGCTCAGGAGCGGACGCTTCTTCATCTCCTCCCAGAGTGAGGTCGGGGTATCCTCCACCTCGTCCCGCAAGACCTGCATACGCTCGGAGATAGCCTCCGTTTTGCCCTGAAGCCGCGCTTCGATCTCAGCTTTCGACGGTCGCGATTCGTTCGACGAGTGATCCATGCACCTATATCCAATCCCTGAACAGACGTAACGGAAAGGGCTTACTGCTTAGGCGTGCGCGAGGTCGGCGGGGGCTCCGCATCCGGGCTGGGCTTGGAGCGGAGATCGACATCGACCAGTTCGGGCTGCGCGGCGCGGAGAATAACGGCGAGGAGCAACAGCAGCCCCGTGACAGCGAGGAACCCCCAGCCGGGATGCCCGAACAGCGCCCCCAGCCCGAAGCCCAGCGCTGTAAGTCCAAAGAGCACGGCGAGGAGTCCCAGCCCGGCCAGGATAACCCCCAGCGCGATTTGGTTCGCCTGCGCCTCAACGCGCTCCTCTACTTCGATCCGGGCCAGCTCAATCCGTAGATCGACCCACTCCTTGAGGTCATCGACGAGCCCCTGCGTCTGCTCCGTAATCCGTTGCACCTTCCCACCGGAGGGGCGGCGCTGCATCGAGTCGGGCTCGGAGCCCGCCGGGCGTTCCGATCGAGCAGGAGATTCCATCACACAGCTCCCTCTTTTGCAAATGAATAGGCAGGTTCAATATAGAATTTTTGCTCCCTATCGCAAGTGAAGTAATGATACATCTTGACGGACGAGTGCGGCTGGCGTCGGCACGATTTCTTCCGGCATACGTACAGCCCCTATCCGATGCGTTTTTCACCCAACCGATGTCCACCTTTCATGGCCTCCTTCAATTTCGAATCCACCCCGAACCCTAACAGCCTCAAGATCACCACAGATGCAGGCCGCTTCACCGACGACGGGCTCGCTTCCTACACGTCGCCCGATGAGGCAGAAGGCGACCCGCTGGGCCAGACCATCATGCGAATCGAAGGCATCATGAACGTGCTCATTCTGCCGGATTTCCTGACGATCAGCAAAACGCCCGAGGCCGACTGGGACAGCGTACTTCCGCGGGTCCGCCATGCACTCGGTGAGCACTTTGCCACTGAGCAATCGTAGCTGCTACGAGAGTCCGGCCAGAAACGCGACGGTATCTTTCCCATCGGGTGTCCAACTTACCGCGGGCCGCTGAGCCTGTCCCGGTGGGCGAATCGGTCGAACGTCGGGCAGCTGGTTGGCCAGTGACGGACGGGCGATGATCAACTGGATGTGGTCCCGATGCGCATCGGTCCAGGCGGCAACCTCGTCGAGGTCCTCGTACTCGCTCCAGCGAATGTGGCCGGGACGCTGCGGCTCGGGTTCGCCGCGGCTCAGCAAAAACTCCAGCCCTTCGCCATAGGCGTGGGACTGATCCGTTGCTTCCAAGAAAGCCTGCTGCATCTCCAGCGAGCCCGGCATATCGGGGTGCGTGGGAAAGACGCCCCGGAATAGCGCAAACGCGTGCAAATAGGGATCGGGATTCAGATCGCGAGGGGCCCAGATGAGTGCAACATTCCGGCAGCCGTACCCTTCGTGGAGCAGCGCATCTTCTGCGATTCCCTCCCGCTCGTCCTCCGACTCGTTCCCGTCAACCACCGCCACACTGTACCGGTGCCTGCGAATGAGCCGGCGCCCTGGCGCGATGGCGTGCTGCTCGCACTGCGCTTCGACCCAGTGAGCGGTGTCGTCGGACCCGGTCGCGATAAGCGCCTCGGCCATGGCGAAGAGCTCATCCGCTTCCTCGACGAACACGGCGTCCATATCAGACTCCTCGCGGTCGAGATCAGCAGCGAAGGTCGGCAGCAGCGTAGGGGATTTCGTGGAGGCGCGGCCGAGGTAGCGATGGCCCGTCAGGAGCACCGCGAGCAGATCCTGCAAACCGGCCAGCGGGACATTACCTGCGCTCAACACGCCGACGGTGCGCGGCGTGGATGCCGTTCGTCCGTCGATCCAATCGCGCAGCGCCTCGGCCTTCATCTCGCTCATCTGCTGATTGATGGCAAACGCCAGCGCCTGCTCGGTGAACCGGTTCTCGGCGTCGAGCGTCGCTTCGACCGCATCCGCACGCGGCGGATACTCGGGATCCTGCCATCGGGATGCAGTGGCCACTATCGCTTCGATGCGCTCCGGAAGAGACTCTACCATGACCAGTTATCGGGCCGACTCCACAAGAAAATTGCACCCGCGCAGCTCGGCCTCGTCGAGACGCCCGAGCACCCTGAATCCCTCCTCGGTCTGCACCGCCCGGTCCTCCGTGAAGAGCGCCGAAACGCTGTGTAGGTTCGCCAGATCAAACACCGTAAGCGCGCCGGGTTGGCCAGCGGGCCGAGTTTCGGTTGGCGCATCGGGATCGACGACGCGCGCTCGCATCCAGGGAGGCGGGCGGAAGACGTGATCGCCGCGCGTGTAGCACTGGCTCATCAGCTCACACATGCCGTACTCACTCCAAATACGAGACTCCGGCACGCTCAGCCCTGCACTCAGCCGATCGTGCAGGGCGTCGCGGGTGATCGATTGCCGATACGTCTTCATCCCCCCCGTTTCGATCACCAGCGCGTCCTCCGGAAGCTGAAGGGCCTTCTCATCAACCAGATCGAGCAGTCCAAAAGCCGCTCCGAATAGGATCAAGTCGTTGGATGCCCTGCGCGTGTGGGCGATAGCCGCGTCGAGCAGCGAACGATCCGTCAGAAAGAAGCCGCTGTGGTCGTCCCCGTAGCAGTCGATGAGCGTCTGGACCATGTGTACGAGGGACGACTGTTTCCCCCGCTCCGCATAATGCGGCAGATGTGCCACTAACGTAAACGGTCCGCTCCCAACAACTGCCTCGAAATGGGTTGTTACGGCACGCTCGTAGAGCGACAGGTCGCGAACGTAGTGTTTGCTCGGCGTCGTGCGACCCGTCCCGCTGCTACGAAAGATGCGCTCGGCCGACTCCGTCGGGAACGCGGTGATGGGGGCCTGCTTGAACGCCGCTACGGGCAGATACGGGACTGATGTCCAGTGTGCGAATGGTTTTTCTTTGCAATAACGGCTATAGACTGGGTTGTGCGCAGTCTGATACCGATACACTTCCCGTGCCAGCGCGTTAAAACCCGCCTCGTCATCCGGATGGAGGTCGAACAAAGCCGACTGAACGCCTTTGATGATCTCGCGCCCATCCATGATCACTGGGGATACTTGATCGTGCAGCCAAAGGCTTTTGTCTGCGACACTTCGATCTGCGCATTTTGCACCAGCGCCGTAAGCGCATTCCGGAGATACGACGTCGTCACCTGATCGCCCGACGCCGGGCTGTCATCGATGGTCCCCGTGTATACCAGCGTTTGCGTGCTGTCGAATACGAACACCTGCGGCGTCCGCGAGGCGCCCAGCGCCTGGGCCAGCGCGGCATTCGGATCGCGGACGTACGGCGCCTGATAACCCTGCTCGGATGCATGTTCGCGAGAGGCCTCAAGCGATTCCTGTGGAAAGGCCGAGGGATCGTTGGAATTCACCCGGACAAACCGGACGTCTTGATCGGCAAACTCGTTGACGAGCGCGTCTACCCGGCTCTCGTATTTCCGCACCCAGGGACACTGGTTGCTCCAAAACAGAATCACCGTCGCCGTGCTGCCAGTCAGCGCATCCAGCGATACCGACGACCCGTCGATCTGCGTGAGCGGCTGATCGAGCGTCGGCATCTCGGTGCCGAGCGGCACTTCCTGCGGCTGAGCAAAAATCGGGGCGGCCACGCTACTCCCCAGCAGCATCAGCATACCCAACACGAGACATCGGATCGTATCCATCATGGCGTTCACCCCGCTTCATTGGCGTTGAGTGCAGATTCGACACGTGCTTTCAGCGACTCGAAGTCGGTTTTTCCCTCCCGAAACTCAATCAGGGTTCCTTCCGCGTCGTAGATGAAGGTGGCCGGAATGGCTCCCGTCCAATCCTCGTGAAACGCATTCACGAAAGGCGTTGTCTTCCCCTCCTTCAGATAGGACCGCTCAGTGAGCCCCTGTTCGGCGAGAAACTGTTGAGCCGCTGCTTTCTCATCCGGAAAATCTGTGGATACAAAGATGACCTCCACCCCGCGGTCGCTGAGCGTGCGATCCAGCTTCATAAACGCGGGAAACTCCTCGATGCACGGCACGCACCATGTCGCCCAGAAATTGACGACGGTGATCGTGGCCTCGTTCTGTTCGACGGCGCTCAGAATCTCGGTGTGCGTGGCCGATATGAGGTCGGGCGCTTGAGCACATGCGGGCGGAGTGAGCATCAGTCCCGCGAGCAGAAGCACCACGCCGACAGAAAGGAATCGGGTACGCATCGTTGGGCCTGTAAAAGTTCGTTCTGGGTCATGGAGCTTTAGCGCACGTCACAGCGCGGTGTTCCCACGTGCAAGCGCCCCTCATACGTCCGAGGCCGACCACGGCGTGAGCGTGCGCTGCGCCAGCCAGCGGTTCATGCCAATGAGCAGGGCCAGCACGATGCCCCACTGCACCAGGCACGTCATCACGCTGTAGGGCTCCAGCGGATTGAACCACGTATCTGGCGCGTACACGGCCGCCGATCGGTAGAGCCACCAGCCCAGCAGCACGACGGCCTGCACGGGCACGACGACGCCTGCCAGCAAGTCCCATCCGCGCCCCGGATTGATATCTCCGGGGCTGCCGAGGATCGCATCCACCCGAAACTGACGCACCCCGTAGCGAATCACGGCGAAGGCCACAAACGCGCCAGAGATGAGCAGTCCAATCCCCCAAACAAAATCCTGATTTGCAAAGAAGCCGAGGTTCAGCGCCGACGGCATGCCAAGCAAAAAGCCCGCACCGCCCACACATCCCACCGCCGTGGAGCGCGTCATTCCGGCATCGGCAAGCACACGGGTAGTCAGTTCGATCATGGAGATGAGCGAGCTGAACGCAGCGAACGACAGACCCAGGAAAAACAGATTCGCGAGCACCATCCCCAGCGGCATCTGGGCGAAGAGCTGTGGCATCCAGATGAAGGTTAGGCCAGTTCCAGCGGGGCCGCTCGTCTGCATCACATCGAGGATTTCCCCCTGTGTCATCTGGCTGCCGAGCACGGCAAAAACAGTCCCAAAAATGATCATCGCTGCGAGCAACGACACGATATTGTTGCCAATACCGGTGATGAATGCATTGGTCACAACGCCGTGGCGCGCTTGCATGTAGGCCCCATAGCTTAAGATAAGTCCCCAACCGGCACCGGTGTCCCACGCATTTTGCGTGAGCGCTTCGAGCCAGATCTCCGGACGGCTCAGGAGCTCCCACTGCGGCGTGAACAAGAACGCGAGCCCGTCCATGGCCCCATCGAGGGTCAACGTGCGCGCCAGAGCCAGCAGAACGATGAGCAGCAGCGTCGGAATCAGTACCTTATTGACGCGCTCGATGGACGCAACCCCTTTCCACACCGCCAATCCGCCAAACGTCATCGCGATGGCATGAAAGACAATCGGCGTCCCGCCGGCCTGAAAGTTCTCCCACACCCCTTCCGCTGCCGATACGGTGAGAGGCAACGGATTCGTCAGCGTTTCCACAAAGTAGAAGATGCACCACCCGGCTACGACCGAATAATAAAACATAATCGCGGTCGCGACAAAGCCCACGAATCCGCCCATCCAGGCGTAGCGCTCGCCGGCGACCTTGGCGAAGGTGCCCACGACGCCCATCCGCCCCTTCCGGCCCAGCGCGTATTCGGCAATGATCAGCGGGATGCTCCAGACGAAGAGAAAAACGACCCAGGCCACCAGGAACGCACCCGCGCCTTCTTCTCCTCCATTCGTCGCTGCGATGCGCGGAAAGCGCCAGATATTCCCCGTGCCCACGGCAATCCCGAGCACACTGAGGAGGAGTCCGAGCCGGGTCGAGAAGCGCTGATTATCGGAAGCAGACATACGGTTACGAAGGATCGATGGGGATCGAGGTAGACAAGCGCCTGCGCTATGAGTTACTGATCCGCCGGGAGAAGCTCAACCCGCCGGGCGCGCTGGTCCGGAGCAAGCGCCTCGGGCCGCGATGGCATCGGGAGAGGGTTGTACTCGAAGTCGACGTATGGGCGGATGAACCGGTCGTAGTGCTCGGGATGAAGCGGATCGCCGCTCTGCCCCCCTGGATAGATCCCGTACCCCGATGGCGGGGCCGTACTGAAGTCCACGATGACCCGCCAACTGGCGCTATGCGTCGTCATCCGATCACGGGCCGGGGAGAGTGTGGCTTCAAAGCCTGGGTATTCCATCGGGCCGCGCCAAAGCGGTCGCAGGGCGGTCGACTGGGTAAGGTGGCGAAACACGATCTGGTGGTGATCGCCCCAGCGCCAGTGCTCAGGTCCCCATCCGTAGCGGGCTGCCAGGGTATCCGTGGTCGTTTCGAGCACCTGCCGGAGTAGATCAGGGGCACCCTCGCGCTCGGCTGTGGCCTGCACATCGAGCCAGGGCGATTCCGGTTGGCGGCGCAGCAAATGACGGATCTGCGCATCCTCGGGCGCGGGCATCCCGTCAAACGCCGGCTCATCCCAGGTGAGGCGGCGGAGCGTAGTCATCAGCTCATCCAACAGCAACGGCTCGAAGCGGTCTACGGTGGTCGCGCCATCCCAGCGGCGCAGCCACGAGCGCAGGGAATCGGCACGAGCTGAGAGGGTGTCGACTCGGTCGAAAAGCGGGACGAACAGATCCCGCTGCACTGCATGAACGTCTGCTTGATATGCCCGCATGTCGGCAACGGAATGGCGCTCTTTGGCGCGGAAAAGCGAATCGATCCGGAGCGAGCGGTAGCCGTCGCGCCAGTCGTGCCCGAGGTAGTGCGGGTAATCCTGACTTGTTGGCTTCTGGTTGGCCGATGCGAGATAACCCTGCGCTGGATTGCGCGCATAGGGCAGCTCATCGAACGGAACGCGGCCGGTCCACTCGAACGCATCGGTCGTGCCATCGAGCAGCCCCATCCCGTGACCGCTTCGGCGCGTCGGCAGGTATCCCGTCGACCGGATGGCGATGGTGCCGGCGGTGTCGGCGTAGACGATGTTTTGCATCGGCGTGTCCCAGGACTCCAGCGCGACCTCAAACTCGGCAAGCGTGGTCGCGTGGTTCATCTGCCAGAGGGCCTTCAGCGTGCGGCTGGGCTCGTGGGCCACCCAGCGGAGGGCAAGCGCGCCGGTCGTCGAGTCCTGACGGTTGAACTGCACCGGCCCCTGATGCGAGTAGTACAGCGTGTCGATCACGGAGGCGGCCCCGTTAATGTGGATGGTATCGGCCACGGCACGGAGGGCGTGCCAGCCGCCGTCGAAGCGATAGCGCTTGCCAGCCGAATCCAGTTCCAGCGCCAGATGATCGATCTGATCGGCCCCGGTGTTGGTGAATCCCCAGCCGAGGTGCTCGTTGTAGGCCTGGATGAGCATCGGCGCGCCGGGCACGCTCACGCCGTATGTGTTCATCGTAGGGGTGACGAGATGCGCCTCATACCAAATGGCAGGAAGCGTCAGCGAGAGGTGCATGTCGTTCGCCAGCAGTGGCGCACCGGTCGTCGAGCGCGTGCCACTGACCGCCCAGTTGTTCGATCCTTTCCCGGACCGAAAGCCTTCGGCCTGGGTGCCGCCCAGCGCGGCCAGCTGCATGTCGCGCTGTTGCAGAACCGCAAGGGCTTCGTTGACCGAAGCGGACCTCTTCCCCTCGGACGGCAGTGCGGTTGCCGGATCCGATGCGGTGACGCCCTGTTCCTCCGGAGGAATAATCGGGACAAACATGCGGGGGTGGCGGGGATAGAGCAACTCGTAAGCAGACGGATCGAGCCGCCGCTGCAGCGCGGCGTAGTCGGCGTCATCGGTGCTGTAGGATAAGTCGTAGGTCATGTACTGTAGCACGCGAAGCGCCTGCATCGGGGTGTAGCGATCGGGCTGATAGCCGCGCAGGCGGAATTCCAGCGGCAGATCGGCCGGGGCCAGTCTATCGAGGTAGGCATTCACCCCGGCTCCGTACCACTGGATGAGCGACCATTCGATCCCCGGGTCCTCGCGGATCCGTTCCAGATTTTTGCGGGCGCCCCAGTCCATCCCCGTCTGCCGCAAAAACCGATCGGCCGACACCGAACCTTCGCCGAATGCCTCGGCCAACCGCCCCGACGCCACACGCGGCAGAAAGTCGATCTGAAACAGCCGATCCTGCGCCGTGACGTACCCCAGCGCAATGATCGCATCGCGATCGCTGGCGGCGAAAATATGCGGCACGTCGCGCGCATCGCGGATGACCGTCACCGGCTCGTCCAGCGCCGGCAGATGCAACTCGACCGAATCGGGCGGGACGGCGTGGCGGGCCGTGCGGTAAAGCCCATCGGCGGGGTCGAGCAGCGTACCCAGCGGTGGAATACCACTCCAGGAGGTGTGGAGGCCATAGAGCAGAGCGGCGGTTACAAACAGCGCGCCAAGCGCAGGGACGAGGCGACGAAAACGCATCGGAAGCAGAGGTTGACCGGTAGACTTACGAGTTCAGCGGCTGTTCAACGGGCGGCTCCATCGGCTCCGGGTGCGAGGTTGTGGACGCCTCGGCCGCCTCTTTCAGGCGCTGAATCAGTTCATCCGTGGCGTTGGCGTAATCCCGCGCGCCCCGAGCTTGCGGGTTGTGATCAAACAGCGTCGATCCGTCCTCGTACGACTCCGCCAGCGAGGTGCTCGTCCGGATGATCGTTTCCATAACGCGCTCGCCGTACTTGCTGCGCATGTACTCGCGGTAGGTATGATGGATGCCCTTGCGAGCGTCGACCTGGGTGAGCAAGAAGCTGATGCCGTGTAGATTCGGGTTGAGTCGCTTGCGAACCAGCGAGGCGGTCTGATACGTCTGCTCGGCCCCGACGACCGACTGGTACTCGGGCAGGACGGGCACGACGACATGTTCGCTGGACACCATGGCGTTGAGGCTGTAGACAGTCACCGCGGCGGCCGTGTCGAAGATGATGACATCGTAGGGATCAGCCCAAGGCTGTTCGAGCGCTTCCTTCACCCAGAGCACGTCCGTCGGCTTGTTAAGCGTGCGCTGCCGCTTCGTCAACCGCGTGGACGAGGGCAGCAGATCGAAGCCATTCATCGACTGAAGCGCCTCAGAAGGGACCTCGTTTTCGAGATCGAACAGCGCCACCGACGAGCGATCCACCGGCGGATCTTCCACGCCCAGTGCCCGCGTAAGGAACCCCTGTGGATCCAGATCGATCGCCACGGTACGTCGGCCACTCAGACCGAGCGCAGCCGCCAGATGCATCACCGACGTGGTTTTTCCGGTTCCGCCTTTGTGATTACAGACTGCAAAAACGTTCATACAGACGGTCGCCGATAGGCTGTTGAGTTGCTGAAAGGTAGCGGGCACCCGGGCGCGAGTCAAATGGAGCGTGGTGCGCGCCGGAATCTCACCGTCGGCGTCTTCGTGAGGAGACAGCCGACATTCGTTCGAGTGTACAAGTTGTGAGCGACTATTCCAATCGTAAAGGCCTGTCCATTGGTGCTCCTTTCACCTATAGTTTGTGAAGAACACCCGCCCCCATTTTCCTATCAATTCGCATTCATTGAATCCGCATAACATTCTGTCTGGCATTGGGTTGCGTCTATCGTATTCATCTTAAACATGATTCTAACAACCCGAACCGTCTCATCTTTCTTATCCCGGCGAGCCGGCCATGCCTTTACCTGAACGCCGCTCCATTCTGAACCGATTACAGGAGCGGCCTGGCGCCTGTATTCTCCTCAGCGGATGCGCCCTCGGCTTTAGCTTCCCGCCTTTTCCCGCATACGGTCTGGCCTGGATGGCCCTGGGGCCCCTCCTCCTCCGATGGACCGAGGCCCCCTCGGCCCGGCGGCTCTATCTCGAAGCCCTCGGCATGTGGCTGATCACCTCTTCCATTGCCTTTTCGTGGCCCGTGCTTCATCCGTCGCCCATCACCGCACTCGCCTCGCTGGGTGGAGTGCTCGTGCTCTGCATGATCGGTGCCGTTCCCTTTGCGCTCTCCGTGCCAGTGCGCATCCGACTCGGACTGCTCCCGGGTCTCAGCGCCTTCATCGCCTTTGCCCTTGCGACCGAATGGATCCTGAAGACGGGTCCGCTCGCCTTCCCCTGGATGCTCTACGGCCACACCCAGGCTGCCGCGGTCCCCTTCAACCAGCTGGCAGCGCTGGGGGGAAGCGCCGGGTTGAGCCTCTGGGTTCTGATGCTGAATGCCGCCCTCCTACTCGCTGCGCTACCACGCTATCGGACGACCGCGCTGTTCGGCATCTTTCTCGCTCTGATCGCAGCCGTTGGATTCGGATCGCATCGGCGGGCGACGCCTCCACCTGCCGCCGACTCGACGGATGCCATGCTTGTGCAACCGGGTCTCACTGCATCCACCTGGGCCAAGGTTCACAGCGGCGTCCGCGTGCGGCATCTGCAACGGCTCACCGCATCTGCGCTCTCGCCCCAGTCGGCCGAGGCGACGCCGCTCGTGATCTGGCCGGAAACCGCCCTGCCCCCCGAATGGAGCCCCAACGGCGACTCGGCCGCGGCCCTGCAGCAGTGGGTCGATCGGCACCGTATTGAGCTTCTCACCGGTGCGATCCGCCCGGCCGCACCTCCCACGCATCAACGCTACTACAACAGCGCCGTCCTGCTATCCCCCGATCGCCCGCCGCAGGTCTACAACAAGAATCGACTGGTGCCGTTTGCTGAGCGAGTGCCTTTCATCGACCGCATTCCCGCGCTCCGATCGCTCGCGGTGCCGGCCGGAGGGGTCGCCGGATACGAACAGGGCCGCCGCCGTCCGCTGCTGGGCACCACCTTCAAAGCCGGCGTGCTCATCTGTTTCGAGAGCACCTTCGATCAGATGGTCCGCACGTATGCAGCCGCCCCACAATCCGCAGATTTCCTCGTGACGCTGGCGCAAGATGGATGGTGGGGCCCATCGGCCGGCTATCGCCAGCATTTCGCATTTACCCGGCTGCGGGCCATCGAAACCGGACGAGCCGTGGCGATGGTGACCGTCACCGGCATCACCGCCCTCATCGGTCCTCGAGGCGATGTAATGGCCGAGAGCGGCTGGATGGATCAAACCACACGCCAGGTATCCATTCCGCACTATCGGGACAAGACGGTATTCATACAGTGGGGCGCTTGGATCGATGCGCTGGGCCTGGGCTTCGCTGCACTCTTCCTCGTCTGGGTCCTGATTCATCCCCGACTTGCCTCATCCACTACCGCACCATCCCCCTGATTGACGCATTCACTTTTCCAGATTCGTGATGACGCTGACACTTCCCCTGATCCTCGCCTCGCAATCGCCGCGCCGGCGGCGGCTCCTCGAACGCCTCGGGATGGACTTCACCGTGCAGGTGAGTCCCGCCGAGGAAGTGATTCCCAGCGACGCCGACCCCGCGACGATTGTTCAGACACTCGCCGTCGACAAGGCCACTCCCGTCGCGGCCCAACGTCCTGATGCTCTGACGCTCGCCGCCGACACCATTGTCGCCTGGGACAATACGATCCTCGGCAAACCCAAAACGCCCGACGACGCCCGGTCTATGCTCTCGATGCTATCCGGCGCGACCCACACCGTGCACACCGGGATAGCTCTCCTCCACCCGGCCAGCGATCGGCACACGACGGCGACGGAAGCAACGCAAGTCGAGTTTGGCGTTCTCTCTGACGACGAAATCGATGCATATGTCTCCACCGGATCGCCGATGGACAAGGCTGGCAGCTACGGCATCCAAGATGACGTAGGAGCACTTTTCGTAGAGGGTATCCACGGCGACTATTACAACGTCGTCGGGCTGCCGCTTCGCCGCCTGTACCTTACCCTCCGCATCCATTTTCCCGATGTGTTTCAACTGGTTTGATTTATTTGCAATAACGGATTCAACCGGCTCTATTGACATATCGCACAGTGAACGCATACCTTATAAGCATATCCGTGACGTTTGTCCACCGCGGTCTCCTCCGACGCGTATGCCCGCCTCTCCCCTCCAGTCCCTCCGGTTCCTCCTCATCCAGGCGCGCAGTATGCCGGAGATGATCCAACAAGAGCAGGAATGCTTCATCGAGCGCTGCCGTATCGACGCCAACCAACTGGCGACGGTAAATGTGGTCACAACGCCGATCAATCGATCGCTACTCGGCGCGGTTGACGCAGTGCTCATCGGCGGAGCGGGTGAGTTTTCCGCGCGGGACGATCACCCGTGGACAGCCGACCTGCACGATTTCAT
The DNA here is from genome assembly GCA_964448045.1 of uncultured Rhodothermales bacterium. Classification (GTDB taxonomy): domain Bacteria; phylum Bacteroidota; class Rhodothermia; order Rhodothermales; family Salinibacteraceae; genus CAYUVF01. The sequence goes on from CAYUVF010000012.1 coordinate 59,782, forward strand.
CCGCGAGGGAACGGCCCGCGGCATGCCCATCTTCGGGTCGTGCTGGGGCCACCAAGTGATTGCACGCGCTTTCGGTGGAGACGTGATCTACGACCCCGACCGGGCCGAGCTGGGCTCCGGCACGGTGGAGTTGACCGAAGCCGGGCGCCACGATCCGATCTTCGGCGCGTTTCCGACTCGCTTTCGGGTCAACATGGGCCACCACGACCGCGTGGCGACGTTGCCTGCGAACGCCGTCGAGCTGGCTTACAACGAATCCCAGCGCAACCAGGCCTTCCGCCTGCGCGACAAGCCCGTCTACGGCACCCAGTTCCACAGCGAACTGGACGCAGAGCGGGAACGGGAACGGCTCGTGGCCTATCGGGAGCACTATCTCGACGCCTTGCCGACCGAAGAAGTGTTCAACGAGGTCGTGCGCAACCTCGTGGAAACGACCGAAGTGGACCACCTGATGCACGACTTTCTGGTCCAGTACGCCCCCGGAGGCGCTCACGGCACCATCTGATATACCGCCTCCGCCCGATCGCATGGTCCGCCCACCGGCGGATTCGGCTTGCGGACGGTCACTTCGATCGATTCAACCTGCGGATAGGCCTCCGCGACGCGGTGCGCGATCAGATAGGTCAGCTTCTCGATGAGGTAGAAGTTGTTCTGCGTGACGAGCTCCTGCACGGCATCGTACACCGATTCGTAGTCGACGGTTTGCGACAGATCATCGTGCCGGGCCGCCGCCTCAAAATCGATCTCTACGGCCACGTCCACCTCGTACCGCCCCCCGATGCGGTGCTCCTCCTCCATCACGCCGTGGTGCGCGTAAAAAACCGCGTTGACGAGACGAACCGTACCCATGTGGACTGGCTACATTCAGGGAAGGGCGAGCTGGTAGATTACGCGACCGTAAGCGACTCCAGCTCGGGAATGTGGGAAAGCTCGCGGAAGGCGCGGGCCCGTTCGTAGATATCGGATGGATCGAGCCGGAGCAGTTGCTCCGGGCCAAAGCGCTCGACCACAAACGAGGCCATGGCGCTGCCGTACACGACGGCGCGGCGGAGGCTTTCGCGGTCATATTGGCGCACACGCACCAGGTGGCCGGCCAGTCCCCCGGCAAACGTGTCACCGGCCCCGGTCGGGTCCTCGATGGCTTCGAGCGGATACGCCGGCGCGCTAAAGGTCACGTCATCGGAAAACAACAGGGCACCGTGCTCGCCCTTCTTGATGATGAGCGTCTCCGGTCCCATGGCGCGGATCATGCGCGCGGCGCGGACCAGATTAGGCTCGTCGGCGAGCTCGCGCGCCTCGGCATCGTTAATCACCAGACAGTCGACCCGTTTGAGGGTCTGCCGGAGGGCATCGGGCGTGTTTTCAATCCAGAAGTTCATCGTGTCGCAGATGACGTACTCCGGATCATCGACCTGATCGAGCACCTTTTGCTGGAGCGTAGGATCAAGGTTGCCGAGGCATACGATCCGGCTGTCACGATACGCTTCGGGAATTTGCGGCTCGAATGACTGCAGGACGTTGAGCTGCGTATCGAGCGTTTCGCGATCGTTGAGGTCGTAGTGATAGCGTCCGGCCCAGGCGAAAGTTTTTCCGTCGGAATCGACGTCGAGGCCCCGCAGGTCGACGCCGCCATCGCGCAAGATATCGACGTATTCTGGGGGAAAGTCGCCGCCTACGATGCCTACGAGCCGCACATCGTCACAGAAGTAGCGGGCCGCGAGGGTCAGATAGGTGGCGCTGCCGCCCATCACATCCTCGGCGGCCCCGAACGGCGTTTCGATGGTGTCAAACGCAACGGTACCAACAGCCAGTATGCTCACGAAGTCGGGGTCGTTTGGTGCATTAAAGAGGCGTCCCCGAGTACCGGAGACGCCCTACGTTAAGTTCAAAGGAGCTGCGTACATTTTGCGAACAGGGGCAATTAGAGGGCACGGCGGAACCAGCCCCCCAGGCGCTTGGCCACAAGGGCAATAAGGGCAGTCTTGGCCGCCTTGCGGGCCGTCTGCGACCACCATCCGCGGGCGGCTTCGGAAGCCTCTTCGGCGGAGGCTTTCACCTGCTCTGCTGCCTCTTCCGACCGCTCGGAGGCCGCTTCTGCTGCTTCGGAGAGGTTCTTGGCGGCGCGTTCGCGAAGAGCGGCCGCACGTTTTGCCGCGACGTCGCCCCAGTCTTGGGCGCGGTGAGACAGGGTCTCACCGGCCTCGCGGCCAATCCGCTCGGCTTCGCGACGGGCGCGATCGACCCGTTTGGAGACATCGTGGCCCACCTCGGAGGCCGTGCGCTCGGCGCGCTGGCGCAGGGTCTGAGCCTGCTTCCGGGCGCGTTCGGAAAGCGTGGGCGGCGGGGCAGAGCGCAGCGCTCGCGAGAGCAGGCGCCCGCTAAGCAGTCCAGCGCCAGCCGCGAGAAAGACGGCCAACAGGGGATTCTCCCGAATCCAATTACGGACGCGGTCGCGGGCCTCTTCGACCTGCAACTGCGCCAGTTCGCGGCGCAGATCGCCCAGCGCATCGTTCAGTTCATCGCGCATTTCTTCCGCCGAGGGGTCGTCCTCCGGCCAGTTCGACGGTCCGTGATCCGACTGCGATTCAGAATCGGAGGGGTTGTTCGGAGAATTCGTCATGATCGGTCTACCGTCGTATCAATGGAAAAGCATTGCGGAACCGCAGAGCTGTCAGTCGCGGAGCAGGGCACCGATGAACGTGCCGATGGCGAAGGCGCCCACCATCGCGATCGTCTGGTTGTCGCGCACCCAATCCGCGAGCGTCGCCAGCGGATCTTCCTGATTCTCAAGATCATCGAGCGGCGATTGCGAGCCCGAGGAGCCGTGGGTGGCGTGCGCGCCGGGCGACGAGGCCGACCCGTGTGTTGATTGGGATTGATCAGGCATATCTATACTTTCGCGGCGCAGTAAACAAGTCAACGGAAGACAACATCAGGATACATCGCGCAGCGGCTTGCACAACGGTCGCCGGACGGAATCAGATCCCGCCGAAAAATCGGAGGGGCTGTCCATCCGGGAAATAAACGCGACCGTACGCCGTTGCAATACTGGCGGAATACACATTACCCTACTGGTAGCTTGGATACAAGTCCGCCGACGATAGTATAGGATCGTCGTCCCGATGTTCGGCCCATATTTTCGAGGTCTATGTACGCCCTGACCCGTTCTTCACGCGTAAATCACCTGCGGTGGGTGAGCACACTGCTGATCGTTCTGCTCCTTGCTGCGGCTCTCCCCGGCGAGAGCGCAGCGCAGCGCGCTCCGGCCTCCCCCGAGCGGTCGTTCGCCGATGCGCTGCGACTGTACAACGATCGGCACTATATGCAAGCTGCCGAGGCCTTCGCGACATTCCGGCGGCATCATCCTAACGCAGTCCATGCGCCCGAAACGTTTTACTACGAAGCGCAGGCTATGCTGGCCCTCGACCGGCAGGCGCAGGCCGTGCGGCTCCTGACCCAACTTCAGCGGACGTACCCGTCTCATCCGCGAGCACGCGAGGCCCGGCTAAGCCTCGGGCAATATTTCGTCGAGGCGGGTCAATACGAGCGGGCGCGGCAGACGCTGGAGGCGGTCGCCAGCGATTATGCGAATGAGCCGGAAGCCGCACGAGCCCGCTATCAGCTGGGGCAGTTAGCGCGGGACCGGGAGAATCTGACCGAGGCCCTGGCCCAGTTCCAGCGGGTCGTCCGCGACTATCCGGATGCCGATATGGCCCCCGCTGCGCTCTACGCCGTGGGCACGACGCAGGTGCGCCTCGAACGCTTCGACGCGGCGGCTGCGTCCTTCGAGCGGCTCGGGCGCACCTACCCGCAGTCGCCGTATGCGCGAACGCTGGGACTCGCTTTGGCCGATGTCTACTACGAACTGGGTGATTATGAGCGCGTCGTCGATGAGGTGACGAGCCGGCTTCCCAATCTGGAGGGTGATGCCCGCGACCGGGCCACTTTTCTGCTCGCCGAAGCGTACAACCATCTGCGCGACCACGAGAACGCGATTGTCCATTACCGACGCTTCACCGAGGACAATCCCGATAGCCCGTACTACCACCCGGCCCTCTACGGCCTCGCTTGGAATTATCACTACGAGGGCTCCTATCAGTGGGCCGCCGATCATTTTGCGCGGGTCCAGGCCGGGCCCGATGACGATCTGTCGCGCAAGGCCACCTACTACGAAGCGGCCAACCGATACCTCGACGGCCAGCAACAAGAGGCGCTGGCACTGTACCGCGAGTACGTACGCACCTGGCCCAAGGCGCCGCTGGCCGATCAGGCCCAGTATGAAATCGGGATGCTTCTCTACAACCAACGCAACTGGCAGGCGGCGAACGACGCCTTTACCACGCTGATCGATCAATACACCGGCTCGTCGCGACGCGGCGAGGCCTATTACATGCGCGGCAACACCTTCATCGCCCTCAACCAGTTCGACCGGGCCCTACAAAGCTTCGACGCGGCCGTTCAGTTCGACGCGGCGCCCGATTCGCTCAAGCAAGAAGTCATCTTCCAACGGGCGTGGCTACAGTACGACACGGGAGCCTATCAAGCCGCCGCACCTGCGTTCTTGCAGATCTACAATAGCGATGCTGCACCTCCGCGCCGCACGGCGGACGCGCTCTTCTGGGGCGCCGAGAGCTATTTTCAGATGGAAAACCTGGATCGGGCGCAGTCGCTCTTTCGCACGTACCTGAATCAGTATCGATCGGGCGACCACGTCGCAGCAGCACAATACGCGTTGGCCTGGACGTATTTTAAGCAGCAGCGCTATCAGCAAGCAGCGCAGGCCTTTCAGCAGTTCCTCGCGATGGACGCGACGCCCAACGACGACTCCATCCCCTACCGGCAGGACGCGCGCCTGCGCCTGGCCGATAGCTACTACGCCCTGAAGCGCTACCCGGAAGCCGTGCGGATATACCGTCAGGTGGACGGCAACGGGGCTGATTACGCGCTCTATCAGACGGGGCAGGCGCTCGATCTGGCCGATCGCTCAGCCGAGGCGATTGAGGCCCTCCAGCGGCTCGTTGATCAGTACCCCGACAGCCCCTGGCGCGATGAAGCAATGTATCAGATCGGCGCCATTCATTTTCAGAATCAGGAGTTTGACGCCGCCATCGACGCGTACGAGCGCCTCCTCTCGGCCTACCCCGATGCCGCGCTGGCCGCCAAGGCCCAGTACAGTATCGGCGATGCGCACTTCAACGCCGGCAACCTCGACGCCTCGGTCAACGCCTATCGGCGTGTCCTCAACGAATATACCGAGAGCCCGTTTGTCTCGGATGCCGCGTCCAGCATCCAATATGCACTGATTGCGATGGACGACCCTGAGCGCGCGGAAGCCATCATCGACTCCTTCGCCACGGCGCGTCCCAACTCGCGGATCGTCGATGAGCTGCGCTTCCGGCTGGCCGAAGCGACCTATCAGAGCGGGCAAACCGATGAGGCGCTCTCGTCGCTCCGCCGTTTCGTGCGCACTTCATCCGACGACCAACTGCTCCCTGAGGCCTATTATTACATGGGCCAGATTTACGCCGAACGGGACCAGTACGAGGAAGCGCAGGGCTATCTGCGGCAGGTGGTCTTCAGCTACGATCAGGGGGCGCATCGCGCCGAAGCGGCGCTGCAGCTCGGCGATCTGTACATGCGCCAGGAGCAGTATGACCGGGCCCGGCGGGCTTATGCGAAGATGGCGGAAGTAGCCGAGGACCCAGCGACCCTCGCGCAGGCCCGATACGGCGAAAGCATGGCGCTGTTGGAGCTGGGCCAGACCGCCGAAGCGCGCACCCTTCTCGAACAGGCGCTCGACCAGGCCGGCGATACCCGCGCAGCGTATCCCATCCAGCTGGGCCTGGGGCGCGTCTACGAACGACAGGGCCAGCTGCAACAAGCCGAAGATCTGTACCGCTCCGTCGTGCGGAACGCCGAGGGCGAGCCGGGCGCCGAGGCGCTCTATCGACTCGGCTCCTTGCTGATCGACCGGGACCAGCTCCAAACGGCCATTGCCGAACTCAGCCGCATGTCTACGCTCTATACCGGCTATCCCGCGTGGATGGCGCAGGGCTTCTTGCTGCAGGCCCGGGCGTATCGGCGCCTCGGGGAAACGGGCGAGGCCGCCCGCCTCTACGACCGCGTAATCCAAAGCTATGCGGATACGCCCTACGCCCAGACGGCCCGAACGGAAAAAGAGGCGCTTTAGCCGTGCCCTCTCCCCCCTCGACTCACCGCTGCCCAACCGCTTGTTCTTGCCTGTGATGTCTTCTTTCTTCTCAACGCAGACGTGGAGCATGGCCCTCAGCGTAGTGTTTGTGCTGATGCTGATGCGCCCAACCGCTACCCTCGCCCAGCAAAACGAGGAGGAGCCTTCCGAAGAGCAGCCGGCTCAGGCGCTTCCCACGATCGCTCCGCAGGAGATCGAAATCCTGGGTACGCTGGAGATTGGCCTTCCCTCGTTGGAGCGCCAGCCGCTGACGGGCTTCAATCCCCCACCGCGCATCCCGGCCCCTTCGACCGATCGCACGCCCTACCTGGGCGACTACGAGCAGGACCGGAGCGACCTGCCCCAGGATCTGCCTGCGCCGCCTCCCATCGAATCGACGTTGGAGCAACCGGCCCCCCCACTGAATGGTGAACTCGAAGCTGGAGGCGGCCGCTATTTCACCCGCCACGCCGAGGGGCGCCTCTGGGCCCCGCTCAGTCCAACAGAATCCTTCACTGTCGAAGCCACCTACCGCGGCACGAACGGCCACGAGCCCTTCGACGACGATCCCAGCATCGAAACGCCTCACGACACATTTGAGGGTACACTCGGGCTCCAAAGCCAGCGCGATGCGTTCATAGCTCGCGCTCAGATCGGCGGATTCTTCGATACCTACACCCTCTACGGCACACAGACGGGGGGATCTTCCCTCAGTGGAACGCCCCTCGACCAACCCGACCGGGAGGGCCGGGGCGGATCGGCCGAGGTGATGCTTTCGACCTACACGCGTATGCCGGTGACGCTCACAGCCGCCTTTGAACGGTCGGATTACGAGACGACGTATCTGGAAACGGCGCCCGATGGCATCCTGGAAGCCGCCCGCGATGAAAACCGCTTCTCGATCGGCGGCACCGCCGACCTGCCGCTAATCTATCCCACAACCATCGACGCCAATTTTTCCTGGTTCAGCGTGGGTTCGAGCAGTCAAACGATCTACGACGCCTGGCACCTCGACGGCGGCGGGGAATCGACCGTGTATGAGACCGGTGCCACCTCCCTCGCCATCGGTGCTCGGCTGCTCACGAATGACTTAAGCCCATCAGGGACGCCAGCAGACTCGGCGACCGACCAATCCTCGACGTACGTGACGCCGACGTTCGACGCCGAGTGGCAGTCGCCCACTGGCGCCTCGCTCTACCTGCGCAACACTCCAGGCATAGACGCCAATGCGCTGGGCCGCCTCTTCCAAGACAATCCGTATCTCGTCTTCGAGCCGGTTACGCAGCCCACCATCCGCACGACTGACGTGGAAGCTGGTGTTCGATATTACACCGGGCGGCTCCAGCTCGCGGCGCACGGGGGGTACGCGTATAGTCCCAACTTCCAGTTCTTCGAAAGCACGGCGCAGGCGCCCTACACAAGGGGACTCTTCGATGCCCGATACGCCTCCGCACGGATCATCTCCGCCGGTGCCGAAGCCTCACTCCAGCGGCTCAATGGAATCGACCTCGTGCTCGGCCTCACGTATCGGAACGGGCAGTTGACTGATACCGATGCCGCCATCCCGCACTTTGCGCCAATTACCGGCCGCGCGGTCTTCTCGTACGCGTTCGACGACCAGCGCGGCCACCTGCAACTCGTGGGCCACTTCGAGAGCCCCCGCTACCTCGACCGATCCGAAACCACGGAAACCGACGCGTACTTTGATCTGGATTTCAAGGCGGCGTACGATCTTACCGAGTCGCTGGGCCTTACCTTTCAGGTCCAAAATATGAGCCCCAGCACCACCGAGCGCTGGCCGCGCTACGAGCGTCCGCCGCTCGCCCTCAGCGCAGGCATGCGGGTACGATGGTGAGAGGCCTTTGATCAGCCGCCTCGTGTTCATATATTGCACGAAATGCGGACTGCACCGCTCCTTTTTCATTTAGCTGCCTGTTGGCCCTTGTCTATGACCTCGTCCGGCTCGCACGACGATCTTCTCGATGCGCTGGCTTCGTTCGTCCGGCGCCAGCTCACCCGCGGCAAATCGGTCCACGTGCCCGATCTGGGAACGTTTGCGGTGGAGCACCGCCCCAGTGAAATGAAACGAGATGACGACGGCAACATCGTGATGGTCCCGCCGCAAGATTCGGTCTCTTTCACGCCCGACGCGTAAACGCACCTCACCTTCCCCATGTCTGCCCCGCTCATTCAGCACATTGCCGACTCGCTTAACTGCTCCGAGGCCGAGGCGCGCTCGCGGCTGGAGGATACCCTCCGCGAACTCAAACAGCACGTCCGCAGCGGGGACGAGGTCTCGCTGCCCGATCTCGGCACCTTCACGATGGAGAACGATCGGCTGGTGTTCGTGCCAGATGACTCGCTCTCGCGTCAGGTCAATCACCGCTTTGCTGGACTGACTCCCGTTTCTGTCTCTCAGTCGGGCTCGGGGACCGCTCCAAAGGCCCCCGCCCCTACCGAGGAGTCCGAACCTGAACCCGCCGAGGATCCCCCCCCCGAAGCTGAACCCGCGCCCGCTGATACGCCGTCTGATTCCGAGGAGCTCACCAAAGATGAACCGGCACCGGGTGACGAGTGGCACCCCCCCGAATCCGACGACGCGCACCATCCGCTCGGCCCCAAGGAGACGCCGCCGTTTGAGGAGCCCGAGCATACCGTCCTCGACGAAGATGAAGACGAGGAAGAACCCGAACCGTCCTCCGAGTCGCCTCAAGCCCCCGCTCCCCTGCAGCCGAAATCGAAGCACGAAGCGGAAAGCAAACCGGCCGAGGAGCTCCCGGACGACGAAGCCAATGAAGCCATTGAGGATCAAGCGGCTGGCGAACAAGCAGAGGCGCCGGAAAGCGAAGTCTCGGATAAAAAATCCCCCGACGAAGCACAGGAGGACGACGCCCTGAGCGCCTGGCCCGCCGAAGATGAAAAGGACCCGTCCGAGGCCTCGGATACGCCAGAGCCCGTGTCTACTGAATCCCGCGCCCCCGAACGCCGGCGGCACGACCGAGACCGCAGCTCTGGAGCGGGCATCCTGATCGGCCTGTTCGTGCTGATCGCGGTAGTCGCCGTCGGGGGCTATCTGCTCCAGCAGCAGGGCGTGTTTGGCCCAGCGGACGCGGGCGATGCTACCCCTGCCCGCACGCCGCAAGCCCCGGCCGATTCGGAGCCCGCTACTGCGACTGATCCGCAGACCGATGACGACGAATCGGCTCCGGCGGCATCGGAGAATCAACCGTCAGAGACTCAACCTTCGGAGGCCACCGCCGGCGAATCCGAGACCCAGGGTGCAGACGAATCTCCGGAGGCGCAACCGCCGACCATCGACCGTACAGCCGGGGGCTACACCATCGTCATTGCCTCGCGCGGAAACCGTGATCAGGCCGCGGCGGTCGTGGAACAGTACGAAGCGGCCCTGGCCGATGAAAACCTGCCCCTGGCGATCCTGACGGGCGAATCGAACGGGCAGACGCGCTACCGCGTAGGCGTCGGGCAGTTTCCCTCCATCGACGCCGCTACCGAAACGCGGGACCAGCTGGCCGACCGCCTCCCCGAGGGCGCCTGGGTCCTGCGCATCCGACCCAACTCGTAGACTTCCCACCTGAGACGCTCGCTACTGTGGCATTTATGTTTGCACTCCTACCGATCCTCCCCCAGGCGGCCGACTCCCTCCAGGCCGTCACGCCCGCCACCGGGCCCCAGGCCGAATCTGTGCTGGATGTGCTCGTGCTGGGCGGATGGGTGATGGTCCCGCTTCTGTTGCTCTCAATCCTTACGATCTACCTTTTCGTAGAACGGGTGGTGAAGATCCGCCGCGCTGCAACCGATCCGGAAGACATCACCGACCAGGTGAGGCAGTACGTCCGTGCTGGCGATATTCAGGGAGCCATTGCCTTCTGCACTACCGAAGACAAGCCGATCACGCGCATTCTGCGGCACGGGCTTGAACGGCTGGGCCGGCCTATCTCGGAAATCCAGGATGCCGTGCAGGCCGCGGGCAAACACGAAGCCTTCGAACTGGAAAAACGAACCGACTGGCTCGCCAGCATCTCGGGCGTCGCTCCCATGCTCGGCTTTCTTGGCACCGTGATCGGGATGATCCGCGCCTTTCAGGAGATCCAGAACTATCAGGGCAACGTGAATCCGAGTGTGCTGGCCGGCGGCATCTGGGAGGCCCTCCTGACCACCGCCGCCGGACTCGCCGTGGGCATTCTCGCGCTGATCTTCTACAACTACCTGCTCAACCGCATCCGGCGGCTCATCAACGACATGGAGCGCTCGGCGACCGACTTTATCGACCTGTTGCAGGAGCCCGTGTCGTCCGAGCAAGTGGGGAGTGGTCAAACCGTAAGCTGATCTCTCTCCGCCTCAGCGTTTCATCACTCAAGCGCGTGTGCCTGCTATGCCGCTCGATTTCTCCACGACCCGCAAGCCCTCGACGTCGTTCAGCTTCGCCGGGCTGACTGACATCGTGCTACTGCTGCTGATTTTCTTTCTACTGACGTCCAACTTCATCCCGCAGATGGGCATCCGCGTCAACCTGCCGCGCGCCGAAACTTCGGCACCGGTGGAGTCGCAGTACGTGACGGTGGTGGTCACTGAGGACGGCGCCTACTACGTTAACCAGAACCAGGTGGAACGCTCGCAGCTGCTGGAGGCCATCCGCGCCGCAAAGGGCGACCGGACCGCGCTCGTGCTCCGCGCCGACCGCGGCGCAACCGTAGGGCAGTTTGCCACCGTTGCCACCGTCGCCCGCGCGCTCGACCTCCGCGTGCTCATGGCTACCGAGCGAGGCAACGAACTCGCGCAGTAAGCTGGAAAACGCTCCTCATCCGTGCCACCAGTCGCGATCCAGTGAGCGATACTGGATCGCCTCGGAAACGTGAGGCGGCTGGATCGACTCCGCGCCCGATAGGTCCGCAACCGTTCGTGCCACCTTGAGGATGCGCGTGTACGCTCGGGCGCTCAGACCGAGTCGTTCGATGGCCATCTTGAGCAGCTGGCGCCCTGCGTCGTCGAGCAGGCAGTAGGTCTGCACCAGCCGGCTGCTCATCTGGGCGTTACAGTAGCATCCGTCGTGCGCCGCAAACCGATGATCCTGTCGCTGTCGCGCCCGCATCACACGCTGCCGCACTATCTCGGACGATTCGCCATCCTTCGGCCCATCCAACTCATCGAACGGTACCGGCGCCACTTCCACGTGCAAATCGAACCGATCCATGAGCGGACCGCTGATCTTGCTGAGGTACCGCTGCACCTGGGCTGGAGCGCAGACGCACTCACGTTTGGGATCGTTCAGATGTCCACACGGGCACGGGTTCATGCTCGCGACCAGCATAAAGCGCGCCGGATATTCGACGGTTGACTGAGCGCGGCTGATCGTGATGCTGCCTTCCTCCAGCGGCTGGCGCAGCACTTCGAGGACGCTGCGCTGGAACTCGGGCAGTTCGTCGAGGAAGAGAACGCCGTTGTGCGCAAGTGAAATCTCGCCGGGGCGCGGATTGGCACCACCGCCGCAGAGCCCGGCATCCGAGATGGTGTGATGCGGCGACCGAAACGGGCGACGGGCGACGATGCCGTGCTCGCTCTGTAGCTTGCCGCTCACCGAGTGAATCTTGGTCGTCTCCAGCGCTTCCTCCGAAGACAGCGGGGGCAAAATCGTTGGTAGTCGCCGTGCCAGCATGGTCTTACCCGAGCCCGGCGGGCCCACCATCAGGGCGTTGTGCCCACCGGCTGCGGCGACCTCCAGCGCGCGTTTCACGTTGTCCTGCCCGCGCACGTCAGCAAGATCGAGCGTGTGATGCCGCGCAGCTTCGAACAGCGCCTCGGTATCGCGCTCGAAGCGGTCCGGCGCCTCGGGCGAGCCCGGGTCGGTGAGCAGGTGGAAGGTGTCGCTGATCGACTCAACGGGGTAGACTTCCAGCCCCTCCACCACCGCCGCTTCGGCAGCATTTTCGGTGGGTACGACGACGCCCCTTCGGCCTTCGTCACGCGCCTTCAGGGCCATCGGGAGGACGCCGCGTACGGGCCGGACGGTGCCATCGAGCGCCAGCTCGCCCATCAGCCAGTACGTATCGAGCATCGACTGATCGATGTAGTCACTCCCCGCCGCAATCAGCCCGACAGCCAGCGGCAAATCGAACGCGGCGCCCTCTTTGCGGACATCCGCCGGAGCCAGATTTATGGTGATGGCACCCCGAGGAACCGGCAGATTCGTGTTCTTCAGCGCCGCCCAGATGCGATCGCGGCTCTCGCGCACCGCGCCATACGGTAATCCGACCACGGTGTATCGCGGCATGCCGGAGTCGATGTTCGTTTCAATTTCGATAGGCAGGGCATCGACCCCGTGGGTAGCGCTACTCCAGACGCGGCTCAGCATGAGGTGGCACAGATCGAGTGGATGAGTTGATTTGGGATCAGACACGCTGCATCCGCCAACATAACCTGTGCCGTGTGCCCTGCTTAGTCGAGCGTCCTCCCGAGGTGGTTGCGTAAGGCCGAAGAGGCTCGCCCGATAGGCCAAGGCCTACATGTCCTCGGCAGTTTCTGGAGCGGGCAACCACGCCTGAAACTCTTCGCGGAAGCGGTCCATGTAGGTATGAAGGAGCGCCTCGACGCGGTCATAGTCCGGACTGCTGATGATGAGCCCCGCGTGGTGTTTCTTCGTCATCCGCCAGGCGATTTCTTCGTCCTGATAGGCCGAGAGGTTTGGGTGCTCCTGACGGGAGAGCGAGATCAGGATGCCGGCGTACTCCTGTTGCGCCGCCGGAAGCGCGTAGGCCTCGTCCCGCGCGTCAGCGATTTCGATCTGCGCCCATTCGCTCCAGAGGTTGATGCCCGTCGCGGCCTCGACGAGTTCGGCGATGTGGGCACCGCCCACACGGGCGGCCGTTTCCAGAAAGCAGAACGTACCGTCTGTACGCTCGATAAACTCGGTGTGGACCGCGCCGCGCACCATCCCCAGGGCATCGATGAGCGTGCGGGTAAGATCGCGACACTGCACGGCTGCTTCCGAGTCGCGTCGAAGCGTGCGGCTCGAAAAGATACCGCCGCCGTGCATAACGTCGAAAGGCGGACGGACGTAGCCGTGCGCTTCGGCGAAGGCCACGTCGCTCTCGTGGACCAGCGCGTCGACGTGATAGACGTTTCCCGGCACGAATTCTTCCAGCAAGAAGTGTGACTGCCGGTCGCCCAGCGCGTCCAGGCTGCGCCAGAGCGCCTCGCGGTCGTAGATTTTCTGGATGCCGACGGCCGAGGCTTCACCGCGCGGTTTGAGTACCCAGGGGGGGCTGGCAGCGGTCCATGAACGCCCGGATGTCGTCGTAGTTGAAAACGGGCACAAAGTCGGGAACGGGCACGCCAGCCTCGCGGGCCTTCGTGCGCATGGCAAGCTTGTCCCGAAAGTAGCGGACCGTGGTCTGGCCCATGCCAGGGACACGCAGATGCTCGCGTAGGTGCGAGGCCGTGTCAAGGTCGAACTCGTCGAGCGGGATGATGCGGTCAATCTTCTCACTGCGCGCCAGGTAACTAACGCTGTTGAGGATGTCCTCGCGGTTCCTGAAGTCGGGGACATAATACGCTTCGTCGATGGCGTCCCAGGGCCAGGGGGCCTCCCGCAGCTTCTCGGGCGTGACGAAGAGGACACGCACGCCCTCGTCATGGCAGGTTTCCAGAAAGGCCTTGCCTTTTTCGTAGCTGGCCAGGCACAGAAACGTGATCGGACGGTCGGCAGAGGCAGTCATGGGAAAGCAGGGGTCGGTTGGGCAGGACGGCTGGCAAGGGATAGCGGTCGGCACTCCCAAAGTACAGTACGGCGTTGGGCCCGGGCAAACCCGATCATGCGACGCCTGCCCTGCCGCTACAGGTGAAAATCAGTCCCATCAGGGCAGGACGCGGCGGAGGAAGCGGAGCCAGTTCCCACCGAGGAGCCCTTCGCGAGCCTCAGGCGGCGCGATGGCGCCCAACTTCTTGAAATCGGCGCCGCGGGTGATACTACGCGGAGTTTCCTGCACGCCAAAGCCGCCGTCAAAGTCGCTTCCGATAGCCACCTGCTCCCATCCGACGATTCCGGCGATGTGCTCGGCATGTTGCCGGACATCTTCCAGCGTAGTGGCGCGCTCCTCCAGCACCTTCGGCGGAACCAGCATCTCATCCCCCAGCACCAGCCCAACAAGGCCATCGCGCCGCCCGATCTCTTCGATCATAGCATCCGTGAGGTGACGGTCGCTGGGCGTAAGGGTACGCGCGTTGCTGTGGCTGGCCAGGACAAATGCCGGATCCAGATCCATCGCGTCCCAGAAGCTTTTCTCGGCCATGTGGCTCACGTCGAGCGGAATGCGGGCGTCTTTCATTGCGCGGACGAGGGCTTTGCCGAGGTCGGTGAGCGGTCCCGGCGCCTTGGTGCCCCCACTGTAGCGCGTCCGCTGCCAGGCCGGGCCGATGAGCCGCACGCCACGGTCGGTCCACCACGACAGCTCGTCGGGCGTGCGGATGGGATCGGCCCCCTCCATGAGAAGCACAACACCCGTCGTGCGGTCGCCGTCCGCCCACGCCGTGGCGTGCGCCTCAAGCTCGGCCCGGGTGCGCAGGAGGCGGATGTGCCTCGCTTCGGCCCAGGTCTCGTAGACCTCCAGCTGCGCCTCGCCGCGAGCGTGCGCTTCGTCAGGAGTTTCGTAGCAGAAAGCCTTCTGCCAGTCCCCCAGGGGCGGAGCGCCGGGGCGGCGCACCAGGTCAATAGGGAGCACGAAGATCGTCCCGAAGACAATGCCGATGTTGGCGCGGCGCAGCTCCGGCAGCGTTACAAGCAGCTCCTGCTCCGTGCGTCCCTCCTCTTTTCGGACCGCGTGAAGGCGCTGGGTCAGGTCCCGATCGTGAATGACAACGTTTGAGGCCAAGTCGAGGTGGCCGTCGATGTAAAAAGGCACAGCAAGTCGGGGCGCGGATGTACACAAACAGCGAGGATGGCGTGGCACGGCCGGGCAGGGGATACGCCACGCGGCCCCCCCAACGTCCGATCCAGTGCGGAGATCCAGCTTCACGAAGGCGAAAGACGTCCGATTTGTTTACGTCCCTCTCTTCGGTTTATACTGATGCCATCTTCTGATGTCGGCATACGTCACGAAAATTGAATCCCACCCACTGCTGCGGAGGCGCGCGTCTCTACCTGTGACCGAGCAATCTATCCGGCCATTTTCCTACTGATTTGGTACGATACCTCCCGATCGGGGTCGAACAGATCGCGCTCCGCCGGCACTCGTCCTCCTCCACCTGCCACTGCCCCCATGACTCGCCTGGTTGCCCTCCTGTTCGTTGGTCTGCTCATCGCATCACCTGCCTCGGCGCAATCCCAGCCGTGGACGATCGATGACATCCTGAAGCAAGAATCCATCACCGATGTTGCCATCCATCCAGACGGCGACCGCATCCTGTGGACGAAACGCTATCCCGATACGAAGAAAGACCGCACGCAACAGGATCTCTTTCTGACCTTCCTGACCGACCCGCACGGCGGCGAAGCACCCGCTACGATACGCCTCACGCGCACCGGCAATAACAGCAATCCGCACTGGAGTCCCGATGGGCAGCACATCGCCTTTTCCTCCTCCCGCGAGCTGCCCGACAACGAACAAGCCAGCGGGCGCCAGGTGTGGCTCCTCGATCCGCGGGGAGGGGAACCGTACCCGCTCACCCGGCAAGAAACGGGCATCCGCAGCTTCGAGTGGCTCGACGCGGAGCGGATTCTCTTCTCGGCCCGTGAAGGCACCACCCACCACGAGGACGCCCTCAAAAGCGCCCAGGACGATACCGAGGCCATCGAAGATACCAGCCTGTATCAGCCCGTGCGCCTGTTCACCATCGGCACCGAGTCGAAAGACGTAAGGCGCGTCTCCTCGAACACGTACCCGATCGGCGAATTCGCTGCCGATCCGACGGGCCAATACATCGTGTACGCGGTCGCCCCCTCTCCCGTCGACGCCGATGCCCGAAATCAACCGCTGCAGTACCTGCTCGATCTCTCTTCAAGCGAGCGGACTGAAATCTTTGACGAGCAGTATTTCGACCCGAGTGGATTCCGCTGGACACGGGATGGATCCGGCTTCTACGCACAGGACACCCATAGCTCCGATCCCGAGAACGAAGGTGCCGGCATCCAACTGCTCTATTATTTCGACCTTGCTGCGCGGCAATACGACGAGGTGCCGCTCGACTTCGCCAACGGCATCGGCGCGGGGGGATACGTCGTGGTGAACGGCGGCATCCACGTCCAGCTTGCCGATGGGCCCCGCATGCATCCCCGCTTTTACGCGAAAACGAACGATAGCTGGACACCGCAGCCGGTTACCGATGACCGCCTCCGCCACACGACAGATCTGGCCATCGGGCCGGACGGGAAAACGCTCGTGTTCGATTACTCCCGTGCCGATGAACGACCGCAGTATTTGGTTGGCACGTACGATCGCGGAGCGATTGCTGCAACGGTGGAGTGGGCCGAGATCAACAGCTATCTGGAAAAGCGGCGCATCCCCGAGGCCGAGGTCATCACCTGGGACGGCGCTGAGGGCGAGACCGTCAACGGTATCCTGTACTATCCGCTCGACTACAATCCGGAGCGATCCTATCCGCTCATCACCGCCATCCACGGTGGGCCCAGCGGCGTCGACCTCGATGTGTGGCGGCTCAGCTGGACGGTGTATCCCGGCCTGTGGGCACAGCGGGGCGCGTTTGTCTTTCGCCCCAACTACCACGGCTCAGGCCACCACGGGCTTGACTTCGTCGAGTCAATCAAGGGGCGCTATTACGAGCTCGAGATTCCTGACATCGTCAACGGCATCACCCACCTCGTCGACGAGGGAAAGGTCGATTCCGACTCGCTCGGTGTGATGGGCTGGTCAAACGGCGCGATCCTGACCACTCAGCTGACGGTTGAGCATCCGACGATGTTTAAGGTCGCGGCGCCCGGTGCGGGGGATGTCAACTGGACTTCGGACTACGGCAACTGTGCCTTCGGAGTGCGCTTCGACGACTCCTACTTTGGCGGCGCGCCCTGGGAGCAGCTGGATCACTACATCGAAAAGAGTCCGCTGTTCGAAATGACGAAGGTCCGCACACCGACGCTCATCCACCACGGCACCGAAGACCGCGCCGTGCCGTACGAACAGGGCTGGGAGTACTACCGCGCCCTGCAGCAGATTGATCGGGCGCCGGTGCGCTTCCTCTCCTATCCCGATGAGCCGCATGGCCTGCGTCAACTATCGTCACAGCGCCGCAAGGTCGACGAGGACCTCAAGTGGATCGACTCCTACCTCTTCGGCACGACCTCAATGGAGGAGCGCGTCCGCCAGCGCGTCGTGGCCGAGAAGGCGCCGCTCGCCCACCTCGAACGCCTGCAACGCGTTGCGCGGACGGACGGCCGCATCGGGACGACGCACGACGGCACGCTCATTCCCGAGATGGTGCCGATGGGCGATTCGCTGCGCATCGGGCGCTTCGAGGTCACACGAGCGCAGTTTCAAGCCTTCCGCGCCTCGCACGCTGTTCCTCCCGGAACGGCCGACTATCCCGCCAACGGCCTCTCTGCCGCTGATGCGCAGGCGTATGTCGAGTGGCTCAGCGAGCACACCGGCGCGACGTACCGGCTCCCCACGGCTGCCGAGATGAAACGCCTGCGCCAACGCGCTGGCCACTCCGAAAACAACCTCGCTCACTGGGCCGGCTATACGCCCACGCCCGAGGAGCGCGCGACGCTGCAGTCGTTCATCGACGCCGCCCGCGCCGATGACCTGCTGATGCCCGTCGGCAGCCGTCCTCCCGGCTACGCTTCGACCGATGCGGAGAACGCCGCGCTGCTGTTCGATCTCGACGGCAACGTGGCAGAATGGACCGTACGGGGCGACGAGCGCCTCCCGCGCAACAGCTCGGCCGTAACAATCCACGATGCGAAGACCGCCGATCCCGTCGCCCCTCCGCCCGCCTTCATCGGATTGCGCGTGATCCAAGACGTCACCCCGGAGTAGCCCTATCCCCAGATGGGCTCATCGGAGAAAAAGGCCTCCAGTTGCTCGTAATACGCGTGCGCATCTTCGTACCCGGCTTCGAGAAGGCGCGCGACGTATTTTTCTTCGAACAGCAACACACTCAGCCAGTCGGGGCTCTGCGTCTCTTCGGTGCCAAGGCTGCGAGCGATGATGCTCAGTGGCGCCGGCAGATCGGGAGTGCGCTCGCCGGCGAGGCGACCCAGATCGACGCTGGGGCGGATTTGCAGGAGGCGAACCGGTCGCATATTGTGACGGCGACTTGGAGGCAGATCATCCAGCAACTCATTGATCCGTCCCAGCGTAAATGCATCCTGATCGAGCGCGTCAATAAAGATGGAGTTCATCAACAGCCCGAGGATTTGCGCCACCGGCGGATAGCCCTGAACGACGGGGGTATCCGCCTCGGCGCGGCTGCGACCGTACCGCGTGGAGATAGCGAGGACCCGATCGGCCCCGAGGTGCACGGCCGGCGCGAGTGGAGCAGATAGCCGGATGCCGCCATCGCCATACCACATGTCCCCGATGCGCACCGCCGGAAAAACGAGCGGGATCGCCGTGGAGGCCATGACGTGTTCCACCGTAAGCATCGTGTTGATGCTGATGCGGTCGGGCCGCTCCCACGGATCGAAGTCGCGCCCCTGCGCCCAGGTCACCGTCTGCCCCGTGGCATAGTTGGTCGTCACCATGGCGCACGCTTTCAGTCGACCCTCATTCAGGTTGACATCGATGCCAGTAAGCTTGCCATCGGGCGCCTGCAAGCGTTCGCGCAGGTAGCCCCACAGCGGCGTTGTATCGACCATGCCGTGCGTGCCGCGCACGTCGATGCTCTCCAGCGGCCCCTGCTCTTCCACCTGCCCCGACTTCCACAGGTAGCGCCACAGCATCTGGATGCTGGTGTCTTGCACGAAGACCTTCTCGGGCCGGAGCTGCCGCCAGCTCTCCTCCAGCCGATCGGCCGCCTGCGCGAATGAGCCGGGATGATTGGCCAACTGCGCCGCATTAATCGCCCCAGCCGAGACGCCCGTTACAATGGGAAAGTACTCCTCCGGAAACGCCTCCGCGATGTAACGCAACACACCGGCCTGATACGCCGCCCGCGCCCCACCTCCGCTGAGCACCAGGGCTCGGTCCAGCGTCACCGGCGGCGGGCACAGATAGTCTTTGATGCGCTCGAACAGAGACAACACGGCATTGGGCAGACCGGCGGGAAGGGGCGGACGCTTTAAGTTGCGAAGCAGCACCGACGAGTGCAATGCCGCCGTCCGATTCGCTTACTCTTGCCCCTCCGCTGCGTCGACGTGCACGCCATCCGCCATGATGGACACAGCCTCCGGTCCGTAGTTGAAAAGCAGATCCGCGGCCGACATGCCGGCCTCAAATCCCTCGAAGTTTTGCCGGTACGTCGGCTCTTGGTACGTCACCCACGTCACGTCAATGGAGGCCGGGACGTCTCGCGGCCGGGCGCTGGCGGGCATCCAGAGCTCATCAGCTTCGAGGTGGTTGAGCACGGCGCCGATGGAGCCAGGAGCCCCGTCGAACATTGAGGCACGAACCAGGTCAGTCGACAGATCGAGCAACGCGTGGAGCAATTCGACCGAGGTACAGGTGAGATTGCCCAAGCGAGTCCACTCGCGCTGAAAAAACGGCTCCACCCGCTCCTCAAAATACTCGAAGTAGGGTGTCGAGCGGTAATTGTACTGGAAGGCCCGCCAGTGCTTTTCGAGCCACCGCCCTCCCGTTTCGATGGCAACCTCACGGATGGGCTCGCTGTACCCGTAGGCTTCGAGCGGGACCGTGATCCACTGCCATCCATTTGGATTCCGAAGCTTCGCCCGGTTCTGATACGTTTGCCGCCGGTACCGGAAGGTATCGGCCAGCACGAATTGGTCTACCTCGTTCATCAGCGCCATGTCGGCGAGCGGAGGAAAATAGGCGGGCGGGCGGATAGCAATGCGATAAGCCATAAAGACGGTGTAGGGCGGCGATAAGGGGACAGCGATACTCGTTTGTAAATAGATCCTTACGTTTCCCGAATTGGATGGTTGTCCATCGGGTTTCGCGATCAATATATTAGAATCGCGGTTATATTGGCCGTTCGCTTTCGGGTGTTCCCGACGGTGTATTTCATTTTATTCGGATTTGTTCGCTTCTCCATGGCCCACCAGGCTTCCTCGATTGACCGGTCCCATCAGCTGGATCTGCTCTTCAAGTTCGCGTTTTGGCTCTTCGTCGGATCCATTACCTTCAGCGCCATTGGACTGCTGCTCCTGAAGCTCGCCCCGGCCCTGACGATGCAGTACTTCGGGACGATCTTCATCAAGCTGGTCAAGACGCCCACTTGGACGTTCATGACGCTCTTGCCCATCCTTTCCCTGCTGATGTACGGATCCTCGCTGGGCAAATGGCGGATGGGCTTCTTCTTCCTCTGGGGCTGCCTGATCGGTGGACTAAGCGAATGGATCGGCACGACGGGCGTACTGGATATCGGCGGCCTGGCGTTGCCCTTCGGCGCATATGAGTACACCGGGCTCCTCGGCGCTAAATTCGACGGCCACGTGCCTTATTTCATCCCGCCGTCGTGGTTTGCCATGTCTATCGTCTCGCTCGATCTCGCACGGCGGCTGGACATCGGCCGGTGGAGGCGTATTCTGGTGGGTACGCTGTTTATGGTGCTATGGGACGTGTCGCTCGACCCCGCGATGACGAGCGGCCAGTTCCAGTTCTGGTCGTACGACGCTGGGGGCTTCTTCTACGGAATGCCCTTCTCGAACTGGATCGGCTGGTTTGGGGTGACACTGATCATCATGATCGGCTACGAATACTTGGGCAATGGGCTGGAGGACGGCCACGAATGGGCCCCCTGGGTCTACTTCCTCAACTGCCTCTTTCCGCTCATTCTTTCATTCTTCAGCGGGCTCTACGGGGCCGTTGTGGTGGGCCTGGCGGCGACAGCCGTTCCGTTCGTAGTGCTATGGATGCGCCGCCGCGCCTCAGGTGAACCCTCTCTCGCCCCCGCGCAGGCTTGACCGCGCCCGCCTACTCCCTTTCGGTTGACCGCGCCCCGCTATGTCCGCCCCGACGCTTACGCCACAGACTGACGAAGACCAGTGGATCTGGGATACGTTCTACTACCACTCGCGCACCTTTTCGCTGGCGGCTCGGCTGCTGCCGCGGTCGGTCCAACTGCCCATTGCCACGCTGTATCTCTTCTGCCGCCGCGTCGACACTATCGCCGATCAGCGCATTCTTGACGTTGGGCGCGAGCACGCGCTGGACGAGGTCCGGACACTCGAACGACACCTGAATCAGACGCTGGCGGGGCACCCGCCTGAGGATGATGTGCTCTGGCCGCGGCTGGCCGAGGTGCACAACCGGTTTACGCTACAACGGCAGCCGCTGTACGAACTCATCGAAGGGGCCATCTGGGATCTGGAAGATCGGCCCGTGGACACGCTCGACGACCTCGTCGCCTACTCGAACCTCGTCGGCGGCAGCGTGGGCGCCATGATGCTGCCGTTTCTGATCGATGCCGACGACCAGCGCGATGAACTTGAGCCTGCGGCCCGGTCGCTGGGCATCGCCATGCAGATCACGAACATCACCCGCGACGTCGGCGAAGACCTCCGCCGCCTCGACCGCGTTTATCTACCGGAGGTATGGCTCGACGGGTTCAACCTCTCCGCTGCGGATCTGCACCAAGCGATGGTTTCCGACGCGTACACCGAGCTAATGGAAGCCACGATGCGCGTGGCCGAGATGCGCTACGAGCAGAGCGTCGACGGCGTGGCAGCACTACCGTTCAAGGTGCGCGTCGGCATCCGGGCGGCCGCGCGGATGTACCGCGAGATCATGAACGAAGTGCGGGCGCTGGACTATGACAACCTGAACCGCCGGGCATACGTGTCGCTCCCGCGCAAGCTCTGGCTGGTGGTGCACGACGATTACGCCCGCCGGAAACGTCGCTTGTTGGCCTCCTCCTGATGGCTTTCCTATCTTGCCGGCGGCGCTCCTCGACCCGTTCACGCTCCTCCGATGATCTCCTCCCTCGTCGCCGCGCTTATGCGATACGAGCTGCGCGCCACCTTCCGGCGCGTGTGCTGGGTGGGGGATCCGCCGGGCCTGCCGCCCGATTCGCCGGTGGTGATCTACGCCAATCACCATCACTATTACGACGGGCATCTGATGTCGCTGCTGCTCCGAACGCTCGACCGCCCAGGGCGGCTGTGGATGGCCGAATGGGATCACTTTCCGTTTTTTGCAGCCGTCGGCGCGCAGCCGTTCCCACCCGACGATCCCCAGCGACGGATCGTCACCATCCGACGCACCATCCGCCATCTCGAATCCCACCGACAGGGCGCGCTCGTGTATTTTCCCGAGGGCGCGTTGCGCCGCCCCTCCGCCGGAATCGGGCCATTTCCCGAAAGCGCCTTCTCGCGACTCGGACGGCTCCTGCCATCGGCCACGTGGTGGCCGGTCGCTATTTCGGTGACATGGTGGGGCGAGTCGCGGCCGACAGCGCTGCTTTCCGGGGGCGCGGTCACCACCCATCCGCCCGCCGACGCCCGCGCCCGGCTCAGTGCGCTCTGGTCGGATCTCCGGACTGCGCCCCCCCGTTCGACGGATGTTCTCCTGAAGGGACGGCGCAGTCCATCTGAGATCTGGAGCTTCTCCTTTTTGCGCGGCTTCTTCGAACGATATCTGTAAACCTCCATGATCGCCGCTTTTCTCATCGTGGCGCTCTCCATTCCCGATTCGACCCACGTCCACTACGCCAACCAAAACGTCGAGGCGCTGGAAACGATGCTGGCCGAGGCCGAGACGCGCGCCGACAGCCTGCTGTGCCGCTACCGGCTTTATCCGCTTACGGAAGACGCGACGTATCTGGAGGAGCTGCCCCGCACGCTCGACGATGGCACGGCGCGCGAGTGGGCATTGCTCTCGGGCCTCTGGGCCTTCCGCGCGGGCGAGGCGTCGTGGTTCAATGCCATCCGATACGGCCGCCGCTCGTCGGATCTGCTGGACGAGGCGAAAGCGGGCGATCCCGACGATCCGCTCGTACTGCTCATCGAAGGGCAGTCGTACCTGTTTCGGCCATCGTTCGCCGGAAAGGACGCTGAACGCGCCCTGGAGCGGTTTCATACGCTGCAATCGGCCATCGAGCAGTCCGAATCGAGTCCGGTCCCGATGACCGAGGCGCAGGTGTGGACGTGGTTTGCCCTCCGCGAGCTGGGCCGGACCAACGCCGCCGAGGTCCTCCGCGCTCGCCTCCTTGGCGCGGATCCGCCGCCGCTGTTTCGCCAGTTCCTGATGGATCCGCCCCGCTCGT
>CAYUVF010000013.1:0-82668 GCA_964448045.1 uncultured Rhodothermales bacterium
GCCAAGCGCGACAGTGGCGCACAGAAACAGCACGACGACTGCTTCCAAGTAACCGCGTGAGCGTCGTGGACGTCGTGTGGATGTATTCATTCTTCCGATGTCGGCCATTGTATGTGGGACGTGTTGGGACGGATAAAAGAGAATAACAGATCGCCCATGCCACGCAGGCCAGGGCCGGTTGGGCGCCGGCCCTGGCTGCGCGGCGTACTCCTCTCTTCCTAGAACGACGTGGACAGACTCAACTGCACGTCGCGCCCCGGGGAGAGCGCATAGCCCTTGTACGTGTCCAGGAAGTCGCGGTACGTCTCGTCGAGCAGGTTGTCGACGCCGATGCTCAGCGTAAGCGGTGCGCCGAGGCCCAGCCGCAGTGTCGTCTGCGCCTCGACGTTGACGACACTATAGGCCTGCGTCGAAGCTGTGCCAAAGGGCGGGCCGAAGCCGCCGTCGAACTGCGAGAACGGCTCGAACCGGCCCGCGGCGTCCTGGTCGGAGGCGCGCTTCACCCGGACCTCCAGGTGGGAGTTGCGGAGGCGCTCCGTATCGCCCGGCACCCAGCGGACGAAGCCGCTGACGGTGTTGGCGGGCAGAAGCGGCAGATCGCCATCGTCGTCGCCGGCACCCAGGTTATCGCCCGTGCCGTCGAGGATCGCCGTACTGCCGCCGACCTGCAGCCACGGCTGCACGCTCGCCTCTACCGTGGCTTCGAGGCCGGAAATCACGGCGTCGGTCTGCCCCGCGGCGAAGACGGGCAGCCCGCTCCCTGCGTTGATGTCACCGGTATTCTCCAGGAAGATGTAGTTCGAGATCGCGTTTACGTAGCCGGTCACCTCGGCCGTCACGCGGTCGCGCCGGACGCGCAGCGAGAGGTCCGCGCTGTAGGAGCGCTCGGGGTCGAGGTCTGGGTTGCCCACCTGAAACGCTGCAACGCCGCCGTGCACGCCACTCGCGTAGAGCTCGAAGATGCTGGGTGCGCGGAAGCCGGAGCTGAGGTTGGTGGCCACGGCCACGCCATCGCCGAAGGCATAGTTCGCGCCCACCGCACCGGAGAGCGTCGTGTAGGTGTTCTCCAGATCATCCGGATTGGTGGTGCGCTCGTTGGGGACCGCGTCGATGGTGCGCACGTCGAACCGCCCGCCAACCGAGAGCGTGACGGGGTCGAGGTCCACGTCCTCGAAGACGAAGACGCCCGTGTTCCACGTCCGCGCCGTAGGCTGCAGTTCGGCCGGGCCGCGGGTATCGGCGTCTTGGTGCTGCACTTCTGCGCCAAGCGTGCCGCTCAACGCGCCGATAGAGGGATGCGCCACCTCCAGCCGCCCGGTGTAGATGTCCGTCTTGAGGTCGAGCGGATAGTTGAATCCGCCGAGGCCGCCGTTGGCGCGGATGTCGCGGAGCGCGGTGCCGGGCGCACCGGACTGCCGGACGGACCGCTGCCAGCTCAGGCGCGGCTTCAGCACGAAGCCACCCGCAATGAGGTTGCCCTTGAGCGCAACGTTGCTGTGCTCCAGGTTCTGGCCGAGTCCGTTAGGCGGCGGCGAGTTCGGGTTGTCGTCCGCCGGCCCGCCGGTCGGCAGGATGAAGTCGTGCGCGTTCTGCCAGTAGTCGCCGTAGAGCTGCATCGTTCCGAAGTCGCCCTGCATGCCGACCTGGCCGTAGGCGCTCCACTGCTCGTAGCCGGTAAACGGCACCTCGCCCGTGTACTTTGGATCGCCGAAGGTACCGCCCTCGCCGGTCTCAAAGAAGGTCGGTTCGTCGGGCGTGTGGAAGTTGTTCGCCACGCGGCGCTCGGCACCCACACGCCAGCCCACATTCCCTTGCGCGGCGTACAGGTCGATCGACCCGGCGCGCTCGTTGTTGTTCGTGTAATACTGCGTGCTGGCCGAGCCGCCGAGGTCGAATGCTTCAACCCCGGTCGTCGGTGCCGGCTTGCTGATGACGTTGATGGCGCCGCCCAGCGCGTCGGAGCCGTAAAGGATACTGCTCGCGCCGCGGACGACCTCCACGCGCTCGGCCTCACTGGCGTTGGTCGTCGGGAAGTGGCGCACGCCGAACTGGTAGAACTCCTGCGCGATGCCATCTTTCAGCAGCACGATGCGGTTGCCACTCAAGCCGCGCAGCACAGGCTTGCCCGCCTGCGAGCCCGTCTGGATGGACGAGACGCCGCCCACGTTGTCGCGGAGCAGATCGCCCAGGGCCGCGCCGCGGCGGGTCTGGAGCTGCTCGGGGCGCATCACGTCCACATCCTGTGGGGCGCGGAGCGTGCTACGGGCCCGCGCTGTGCCAGTGATGGTGACCCCGTCGGTCTCCAACACACGCGACCGGAGCGTGACATCGAGCGAGACGGTCTCGCCGGCCTCCAGCACCACCTCGCGGGTGGCCGTCTGGTAACCGACAAACCGAAACTCAATGAGGTGCTCGCCAAGGGGTAGACTCGTCAGCTGATACCGCCCATCGGCGTCCGTGGTCGTTCCACGCTGGAGGGCCGGGTCAACCACCTGCACGCCCGGCAGCGGCTGGTCATCCGGCGTCGTTACACGGCCTTCAATGGCACCGCGGTCCTGCGCCAGCGCTTGGCTTGGGAGCAGGAAGAAAACAGCGAGAAGTAGCGATAGGCATAGGGAGCGAGTTTGCATAAGGGGGTGTGAAATCGCAATTCGGATTCAGGCGAAATGCGGCCCCGGCTTGGTTCAAGTCAGGGTATGCCGGGGCCGCGGGTCCATGTATCCGGTCATTCGATAGCGACCGGGTACGTAAAGTCGATGTCGGTTTCGGGGATGTTGTCGAGCGATTCGTCGGCCTGCTTGGCGCGCTCGTCGTAATGGCCGAGGACGACGCGCACCTCGCCCGCGCCAGAAGCGTCATCCGCCACCGTCACGGTGAATTCGAGCCCGACAGGCAAGTCGTTACTGTCGGTATCCGTGATCGTGATGGTAAGGTCGTCACTCACCTCACCCTGCGCCACGTAGAAGAATTGATGCTCATCGCGCTCTTCGTCGATCTCTTCGGTGATGTCTTCGTTCTCGAAGCGATTCAGCAGTTCGATGGTGCCGTCGTACGTGGCGCCGGCCGTCAGGTCGAGCGTCTCGACGCTTTGCTCCACGCCGGCCTCATCGAAGACGGCCTCGGCCGTGACGGTGCTGTTGTCGGCCGCATTGGTCAGTGTGACCGTTACATTAGAAATAATCTCTTCCTCGCCCGGCCCGTCGTCGTCTGGCTCGGTGGAGTCACAGGCGGTGACGAAAAGAGCGAACATGAGGAGCAGCGCCAGGCTGCGGAGGGTAGCAAATCGGGTCGGCATGGTTTGTCGCGAAGTAGGGGAGAGTTATAGGAGTCAGGAATCGCCGGTACCGGCCGTTCCGAAGGGTACGCGGAGGCGGACCACCACGGTACGACCGGGTTCGTCGATGAAGTAGCGCCACCGGCTAAGGTAGTCGCGGTAGCGGGTGTTGAGTAGGTTGTGGATGGAGAGGCCGACCTGCAGCGGCGTATCGCCCACCTGCAGGTCAGCGTGGTAGCGGAGGCCCAGCAGCGCGTAGCCGTCAGGCGGCGGGGCGTAGTCGACACCTTCGGGCGCGCGCGTCTGCTTGCGCACTATCGTGAGTTCGGGGCGCAGCTCGGACGCGCGCAGGCCCCGGCCCTCGAACAGGCGGAGCGTGCTGTGAAGCGTCAGGCGATCAGACGGCATGCCGATGAGCGGGAGGTCTTCTTCCACGTTGGTGCCGCGGACGAGCGACCCGGTGGCCCCGACGGCGAGCTTCGGCAACACGTCGACGTCCACCTGCCCGTCAATCCCGCGCAGCACGGCGTTGGCCTGCTGGTGCCGGAAGGCGGGAAAGACGCCGCGGATGGTGACGAGCGTGTCGCGCGTGGGGAAGGCGTGGATGTAGCCGTCCATCCGGTTTACGTAGCCGCTCACCTCCATGCGGGCGCGAGGGCCGACGTGGCGCAGCGTGAGGTCGAGCCCCAGCGTGCGCTCGCTCGTCAGTCCGGCATCGCCAATTTCGAACTGGGCCGTGCCGTGGTGGACGCCGTAGCTGTAGAGTTCGTTGACGCTCGGCGGACGCCAGGCGGTGGACAGGTTGGCGGCCAGCGACCACGCCGGGGCCATCTGCCAGATGCCGCCGACCACGCCCGAGACGCTGGTATAGTCGTGCGTGCGGCGCACGAACTGGCGCTCGATGCGCGGGAAGGCCTTCATCCAGCGGTGATCCAGCCGCGCGCCGACCTCAGCCGTCCAGTCGCCTCGCCCCCACGTGCCGTGGGCGAACAGCCCACCCGTCATCGCGCGGAAGTTGGGGATGAGGTAGCCGGTTTCGGCATTGACGTTGCCCTGGTTCATCCCGCTCACGCCCACCACGCCGAACGCGTCACCGCCCAGCACGCCGGAGTGGGGCGCGAGGCGCCACGCCACGTCGAGCGTGTGCGTGTCAAGCGTGAGGTCGAACGCGGCCTCATCCAGCGGGTCGCCGACACGGCGGTGCGCGTCGAACTCCTGCCGGTGGTTGCGCTGGTAGCCGTACTGGGTCTCCAGCCGGTCGCCGCCCGGCAGACGGTATACCCCCTTGAGCGTGACAAGGTCGTGCGTGATGGACTGCTTGGGCGCATCGATGCCATACGAGAACGCGTAATCGGCTCGTGGGCGGTCGCGTTCGATGGCGCGGCGCAGGCCCTCCAGTGTGTTAATATGGCTGCCCCGGTAGATGCCCAGGTCGGTCGCGAAGCGGCTGGCGTACAGCTCCACGTCGAGCACCTCGCCCCGGTAGCCGACCGCGAGGGCCCCGTTGGCCTCCTCAAAGGCCGAGTTGCCGATCACGTAGTCGGGCGTGCGGGCATCTCCGGCTTTGCGAACGCTGCCCTGCGCGCGCCAGCCGAAGCGGGAGGCACGCTGCGGACGCCCTTCCAGCAGCAGCGATCCGGCGCCCTGGCGACTGTTCGAGAAGCCGTTCAGCATGAGTTGCCCGCCCACGCCGGGTGTCGACGGAAAATCGCGCGGCTCCAGCCGGATGACCCCGCCGATGGCACCCACGCCGTACTCGACGCCCGCCGCACCGCGGACCACTTCAATGCGCGCCGGGGCAAACGGATCGATCTCCGGCGCGTGCTCGCCGCCCCACTGCTGCCCCTCCTGCGGCACACCCGCGTTGAGCACCACGAGGCGCTGGCTGTGCAGCCCGCGGATGACGGGTTTCGCAATCGAGGGGCCCGTCTGCATCGTCGTTACGCCGGGCAGCTCCTTCAGCGTCTCGCCGAGCGTCTGCCCGCGCAGGCGATCGAGGGCCTCCGGCTCCAACGCCGTGATCGAGCGGCTTCCAGCCGTCAACCGGTCTGCGACCGTGCGTCCGGCGCGGATGACGATCTCATCGCCCTCCAGCGGCTGCGCCCACAACACGACTTCGACCGTCACCGGCGACGCATCGGGCACGACCACCATCCGCCGCTCCGTCCGATAGCCGACGTGCCGCACGACGAGGTCGTACGTGCCGGGTGCGGGGACGCGGAGCACGAAGCGGCCCGCCGCATCAGCCACGGCGCCGCGCTGAAGCGCCTCGATTGCGACGGTCGCTTCGGGCAGCGGTGTGCCCGCCGGGGTGGCAATTTGCCCCTCGATGGACTGGGCGCCCACGGCGGCCCACCCGCTCCCAAAAAGAAATAAAATGATGGCGATAGCCTGCCGCCATCGGTCCACTGCACGCGTGCTGCGTGCTCGCCAAGACGAGTTCATACCTGCTCAATCAGTCCGCGGCCGCGGCGCTCGAAGCGAGTACCGGGCCCATGCCAAACACATCCACACCACCCGAGAAGCCGGGCCAAGATGCATTAAATACCCTCGTGCATCGTCTCCTGGATCGCCCTCACAGGGCGCATTGGCACGGGAGACGCATTAGGAGGCCACGGAGGGCGGGCCACGGATAAAAGACGAATTGAGCTGCGCCGAAGAGAGGAACGCAACCGGGGCAACTTCCAAAGCCGCTTCGGCCGAAGCAGGCGAGGGCGCCGTCGCCTGCGTATGCGTCTTGAGTACCAAGTGCGTCGAGC
The DNA here is from genome assembly GCA_964448045.1 of uncultured Rhodothermales bacterium. Lineage (GTDB taxonomy): Bacteria > Bacteroidota > Rhodothermia > Rhodothermales > Salinibacteraceae > CAYUVF01. Next base: position 6,034 of record CAYUVF010000013.1, read on the forward strand.
AAAGCCCACAGTCCAGGTCATGCGTCACTGGAACGGCGGCGCTGGGCTGAAGCGTCGGTTCCGCCGTCTGCACGGCAAAGTCGGCCCTTGCTTCCGGAGCCAGATGCCCGATCTGGTGCTGAGTCCAATGCACGCTGGGCGCCATCAGCCCGCCGAGGACGAACACGGCGAGCAGCACGTGGGCGATATGTTGGCGCATCCGGTGCATACAGCGCGCAGCAAAACGGATCGTTGAGATTGGCAAGCAGCTCAATAAAGTCAGAAAACCCCATCAGGTTCCCAAATCGTTTCGGCTTCTGATCCGTGCGATCTGCGGAAAAGGTATGCGTGTGCTACGTTGTGCCTGCATCGTGGTCTCTCCCATTTCAATTTATTGACACCGTGATTCTTCCCGACCATCAGATTCATTCGCTCGTTGAGCAGCACGACATGATCGAGCCGTTCGTGGCCGAGCAGCAGCGCGACGACGTCATCAGCTATGGGCTCAGTTCGTTCGGGTATGACATGCGCATCGCGGGCGAATTTCGCGTCTTCACGCCGAACATCTACAACAGTGTCGTCGACCCAAAGCGTATCGACGAACGGGCGATGGTGAAGTACGAGGTCGACGATCACATCCTGATCCCGCCGAACTCGTACGTGCTGGGCCGCTCGGTCGAGTACTTCCGGATGCCGTCCGATGTGCTCGGCATCGTCCTTGGCAAATCGACGTATGCGCGCTCCGGCATCATCGTCAACGTGACGCCGCTGGAGCCTGGCTGGGAAGGGCACGTGACGATCGAGATCGGCAATGCGACACCACTGCCCGCGAAAGTCTACGCACACGAAGGCATCGCCCAGGTCATCTTCCTGAAAGGCGAAGCGCCCGCTGTCTCCTACGCCGATAAAGGCGGCAAATACCAGCACCAGCGTGGCATCACGCTCCCGAAACTGTAACGCGTGAGGGCGGGGGTCGCCTGTACCATTCACGCCCATTCTTCCTTACACCTAAACGCAACCATGCCCAGTGCAGCCATCCGCGTGATCGACGTCTACCCGTACCGATGGCGCAGGGACACGCTCGAATTTCTGCTGCTCTGCCGGTCCGAATCGGTGGAGTACGCCGGGCAGTGGCGGATGATCGGCGGCAAAATCGAGCCGGGCGAGGCGGCGTGGCAGGCGGCCCGGCGCGAAGTCGAGGAGGAAACGGGCCAGCCGCCGGTGACGCTGTGGAGCATCCCGTCGGTGAATCATTTCTACGAGTGGCAGCACGACCGCGTCAACCTGATCCCCGCCTTCGCCGCCGAACTGGACGCCGACCCCGTGCTCAACTGCGAGCACTCCGACTTCGCGTGGCTCTCGGCTGAAGACGCCATCGACCGCCTCCGCTGGCCCGAGCAGCAGCGCCTCCTCCGCCTCACCGGTCGGATGCTCCGCGACGGCATCCCACCCGAGCTCATCATCGAGGACTGATTCACCCGATTGCACATGACTGCGCTTGTCATCCCGAGCTTGACGAGGGATCTCTCAAACGAGAGCAGTGCCATATTCGAGAAGATCCCGAAACGAGCCTATCGAGTCCACGCCAGAAACCGAAGGTTCACGAAGTAAATCAAGTCCGGGATGACAAATAGGGTTAGATCAATCCCAGACCTGTCATTTTGCCCCCGGCGCCCTTAGCTTGAACACGTCCCGTTTCTCCCACCATCCGCCCTCGCCATGACGTTTCGCCTTCCAACCTTCGTCCTCCTCGCTGCGTGGCTCGCCTTCATCGCCGGGCGTCCCGCACAGGCGCAGCAGCCGCTCACCGGATTCACCGCCGAGCACGCGGCCCAGCAGCGCGAATGCGAGGCCGACTTGCTCAACGGGCCGGCGCCCGAGACCTTCCGCCGCCATCTCAAAGCACTCACGGATACCCCGCACCCGACGGGCAGCCGCGCCAATGCAGAAGTGGCCGATTACATCGCACAGGCGATGGACGCGGCCGGACTGACGGTTGAGCGGTACCCATACGACCTGCTGCTGCCGCAGCCCCGATCGGCGTTTGATACGCGCGTCGAGCTCGTCACGCCGATCCGCAAGCCGCTGAACCGGCAGGAGTACATCTTGCCCGAGGACGAATACACGTCGCACCCAAACCTCGCGCCGGGCTGGAACGCCTTCTCCGGCTCGGGGGATGTCACGGGCGAAGTCGTCTACGCTAACTACGGCCGCAAGGAAGATTTCGAGCAGCTCCGTGCAATGGGTATCGACCTCACGGGCAAAATCGTGCTCGCGCGCTACGGCGGCAACTTCCGCGGCTACAAAGCCAAATACGCCGAAGAGCACGGCGCGGCCGGGCTCATCATGTACTCCGATCCCGCCGACAGCGGCTACCAGCGGGGCCTGCCGTACCCAGAAGGGCGCTACATCACCGAGAGTACGATTCAGCGCGGCTCGGTGCTGACGCCGCTCGGCGGTGATCCGCTGACGCCCGACGGCCCGGCGCTGCCCACCGACGGCGAGGTTGACGTCGAGCGCATCGACCGCGACGACGCCGATCTGCCCGAAATCCCTGTCACGCCGCTGCCCTACGGCTCGGCCGTGGAGATTCTGGAGCGGATGACGGGCGAGGCCGTTCCCAACGGATGGCAGGGCGGCCTTCCGTTTGCGTACCGCGTCACCGGCGGACCCGATCTCACCGTGCGCCTCCGCGTGCAGCAGCCCAAACAGCTGACGCGCGCCACCAACGTCGTCGGGCGCATCGAGGGCGCCGAGTTCCCGAACGAGTGGGTGATCCTGGGCTCGCACTTCGACGCGTGGAGCTTCGGCGCGACCGACCCGAACAGCGGTACGGCGATGCTGCTCACCCTCGCCGAAACGCTCGGCCAACTCGCCAAGCAGGGCTGTCGCCCCCGCCGCTCCATCCTAATCGCCCACTGGGACGCCGAGGAGTACGGCATCATCGGCTCGACGGAGTGGGTCGAGCAGCTGGAGGATCAGCTGACGTCGGGCGCCGTCGCCTACCTCAATGCCGACGGCGCTGCCAAGGGCCTGCGCTTCTCCGCAGCCGCCGCCCCCTCACTGAAGCAGCCCATCCTCGACGCCACCCGCACCGTACTGCATCCCGATTCTGACAGCCTCTCGGTCTACGAAAAATGGATGCAGCGCGCCGATGACGGCGCAAGCGAGCCGCCGCTCGGCAACCTGGGCGGGGGCTCCGATCATGTCGGTTTTTACACGTACGTCGGCGTTCCCTCCGCCGGGCTGTCGATGTCAAGCTCCTCGCCGATCTACCACTCCAACTACGACACCTTCACGTGGTACGAGCGCTTTGGCGACTCGACGTTCACCGGCGGTCCCACGCTGGCCCGCATCGACGGCGTCCTCGCCACCCGCCTCGCTAACGCCGACGTGCTGCCCTACGACGTACCCCGCTATGCGACCGACCTCACCACCCACGTCGAATCGCTGATCGACCGCGCCGCCGAGCGGAGGCTAAAAATCGACCTCAGCACGCTCCAATCGGCCATTGCCGAGCTAAACGACGCGACCGATGCATTCCAATCCGCGCGTCAAGATCGGGTTACCGAGGGCACGCTTTCGGCCGAAGACGCACGGGCCATCAATCAAGATCTGATTGCGCTCGAAAAAGCGTTCATTCATCCTGAAGGCCTCCAGAATCGCCCGCGGATGCGCTCGCTTTACGTCTCGCCCGATCCGTTTAGCGGATACGCGTCGTGGATGCTGCCCGGCCTGCGCCACGAAATCGAGGCCGAAGCTGCGGCGGGCGTTCGCAAATGGGCGGCGGTATACGTCGATGCCGTGAACGACATGACGGAGCGCGTCCGGGCTGTCACGAACCAGTTGAAGGCGAATTAGACGAACCCCAACTCACTTCCGCACGTCCGCCGGAATCTCGCAGTTTTCCTGCTGACGCGTGTCCGCGATGTGATAAATCTTCCAGCCGCCGGGCCGTCGGATAAGCTGCATTGCGTTCACGCCACAGTGGCTGAGTTCGTCGCCGAGGTAAAACGCGTACGGCGCCCAGACCGTCGCGATCGGGCCGTCGATGCGCACCTGCACGTCCCAGAGGCGCTCGTCCCACACGGCTTCGCGCGGTTCGCCGACGGCGGTCACGAAGCCATCGAGCGATCCCATCCGCAGCGTGCCGGTATCATTCCGGCGGATGACCGTCATCATCCGGGCATCGGGCATGAAGGCCGCGCGAACCTGCGTGCTGTCGCCGGCGCGCATGCCGTCGAAGAGGTGCCGGACCGTTTGCAGCACAGCGTCGCGCTCATCGGGCGTCGGTTGAGCCTGGGATAAGGAACTGGACAGCGCCACGGCCAACACCAAACTGAGTGCGGCGGCGCGCAAACACGAAGAGGGCTTCAAAGGACCGGGCGTTGCGTGAATGGTAGTTATTCGGAAGGTGCGGGGCCGAACAGCAGCCGGTCGACGGTGCCACGGCTGGCGAGGTAGAGGTCGAGCACACCGTCGCCGGTGTAGTCGGCCGCTTCGATGTCGAGGCCGCGGCCGACGGCGCTCTCGGGCAGGAGATCACCGACCTCGAAGCGCCCGTTCCCATCGTTGAGGAGCACCTGATACGGTGCGCTGCGGATGTCTCGGCCTGGCGCTCGCACATTCGCAGTAATGTGGTCGAGATCACCGTCGGCGTCCAGATCCACGAAATCGCCGTCGAGGGCGCGGAGCGTATCCGTTGGCAGGCGCGCGCCGGTTTCGTCAGTGAACTGGCCGCTGCCATCGTTGATCAGCAATCGGTTCTGCGGATCGGCGCCGTCGACGAAGAGCTGGACGTTGGCGAATAGCAGATCGAGGTCGCCGTCGCCATCCACGTCGCCGAAGTCGGCCTCGCGCGTTTCCTCGGGCGCATCGCGGAGTGGGATCGCATCGGGCGCATCGGTGAAGACGCCGTTGCCATCGTTGAGCAGCAGGCGGTTATCGTCTTCGTTGCCGACGATCAGATCGGGGTCGCCGTCGCCATCCGCATCGCCCAGCTCGAGGTCTTGCGTCACGTCGTCGACTTGCGGCAGGCGGTCGGCGGTCGCGTCGGTAAACTGGCCCGATCCGTCATTCACAAGAGCAACATTCTGCCCGTTGTTGCCGACGAGGATGTCGGGCGCGCCGTCGCCCGTGATATCGGCCACGACGACGGCGTTCGAGGTGCCGCTCACGGGCCAGCGGTCACCCGCGTCGGTGAAGGTGCCCACGCCGTCGTTGAGATAGAACTCGTTCGTCTGATCGTCCTCCGTGACCACGACCACGTCGAGGTCGCCGTCACCGTCGAAATCGGCGATGCCGACGTCTTCGCTGTCGTGCTCGGCGGCGGGAATGCGGTCGCTGCCATCGCTGAACCGGCCCGAGCCGTCGTTGATGAGCAGGATGTTCGGCCGAAACTCGTTGGCGATCACGAGGTCGAGATCGCCGTCGCCGTCGAGATCGGCCGGCTTCGCGTCCATGCTCAGGTCGCCGAGGACGCCGGTGGGCAGATGGCTCTCGGTCACGTCGCGATAGCGCGCGTCCGGTGCGGGACTGCCATCGTCGGACGACGAATCGGCGGGGACGTCGCCGCATCCGATTAGCAGACTGGCGATGATCAGCAGAGCGCAACCGGGAAGGAGGCGGGGGAGCATGGCACCGCGCTGTTCGTGACGAAGACATCAGCTACGCCTGCAATTCGCGATGCCGGCTGCCGTTCCCCACGCGGTCGTGGCGGATCGTTATCGCCCGTTATCGCCCATTATCGCCCGGACGCGGCCGATTCGCTCGCCTTCCCATGGGTGGACGACGCCTCTTGATCGGCGAGGGCGATGCCCAGATCGAGCGTGTTGTCCAGCACAATGGGCTCGGCATCCAGAATTACGTCGTTCGCCGACACAATCGACACCGGGCGCGGCGGGATTTCGGCCTGCATCGTCTGCTGCTCGGCCAGGCGCTCCTGGATCCAGCCGGAGTCGTTCGAGCCGCTAATCGGCAGCTGGAGCGCGAGCACGGCAATCAGTAGCGCGGCGACGAAGCCGACTTCGATGTTCGTGGTGTACTGCGTCTGCCGCTCGGCACGGCGCTTGGCCCGCGCGTTGGGAAGGCGGTCGATCACCGCGTTGGACCGCGGGGGCTGGGGAACGTCATTGCGGCGCCTATCCGAACCGTAGGCAGGCAAAAAATTACCGATGAGGAACTTCCGGGAGGATGATTTGCGCGTTTTCATAGGTCTACAGGTTGGCATGTGAAAAGGGACGCGAACAGGAATCACGTCGTGGGCATGCCGCAGCGTCGCACCGCAGACGGGGACCGGTACCCCTTGGATGTCTGCTGGCGCGTCGCCAGGATTGTTGCGCGCGCAAACTTCGCCCATCATGACGAACGAGCGAATCGGATTGTTACAGCGCCGGTCGGTTTTTTCGGCGAAACGACCCCAAACACGAACGGCAGCACCCGGTTGGGCGCTGCCTTTGCGGCCAAGCTGTAAGAACCTCAGCGATAATGATGATTTTCCGAGCACGCCCCCCGTCCTTCAATCAAGTCATTCCCGACTTGATCGGGAATCCAGACGGATTGCTGGCTTCACTGGGCCCGATCAGGGTGAGGCATGACTTGGGGAGAATGAGGCGGGATCGAATCAGTATGCCTGCTCGAAGTCGGCAGTCATCAGCGTCCACACGTGCGGATCGAGCTGCACGTCGGAGGGCGCTGCGTCGAGGTCGAAGGTGAAGGTGTGCTGCCGCTGATCGACGGCCAGCGTTTCGATCTGCGGATTGCCGTCCGCGCCGTAGATGCCTATTTCCAGTGGCAGCGCGTATGGCGCGCCCTCCTGCGCCTGCCGGATTTCGACCGTCAGCTGCCCGGCTGCGGCGTCGTAGCGCCACGTGCCGTCGATGGCGGGCTGCCCGGCCCGGCGCGTCCACTGGTCGAAGAACGTCTGCAAGTCGGCACCCGAGGCGTCCTCCATCACCGCGTGGAAATCGCTCGTGCTCGCGTTCTGATCGTCGTACTGCTCGTAATAGTCGCGCAGACCCTGCCAGAAGGCCTCGTCGCCGATGCGGTGACGCAGCATGTGCAGCACCCACGCGCCCTTCTGGTACGGATTTGTGTTCAGCAGCTCATTCGGGTCGGCGTAGGTGGTGTCGACGAGCGGCTCCTCCGGATGGGCCTCGGCGAACTGGACGACGCGCTCGCGGGCCCGGCGCATCCCCTCGCGCAGGCGCTCAGCGCCGTACGTCGCCTCCAGATAGAGCTGCGTCAGATACGTCGCAAACCCCTCGCTGAGCCAGAGGTGCGGCCAGTCGGCTTCGGTGACGGAGTTACCGTACCACTGGTGCGCGATCTCGTGCGCGAGCAGCGGCTCGTCGTTGTCGGTGTCGCCCACAGCCGTCTCGCTGTAAAAGATGGCGCTGGCGTTTTCCATGCCGCCGTAGCGGGTGGTCGACTGGACATTGGCGAGCTTGGCGTATGGGTAGTCGCCCAGCTGCTGCTCGAAGAACTGCAGGATGCGCTCGGCCTGCGCCAGCTCTTCGAAGCCGCGCGTGCGGTCCTCGGGGTAGACCCAGCTCTGGATCGGCGTGCCGTCGTAGGTGCCCACGTCCTCCACGGCAAAATCGGCCACGCCGATGACCATCACCTTCGTCGGAAGCGGCTCGGTCGTGCGCCAGTGCGTCCGCCGGGCGTCGCCGTCCACCGCCGCCGTCTCCACCAGCGTCCCGTTGCCAATCACACGGTAGCGCACCGGCGCGGTGACGATGAACTCGACCGTTGCTTTGTCGGACGGATGGTCGACCGTCGGCAGCCAATGGCGCGCGCGGTTCGGCCAGTTGTCGCCGAAGAAGGTCCGATCGCCGTACTTGTTCGTCGAGATGATGAGCCCATCGGCGGGCGTGCCGGCGTAGCGGATCGTGTAGGCGCGCTCCTCGCCAGTGGCGGGCGGCTCTGGGAGTTGAATGCGCACGTGGTTATCGGCCTGCGCGTACTCGACCGCCGATCCGTCGTAGGTCGCGGCCGTCACGTCCATACCCGAGGTGCCATTGCCCGGCCCGATCAAGTCGAGCCGAAAGGCGGAGAGCGTATCGGCGCGGAAGCGGACACGGACGGTCGCCTCGCCGGTGATTCGGTTGGAGGCGTCGGAGAGGCCGAGGCGGAAGGTGTAGTGCAGCACGTCGATCTCGGGGTGGGGCGCGGCCGGATGCGCCGACGCCGCCGGAAGCTGGGCGCTCCCGATCAGCATCAGCACGCATCCAACAACACTCGCCCAGCGGCGCAGACTCATGGGGGGTGGCGTTGAGGTGGAAAAGGAATGACCGGTCCGGTATACACAAAAGCACCTCCTCTGTGCCCGCAAGGCCGAGGAGGTACTTCTGCTCTCATCCAAATGGAGCTGCTTTAATCAGGCGCCCTGCTCGCTGCGCGCGACGGTGATCTCGCGCTCGGTGCGATTAAAGGCGCCGTCGACCACGTTGCCCTCGGCATCGAGCAGCTCCAGCGTCACGACGTACGTGCCGGATTGTAGACCGGTGACAAACGCCGGGACCCACTCGTCGAGGGTGATCGTTGCGAGCGGCTCGGCATCGGCCGCGGCATCGGCGGACTGGATCGTGTAGCGGGCGGAGTAGCCGTCGGTGCTTAGCTCGACGTTGTTGAGGTAGAAATCGAGCATGATGCGCTCGGCGCCGGCGCCGCTGTAGGTGCCTTTGGGGCGGCTGTAGATGATGGCCGGGTCGTCCGGGTTCAGCATAAACTCGCCGCTCTCTTCGCCGACGTAGAAGTTGACGATGTCGTGCGCGCCGGGATTTTTGACGCTCTCGTGGTAAGAGCGGCTCGGGAAGACGACGGCCGTGTGCGGCCCCTCCTCCAGCGTGCCGATGTCAAACGGCTCACCGGGATTGTAGTTTGCCATGTAGGGACCGTTGTCAACGATGATGTGGACGTGCTGCCCGTTGCCGGAGTTGGCAATTTCCTGCGCGCGGGGCGTCTCCGTCTGGATGCCGGCCTCGAACGAGTCCACCTCGACGGTCACATCGACGCTGGCGCTGTCGACCACCGCTCCATCGGCGGGTGCGGCGAAGCGGGCCTGGGCGCCTTCGATGGTCGGCGACCGCTCACCGACTTCGATCTGCACGTTGGGCGCATCGGCCGTGCCGCCCCCTCCGCAGCCGGTCCAAACAAGCGTGAAGGCTACGAGGAGTACACGCGATACCTGCGAAAAACGACGGTACAATGCATTCATAATGGGTGTATGTGGGTGAAAGCGGGTTGCGAAGGCGCTAAAAGCGCGGCGGCCACCCTCCAGGCCACGCGGCGTCGGCCGGAAGGCACCGTCCCGATAGGGACGAATCGTCCACAATGTATAGAGCGGGGCGTTCCCCTGTCAAGAAATAATTACGGTCGCCGGGCCGGACGCGAGCGAAGGAACTGCTCGTGATACTACAGATAGGAGTGGATGACCCTACTTTTTGCTCACTGCCCCTCACCGATTCATGTCTACGCCGGAGCGCGATCGGCCTGCCCCCGAAGCGCCTGTATCGTCGGGCCACTCGATGCGGCGCTGGGTCGTCGTGCTCGCAGCAGCGCTCTTTTTCGGATTTGTGCTCTATCAGGTCATCAACCCCTTCCCCGATCAGCCGTACATGGAGATCCCGCACGGGGATCACGTTCACTACGTGCCGAAGGACCGCGACCCCGAGGTTTCGGTGAGCCAGTTTCCCACCCAACCGCCCGGTCCCAACGAGCGGATTTTGCCCAACGGGCGCGTAGTGACCACCCCATAGCCGCCTCGATTTTCTCTCACCATTCCTGCGGATCTGATGCGCTTTCTGCTTTCGCTCGTCCTCGCTCTTTCGCTGGCCGTTTCGCCCGGTGCCGCCCAAGATGCACCTCCATCCCAGCCCCAAAACGTGATCCTAATTATCCCCGATGGCTACGGGCCCGCCAGTGCGACGCTGGCGCGCGACTATCTCCGGGCGCAGCACGGCATCACGAGCCTGGCACAGGACAGCCTGCAGGTGGGCTCGGTGCGCACGTTCTCGTCGGATAGCCGCGTGACCGACTCGGCTGCCGGGGCGACCGCATTTGCCTCGGGTGTGAAGACATATAACGGCGCCATTGCCTGCGATACGCTGCGAAAGCCGGTACCCACAATCCTCGAAGCCGCCGAGCAGCGCGGCATGGCTACCGGCCTCGTCGCTACAAGCCGCATCACGCACGCCACTCCGGCCTCGTTTTCGGCCCACGTCGTGAACCGCTGGATGGAGAATGAGATCGCGGCCCAACAGCTCCACCAGGACATCGAGGTGCTCTTCGGCGGCGGACGGCGGCACTTTCTCCCCGAGTCGGAGAACGGGCGCCGCTCGGATGGGCGCAACCTGCTGAGCGAGGCGGAATCGGACGGCTATCAGGTCGTGCAGGACCGGGTCGACTTCGACCGGCTCGAAAACGCACCCGTGCTCGGGCTCTTCAGCATGAGCCACATGGCGTATGAGATTGACCGCAACCCGAAGCAGCAGCCCAGTCTCGCCGAGATGACGGCCAAAGCCATCGACCTGCTCGACGACGGTCCGGAGGGCTTCTTCTTGATGGTCGAAGCCAGCCGCATCGACCACGCCGGGCACAGTAACGACGCGGCCGCGCATCTGCACGATATCCTGGCGTTCAACGAGACAGTAAAGGTTGCCATCGACGCGGCTGAACGGGACGGCAACACGCTCGTCGTCTCCGTTTCCGACCACGAGACGGGCGGCATGACGCTCGGCCGGAACGGCATCTACAGCTGGAAGCCCGCTCCGCTGACCGCGGTCCAAGGATCTCATGGCACCATCATCGACGCCGCGCAGGCCGCGGCCGAATCCGGGGAGGATCCGGTCGACGCCGTGGTGGAGATGACCGGCATCACCAGCCTGTCATCGGAGGAGCAGGCGCTCATCCGTGACAACGTATCGGACTACGATCGCTTCAACGGGCTGCTGCGCGACCTCATTTCGGGCGAAGCGCTGATCGGATGGACCTCGGACGGCCACACGGCAATCGACGTGAACCTTTTTGCCTTCGGCCCCGGCGCCGATCAGTTTGTAGGCAACCATGACAATACGTATGTTGGCTCCACGCTGGCCGATCTGCTGAACGTGGACCTGCGCGCCATCGCGCCCCGCGTGCCGGCTTCTTCCGAGGCCTCGATGGGCGACTCGCGCTGAGCATCGCCGGATGCCGATCGGCTCCCTCGCTCCCGTGCACCGATCCCGCCGACGGCTATGACTCGCTCCGGAATCACCCGCAATTCACCCCAGATGGCCTGGATGGCGATCCCGCTCATTCGCCTCGGCGTGGGCGCCGTCTTTCTCTCCGAAGGCATCCAGAAATTCCTCTTTCCTGCAGTGCGCGGCGCGGGCCGATTTGCCGAAATCGGGTTTACGGCGCCGGGGCTGCTTAGCTCCGTGGTAGGTGGTTTTGAGATCGCGTGCGGGGCGCTCATCCTCCTGGGCTGGTACACGCGCCTGGCCGCCATTCCCACTTCGGTCATCATGCTCGTGGCGATCCTCACGACGAAGCTGCCCATTCTCCTCGGCGAGAGCCTCGGCCCCTTCGGCGCGGCCAGCTTCGACACAGGCGGCTTCTGGAGCATGGCCCACGCCATGCGCACCGATTATGCCATGCTGCTCGGGTCGATGTTTCTGATCATTGCCGGCTCCGGCCCGTGGTCGATTGACAACGCGCAGCGGCCAAAAGCGCCCGAGCCGCAGGCAGCGGCGTGAACGGTTACTCGCGCCAGTAGTTACTGCTGCCAGTAGATCATGAGCCCGCCTTCCAACCCGGTGATGTCGCCGCCGGTGTAGGCAATGCGAGGAGCCAGCGTGAGCTGGTCGCTCGCCGCCCATTGCGGCATCAGGCCTATGACGGCGAGCACCTTCTGATCAAACGCGTCGGTTTCGCCAAACATCCGCCCCCCGGCCCACACCTCCAGATCGGCCGTCTCACCCAGCCGGGTGGTGAAGACCCCGCGGACGGCGCCTTCGCTCGGGAGGAGCTGCAGCTCTTGCGCGCTCCCGGTGCCCACAGCAGGCAGCGTGCTCTTTTCGCGCCCCTCGTATCGTGCAAGGACCCGCAGCGTGCTGTATCCCTGATCGCGCCGATACTGCACGGCGGCAGCAAATCGGTTGCCGGCCTCGAATCGGTCGACGTCGCCGAGCTGGTCGGTGCCGTAGATCGTGAACGAGACGTCGCCGGACAGCGCGGAGGTGCGGCTCAGCCGGTAATCGAGACCGCCGGTAATCAGCACCTCGTTGCCGGGAGTGTAATCTTCCGTCATACCTTCGACGGGCGTATACCCGCCCTGATACCGAAACGAGCCGCCGAGGCCCAGTACCACATCTTCGCCTACCGGCACGGCCCATGTGGCGCCCGTGGCCAAGCCCAGCCCCTGCCCGAAGCCCGGCACGCGAAAGTCAAAGAAGTTTTGGCTCAGGAGCGTGGCCGTGGCAAACTCACTCAGCGTCAGCTCCTGCTTGCCCGTCGGGGCATTGACGCCCGCGCTCAGGATCACGCTCCCGTCGCCCACTGGGCGCACATAGCTCAACGATGCCTGGGCATCGCTCAGCCCGCTGACCGTCGCCAGCCCATCGCCCGTTGCCGAGGCGAAGCTGCCCCGCAGGCTCAGCTGGAGGTCCTCGCGCAGCGGAATCGTCGCCCGCAGGGGCACACTCCACTCCGTAATCCCCCGGTCCGTATCTTCAAAGTACTGATACATGGGCTGAACAACGATCCGCAGGGGCTGGCGCTGGCTCGTGAGCGCGCCCGTGCCGTAGTCCTCTGCGACGGACTGGGCTCCCGCAGATCCGCCGATCCATCCGGTCACCGCTGCTAACAAAAGTAGTGCAATCCCGTGTCGCTTCATGATGGACGAAGTTGAAGTGTGCAAGAGGAGTGGGTGCGTGATCGGACTCTCATCGAACCAGCACGATGCGCCGCGTGGCCGTGAACGAACCGGCCTGCATCCGGACGATGTAAACCCCGCTCGCGGCCTGCGTGCCGTTGGCCTGCCGCCCATCCCAGCGCACGGAATGATTCCCCGCCGACTGCTGCCGGTCGACGAGCGTTTTCAGGCGACGGCCCAACACATCGTACACCGCGATGAGCACGCGGCGCTCGTCGCTCAACTGATATTCGAACGACACGGTCTCGCGCGCCGGATTCGGATAGCCGGCACCCAGCGCTGTGGTGCGCGGGACGACAGCGGCGGTCTCCTGCTCCGTGAAGCCCGGCGTCCCCATCACGAGGCGGAGCTGGCGCGTGGGATGCTCGGGCGTCAGCGTCACGGAAAATCGGCCGTTCTGGATAGCACGCGTCCGGTCGTGATCGCGATCGATCAGGTGCAACTGATAGTCGGCCGGGCGGGTGCCGTGGTCGTGGAGCTGGACGGTCACTGTTTTGCGGCGGTCGAACGGTTCGTTGACGTTGGCCGTCACCTCCAGATTCCACGCGTGCCCCTTCTCGCCCGCCGGGCGCAGGCTGCCTGCCAGCCGCGTGCCTCCTTCCACGATGCTCAGGCGAACGTGCTCGCCAATGGGCGGCACCTCTGGAACGTCCTCCGGCCCGAAGTAGCCCGACGCGCCCTCCGTCCATCCTACATAGTTGTGCCGGTCGGGCCGGGCGTCGGTCTCGGCCGCAGCCAGCCGGGCCTCCAGCTGCAACGCATACGCCGGCCGCTGATCGAATAACGACGCGGGCACCTCGGCGTGTTTGGCAGGCGCTCCCGCGTCGGCCCCGGCCTCCACGGGCGGCACGGCAATCTCAGTGGAGGTAGCATTGCGGTTGAAGATCCAGTAGCCCTGCCACGGCGCCAACACCGAGACAATCCCGTGCGGCGGGAAGGCTTCGCGGGGGGCGTCGATCCCCGCGGGCACGTCCACCTGCGACCAGCTCACCGGAAAGGCGAACGGGTTGGCCACTTGATTGAATCCCGGCTGGAGCGGGATCGAGAAGGGCTGCGCGCCGTCGGTGGAAGTGGCATTATCTACGCTGAAGTCGTCGCCCTCTCGGGTGATCAGCCAGAAGGCGGTTCCGGGCGTGAACGACGCTGCCAGTTCGGGAAACTCTTGACTGGCCTCCAGCTCGCGGTAGGAGCCGTTTGGTCCCGTCTGCGGATCCCAGCGCAGCAGTCGCCAGCGCTGCGGCTCGTACTCGCCGTACTCGTCGAGCACTGTCGTCGGCGCCTCACTCTCCGGATGGGCGGGCACGGAAATCATCCGATAGGTCTCCGCCTCGAACGGCCCCTCGGCCGGAAGCGTCGCCACCTGCGTCTGCAGGTGTAGCGGATCCGTTGCCGGATTCTGGACGGGGAAAGTGACTGTCAGGTCGCCACCGGTGAGTTCGGCGTACAGGTCGACCCCGCGCTCGGTGATAGCGGACGCGGGAATAGACCCTGTGAATTGAGTGCCACTCGCCGGCGCAAGCGCGACCCGATCGTACGTCCGCTCGCCCCCGCGCCGGAAGTACAAAAATCCGCTCTGAACATCGAAGCCCTCCGAGGTGGTTACCGTGATCGCCGCGGGTTCTCCGGTGACGGTGAGCGTGGGCCCAGGCGGCGAAACCTCAACGGACACGCCGGTGCCCGTCAGGTCGACCGCCGCCGAGCCGCCATTGCTTTCGATATTGAGGGTGGTCGACTGGACGCCCCCGCTTGCGGGCGCAAACGCCAGTTCGAGGGTGCGCACGTCCCCCGGCGACAGCGTGGACTCTTCGGTATCGCTGCGCATCAGGAAGTGATCTGTGCTACTGAGCGCGACGCTCGTGATCGCCAGCGGCGCATCGCCCGTGTTTTCGATCTGGAGCGACTGTGCCTGCGAGGTGTCTCCTACGCTCACCTGCCCGAAGGCGAGGGCGGACGGCGCCACGCTCAACACCGGCGCTCGCGTCGTGAAGGTCTGATCGTCTCCGGCCGTCTCACCGGCGGTGTTGCTCGCCACCACGCGGTAGTGATACGTCGTGCCCGGCTGTAAGTCCGCAAGCGCTGCGCTCACGTCTTGGTCGCCACTTCCCGTCAGGGGGCTCTCTTCCGCCGGCGCTGTGCCCCCGTAGTCCGGCGTCAGGCCGTACTCGAACGTCACGGTCGTCTCCCCGCCGTTTGGGTTGACCGTCCCGTTGAGGATGGCTTCATCCGTCGATACCGCTGTGGCCGGTTCAGTCGCTGCGGTAGGCAGCCCCACCTCCGTCGTAAACGTTCGATCGGCCCCGGTTGCCTCGCCGGCCGTGTTGCTCGCCACCACCCGGTAGTGATACGTCACGCCCGGCTGGAGGCCCTCCAGCGCTACGCTCACCGCCTGGCCGCCCGTGCCGGCCGGCAGCGGGCTCTCCTCCGCCGCCGCCGTGGTGCCATAGTCGGTTGTCAGACCGTACTCGAACGTGACCGTCGTCTCTGCCCCGTTCGGGTTGACCGTCCCGTTGAGCGTGGCACCCTCGGCCGTAACGTCCCCGGCCGCGTCGGTCGTCGCGGTGGGCGGTGCAGGGGCGGTCGTGAAGGTCCGATCCTCCCCGCCATCGGTCCCCGCGCTGTTCGTTGCCACCACGCGGTAGTGATACGTCGTGCCCGGCTGTAAGTCCGCAAGCGCTGCGCTCACGTCTTGGTCGCCACTTCCCGTCAGGGGGCTCTCTTCCGCCGGCGCTGTGCCCCCGTAGTCCGGCGTCAGGCCGTACTCGAACGTCACGGTCGTCTCCAAGCCGCCCGGATCGACAACGCCGTTGAGCGTCGCCCCGGAGGAGGAGATCTCCGTAGCCGCCTCGGTCAACGCAATCGGCGGAGCCGTTCCGGTCGTAAAGGTCTGATCATCGCCAGCCGTTGTGCCCGCGCTGTTCTCGGCTACCACACGGTAGTGATAGGTGGTACCCGGCTGCAAATCGGTGATCGCCGCGCGTACCGACTGGTCGCCCGTGCCGGCCGGCAGCGGGCTCTCCTCCGCCGGCGCCGTGGTGCCGTAGTCCGGCGTCACACCATATTCGAACGTCACGGTCGTCTCCCCGCCGTTCGGGTTGACCGTCCCGTTGAGCGTCGCCGTACGCCCCTCGACGTTCGTGGCCGGATCGGTGATTGCAAAGGGATCGGCTGCGCCTGTCGTAAACGTCTGATCGGTCCCCACCGTCTCCCCGGCCGTGTTGCTCGCCACCACCCGGTAGTGATACGTCACGCCCGGCTGCAAGCCGGTAATGGAGGCGCTCACCGCCTGGCCGCCCGTGCCGGCCGGCAGCGGGCTCTCCTCCGCCGGCGCCGTGGTGCCGTAGTCGGTCGTCAGACCGTACTCGAACGTGACCGTCGTCTCTGCCCCGTTCGGGTTGACCGTCCCGTTGAGCGTGGCGCCCTCGGCTGTTACCTGCGTGGCGGCTTCGGTAGTAGCGTTTGGAACATCCACACCTGCACCGCTCAGGCTGGTTGAGGCCAAACCGGCGTTGCTCGTCACCTCCAGCGTGGCGCTCCGGGAGCCAGCACTCGACGGGCTGAATGCCACCGTAACCGTCCGCGTCGCCTCCGGCGCCAGCGTGCCCGATCCGCCCCCCGACGCGATCGCAAACGCCGCCGCGTCGGGCCCGACAATCGACACGCCCGTGATGTCTAAATCGGCGTCGCCTGTGTTCTCAATCGTAGCTTCCCGCGTGGCGGATCCGCCAACCAGCACCGTCCCGAAGTCCAGCGTCGCCGGCGCAAGCGTAAGCTCGGGGCCCAGCACGGAAATCAGACCGTTTCCGGTGCCGGCATAGACCGTCCCATCCGCGGCGAGCGCAAGCGGATAGTTGAGACTCCCGCCTGCAGCAGACGCCCATATAAGCGACCCATCACTGGGATCGAGCGCGACCAAATCGGAGTCCGTAGAGGCATCGATGCCCACATACAACCGCCCGTCGCTACCCACTGCGGGAGGCGCCTCGATCAACCCATTCGTCGCGACGCTCCACAGCTCGTTGCCGTTCGTATCAAACGCGTACACCGCGCCGTCGACCTCTCCGCCAACGCCGACGAAAATGCGACCGTTGGGGCCGATGGCCGGCGGGGTGATGGAGAAGAGAGCGGCGGTAGCACTCCACAACAGCGCGTCGGAAGCGGGGTCGATGGCCGCAAGCTGGTCGCTTCCAAACGTGACGTACAGGACGCCCCCGCTGCCAATCGCGATTCCCGAAACGCCTCCGCTCAGCGCCGTTTCCAGCGGGACGGCCTGCTCCGTATTCGGATCGATGGCGTAGATCGTGCCGTCATTGTTTCCCACGTAAAGGGTCCCATCAGAAGCGATCGTGGGCGAGGCACCGACGGATCCGACATTCACCGACCAGAGCACCTGGCCCGACGACGACGGATCCAGCGCGTACAGTGTCCCCGACTCAAAGTCGCCACTAATGACATAAATCGTCCCATCCGCTCCGATCGCCGGTGCGGTCCGAATCGTCGGCTCGGAAGCCAAAAAATCCCACCGCAAGCTGCCATCTGGTGCTACGGCATACAGCAATCCGCCATCCGAGCTGGATCCGCCGATGTAGATGGTGCCATCTCCACCGATGATGGGTTGCGGCGCGCGAACCTCAAAATCAACGGGCGCGAAGTCCCACTCCACCGTGCCGGTTGCGGGATCGATGGCATACAACGCATCGTCCCCTTCAACGCCGGGCCCGCCAAGGTAGAGGGTGCCATCGGAGGCGATAGCCGGGCCGCTCTGGGCTGTTCCGATGGCGCTCTCCCACGACGCCTCCACGCCCCCAAAGGAGCTCTGCCCGGTGTTACGCACGTCGTGCCCGTACTTCGGCCACGGGGTATTAGCCAGTTGAGCATGGGCGAGCCCCCCTCCGAGAAGCATCCCCAGGACCATTCCCAGGCTCGCCACCTGAGCAAAGAACCACGCGCTGCGTTGTATCAGTCGATTAACCATCGCTACATGGGGCTACGTTGTAGATTCGTGGCCGGGCGCACCAAGTGGCCCGCGTTCGGTTGGGTCGCCATCCTCAACGGCTACTGATTCCCCCGAGGCGGAGGCGGGGGCGGATCGTCGAGCTCGGTGAAGGTGCCCACCTCGGCTGCAGGCTGGCGCTGATCCTGGCCCGGTACAAAGCTGGCTCCGATGGTACCGGTCAGCGAACGCAGGCGGCTGTCGACGAGATTGATCGTAGGAGCAAGGGGCTCCAGCTGGACGGCCGCTCCCAGCGCCGTATCCAGCGGACCCGCTGCGGCCGTGAGGCTTTCGGCGCGCTGCTCGCTCTCGACTGCCTGCTCAAAGTCCGGATCCAGTTCGCGCGCTTGCTGGAACGCGTCGGAAGCGGCATCAAAGTTACCCTCGTCCTCCTCCAGCAGGCCCCGGCTGTACGCCAGGAATGCCTGTAGATTCTCCGTCGGCACGTACTGGATGGCCGCGCGCTGCTCGGCCGTCAGTTCGATGCCGAGCCGCTCGATCACGCGAAAGACGATCTCCGTCTGCAGCTCGAACAGGTCCGCGAGGGCGCCGGAGCGCGTGTCGAGATCGGGCGCGGCGGTGTCGCGCTCCAGCTCGGCGAGGGCGACGTCCAGGCGGAGGCTCTGCTCATCGAGCACGTTATAGGCGCCCCCGATGAGGCGTCCGGCCCCGAGCATACGCCCCACTCGCGGGGCCGTCGACGGATCGACGTAGTCGCTCTGGGCGAGCTCCAGCTCGTCGAGCAGCTCTTGCAGCCGCACCCGCTCGACCAGCCGCAGCTCATCGATGGTCGCCAGATCAACGGAAATCATCTCGCTGAGGCCGCGGCCCAGCGGGGCGTACTGCGCATCGCTGCCCTGATACGCCAGCGGCAACACCGCCACGATGCGCGGAGATACATCACCCCCAGCGAGCTCCTGCTCGCGCTCCACCATCTGCTGAATCTCGGCGCGGATCTGCTGCCGAAGCAGCCATTCGTAGCGGCCGCGCAGGAGCTTGCGATAGGGCGAGTCCTCGTCCACCTCGGCGTACCGCTCGTACACGCGCCGCGCCGTCTGCGTCTTGCCGATCTTCTCGCTCGCTACGCCCAGATAGAACAACGTCTTGGGATCGTCGCGGTCGCGCGAGAAGGCTTGCCGGAGATAGTCGTAGCCCTCGGCCGGGCGCTGGGTACGCACGTAGATGGCACCGAGATCGCGGAGCGGCTCGGCCTCGCCGGGGTTCTCGGCAATATCACGCTGCAGGCGCGCCACCTCGGCCCGGTAATCGTCCGGATCCTCCTGCAGTCGCGGCTGGGAAGCACAGCCTGCAAGCCCCACCGCAGCCACGGCCACGGCAATGAGGGCAACCGGAATACATCGTAGTCGTCGGGTCATCACGCTCGGAGATCAGTTCGTTAAGGCTGCGGGGCGTCGCCGGTGTCTCCCCTGCCGCCGGTGGTACCGGTGCTATCGGGATTGCTGAGTGCGAGCATGGGTTTGAGGCTCTCCGCTTTAAGCTGGGCCTGGGTGTAGTTGGGATCGTACTCCTGCGCCTCCAGGAATTTCTCGTACGCCGCGCGATAGTTGCCATCTTCCAGCTCCTCCAACCCATCCGAATACGCCAGCACAGCATCCAGCGAGCGGGTAGACGAGCCGGTGCCCATCTCGGTCTCTTCCATCTCTACGTTGATGGCGCGGGTCATCTTCAGGCTGAGCTCCTCAATCAGCTCGAAAAAGTCATCGGGATCGCCCATCACTTTCTCGGAGAGGAGAATCTCGCTGGTTTCGACCTTCACCATCCGCGTGCTGAGCCACATCTCATCTTCCTGCATGATGAAGGTGCCAAACAGCACCGCATTGGCGCCCAACAGCTTGCCGATGCGCACGGCAGTCGACTGATCGACGACATCGGCCTTCTGCTGCAACTCCAGCTCGTTCAAGATCCACTGGATGCGCTCGCGCTCGATGACCTTCAGATCGGTCGCGCCCGCCATATAGTTGATCATCATCGACGGGAAGCCTTTGGAAAGTGATTGGTACCGCTCCCGTTCGTAGACCGATCCGTTGGAGAAGTCCATGATGGCAAGCGTTTGCAGGCCCGGCCCTTCCCGCTCGACGCCATATCCGCCTTCGACCTGCTTGCGCACGTCGTAGTAGATCTGCATGATGGGTGGCGGCTCGCGGTTGGGGTCGAGCTCGACGAGCGGCGGCTCCAGCTCGATCAGCGTCCGGATGGCCTCCCGCGCTTTGTCGCGCTTGTCCCGGGCCACGTACGCCCGCCCAAGATACCGGAGCGCCTCTTTGCGCACCTCGCGGTCCACGGCGGTGTCTTGCGCGACCCCAGAGAAGAGCTCGATCGCTTCCTCGTATTCGCCAAACGCATAGGCATCTTTGGCCTCTTCCAAGGCCTCCGGCTGTGCGCTCACCGGCCCAGCCAGTAGTAGGAGCAACGCTCCGCCCAGCCCGAGGCGTAGGACCCACCGGCCGAGGCGCGTTAGTCGCTGTTTATCGTTCGTCATGGTGCTGTGTGGTTTGATTCGTAGGGCAATAGATTGAACTCGGTTGCGTCAAGATTCGCGATCGATCACGTGAAACTCGATGACGTGCTGCTGCTCCGCAAAAGAAGGGCGCAGCGTCAGCGTGCGCGTGCTGCCTGAAAAGGGTGTCGAGAAACGCTCCTCCCCGACGATCCACCGGTGAACCCCGCCCGACACCACGTAGTCGCCCCGGCGGATGCGCACCTCTACATCGTACGTGTCGGCTCCCAACTGAAACGGGGCCTCTCCCGTAGCTGTCTGCGTGTTTTCGCCGTTGATGAATACGTTTCCCCACGCCCCATCGGTGCGGACGCTGACCGGATGCTCGAAGTAACACGTGAGCGCTTCGGTAGCGCCGGCACGGACGGTGAGGGTCGTGTCTCTGGCGCCGTACTGCGGATGGGCGAAGCGAACCTGATGCGTGCCGGCCGGCACCCGAATCGAGCCGCCGGACCCGCGCGCTTCGCCGTTCACATACACCGTCCCCGACGGCGTGGCACGCAGGCTGAGGGTGCCCTGCGCGGGCGGATCGGGCTCAGGATCGGGCGTCGAGGCATTCTCCGCGGGGGGTGATGACGTATTCGAGGAGGGCTCCTGTTCCTCGTTCGAGGGCTCAGAGGACGCGGTAGCTGGCCCCGATTCTTCCGCTGATTCTTCATCGAGGGTGAGCGCCAGCGCCGCCCGCTCCTGCCCACCGAAACGCACGGTAGTGTCCACCGAAACGTACCCCGACTTCTGGACGCGCAGCGTGATCGAGTCGCCTTCCACCGCGCGGTCGAGCGGCGTCACACCCAGCAGCTGCCCGTTCTGGTACACGTCGGCCCCGATGGGATCGGTGTCAATGGACAAGCGGATTGAGGCCCCGCGCGTTGCATGGTTGCCCGAGTCGTTAGCTGCATCGCCGCCGCCCGTCATCTGCCCGTAAAGCACATAGCCCCCGACGCTCAACAGGAGCACGACGGCCACGGCAGCACCCATCCAGCCCCATCGGCGCCCCGCGGACGCGCCAGATCCTTTTGCTCCCGAGGAAGCGCCGGGACGTGGCGGACGCGAGTCGCCGCCGCCATGCTTCGTCTCAAATGCCTCAAAGGCCTCGCGCATCTCCGTCGCGCTGCTGAAACGATCGTCTGGCCGCTTCGCCAGCGCCTTCATCACCAACGCCGAGATACCATCCGGCACTTGCGGCCGGAGTTGGTCGGGACGCGGCAAATCCTCCTCAACGATCATGCGCATCTTGGCGAACTCGCTCGCATCATCCTCGAACGGCAGGTCGCCGGCCAGCATCTCGTAGATTGTCATCCCCAGCGAGTAGAGGTCGCTGCGGTGGTCGAGGTCAGCGCCCCCCTGCACCTGCTCAGGCGACATGTAATTGAGCGTGCCATAGACCCCCTGCGTCACTGTCCGTTGATCGTCGCCGCGGTGCACCTTCGCCAGGCCGAAGTCCGTCACCTTCACCGTGCCCTCCTGGCTGAGCATGATGTTGTGCGGCTTGATGTCGCGGTGGACAACATCGGCGCCGTGGGCGTGTTCGAGCGCCTTCAGCATCTGCTTGATGACGGGCATGGCCTGCCGCCAGTCCATCGGCCCGTCCAGCACGAGATCCTTCACCGTGCCTCCATCGACATACTCCATCACGATGAGCAGACCGGCGCTCGTCTGCCGCATCGCGTGCACGCCAACGATGTACGGGCTGTCGATACGGGCCAGCGCGCGGGCCTCCGAGCGAAAGCGGCGCAGAAACGCATCGTCGTTGGCCAGCGACGGATTGATGCGCTTGATCGCCACCGTGCGCGAGAGCGCCACATCCTCGGCCTTGTACACCACCCCCATGCCGCCCTGCCCCAGCATCTCCTGGATGCGGTAGCCATCGACTTCCGTCCCGATGATCGACTGATTCATCGTACTCTGTTCAATTCATCCCTAACCCAGTGGCGCATCTGTAATCTACGGTTTTTTGATACAGATGACGAGTGCAGTCGCATTATCGTAACCGCCACGCTCGTTGGCGCGGTCGATGAGCTCCTCACACGCCTCCTGCGGGGTGCGATTGAGCACGACCTCCTGCAGCTCATCGTCGGGGATCTCGGCGAGGCCGTCGGAACATAGCAGGAAGCGATCGTCGGCGCGGGGCGCCCCCAGCTCGATGGTGTCCACCTCGACTTCCGGATCCACGCCGATGGCCCGCGTGAGCGTCCCGCGGCGCGGATGCGTGCGTGCCTCCTCGGCCGTGAGCAGCCCCTCGCGGCGCATCGCCTCGACCATCGTGTGATCCTTCGTGAGCAGCTGAAAGCCATCCGGATGGAACCGATAGGCCCGGCTGTCGCCCACATGCGCGATGTACGCATTGCCATTGACCATCGCGAGCGCCGTGCCCGTCGTGCCCATCGAGCCGGGCCCGTCGACGGCGCGGGCCATCTCGTACACCTGCCGGTTGGCCCGCTGGAAGGCGCGCGTCAACCGATCTGGCACCGAGCCGCGGCGCCCATCGAAATAGGCCTGCTTGACCATTTCGACGGTGGTCGTGCTGGCTTCTCGACCGCGCGTATGACCGCCCATGCCATCAGCCACGATGAAGAGCTGATCGCCCTCGGCCTCCTCGGGAAACTGGCCGAAAGCATCCTCATTTTCGTCGCGAACGCGCCCCACATCCGTGAACGCTCCCACACACACGGGGGCAGACTGCTGCGTTTTTCGTTTCTTCCACCAAGCCATAAGCAGGACGAGGTTACTGGCCGCAAGTGCGGCATCGTGAGAAAGACGGTGAACATTAATACGGTGAGCATTAATTACGACACGGCCTGCGGCCCGGCCGGCGCCTCCATATACTTCTGCAGCGGATTCTCGAAGTCAAACCCGAATAGCTGCGGGTTGTGACCGATCACCGCGGCCGAGAAAATCTTGAGCACGTAATCCTTGGTTTCTTCCGGCATCCGGTCGCTATACTCGCGCAGGAAGCGCCAGTAATTGCGGTCGTCGGGATTCTCGGGGATACCTTCCAGCGCTCCCGACGGAATGCCCTGTGGCCCCGGAAGGCGCTCCAGCTTACTGACGACCCGGTGCTCCCCCCAGTTGTACGAGGCGATTACAAGCAGTCCCGACGCCTGTGCCTTCGTGCTGTAGATCGTCTGCAGATACTTGGCCGCTGCGCGCGTCGATTTTTCGAAGTCGTGCCGCTCATCCTGTGGGTCCACTACCCGCGAATCGTACCGTGGCCCTATGCGGAGGCCGTACTGCTCCGCCGTGCTCGGGATAAACTGCCACATCCCCTTGGCGATGCCCCACCGCGTTTCGGGACCGACGGCTTCAACGTCGAAATTGCTTTCCTGAAGCGCCAGATAGAAAAACTCGGGCGGCAGCGCGTGGGCCTGCATCGTCTGCACGATGAACGGCGTGTAGCCATTCTCCTCGGCCCGCCGGATGGCAGAGCTCAGCCGCGACCGGCCGCCGGGCGTCTTCCAATACGTTTCGATGGTCTGCTTCACCTCGCGCACAAATCCGGCGGGGATGCTAAACTCGCTCTCCCCAAAGATGCGTGCCACCTGGTAGATCTCCCGCTCGGTCGGGCTCAGGGCGCGGTAGAGGCCCAGCTCTTCGACGTAGCCGGCATAACGGGCCTGCTGCTCCTGCCGCTGGCGCTCCAACCGGGCGATCTGCTCCTGCAGTGGGGCGTCACCGTTCTCCTCGATGCGCCGCTTGAGCTGCGTGATAAGCACGTCCTGCGCTTTCATTCCGGCAAACACCGTCTGCGCCGTCGCCTCCAGTCGCTCATTCTGCCAGTGCTGCCAGACGGCGTACCCGCCAAGAAGCACGCAGAGCACCAGCACGGCGCCAATCATCCAGCCGTAGCGGCGCTTCTGGGCGCCCTGCACTCGCTGATATGCCTGCCGGAGCATCTGCGTGTGCTCGCCGGCCGGTCCGTCCTGATCTTCGAAATAGTACTGCACGTACTGCGTGACCGACCCGTTGGGTTGGGCCTCGCGCCGGGACGATCCGCTCGGCGCCTCCGCCGCCTCGGTCGATGAACGTCGCTGCAGCGGCGCGGTCGCTTCGGCCCGGGTCGCGTGCGAATCGGAGGGCGCCTCCACTTTGGTACTTTCGCCAACGGATGGCGCGGTGCTCATTGTGGGCAGTGTGACCTGGAAGACCGGCCCATTCTGGCCGATCTGAAGCTCCGCCTCGGGCGGAAGCGGGGCCCGGTCGATGCGCTCGCCGTCGAGGTAGGTTCCGTTGGTGCTTTCGTTATCCTCCACCCACCAACGCCCTTCCTGAAACAGGAGGCAGGCGTGGACGCGGCTCACCATGCCCGCTTTCACCTGAATGTCGCATTCCGCGATACGCCCGATCTGGAAATCACGCGCAAACGTACGGTTCGCCCCGCGCACGTTCGGCGCCTTCGTGCGGATCTGAAGCGGTACGTCGGATTGCGGGGAGGCCATTCGCGAAAACCATGCGTTGCGAGAGCGAAATCCGCCGTTCCATTGCGGTGCGCAGCGGAGCGATCACGCGGCGGTGGGCACCTGCACGGCCATTACAAGGCGCACTTGCGGGCGTATCACCGACGACGGCGGCTGCAACCGGACGGCCAGCAACTCGTGATCGGGCAGTTCTACGGTGGTAACGTGCTCGACGAATACTGCCGGCGCCTCGTCATCCTCCTCCGGCACGGGCACGCCCATGAACGATGCCATCGCCTCTGTCAGCTCGCGCTGGACCGCCTCAACCGAGTCGCCGGGCTCCAGCGCATCCTCCAGCACGAGCAGATGGTGGGCCGCCCGCGCGACGAACAGCCGGCACCGAAGCGACGCATGCGCCCGCGCTTCGGCGGAAGCGTCCGGATCGTCGTACGTGTCGGGACGACGGACCATGGGGGCATGCACCACCTGGATGGCGTCGTGATTGGGTTTGCCGCCCAGAACGATGAAACCGGCCTGCGCCAGCTCCGATTGCTTGCTTCCCGGCAAAAGCGCCGCCAGCGGACTCTGCCCGCCCCGTACCGTCTGCACAGGAAGATCTTCGATCGGATAATCGGCCAGATGCGTCGGCCATCCCGTATCGGCGAAGCTGTGAGCCGCGGCCAGCGCTACAGCCAGCGCGCCGTGCCCCATCAGCCCCTCGGCCTCCGTTAGCTCGAAACTGTTCACCGGCTGGTCGGCCCCGTACGGGTACCGCAGCATAAACGCCGGCAGCGCCAGCCCCAAAAACTCCGATGCCTCTTCCTCGCGCAGCGCCTTCCACTCGACGTATGCATCGCCCTGAAGGTGCGGTCGCAACGCCGGCAGCCGCGCCAGCCCGCTGATTTTTTCAATGCCGAAGAAGCCGGCATGAACCGAGGTAAGAATGGGCGTTTGCAGGCTCTGCCCCGTCCCGGCGAGATCGGACAGTTGCTCGATGTCGAGATGCTCTCGGCCAAACGCCATGTCCACCACGATCGCCGAGAACGAGGGCTCGTCGTGGTCGTCGCTGTGCTCCGGCACGATGACCTGATGGTGCATCGCTTCGTGCAGATCGCCGCGGCCCGCCGGCAGCACGGCCAGCTCCACGTTGTCACGGAACGGAAGGCGGTCGACCAAAAACTTGAGTCCGCGCCACGACGCCTCCAGCTGCCGAAAGTCGGGATGTTCGATAATGGGCGCCACCTGTTGCCCGATGGCGGTTTCGAGGTGCTGCTTGATCTGCTCCACCGCCGAGGCATCCGCTTCCGATCCGGCGTCGTCCCCACTGACGGCGTCCATCAGCGCGCCCATAAGATCGGAGGATTTTACGTCGCCATTCGAGGCCGAGTGGGCCGCGGCGGTGGGCGCGTCCTCACCTTCGTCCTCGCCCAGGTCGACCATGCCCATCAGCCGATCCAGCGAGTCTCCCTCGTCTGATGTGTCCCCCGAGGGCGCGTCCGGCGCATCGTCGGATGCGGTAAGCGTCTGATACAGATCGCTCACCCAGTCCATCTCGATGCCGAGGGCGTCAAGACGCTCCCGAAACGCATCGACGCCGAGCTCGCCGTCGCCCACCGCCTGCACGAGGTCGCGTGCGGCCACGAGCTGCGCCACGGGCTCGACCTGCCGAGCCACCTCCTCCGGCTGGAACGCCTCCAGCCCGTCGAACTGCAGCTCCACCGTCCACGTTTTCGGCGCATCGCTGAGGGTGTTGGGCACCTCAAGCGTGAGGGCCGGCACCTGCGCCTCCATCCATCCGGCGAAGCGGTTCGGATCGACGCGGTGCACCTGCGTCCCTATCGACCAATCGTCAGGGTACGCCTGGGGCGTCAGGTCGCTCACAAGCAGCACCCGAAACGGCAACGACGACACCTCGCGCGCGTCGAACGTTTCGGGCTGCTCGATCTCCGTGCGATCAGGATCCGAGGTAATGCGCATGCCCACCGGCTTGGACGCTGAACGGGACTCTTCTTCCATGGCACAAGGGGTTTTGGTCATCGGGCCTTCCGTGTAGATAGTGCGCAAAAACGACCGGCAAGCGGCCACCGAGGCGCCTATTTCCCACGCATCAGCAGGGATTTCGGCCCATCTGGATGTGAATTGCCCTGAACGACTCCAGGCTCACGTCGGGGTCACGAAGGGGCGTGTGGCCGCGCCAGACGAGGTATAGCTCCTCCTCACCGGGCAACATTACGAGAGTATCGAGCTGCATCTCGACAGGCTCGGACTGGGTCGTTTGTGTGGAGGGCTCGGGGACCTCAGCGGCCGTGTCAGCGCCGCGCCCGGTGTATCGCTCGACGGATACGGCGGGTTGAACACCGGGCAGCGTAAACTGGCGATATTCGTCCGGCGTGAAATGCTCCAGTTCAATCTGCTCATCCCCGTGCAGGTAGTCGGGAACCTGCAGATGGGGATGAGCGCCATTGTAAAAGTCGAACTGAAAATCAGACGGGAGGCCAAACTCCGTATCGGCGTCTTTGTACCCTTCTTCCGATCCGGCGTAACGGGCCCGCGGCTGCCAGTCTTTCCGGTAAAACCCGAAACCGATCGGCTGTGGCTGGTCGTCCCACGATTGGATGAGATTACGCGGATTTTCCAGGTTGGGCAGCGGTTTCCGATCCACCGACTCCTTCGACTTGCGACCGATGAAGCCGCGTCCGATAAAGTTGGACGAGCACCACTTGCTGGCTTTGTAGTCCATGCCACCGAAGGCCCGCTCGTAGATGAGCGGCATCTCGGTGAAGGGCACCGGGTCGGTGATCTGGGGCACGATGGCCATGCGCGTCGGGAAGACCCATTCCCGATCGCCGAATACGCGGACGACGTGGCGCAGGCGCCGGTCTACACGCAAGGACACGTCGAGCTGGCGGACCGGATCGCCGCCCGGCGCATGGGCGCTCCCGACCACGACGACGTCCGTACGCGGCTTGTACGGCACATTATCCGCCTCAATGCGCACACTTCCGGTGATGTCGCCCTTGTAGTACTCATCTTCGGTGACGATGGGCCGCTGCGCATCAACCGGCTTCACAGCACCTCCTGGCTGAGCAGGAATCGAAAATGTTCCTTTGACAATCACGCTCAGGCACGGCTGGCGCTCGGGACCCAATCCGATGGCCAAGCCGTCCGCAAAGGGCGTGTGATTGTGAATCTCCATCGGTCGTCAGTCGCAGGCTTCGGATTAAGTGGACACGAGCGTAGCGCGCTCCTGATCGGTCGCGGGCATGCGGTAGAGGGGCACCGAATCGATGGACGGCGGCGAGGACCGGGGGCCGAACTTGACCGAAGGTTCGACGGGCTGACGCGTATCATCGAAGTCGCTGCCCTGCGTCCGGAAGGCCTCGATCTGCGCCCAGTACAGATCAGCCCCATAAAAGCTGCATTGCGATGCGTGTGCTCCGGCAAAGTCGGCCCCCACGAAGTTGGCAAGGGGAAATTCCGCTTCCTGGAAGTCGACGTCTCGCAAATCGGCATATTCAAATGTCACGTACTCAGCCACGACATCGGCCAAGGTGGCGCCTCGGAGCGTGGCTCGTACGAACACACCGACAGACAGCTTGGCGCCCGAGAAGTCGCACGCCGAAAGATCCGCGCGGCGAGCCGAGACCGATACGAGCATGCTTCCTCGAAACTGCGCGCCCGGTGCGGTGACCATATCGAGCACCGCGCCCGAGAGCACCGCCTCGGTACAATCGGCCTCCGCCAGATTCGCTTCCGTCAGCACGGCCCGTTGCAGATCCGCCTCATGGAGCAATGCCCGAGCCAGCGTGACGCGCTGAAAAAAGCTCTCCTTCAGATTCGCCTTCGTGAAGTCTCCTCCTGCTAAGTCGGCCTCTTCGAACAGGGTCCTCTGTATGGTGCTATGGGCCCAGTCCACCTCCCGCGCATAGATCCGACTCAGATCGCTTTCCTGAATAGTACACGAGGCGAGCCGGGCCCCTTCGAGGCGCGCTGCATGGAGTACCGAGCCTTCGATAGTGACTTCCGTCAGATTCGCCTCCCTCAGGTCTGCGTTTGCAAGTATGCATCCCTCCAGAATGGCACCGCGGAGATCGGCACCGCGCAGGTCCGCGCCAGAAAGTACGACGCCGCTCAGTTCCGCCTCCCGAAGATCGGCTTGCTGCAGATTGGTGCCTTCGAGATCTAAATCAGCCAGGACTTGGCCGTGGAGGTCGCACCCGGCAAGGTCGGCCCCCGGCTGGAGGTCCAGCGTTTCGGACGATGGTTCTACATTTGTTTCCATGACGCCTCCCTGTAAACCAACTCCAGGATATCGATGGTTTCCATGGATCGGGGCTGCGGCCCCAGCGCCTGATGGTGCAGATGCGGTCCGGCGGCCCGGTGAGTCCAGATTGGCGGCCGCAGTTCGCCTGCAACGTGCGTTCCGGTAAGCCACGCATCGGGCGAGCGCTCGCGTGCCCACTGTCCATTCGATGCTTCGCCCGGAAGCAGCGACAGGTAGCTCATCTCATAAAAGGAGCGATCCAGAAAGAACTGATCGAGCGTGGACCACATCGCACGTCCAAGCGCTCTCAGGCGAGGGATTGCAGTGTAGTCGTCCCGAATGCCTCCGGCAATGCGCTGCTCCCAATACCGGACAAGACGAGGGGTAAAAATGGATCGCAACGGCGCAACGAGCGGCTCGCTCCCACGGGTGAGGGTGGCAGCAACAAGCGCTGGCGAGAGCGGAAGCACCGGCGAGAGATAATCGCCGCGCCTCCAAAGGGGAACACATCTGGAACCGACCTGCACGCTGAGTGCGAGGCCGCGCCGGGCGGTGTGAAGCTCCAGCTCTACCGCGCGCTTCTCCCCGTCTGACTGTTCTGACGCACCGACAATGTGCGTTCGAACGTCTTCGGCATCGAGCGCCGGTTGTCCCTTTTCCAGTGCCCGAGGTCCTTGAATCTTTACCAGCCGGTCAAATGCGTCGTATCCCAATCTCCACGTATGCCCGTCGCCCCGAATGGTCTGCAGCCGGTCGCCCGCATCGTACGCCAGCTGAAAGGTCCGTGACGCCACGTCCAGCTCGGCGGGCCGTCCCCGCGCGTCTCGCGTGCACTGGAGTAGGATCTGTCCATCAGTATGTACGGCCTCCAATCCTCCATCGGCGCCGTAGTCCAATCCAAGCGTCTGGTTGCTTCCCACAGCTTCTACGACGCGCCCATCCGCATCATACTCGAAATACAGGAAACGCTGTCCTCCATCGACTGCACGCAATTCGCCCGACGGCCCGTAGTCCAGCGACCGCTCCGGCGCACCCGGCTTTTTCCACTGTATGGGATCTCCGGCTTGGTTGTAGAGGGCTGTCGTTTCCCCGTCCTCATCTTCGGTGATGATCTCCACGCCGTCCCCGGTGCGGCGATACGTACTTATTGACCCATCGCAATATTGAATTTGGCGGATACGCCCGCCTTCTGTGTACGCAAGGTGCGTTGTGCGATCCTCGGGCCCAATGACTGCAGCAACGCGACCCGCTGAATTGTAGCTGATTTGATACGAGCGGTCATCGGTGGTGCATTGTCGCAACCGTCCGAAGGCGTCGTAGCTCAGGCTCGTCGCCCGCCCCGTAGCGTCGACAATGCGAGAGGGGTGTCCGCCCGGCGTGTAATCGAAGGTCATAGACTCCCCACCGACGTGTACGCTTCGGAGCCGCCCGTTCGCGTCGTAGCGCCACTGAAAGCGGCGATTCAGCGCATCGGTGCGCTCGACGAGCCGGCCCTGCGCATCGAAGTGATCTTCGAGCCGGCGCCCTTGGTCATCCTCGATGATGAGGGTCTGATCGTCTCCGCGGCGCGTAAGCTGAACGGAGCGCCCGGATGGACTGATCACCTCGGTGACCGCCCCGCGGCTATTGCGCCTGAAGGTCCACTCCGATTCCGCGGGCGTCCGGAGTTCAACGGGCCGATTGTGGGAGTCGTAGCCGAGGGTCCGCTGGTTTTCAAATGCGTCGATCACACTCGTGACGCACAGGTCCTCATCGAGCTCAAAGAAGGCGGCGCGCTGTTCGGTGTCCAAAAAGAGGCCCGTCCCTTCCTCGAAATCCAACTGCTGGAACGTCTGAACGGCCTCATGCTCATCCGAAAACCCGATGAGCTGACGCACCCCGTCGTAGTAATAATTCTGGCTCTGATCGACCGGGTCGATGCGTTCGAGCACCTGACCGGGTTGAACGTGGCGATACAGCGTTTGATACCCATCCCCCTGCACGACGCGCGTCGACTGACGAGGTTTGTCGTACGCAAACCGGCGCGCATTGGACTCATCGGCGTACCACAGTGCATGACATCGCTGGTTGGTATCGTACTGGGCATACTGTGTACCCCCGTTTCGGCAGGTATACTCCACCATCAGATGCCGCTGATACCCGAACGAGGCCGTGTAGCCCTCGGCATCCGTTTCCTTGACGAGATCGTCCTGTCCGTTGTACTGGAAGGCCCGAATCGTCGAAGCCGATCCCTCCCCCCCGATGACCCGGATGCGGCTCACCTGACCGCCGTGGTAATCAAATCGGATCTGTCGCCCCAGCGTATCGACGATCCCGGCCATGTGGTCACCGTCGTAGAAAAAATGGATGCTGTTGCCACTGGCGTCTTCGATTCGATCGAGCGGAATCGTGTCGCCCCAGGCTTTTTCTTTCGCGAAGACGAAACGGCGCGACGGTGCGGGGACGATGACGTACGCCTCCGGGCGATGTTGGATGAGCACGCCCGTCACGTGCCGCGCTTGCATCTCTTCCTCAATCGGCGAAAAAACGGTTTCATGCGGCGTACCTGGCGCGCACGTGATTGCATCGGAGGCAACGCGAAGCGTCATTTCCAGATTGAGTCGCCACCCACACCCAAACGGACTGGATCGTTCGCGCCCGCTTCGATACGTCCGCGCCAGGGTAAGGGGGACATACCCGGGCAAGCGCAGATCCGTCCGGTGCAAGACGGTTTCCCCCGTTACGACGTCGGTGCGAAGGGGCATGAGACATCCGTTAGATTGGACACTGAAAAAGCGGCCACGAGCGACTCTACTTGATGAGCACCGTTGGCGCTCCCATCACAATGGGATTCATCGTCATGGGCGGCTGGACGGCACCCACTTCCATAATTTTGTCGGACACGCGGGCGGCCGGCTTGCCGCCTACCAGGACCGTTACCGATCCGGGGGGCATCGTAACTCCCGGCCCGTGGGGAGTACCAGGGCCAGCCGGAGGTGGCGCATTTGGAATGGGACAGGTGTGTTGATCGCCCACACGCCACGCCGGCCGTCCTCCCACGAGCACCGTAGGACAGGGCGCCCCCATAATCGGGGGCCCGTGCATCAAGTTATCGCTGATTCGTGCGCCAGGGAAAGGCATAGGTATCTCGGATTTATCCGACCTTTGTCATTGAGCCTTTGACTGTGTTCACGCCACTCGCTTTCGAATTGATCATCGCTCCCTTGATATCGTTCTTCATATCGGCCTCAGAGCTGATATTCATGCCTTTAACATTAACGTTCTGCGTACCCTCGATGTCGATATTCATTCCCTCGATCTTAATCTTACCATTCGAATCGAGTGTAATGGAAGACTTGCCACACTTAAGAATAATTTGATCCTTTGCCTTAACAATTATCCCACTATCTCCTTCAAAGATAGAAGCACTACTGTCGGCATTCAGGGTAATACTATCATCTCCTGACTCAAGGATCACTTGCTCTTCCCCTTCCGCTCCTACAATCTCCTTTCCGTGAAAGAGAACCGACTTTTTTGTGGCGTCGAGCTTAATAATATCCTTATCAGCCACCATCTCAATCTTACCTTCCTTTGAGTAGGACTGAATATCCTTGCCTGCGACCATCGAAACCCCATCGAGCGCATTTATCGCTGCTCCCATCGGCGTATTGACGTTGAACCCTCCGTTCGGAATGAACGTCACCGCGTCACCGGTGATGACATCATAGCCTCCAGGACACGTCGCAAAAATACCTGGCGCCGATAGCTTTTGAAAGGCCTGCGTGACATCATTTTTGACGCCGGCCTCTTCATAGCGCTGCCCCGATTGGACCATGGCGTACTTGACGATCCCCCACGTCGTGTTGAGCGCCGATATAAACTCGTAAGCATTCGAAATTTGCTTGATACCTCCCCCGCTGAGCTTCGCGAATGCAGCAGACGTTAGCATTCCTATGGAGGGAGCCAGCTTGTTCAACCATTGACCCGGGCCATCTGAAGTCGACGGCTGCCACGCAGAAAGGTAAATGCCGTTGCCTCCGTAGACCGACGTGCCAGCATCTCCATGAATACTGGCCGTCTTATCCGTCACTATCGTGGCTCCTTCGTTGTTGCGATGCTTCGCGCCAAGCGACAACACACTATTGTGCTTCGGCGAGTAGAGCGTGACGCGCTCCTGATCCTCCTGATCCTCGATAATAAACTCGTTCTCCGAGGTCGTTCGGATGACGTGCTGCGAGTTATTCTCGCTTTTGACCGGCGCAGGGTTCGTCGGGTTGGGCGCCGTGCCCAAAGCCATGGGGCGATCTGGATCGCCGTTCTCGCAGGCCCACACCATCTCGGTGCCCGGATGACTGGGCTCGTGAAATCCCGCCTCACCTTTGCCCGTGTAGGGCTGTTTCATGCGGATCGGATGCGAAGCCGTTCCCGGACTCTTGTCACGCTGATCGAAGTGCATCTTGGCCCGGTACCGCCCTTGATCGTCCAGATACGCGTAGTCGCCACTTCCGTCGACCTCCGCCGTCATCACACCTGGCACGCGCGGCACGGGCGTTGTGCGCGGCGGACGATACTGAACCGTCGCCGGAATGCATTTGAACTCGTTTCGGTAGTCGACTTCATCCTCGTAGCGCGGATCCAGTCCCATACCTACCCGCTGCGATCCGACGTGGCGTACCTTTGTGATGAGATATTTTGCATTGAGATCGCCTCGATAGTGCCGCTCCAGATCGAACTGATGCCCCGCCCGAAAGCGCAGGCACCGGCCGTCGCCATCGACGACCTTGCGCTGGCATTCGATCTCCTCGTTGCGCACCTTCGCCAGCCGCTCGCCCTCCGATTGCGTACGGAAATGCGGGCCGTACTCGTAGTGCATCCCCGGCATGTCGCTGTTGATTTGCGACTCGGCCTCCAGCGACGCTGAGGGCGTCTCGTAGTTGTAATCCTTCACCTTCACCTTCCCCGTGACGGCCCGCTCCCGGTAGATAAACTCGCGCACGGTCTCCCGCTCGTCAGGCACCATACCCGCCCCCTTGTGATAGCTGATGGCAGAATCGCCCGCAATCGGCGGATTCTCATTGCCGTGATCGGAGAAGACGATCTCCTCGGCCCCCTCGCCCTGCACGAAGAAAAACTGAATGCCCTCGTGCTCGAGCAGGCGGCGCACGAAGTTGAGATCCGTTTCCTGATACTGCGCACAGTACTCCCGCGCCGGATAGCTGCTGTTGAGCGAAAACCGGAAGTCCTGACTGGTCAATCCCGACTCTTTCAGCACCTGACGCACAATATCCTCCACCGTCATATCCTGAAAGATGCGGCTCTGATGCGTCAGGGAGAGGCGCCAGAGCCGCGGCACGAGCGTCGCGCGATACATGTACTGATCCGCCGAATGGCTGCCCTGCTCAAAGTTGGCGACCAGCCCGTGAATGGGATGCTTCTCGTCGCGCCGCATCATCGTGAACGTCGCCGGCTGAT
The DNA here is from genome assembly GCA_964448045.1 of uncultured Rhodothermales bacterium. Classification (GTDB taxonomy): domain Bacteria; phylum Bacteroidota; class Rhodothermia; order Rhodothermales; family Salinibacteraceae; genus CAYUVF01. Next base: position 40,546 of record CAYUVF010000013.1, read on the forward strand.
TGACGACGCTCCCAAAGTCGATCTCCGGATCGTCCGACATCAGCGTAAGCTCGAACTGATAGAGCTGCGAGATCTGCTCTTCTCCCGTAAAATCGGCCACCTGGAGTTTATCTTCGGGAAGCTGGGCCGGCTCGAAAAAGTAGCGGGCTTTGTTTGCGCTGCGCTCAGGCATAGGATGCAGAAGGTATGGTGTACTGGTGTTTACTCGAACGAATACGTAAAGTCGCCTTCGTCGTCGATACCCAGGCGGAGCCGGGCGGGCATGTCATCGCCAGCCATGCGGCTGATGAGCGCGCGGGAGGCCTCGGGGAGCACAGTCCGATTGATGATGAAGTCGATGTTGCGCGCTCCGGCATCGACCTGCGTGCAGCGTGCGGCGATGCGATCGACCACGCTCGGATCGTAAGCAAAGTCGATCTCGTGGGCGTCCCGCAGCCGATCGCCGATGGTGCCGAGCTTGATCTCGGTAATGCCCTTCATGGTCTCGGTGTCGAGCGGGAAGTACGGCACCACCCGCATCCGCCCCAACAGCGCCGGCTGAAAGTGATCCACCAGGGTCGGATGAATCGCTTCGCGCACCTGACTGAGCGAGGGGCGCGTTTCGTCGCCCTCCTCCTGCCCCAGCCGCATGATCGTGTCGGTGGCGAGGTTGGAGGTCATGATGATGACGGTGTTGCGGAAGTTGATCTCCCGTCCCTCCCCGTCGCGCATGAAGCCCTTATCGAACACCTGATAGAACAGGTTTAACACGTCGCGATGGGCTTTCTCGACCTCATCGAGCAAGATGACGGAGTACGGGCGCTGGCGCACCGCCTCGGTGAGCACGCCGCCCTCCCCGTAGCCCACGTAGCCCGGCGGGGACCCCTTGAGTTGGGCGACGGTGTGTTTCTCCTGGTACTCCGACATGTTGATCGTCGTCATAAACCGCTCGCCGCCGAAAAGAACGTCGGCCAGCTGGAGTGCCGTTTCGGTCTTGCCCACGCCGCTCGGCCCGACGAAGAGGAACACGCCCAGTGGCGCATCGGGATTGCCGAGACTCGCCTTTGAGGTGCGCACGGCGTCGGAGATCTCCTCGATGGCCGGGTCCTGACCCAGGATGTGCTCGCCCAGGCGCTGCTCCAGATTGAGCAGCGTATTCGCCTCGTCTTTGAGCATGTTGCCCACCGGGATGCCCGTCCAGTCGGAGACCACCTCGGCGGCGATGTGCTCGTTGACTTCGGTGTGTACCATGGGCGTCTCGCCCTGCAACTCCTTCAGCTCCTCGTGAAGCGTCTTCAGTTCCTCACGAAGCGGGGTGTCGACGCCCGATTCTCCATCGCCGGGGGCGCCATTGGTCGTCACTGCCGCCGCACCGGTCAGCTCCGTGCGCTTCTTAGCAATGCGATCCACCAAGGCCTTTTCGCGCTCCCAGCGGGCTTCGAGCTCCTCCAGTTCGGCCTGCACCTCCTCGCGCGTCTGCTTGAGCTCCTCCAGTTCCTCGGTGTCATCGCGCAGGCCTGCGTCGATATCGCGCTGGATGCCGCGGATCTCAATGTTCAGGTTCTGCAGCCGGCGGTCGAGATCGTCGAGCCGGCCCGGACGCGCCGTGAGCGTCATCTTGACGCGTGCCGAGGCCGTGTCGAGCAGGTCGACGGCCTTGTCCGGCAGCTGCCGCCCCGAGATGTAGCGGCCCGCCAGTTCGGCGGTGGCGTCGACGGCTTCGTCGGTGATCTGCACGTTGTGATGATCTTCATAGATACTCTTGATGCCGCGCAGCATAATCGCTGCATCGTCAACCGAAGGCTCTTCGATTTTGACGAGCTGAAAGCGCCGCTCCAGCGCCGGGTCCTTTTCGATGTACTGCTTGTACTCGGACCACGTGGTGGCGGCGACGGTGCGGAGCTCGCCGCGGGCCAGCGCGGGCTTCAGCAGATTGGCCGCGTCGCCCGTGCCTTCGCTGCCCCCCGCACCGATGAGTGTGTGCGCCTCGTCGATGAAGAGCACGGTGGGTTTGGCCGCTTCTTTCACTTCCTGAATGACCGACTTGAGGCGGTTCTCGAACTCGCCTTTCACGCTGGCGCCGGCCTTGAGGAGCCCGAGGTCCAGCTCGCGGATGTCGACCTCTTCGAGTATCTTGGGCACGTCGCCCTTCGCGATGCGAAGCGCTAATCCCTCGACGACCGCCGTCTTGCCGACGCCCGCCTCGCCGACCAGAATCGGGTTGTTCTTGCGGCGGCGGCTGAGGATGTCGATGATCTGGCGGATCTCCTTGTTGCGTCCGAAGATCGGATCGATGTTGCCGTCGCGCGCCTCCTGCGTGAAGTTCCGCGTGAACTGCCCAAGGGCGCCCTCTTCGCCCTCCTGCGGCACGCCATCTTCGGTGGACATCGTTGTTTCGGTGACGCGGGTCGTTTCTTCTTTCGAGCCGGCAACGATGTCGATAAACTCCTCGCGCAGGTCGTCGGGCTTGACGGAGCTCAGCACGTCCATGATGGGCTCGCCCTTCAGCGCATCGCTGCGGAGCATCGCCTCCAATAGGGTGCCCGAGCGGACTTTGGCGAATCCGTGATGGACGGAGCTTACCAGCCAGGCCGACTCGAACAGGTCCAGCAGCGTCGGCGAGAACGACGGCCGCCCCGCGTTGCCCGTCCGGAAGTCTTCGAGCTGATGCACGAGCGCTTTTTGGAACCGCCCCGGATCGACATCGAAATGCTTCAAGATGAGCGTCAGATCGCCGCCCTCTTCATCCAGCAGCTTGAGCAGCAGGTGTTCCAGCGTCACCTCGTAGTGGCTGCGGTTGACGGCAAATCCGGCCGCGGCCTCCAGCGCTCGCGTGAGGCGGTCGTTCAGCTTCTGCAGCAGCTTTTTCAGATCTTCAGTAACCATAACATCCGTAGCATTGGATTGAACAACGGTGGAATACGCGGCGGTCGTCAGGCGTGCGCCGCCGGGCGATCAGTATATTCGACGATCCGATCGAGGATGGGCTCGGTGGACGTGCCCAGATGCGTCGTGAGGCCCAGTTGAGCCGTAGACTCCCCCAGCCGGGTGGGTGGCATATCGTCCGAGTGCACCTGCAACTCGACATCGAAATCCAGGTAATCCGGCGCGTAGAGGCGCACCAGCGACTGCAGCTCCGCCGCCCGCTCGCCGCCGGGTAACAGATCCAGATACAGGTCGATACCCATCGGTCCGAGCCGGACGCGAAACTTCCCCGACCGGTCGTGCACCTGCTCACCAATGGTGGCATCTTCACCCAACCGGAGGCTTTCCGCGCCCAATCCCGAGCGTGACGGAATGGGCACCCAACGCGGCACGTTTTCAATCACCTTGACTTCAATGTCATTAAAGAACGCTTCAATCAGCGATTCGAGGCCGGGGGCGTTTCGAACGCGCGGTCCCAGCAACCCGGCCTGCGAGGCAAGGCGCAGGGGCGCGAGCGGCACGTCGTCGCTGGCGTGCGGCGTGCCCAATCCTGACAGCGCCACGAACTGCTTGGAGAGGCGATCCCGGCCATCCGCGCGGTGATGCATACCCGGACGGTATTTCTTCCATGCCCGGTAAAAGAACGCATACAGCCGCTGGTTGAAGAGATCGAGGAAGTCGCGGTGCGGGCGCGTATCCTCTTCATCCTTCGCCAGATCGTCGTAAAAGTAATACGGCAGCGGCGAGTCGACCCCGTACAGCCCCATAAAAGTAGCGATCACCTGAACGCGGTTCTCGCCCGTCCACTCGATCCGCTTGATGTCGGTCGCCGGAAAGACGAGATCGGGACTCGGGCGCAGGCGGATCGGCGCCTCAGCGAAATCGGTCGTGGTGCCGGGCCCCGGCTCGTCCGGAAAGAGCAGCTCCAGTAGGCGAATGGCCTGGAAAAATCCGAATCGATAGCCCTCGTCCTTCAGCCGGCGATAGACGCCGCGCTCGAACGGCTTTGGCTCGTGCTGCGGCGCGGGCTGTTCTGCCTCATTCGCCACCGCCTGCGCCGTCGCTACAGATTCGGACGTGCGCCTCGATTCGGAGTCCATTGGTATCGCTTCTCGGAAGGATTCGTGACGATGGTCAGATGCACGAACGAGTTGATCGTCGCGTACATCGCAAAAAATCGGCTCAGCACCAGCCCGAACAGGCAGAGGTCGCCCTCGTCGCTAAAGTGGCCTTCTTCGATTTCGATGGTGACCTCGGCGCCGCGCAGCACCGCGCCGTGCTCGATAGTTTCCTTCGGCTCCCAGTGCACGTCCCGGATCCCACTGAGGCGCCGCCGGTTCGCCCCCGACGCCGTCCAGTCGTAGAGCTCCAGCAGCCCCACCAGGGCGTCTTTGCTCGCAACCGACTGGTAGTTGAACGACCAGTGTGAAATCAGCTTCCAGAAAAAATCGCTTTCTTCCTGATTTGGCGGACGCTGAATGAGTGTGGGCTGGGTCAAATTGCGCGGCTCGGCGATGTTCGGCACGTCGGGTGCCAGCCGGTTGATCATGCCCTCGGTGAGGACCTCGCGCGGCAAGCTGCCGTTGGTGCAGCGCAGTTCGAGCGAGAGCGTTTCGGCAGGGATGTCGCTCAGCGCGCGGAGGTGGACATCGCTCAGCGAAAGGTAAATCTCGGGCCGGTCCGCCGGTCCCACGCGTCGGCTCGTCGTGTAAAAGCGTCCCTGCTCGCCGTTGGTGCGTCCGTTCTTTGGACGGTGCTGAAACGAGAAAAAGGGCTTGTATTCGTGCCGATTGCCGGTGGCGTCTTCCATACCGACGACCTTCTGCACGTCGTAGGCCTCGACGCTGGTCCGATAGCGCATACTCGGAATCACGCGGTGCTCGCCGACCTCGCCATCGATTCGGATCGGCTCGGCGTCGGTTTCGAAGAGGTTGACGATGGGCGTACAGTGTAGCTGCACGTTATCCGTCGTGAAGCGCCGCTCCTCCGGATAGGGCCGGTTGAAAAAGACCTCGACCTCGAAGGCGTCGGCATCGTCGGGCGCGTCGAGCCGGTCGAGGCCCGTCAGATCCACAAACCAGAATTTGCGCCGGAAGCACATGTACTCCTGCAGCAGCCGAAAACCGTCGAAGGTGCTCGGTTCGTAGGGCAGCACGCCCTCCTCGGGAGTCAGCCCAGCTGGCTGCACCCACTGCTGCCCGCGCATCGACGTGGTCTGCTCGCCATCTGGCGTGGACACTTTCACGTGCGTGACGTGCCGCGTAAAGAACAGGTGCATCGACGAGGCCATCGGCGCGTCGGCCTGGAAGTACAGCCGCAGCGGACTGAGGTCTAGGTCGTTGTAGTTGATGCCACGGTCAAGCGTGAAACGGAGTCGCACGCTGCTCGTGTCGTCCGGCGCATAGCGGAGCTCCGATTCTTTCAGGCGGATGGGCTGCAGCCGCACATCCTGCGTCGTGGTAAACCGGCAGCGGACGTTTTCCGTGCCGACGGGCTCGGAGCGCACCTCCAGCCCGCGCTCCAGCACCTTGGTTTCCTGCACCAGTCCGGGCTCCACGTCAAACGCCGCGATGCTGAGCGCCGGCACGGGCTTTAGAACATGCGGATAGAGCAACTGGATGAGGCTCTCGGTGTACTCCGGCATCTCATTGTCCAGCCGCTTGTGGATGCGACCCGACAGGAAGGCGAAGCCTTCAAAGAGCCGCTCCACGTACGGATCGCGATCCGATACGCTATCAATGTTGAGGTAGCGCGCCTGCTCGGGATGCGCCTCGGCGAAATCCTTCGCCGCCTCGTGCAGGTAGCGCATTTCCTCTTCGAAATAGCGGCGCGTCATGGCGATTGTCTGTTAACTACTATTGCCTGTGATCAACGCGTGCAATTATCTCACACCGTTATTCACTGTATGGGCACGTGGGATAAGAACGGAGGAAGGGAAAAGAGGAGGAGTGGAAGATCGAACACACAATGCGTTTCTCCTTTCCTCCCCTCGCCCTTTCCTGCCCTCCTTTCCCCGCGCTTCAGACATATCCTCCCACTGGCTGGACATGCGCCGATTCCTGGGAACCGAATGTCGTTTCAAACCGGACCTGTTCACCGTTCATCAGCTCGGCGCTTACGATAAATACAAGTCGCATGGTATACTCGTCGGTCTCCCGATGCTCCACGCGCACGCGGCGCAGGCGCGGCTCGTAGGTGCGGATGGCCTGCTGGATCGCGCGGCGCAACTCATCGGCCGAGCGCGGGGCATCCCGGTAGATCGTCATGATCTCCGGAAGCCCGTACTCTGGCAGGTGCTTGATCGATCCCTGGCGCGTGTTGAACAACCGGCTCAGGTTGCTCATCACGCTCAGCATCCGATGCCGGTCGGCACTGACCGACGACAGCGGTCGATTGCCCACAAATCCGCCGGACAACACGTCGTAAATACTGGCTTCCATAAGATCTCACACTCATATCGCAATCCATTCCCTGTAACGCCGAAACAGGTCGTACCGATACGATACGGATATCGGTACGACCTGCCCCGACCCAGAAAAGAAAGGCGGCGTAAGGAGCTCGCCCTCTCCCTGCTCCTCCCACTTCGACGATCCGATCAGGCTTGCGTCACCCAGGAGTCGGTGTACTCGATATTTCCATCGACGTAGAGCCAGGTGATCTTGCTATACAGGACAGACACCTTCTCCATGTGCGTGAACTGCTCCTTATGGGGATCCTTCGTGTTGGGCATGTACGACTTCATGTCCGAGATCTTGGCGTCTTCCAGGACATGCCGAAAATATTCAACTTCGGATCCCGTCTTGTCAATCTGATACCAGTGCACGATCACCTCCTGCAACGACTCGCCATTGCATAGCGCGTCGTATAGCAGAGGAGAGGCCTTGTCGTACTGCTTCGTCAGGATAGCCGGTCGATGCTGGCGTACACCTGTCAAGTCGCCGGTCTGGGCATCCATCGGGATGCGCACGTTGTGCTCAAACTCCAGAATCTCACACTGACCTTCTCGACCTTCTTTCGCGACCGAGCCTTCAATGGGGTCTCCCTCACTGTTCTTGAATTCGCAATATGCAGCTATCGGCATATGTAACCCTCTGTTTAGTTAGATATGGATTGTCGATTACGTGAAAACAACAACGCGGGTCGCGATGTCCAGCGACCTCACTTTGCTCGTCAGGTGCGCGATGACTGATACCTACGCGCACAACCTCTCCGAACGAGCGATTTACTCCGTGGGTAATTTGCCGACGAGATTGAGGCTGATGTCCATGCCTTCAATCTGGAAGTGCGGCATAATCATGGTCTCGACTTTGAAGAAGCCGGGATTGTCGGGCACCTCCTTGACGTTGACCTCGCCGGCGCGCAACGGATACTTTGCAATCTGCTCCGGTTTCGGATTCGGCGTCTCGGTCACCAGCCCACTGATCCATTCGTTGAGCTCTTCTTCGATGAGCTTGCGATCTTTCGTGGCGCCGATGTTCTCGCGCTGGAGCACCTTCAGGTAGTGCGAGATGCGCGAGGCCAGGAAGACGTACGGCAGGCGCGCATTGATGCGGCTGTTGGCCGTCGCGGCTTCGTCGTCGTACTCCTTGGGCTCCTGTGCCGAGTTGGCCGAGAAGAAGACAGCATAATCCTCCCCCTGATAGTGGCTGAGCGGAATGAAGCCCAGATCCGCGCACTCGAATTCGAGCGTCTCGCTGATCGGGACCTCCGTCGGAATCTTCATCTCGTCGCCTTTTCCGGCGTCGTAAATGTGCACGGGCAGGTCCTCGACCTTTCCGCCGGATTGCGGCCCGCGAATCTGCACGCACCATCCGTCCTCCATGAAGGCCTGTATCATATTGGAAGCAAAGGAAAACGCCGAATTACCCCACAGATACTTGTCGTGGTCCTCGCCCATTACGTCCTCCTCGTAATCGAAGTTATCAACGGGCTCGGTGTCCTCCCCGTAGGGCAGGCGCAGCATGAACCGCGGGAACGTCAAGCCGAGATAGCGGGCATCTTCCGTCTGACGAAACGAGTTCCACTTGACGTAATCCGCTGTTTCCATGTAGGCGGTGAGATCGGGAATCTTTTTGAACTCCTCCATGGATTCCTTCCCGAAGAACCTCGGCCCGATCGAGGCAAGGAAAGGACAGTGCGCCGAGGCCGCCACTTTCGAGGCGTTCTGCATGAGCGCAATGTCCTGGGGCGAGTTGTCAAATTCGTACCCCGACACAATAGCCCCATACGGATCGGCACCTGGCTGGTCGAAGGCGTTCGTGTAGACGTGCTCGTACATGGCCGACTGCACCAGTTCGGGAGCGTCCTCGAACGACTCGCGCAGCGCTTTCTTCGATACATTGAGCACTTCGATGTCGACGTTCTGCCGGAAGTCCGTCCGGTCGACCAAGAACTTCAGTTCGCGCCACGACGACTCCAGATCCTGGAACTTGTCGTGGTGCATAATCTCGTCGAGCTGCTCGCTGATCTTCTCATCGACTGACGCGATGAGGCTATCAAAAAGGTACTTGTCGATCTTATCGACCGGCTGCTCCCGTTCGGTGACGGCATCCATAAAAACGCTCAATGCAGCCGACACCATGGCACCACGATCTTTGGTGGCGATCGAGTCGGGATCCTTGAACTCGTCGACGTTGACCTTCTCGCCCGGCGTGTTGACTTCGACCTGCGAGAGAATACTATCCAAAATACTTTGCTCTTCCACTTCGGCCTGCGCTTCCGCTGGCGCTCCCTGCGTTTTTTCTTCGGCCATAATTCCTGTGCGTTTTTAGGTGACAAATTGGATGATACTCGGGACGCCCGCTACGCTTCTTCGTCAGATTCCTCGCGGCCCGGCTCGCCCTCAACGACCTGCTGCAACTCACTGAGCAGCTCTTTCCGCATCTCCTCATCCGAGATCACCTTTTCGAGTCGCTTGCGGAACTCGCCCATGCTAATCATACGATTGCGCAAGTCCTGCAGCAGGTTGCGCGCAGCCAGTAGCCGGCTAAGTTCGGGCACCTGTTGTGCCACGTTCTCGGGCCGGAAGGAGTCCATGTCCTCGAAGTCCAGGTCGACCTTGATGTTGCCCTCGCCGGTGAGCTTGTTCGGCACCGTATACTCCAATCCCAGGTCGAACGACCGCATCACGTCCTGGAAATTGTTGTGGTTAATGCTGATGAGTTCGCGGTCCTCTACCGCCGTATCCGGTTCCTCGCCCGTTAGGTCGCTCATCACCAGCATCCGGAGCGGAAGCTCAACCTTCTCCTTGGCATCGCCCGTGGCGACTTCAAGGAAAAGATTGACGCGTGAGGGTGGTTTTTCGTGCTGAAAGCTCTTACCCATGACGTTACCTGCTCGTTTTAGATACGATAAAACTGTTGACCATGTATATTCTTGCGCCTTTCTACCGTCCGAGAGCGCGAACCGGGAATCACTCCCCCGCCCCGATGCACAAGCACAATATGTGGGCACCGGCTTGCCCGATTTCGTGCCTCATTATAGTAATGCGAAAAAACGGTAGAGAGCCGGTCACTCGATCAGATAAACACGCCCTACAAACAGACGCTTCTTCTCCCACGGAGCGAATTCCCACGCTTCTATCTACAAACCGAGAAATGGGAAGTCAAGAACATGTGAAGAGGCTACAGATCCTTAATCCACTGGCTCAGCCTTACCGCGGACGGCGGCTGGCTACCGACACGGCCTCGGCCGCGTCGACACGGCAGATCTTCTCGAACGCCGCATCGGCCTCGGCGAAGAGGGCTTCTTTCTGCTCGGGAGGCGCCTGTTGCGCGAGCAGATCGTAGCACTGGCACCGGTTGGTCCACACCTCCAGCGCCAGCGACGGATCCCACGCGTCGATGGCGTGCCGCTCAATCGCGGCGTCCAGCTCGTCTAAAAGCGGACGCGCCACCGCGGGCTGACTGCCCTTCATGCATAGGGTGGCGATGTAGAGACGCCGGTAGAAGGTTTCTTTGTCGGACGTGTCCTGCGCCGCGCCCTCTTTCATGATGGCGAGCGCCTCGCCGAGATCGCCGCTGCTGAGGCGCTGCCGGGCCTCATCGTACTGTTCGGCAGCGGGCACCCGGCCTTCGCTCCCTGCTCCTCCCCCGGCGGAAGCGCCATCACTACTCAACATCGGCTGCACCTGCGTCTCGACCCAGTCCTGCGTGAGCGGATCCGCAAAGGGCGTGCCGTCGCTGTAGGTGAGGGTAAGCAGACCAGGCAGCCGATCGATGAGCAGAGCCACATCGATCAGCACGGCGTCGCGCGCGGTCGCGTACGGCTTTCCGAGCGCGTCGAGCGCCGATGCAATGAGCCGCTGCAGATCGAGCCAAAAATGGAACGTCTCCCACTGGAACGAGGACTCGCCCTCCCGCACCAGCGTCTCATAATTCCCCTGCTTCAGCAATCCGCTGAGGTAACTTCGGCGCTGCTCGCGCGGGACTTCGATGCGCGTAGTTCCCCCCTCGTGTGGCGGCTCGGCATCCAGCACGCCCCATCGAATCGTCCGCATCAGGCGATACGGCACTGGATCACGCAAGCTCTCTTCGCGGAAGTACTCGGCCGCCATACGCACCGACTTGGTAGCATCCGACTCGGAGCCAATCTCGGTCGGCGCACCGGTTGAGGACGAGACCGTTGTCGTGGTGGAGGCGCTGGATTCCGACGACGCTTCCTCTGATTCTCCGGCACTCGGCTCGGGTTCGGGTTCGGGCTCCGGTTGGGGGAGCTTGTCGATAGCCTTGTTCATCCGCTTCATCAGACCGCTGAATGACGGCCCATACTCGCCCATCTCCTGCAGGCCGAAATCCTGAATCGCCTTCAGATCGTCCCGTGCGGCCACGAGCGGCTCGCGATCGGGCGGGTTGAACGTGGTGGTCTGGAACCAGTCGCCGAGCCGGTCGGAGATAAACTGAAGCGCGCTGCCCCGTCCTTGCATGCGTCGCTTGGCCGGGTAGAGCTCCTCCCAGTACTCGTCAATCAGCAAGCGAACCGCAGTGGTGGCCTCGGCCATGCCCTCGGGGCCGTTCAGGCGCGCCTCACCGATGACCAGATAGCCCGCCGCCCGCAGGTCCTTCGACTTCTCGGTCAGGATGCGCCGTGCCAGCTTGGTGATCGTATCGTAATCGGCTTCGCCCGACGCCGATCCGATCTCGTTGATTTGCGTCTTGAGCCGCTGAAAATCGTCATCGTACGTGACGCTCTCACCCGCCGGCTGGTCCTCGCTGATGGGCGCTTTGACGGCCTGCAGAAACGGCGAGAGGGCCTCACCCTCTTCTTCAGGCCCTTTCTCTTCTGGCGCGTCGGCTTCTCCATTGGCTGTCGTATCGACGGTGGCGTCAGACTCTTCCGCTGCGGTTTCAGCGGCTTCGGTGGTTTCAGAATCAGGCATGAGTTCACACCAGTCGGGTTGATGAAATCAGAAGAAGGACGCGTCCATCCGAACTCCTACAGGCTACGGAGAAAATCCCACAGGCGCAGCTGCTCGTCCTCCAGTAGCGTGCCGTATTCCTCGGGAATGGCGAGCGCGGCTTCGGCGTTATTTTGGTTGCCCACGCGGGCCAGCGGGTACACCAGCTCGTGGCCTCCGTCGGCATCCAGCACATGAAAAAACGCATGCGGCCGGGGCGTCCCGAGAAACAGGATCAGAAACGGCGCCACATGCGCGGGGCGCTGCGCCGTCCAGAAAAAGGACGGCTCGACGGACGGGTAGCCGAGCAGACGGAGGCTGGCTTCCAGCCAAAAGCAGGCGATGGCTGTCAGGGCCTCGTCGTCGCTCCCGAGCGGAAACTGCAGGCCATAGTTGAGTGTCGGATGCGCGCGATCCCGCTGGGGCAGCACAGCCTCCAGCAGATTGTTGACGAGCCGGTATTTTCCGCTGTCGCTGAAATGGCCGAAGAGTCCCTCCAAAAACGGACCCATCGTCGTCTGCTGCAGGTATCGCTTGTATGGTCGAGGGGGCGTGGGTTGCAGCGAAAACGCCGTGTCAATCTGCTCGACGTGATCGGCCACTTCGCGGTACGGAATATCGCCGTCGGTCGCGGCGCGCACGAGGCGATCGGCGCCGGCGTAGAACGCATCGGCCTGAAACGGCAGATAGGCCAGATGACGCGGACTAAGATGCCGCTTGGGCACCTCGCATGTCACGATGAACGGATAGGTGCGCCCGGTGCGGTCGCGACTGGGCCGGAGCACTCCCAGCAGGGCATTGGGCGCCTGCTGACCGCGTCCGCAGAAAAGAAAATGTATCGGCGGTGCCGCGTCATATGCGTCTTCCCACTGCCCATTGGAACGCTGCCGTGCCTGATAAAGCCCTTTCCGCACCCACTCGTCAAAGCTCCGCATCGTCGGCGTGCTGGCGCGGTGATTCACAAAGTCGCCGTGGGTGGGAAGCTTTCCCAGGCAGGCGGCGGCACGGGTATCCGTTGGCATGAGTAGGCGTATGGGCAGTTAAGGGTTTGGGCGTGTGAGAGAGAAAATGTGCCACTCGGACGCCCATCCTTCCCGACGCCCACACCCCCAAACGCGCTATCAGTTAATCGTTTCGGATACGCTGAGGCGGAAGAAGCTCCCGGGACTGGTAAAGAGCGCTGCCGGCTTTTGCGTCCGGAGGTCATACCGGGCGGTAATTGAATAGCGGCCCGGCTGGTTGAACCGCCACCGCACCCGGTAGAGGTTGGTCCCGCGAGGCTCAACCTCGGCCTCATCCAGCAGGCGAAACCAGGCCCAGTCGCCATCATGGCGCTTCGGTCCCATTTCGCCCTCGCGCGTCTGAATCGAGAGCGTCGCGCCACGCGAGCGTCCGGGCCACTCGTATTCGGTCTCGGGCCGGTAGTTGCCCATGTTGTAGGCCTCTTCTCGGCCATGCACGCGCAGATAGACCTGACTGGCGGCGGGTGCTCCTTCGGTGCGCTCGGGCTGCTCGGGTTGCAGCTGAAAGGTGACCTGAAGGCTTCCCCCCGTAAACAACCCCTCGGTGATTTGCTCGACGCTTTCGAGCATCCGCGTGGTGGACGGTGATACCTGCAGGCCGCGCCCTTCCCACGTCCGGGTCCGGCGCCGATCTTCTCGCATGAACGGCTCCAGTCGCTCGCGATAAAAGGTGGCCACCGCGCCGTTCTGGGGATGAAAGAAGTTCTCGACCGCACTGAGCGACGCTTCCTGTTGGCCCCCGCTGAAAGGATATCGTCCTTCCAGATTTGCTTCAAACGGCCGGTACACTTCCGCGCGCCAGCGTTCGTTGAGGTGTTGCTGCGCCGCGCTCAGAATGGTCGTCCACGCCTCCAGGATGGGCGCCTCAAAGAGCTTTCGGCGTGCATCGGGATCGAAGCGGCTCAGTTGGTTGCGGATCATCCGGAGCTCGGTCCCGAGCTCGCCCCCGTTTTCGCTGAGCACCTGCGCAGCGACCTCGGTAGCGCGGGCCCGGTCGTTAATCATGCCGTCGAGCAAGGCCCCTACATTTCGAAGCGCCTGCAGCGCATTGGCGAGGCTCGTCGACGCATTACCGCTCTCGGCTTCGTCGGCGCGGAGCTGATGGAGCCAGGCCATCCGGCGATCGACCGGATGCATGGCCGCCTCGCCATCGGAGCCTCCCCCTACAGATCCACGCGTCCTGAGCCTCTGGTTGACCTTGGCCTGCCCACGCCTTTCGACCTCTTCCTGAATCCTGCCCCGCGCCTCATCCAGCATGGATCCGCCAAACGTGGTTTCGCGAGTGACGCGCGCCAGCACGCGGAGCAGCGGCGAGTCGTACTGTCCGCCCAGCTGCGTATTCAGCACCCGCGAGGTCGCGCGCAGATCGCCCATCGAGCGGTATTCGATCTGGCTAAGGAAGCGCCGCCAGGTCGCTGCATATTCTTCGAAATAGCGCTCCTGAAGCTGCTCGGTGACCTGCTCCGGGTCACTCAACTCGTCTGAAACTTCTTCAGCCTGCTGGCCTAACACCCAGTCGCCCTCCCCCGGCGCCTTCGCTTCCTGCTTGAAACGCTCCTGCACGAAGGTGTCCCATCCATCCCGGGTAAAGAAGCCCGACACCTGCGGCGTTTCCACAAACAGTGAGGCGCTGCCCTGAACGATGTCGGTCAGTTGGACGGGGCGGAGCATGTCTTCCCCTTCCTGCTTGATGCGCGCATATACGTTCTCAATGGTCGGCCGCTGGTGGATAAGCCGGCGCGTGCGCTCGATCAGCGAAGAGCGCGCTTCAAATGAAGCCACCCGTTGCCCTCCCAATCCGTTCACAAACGTGGCGATCTGCTGCTCCACCTGTCCCCCGCGCCCTTCGAAACGAGCCGCAGAAAACGGTCCGCCTCCATTGGTCGCCATGGCCACGAGGTGCTGTGTCAGAAACGAGCGATGGCGCTCTTCGCTCAGGCGACCGGACTCTTCGGAGAGCAGCAGATACGCTTTGAGATGATCACGAAGCGTGCGCCGCCCCTGATCGGCGAGCGTTTCCCCACTGCCCTGCTGATTCAGCTGACGCTCCAACGCCCGGAACTGGTCGCGCACCAGGGGACGCATCTTTTGATAATAGAGCGTCCGGGCCGGCTCCAGCACCGTAGCGCCGCGGTAGAGCCCCCACTGCATGAAGGGCGGATTGTCCTCGTACTCCTCCAGTTCGTCAATCTGGGCGCGAAGTTGATCGAGGTTGTCGAGATCGTCCGGGGTCACCTGCCCGTCCCACTCCACAACCGCTGCCGATTCGGCCGCACCCTCCACCTGATTGAGGTCGATCTGACTGCGCACGAGCGCCTGCGAGAGGCCGACGACAAACAGCGCCAGCAGCACGGCCGCCGCCGCGCCGACCCCCCACCGCGTGAGGCGTCCTCGCCGCGCCGAACTGGAGGTCTGCTCCACCATGTACTGATCGGGGATCACCACATCGGTGAAGACGTCTTTGATGAAATAGCTCTTCTTCTCCATGTCCGGCTCGGAGCCCCCGTCGATGCCCGAGGCGAAATCGAACTGCTGGGAGATCGACTGGATGACCCGGTCGATGGGCGCGCCTTCCTGCGTGCCGCTGGTGAAGTAAAAGCCCCGAAACTCCGGGTTCTCCTGATACGGGTTGCGCTGAAACAACTGGTCGACGAAAAGCGAGAGGTTCTCTTTGGCAGAGGCAAACTCCAGCGGAAACACGTACACGCGCTGGCGCTCCTCGCGCTTCATCGACCGGCTCAGGCGTTCGGAGCGCGCGTCGGCGAGCGCGTCATAGAGCTGATCGAACTCGTGCTCGAAGACGGTGCGCAGGTTGCCCTGCTCGCGCTGCTCCTCGGTAAGGGTGCAGCCCCAGATCTGCTCGCGCTCTTGGCGCGTCATATCGCCAAAGAACTCGACGAAGCCCTGCAGGAGGTCGCACTTGGTGAAGACCAGATAGACCGGGAAGCGCACGCCGAGGCGCTCCACCAGCTCGCTGATGCGCCGGCGAATGGTGTTGGCGTGCCACTCGATCTCGTCGGGCGCGGCGTCGACCAGCTCTTCGATGCTGATCCCCACGATGACACCGTTGACCGGGCGGCGACTCCGATGCTCCTTGAGCATGTCGAGGAAGGCATGCCACTCCTCTTCATCCTCGCGCTCGGTCATATAGCGGCCGGCCGTGTCGAGCAGGATCGCCTGATCGGTGAAGAACCAGTCGCAGTTGCGCGTGCCCCCCACGCCGCGTACGCCGTCGGTACCGACGGGGAAGTTGAGCCCTGAGTTTTTGATGGCTGTCGTCTTTCCGGCCCCCGGCGGACCGATAAACATGTACCATGGCAGCGCGTGCAGCGCATTTTTTCCGCGTCGCCCTCGTCCTAACTTCGACTTTTTGAGCTTGGCAATGGCCTCTTCGAGGCGTTCCTGCAACTCCTCAATCTCGCCCTGTTTATCGGGCCGCGAGCTCATGCGCTGCTGCTCAGCCTGCATCTTGATCGACTGCTCGATCTGCTGAGCGCTGCGGCTCGCACGCACGAACTCCACAACGATAATCGCTATGCATATCACGAGCAGCCCGATGACGATGAGCAAACGCGTGACCATCGACCACTCCAGCCAGGCGCCCAGCACGAGCGTCAGAACGATGAGCAGCGCAAAGCCGAAGCCGATCCAGAAATACCGGCTCTTGAAAAAGTTGAGTATCGACTGCATGGCGGTCTCGCGATCGTGTTAGAAGGCCCAGAGCTGGAGGCGCCGCTACGGCGTCGCTCCGGTCGTTTCCATTTGCTCGATAGCTGCGGCCGTGTCGCCGGCCGTGTCCGTAATATAGACGTACATGCCCGTGTAGACGAGCAGCCCGATGAGTACAGCGGCCGCGGCGATGACCCAGGTGGGGAGCTTGCTTTTGACCTCCTGGGCTACCTGCCCGCGCGGCTGCCCGTGGGGCGCCAGATCTTTCGTCCCCATGCCCGGCAGCCGACTGAGCTCTTCATAGGTCGTCTCGATGATCTCGCGATAACGCTCCTGCTCGTGCAGCTGGTACTTACCCTTGAAACCGAGCGTCATGCACAGGTAGTACACCTCCAGCGCCTCGGCATTAGCCTTCGGGTTCTGGCGCAGCTGCTTCAGACGGTCGAAAAACACCTCACCCGCGTCATACTGGTCGTACAGCTCCAACTGGAGCGGCGTGCTCACCCACTCATCCTTCTGCGACCAGTCGGACGACAAAATCGTTTCGTCGATGAAGGCAACGAGCGCAAACTTCGCCATCTGAATGTTGTCGGGCGAGACACCCGTGCGCAGTGCCTCGCGCTCGGCGTCATCGAGCAGATCCTTAATTCGACGACGCAGCACCTCCGCATCGCCGAACTCCTCGGTCGCACGCAGTTGCAGGATCAGTGTAAAGCACGGCGCAAAGATCTCTGCCAACCGTTTATCGGCCGACTCGTCGAAGAGGACGCCGGTGTCCTGCTCCGCCTGACTACTCTCAGCTACAGCCATGGTCTGTGTCACATCATCTCGTTCTTAAATAGAAGCACCTGAACCGGCTCTCCGCCTCCCCATCCTTCGCCTTCTCGACTCCTCGTCTCCCCGTTTTCGTGGCTTACGTTGCCGCCATCAGGGTTACGTCAATGTCGCGGAAGTCGGAGGGCAAGAAGATAGCAATTCCCTCTTCTTCGAGGATCGAATCCCAAAAGGGCCCGCGCTTTTCCAGCTTGAAGTACGTGGCCTGGTTGTCGACCGGCATGCCCGTTGGCAGGCGCCGGGTCGCCTCCACGTTGAGCGCCCGCGTGTAACTCTGCAATACGGCGTCGATGGTATCGGGCGAGGCCACGCGGAGCATGTTGGGCAGCGCGTTAGTGAGTTGCTCCTCGGAGTGACGCTCGCTGCGGGTCGCGAGAAACAGCTGCGCCTGCTCCAGCACCTGCTGCTGGACCGAAGCCACCAGCAAACTCTCGCGCTGGCGCTCCAGCCCGATGCGCTGGTAATTGGACGAGGGCGTCGCCTCGCCGAGCATCTGCCGGAGGATCGTTTCGATCCGGTTGAAAGCCTCGCTGGGCGTGGCATGCTCGTAGGTCGGCAGGTCGCGCGGATACACCGGCGCATTTTCGACGTAGGTGGACAGCTGGCCGGCCAGCGCCGCCAGCGTCTGAAACAACCCCTGCGGATGGTGCTGCCCGCCAGCGTGATGCTGGTTTAGCTGCGGGATATACGCGTTAATCGTGCCCAGCAGGTTGAGCGCCGTGATATCGGAGGGCGAGAGCTCGCGCTGGGAGAAGGCGTTCTCCTTGCGCTCCGACAGCTCATTACTTTTGGTAACGAGCAACTCCAGCATCTGCCGCGTCATGTCCTTGAGCCGCTCGGAGGCGTTGATAAGCAAGTACGGCGGAAGAAAGCGATCGCTCAGCGCATATCCGCCGCCGGTGCGCACGACCTCAGCGATGGGCAGTGTGCTGTATCCCTGCTGCGGCTCATTGGCAAAACGCACCTGCACGTTCGTTCGCGCCACCTCCACGGGGCGCTCGTTGGCACCGGTGTTTTCATCGGGTACGTCCATGCTCTCAGCGATGAAGCGCGTCTCCCGCCGCTGATTGGTGCCCTGCAGCTGCACGTTGCGGCCACTCGGCCGCTCGGCCGGGATGGCCAAGAGCACGCGGATGGTCTCTTCGGTAGCCGGAAAGTGCTCCTGCACGTTGCGCGCCTCGGGCGCCGGGGTCAACTCCGGCACGTCGAACACGAGCCCATCCGGCATCACGCCGGTGCCCTCCACGAGCGCGAGCTCGCCATTGGCGAGGCGCTCTTCGTCGATTTCGAGGCGCGACAGGCCCCACCCCTGCGGGGCAACCGCCCGGAGGCGCGCGTTTAGCACGCCCTCTCGATGCCGGTCCCACTGCTGAAAGTGATGCGGGTCGAGGGTCATGCCCTCAAACCAGACGACTTTCTTTCGGTCTCGCGCCATGGCGCACACAGATTCTGGATGGTGAATACAAGCAGGTGTCGGCGCCGCCATTCATCCGGGCCGCGCGCCGCTACGAAGCTACCGGCTGACGATTGGCAATCCGCCTCCGCCCTCAACCTCAACCGCAATGCGATTGCTTTCCACAGTAACCGACACGCGATCGCCCACCTCGTCGATGGGATGGATCGATCGCCACTGCTCACGATCCGGACTGCGCAGATCTGCCGCTACGCCGATGAACGTAGTCTCGTCAGCCAGTTCAAACTCGATGGTTTCTGCCCCGTTCGGGAAGAGCGTCACCTTCCGCGGCGGGGTCACCAACTCGTTGCCCAGTGCCCCCTCGTTGTCGCGCCAAAAGGCGGATAGCGGCGTGTTCTTAAAATTACTGTCTCCGCTGAGCTCGTATATGCGCACGACAGCTGCGTTGCCGCCGTTGTTCATGTCGGATGCCCCTGTGACCATCACTTCGAGCGAGCTCGAGCATCCACTCCATAGAAGCACGCCCAGTAGGAGAACAACAACCTTGAATTTCATGATCGGTGTGTAGGTTTACTGAGTCGACGCGTAGATATCTGTCCTTCGGTGACCGGGACCTGATCCGGACTCAAATCTTAGGCTGGCTCCAGTATTATGTATGCGTATCTTTGTCGGATGGCCGGACGGCCGTCATGCGGGCTAAATACGCTTTAATAAAGGCGGGCCGAAAGATGCGCTGCTCGGCGACCGACCAGTCGCCCATCTGAAGCTCGTTCCACTGTGCCCGGAGGCGGTCGAGTACGGCCGGGCTCGCCAGCATGGGCACATATTCGTAGAGAGCGCTCTGGTCCATCACCTCGTGCTGGTGCGCATCCGGGTTGAGGCGTTCCATGAGCTCCTCGGTGCCGTTCATCACGCTGGCCTTGTAGCCGTTGAGCATGGCCACCTGATGTACCGCCAGCGCCTCGGCGGCATCCTCCACGTGATCCAGCCGGTTCTCGCGCTCGTCGTTCGAGATCGACGGATCCATCAGATGTGCCTTCATCGTCTGCACGTCACCGTCGTAGAGGAACTGCGTCTCGGCCGATTGCATGATGGTCTGCCCAATGAACTCGTGCCGGAACTGCCACGGAATCCCGATGATGCGTGAAATCGAAGCGAGCAGCGTGTCGATCACCGTATCTGCAACGTCGTCACTCGCCTGCACCGCCGGACCCGACCGGGACCGCTCAGAAGGCAATTCGGAAGAGGGCCCCGATCGAGAAGGAGCGGATTCGCGGGGCGTTTCCGTTGGCGGCTCGGTTTGGGAGGCTTCTTCCGGCGGCCGGTTCTCGGGAGGCGTTGGAGAGGACGCGCCCGGAGACGACTCGGGCGCACGGGCCGGAGTAGCGCCTGTGTCATCACCTCGCGGCTGCACGCCGAGCAGCTCCAGCACGCGGTGTACCGCATCGTGCGTGCCCAACTCATCGACGTTGTGAAAGGCCTCCTTCAGCGCGTCGTCGCGGCGCTGTTGCGACTCGCGCTCGTACGCCTCGATCAACTCATGCAGCGCTTCCAGCAGATGGTCGGCCGGATCCTCGAACGGATTCGAGAAATCTGCCGCGAACACCGTCTCATCGGCTGCGGGGGCCGTCGTCTCCGCCTCCACCGGCGTAAACTCGACGGCGAACTCGCCGATGCGGAAGACATCGCCCGCGCGCAGCTCGTACGGCTCGCCCGCCTCCAACCGCTGATTGCGCAGATACGTGAAGTTTTTACTTCCGCGGTCTACCAGCTGATACGTTTCGCCCGACTGCCGCACCTCGGCGTGCTTCGAGCTGACGATGCGCTTCGGATCGGGCAGCGTGAGATGGTTATCGCTCCCCCGCCCAATCGTGATACGGTCCTGCTCGAAGAAATACTCGGAGGGGTCGCCTCCATCGTCTGCTTCGTGGGTAACCCGTAATTTGACCGGCATAACTCCTGCGCCTGCGCTTGATGAGAAAAATGGACGGAGCGGCCCTCGATAGACCGGTCGCCTCGGCGGTTTCCGCGGCCGGATGGCCCGGCCCGTTGTGAAGAAGGTATGATGGAGGGGTGATGTAAATCAAGAAGAATCGGCTCCTTCCCGATACGCCACACGCCGCTCCCTGCCCAATGCTGCATTCATCCGCCCGTCAGCCGTCCTGTTTAGCAGAGGGATCCGGCGCGTTGGGCGAGGTAGCAGGCTGCGCAGCGGGGCGGGTAAGCCGCGCGGCGCGCCACCGGAAGCGCCAGAGCAGGAGCACCGCCGCTGCGGCCAAGCCCACCACGAGTCCCCACCAGAGCCCGCGGGCACCTCCCCCCCACTGCAACCCGACGAGGTAGCCCGTCGTGAGACCGACCCCCCAGTACGTCACCAGGGCGATGCCCATGGGCACGCGCGTGTCCTTAAGGCCGCGCAGCGATCCCGAGGCGGCCACCTGCACGCCGTCGAAGACCTGAAAGACCGCCGCAATGCCCAGCAACGCCACCGCCAGTTCGACGACCGGGGCGTTTGCGGGCGCTCCGGTATCGAGGTACAGCGCTACGATAAATTCCGGGACGGTCCAGAATAACACGGCCGCCCCCACCATGAAGGCCGAAGCAATCGCCACAGCAGCATAGCCCGCGCGGCGCACGCCCTCGACATCGCCGCGCCCGGCCGCCTGCCCCACCCGCACCGATCCGGCGATGCCCACGCCCAGCGGCACCATAAACGTGAATGCCGCGCACTGCAGCGCCACCTGATGCGCCGCCAGCGGCGTCGCCCCCAGCGTGCCCACCAGCAGCGCCGTGATCATGAACAGCCCCGCCTCGATGCCCGACGAAATGCCCATCGGCCATCCGATGCGCACCAGCTCGCGAAAGGTCGCCCCATCGGGCGTGCGCAACTGAGCGAAGATGCGATACTGCGCGAACGGCTCGATGCGCATAACGAACAACGCCAGCGCGCCGAACAAAAACCAGAGGACGAGAGTGCTGGCCCACCCGGTGCCCACCAGGCCCATCGCCGGAATGCCCCACGCGCCGAACATGAGCGCGTAGTTGGCGAGCACGTTGAGCCCGACGCCCACGAAGGTGATGATCGTCACCGGCAGCGGACGCGAGAGCCCCTCGACGAAGCTGCGCAGCGCCATAAACCAGAGCGCCGGCAAAAAGCCCCAAATGATGGCTCGTAGATAGCCCTGCGCCTGCGCCACGGCAGTTTCAGCCTGTCCCAACAGGTGCAAGAGCGGACCCACGTTCCACAGCAGCACCATCGCCGGAATCGCCAGCACGACACCCATCCACAGCCCCTGCCGCACGCTCCGCTCGATGGGCGCGCGATCGCCGGCGCCGTAGGCCTGCGACACCATCGGCCCAACGGCCTGCACCACGCCGAGGCATACGATCAGCACGAAGAAAAACGTTGAGTTGCCCAGCGCCACTCCCGCGAGCGCTTCGGGGCCGAGGCGTCCCACCATGAGGGTATCGACGAAGCCCATCGAGATCTGCGCCACCTGCGCGGCCACGACGGGCCCGGCCAACCGCAATGTTTTTCGGATTTCTTGAAGCATCTGCGCAGAACAATCGAATCAGGAGAGCGGGGGGCTGATTAACAGCGCGGCCCGTTCAACCTCCGGTCTGCTCGTTCGATCCGTGCCGGAACTGGACGTGCCTTCACCGATTGGACAGGGCTGCTGTGCTCCCGCGTTGCAGTTGGCTGCGCGCATGTCCATCTTTAACCGTCGGTCCGCCACCGCGGGCAGTTTCCCACGGAAGCACCTACCTTGCCATCCGCCATGGCTCAATCGTCTGATACGTACTTGCTGGATTTTGAGAAGCCGATCGTGGAGCTGGAACGCAAGCTCGACGAGATGCGCGAACTCAACCGGGAGGAGCGCCCGGACCTGACGCAGGAGATCGAAGCGCTCGAAGAACGCGTCTCCACCCTGCGCACCTCTATCTACAGCAACCTGACGCGCTGGCAACGCGTGCAGATCGCGCGCCATCCGCAGCGGCCGTACACGCTCGACCATATCGAAGCGCTCTCCGACGGATTCGTGGAGTTGCATGGCGACCGCGCCTACGGGGACGACCGCGCCATCGTAGGCGGCATGGCAACCTTCTGCGGGGCGCGCTACGGCTACCGCGACCGCACGGTCATGTTCATTGGCCACCAGAAGGGCCGCGACACCAAAGAGCGCAAGTTTCGCCGCTTCGGCATGCCCAACCCCGAGGGCTACCGCAAATCGCTCCGGCTGATGAAGATGGCAGCCAAGTTCGGCAAGCCGGTTGTCACGCTGCTCGACACGCCGGGCGCCTATCCGGGCCTCGAAGCCGAGCAGCGCGGCCAGGCCGAGGCCATCGCGCGCAACCTGTTCGAGATGGCGCGCCTGCCGGTGCCCATCGTCATCGTCATCATCGGCGAAGGCGCCTCCGGCGGCGCCCTCGGCATCGGCGTGGGCGACCGCGTGCTGATGCTCGAAAACGCGTGGTACTCGGTCATCGCACCGGAGAGCTGCTCGCAGATCCTGTGGCGCTCGTGGGACTACAAGGAAGAAGCTGCCCGTGCCCTCAAGCTGACCGCGCCTGATCTCATCGAGGTCGATGTGGTTGATGAGATCGTCCCCGAACCCATCGGCGGGGCCCACCGCGATCCCGAAGCCACGTTCGAGGCCGTCGGCACGGCCATCGGCCAGGCGCTCGCCGCGCTCGAAGAGGTCGACTCCGACCAGTTGCTGGACGACCGCCTTGCCAAACTGGACCAGATCGGCGCCTATCGCCAGCAAACCGTCGAGATGAACCCGTAAGTTTGGGGTTCTGAGTCCGGGATCCTGCATTCAAAGTTTGGAAGCAGCCTCAAGATCCGCCCAGCTCCCGGCCCGGAACCGCGCCCCCACCGCTGACCCCATCCCCATGTACACCTACGAACATCAGCACCGGGTGCGCTATCGCGAGTGCGACCCCATGGGCGTCGTCTATCACACCCACTACATCGACTTTTTTGAGGCCGCGCGGACGGAAGGGCTTCGCGAACTGGGTATCGCCTATCGCGACGTAGAGGCGCGCGGCATCATCATGCCGGTGGTACAGCTCGATGTGCAGTACAAACGGCCCGCCCGCTACGACGACCTGCTCATCATCGAAACGCGCTTCGAAACCATGCCCAGCGTGCGCGTACCGATCGATTACACCGTGCGCCGCACCGAATCCAGCAAGGCACTCGTGACCGGGCACGTCACCCTCTGCTTCATGGATGCCGAGCGCCGCCGCCCCACCCGCATCCCGGACGACCTGCACCGCATCTTCGAACGCGCGATGGCCTGACGGCCCCCAGGCTGATTATTTGACGGCGCGCGCCTATCTTTATCGGCGGGCTGCTTCTGCGCCCCGGCCATTCCCTTCGCCATTATGCTCCCGCGCGCCCATGCTTGTTCAAGATGTGATGCAACAGCCCGTCGTGACGACGACGGCTACCGCCACGCTCTCCGAGGCCTACACCCAGATGCGTGAGCACGACATCCGCCACCTCCCCGTGATGGAGGACGAGACGCTCGCTGGTATCCTCACCGACCGCGACATCCGCTTCGCCGTGACCCCCCTGCGCTCCTCCCCGCTTGATGCCGAGTTGCCTGTGGCCGAGGTGATGACGCACAACCCGTACACGGCCGGCCCGCTCGATCCCATCGAAGAGGCCGCCCGCCTGCTGCGCGAGAAGAAGATCGGCTGCCTGCCGGTGATGGAGGGCGACGAACTCGTGGGCATCATCACGCTGACCAACCTGCTCGATTCGATTATCCGGATGACGGGGTTGGAAAAGCCCAGCGGGCGCCTCGCCGTGTCGCTCCCCGATACGCCCGGCCAGCTCGCCCGGCTCACCAGCACCATCGCCGAGCGCGACGTCGACATCCGCTCGGTGCTAAGCTACTACGAGGACGAAGACATCGAGGGGCCGACGGGCGGGAAGACATCGCGCCTGCGCGTGATTCTCCGGCTCGACACGCTCAACGTCCACCCCATCGCGCGCGACCTGCGCCGCGACGGCTTCGATGTGGTCTGGCCCGTCGAGAAACCAACGTGATTCGCGTATGGGTGCACGGGACTATTGGGCCACTTCCCACACGCCCTCCCCCACACCCCTTACGTCCTCGCCTCCTCCCATTTCTCGCGATTTGCCGTGTCCGTCCCCGTCGTCTACCACCCGCGCTACCAAGACTACAACTTCGGTCCCGAGCACCCCTTCAGCCCGGATCGGCTGGCTATGTTGACGGAGCTGCTGCAAGCGCTGGACTGCTGGCAGGAGCCGGTTGAGCCGCCCGTCGCCACCGTAGATGAGATGCAGGCCGTCCACGCCGAGGCCTTCGTCGAGCAGGTGCAGGCCGCCGGAGCGGGATCGCCCCGGCCCGATGCCAAGCAGTTCGGCCTCGACACCGCCGATGTGCCCGTCTTTCCCGATATGGACGCAGCCGCACGGGGGCTCGTCGGCGGTACGCTGCACGCCGCGCGCCTCATCGTGGCAGGCGACGCCACACGCGTGCTCCAACTGGGCGGCGGGCTCCATCACGCGCAGGAGCGCCTCGCCTCCGGCTTCTGCGTCTACAACGACCTGTCCGTCGCCATCCATCATCTGCGCCAGCGCGGCTTTCGCGTGGCCTACCTCGACATCGACGTGCACCACGGCGACGGCGTCCAGTGGATCCACTACGGCGACCCCGGCGTGCTCACGCTGAGCCTGCACGAATCGGGCCGCTATCTCTTTCCCGGCACCGGCGGCGTGCAAGAGCTCGGTGAGGACGGCGCGCGCGGCAGCGCGCTCAACGTGCCGCTGGAGCCCTTCACCGAGAACGAAAGCTACCTTGAGGTCTTCGACCGCGTCGTGCCCTACGCCCTGGACCAGTTCCAGCCCGATGTCTTCATCGTCCAGTGCGGCGCCGATGCCCACCACAGCGATCCGCTGGCCGATCTGATGCTGACCACCGACGCCTACGAGCACCTCTTCGAGCAGATCTTCGACCTTGCCGAGACGCACACCGCAGGCCGCTGCGTGCTCACGCTCGGCGGCGGCTATCGCTTCGACGCCACCGTGCGCATCTGGGCGCTACTCTACCTGATGGCCACCGGTCAGCCCCTGCCGGAAGCGCTTCCCGCCGACTGGCGCGCCCGCTGGCACGAGCGGCTGGAGGAGCCCATCTCCGAGACGCTGCTCGACGCGCCGCCCGACTTCGACGTCCCCCGGCACGACACCATCGAGCAGCAAAACCGCCGCGTCAGCAAGCGGCTAATGGAACTGGCCGCCCCGCTCTGGTACTGACGCCTGTCATCCCAGACTCGATCTGGGATCCCCACAAGGTTGGCCCCTTTTCCAGGAAGATCCTGAGTCAAGCTCAGTATGACAAGCGAGGTTACAGCACAATGGTTTCTTTCTCTGATTTAGCCCGAGGCAGCGCCTCCCAAACGCGGCTCCAGTACTTCCCCAGATGGGACAGCGTTGCGGGATGCACAGCAAGAATCACCACTCCGATGTCATACTCATCCAGGTTTTGCTGGTGAGGCAGATTCCGATCGAGCGTGATAAATACAGAGAAGGCGGCCTTTACAGCCGCCTCCAGAAGCTCATCGTCGTCGTAGTCCGTCCACCCGAAGTAGTGTGCGGTGTTCACAGTCCTCCGGAAACTCGTCGCGCAAGCTGTGGGGAATGTTGTGATCCAGTAGAATTTTCACGCGCTCACTTCCCCGGTCACAAACGTGCCGCGAAGAGCGCGCATGAACCCATGAACGAGGTCGGGATCGATATCGTACTCGCCCAGAAAGTCCTGAACGGTATGTCCTTCGTCAAGGTAGTCAAAAAGCACATAGATGGGGATCCGTGTTCCTCGAAAAACCGGAGTTCCCCCCATCTTTTGCGGATTGACCTCGATGTACCGGTTTACCTGCATGGTGATGATAACTATTGTGCAAAGTGGAGATCGTGTACCAGCGGCATGACGGGATTGTTGCCCTCCCACCACAGGAACGGCCCCCTCTGGTACTGACGCCTGTCATCCCAGACTCGATCTGGGATCTCCACGAGGTTGGCCCCTTTTCCAGGGGGATCCTGACACGAGCCGAAGGTCATGCCTGTGGTGCGGATGCAATGGTCAAGCTCAGGATGACGACCGGCAAATC
This sequence comes from uncultured Rhodothermales bacterium, assembly GCA_964448045.1. Lineage (GTDB taxonomy): Bacteria > Bacteroidota > Rhodothermia > Rhodothermales > Salinibacteraceae > CAYUVF01. The sequence goes on from CAYUVF010000013.1 coordinate 66,929, forward strand.
ACCATGACACCCGCCGACCCGACTTTGCGGGTTCCTTTTTTACAGCCGTCGAATCCGCCGTGGCCGTGGCGTCCACCACTTCGAGTTCGACTTCCACGACGCCGGGGCCGATCATGTCGAGGTCTTCGGCGGCGGCCTTCGAGAGGTCAATAATCCGCCCGCGCACGAACGGCCCCCGATCGTTAATGCGCACGATGACCTGCTGGCCTGTCGCGCGGCGCGTCACCCGCACCCACGTCCCAAACGGCAGCGTGCGGTGGGCCGCCGTCATCGCCCACGGATCGTAAATCTCACCACTGGCCGTGGGCCGCCCAATGAACTTGCCAGCGTAGTAGCTGGCCTTGCCGGTGGCACGGCCGCCCACCTCGGCGCCCATCTGGGCCGAGCCGGCACAGGCCGCGAGGACGCCCATCAGCGCGAGCGTCACCAGCACAACCCGCGCGGATCGCATGTATCGGGAGGCATGAGACATGAGTCAAAGTAAAAGGTGAGCAACCCGCCGGAGGCTACAAGATACCGTGAATACAGAACTGGTGCAGGATGGGGGCTTTACCCCGTGGAACCGGCTGATGCATATCACTTTCAAAAAACCCTACGGTCCCTTCCCGTTCCCATCCGCCGCGTCCTATGCTTGGTACCGTTGGTAATCTTTTTCTACTGATCGCCTTCGTGGCGAGCGGGTGCTCGGCCTTCGCCTTCTTCCGCTCGACACAGTACAACGACGGCACCGGAAGCTGGAAATACATCGGCCGCGGCGCCTGGTACGTGATGATCGGCGGTCTCGTCGCCGCCTCAACCGTGCTGATGTACGCCATCCTGACGCATCAGTACCAGTTTGCGTACGTCTACCAGCAGTCGTCGAACGACCTCCCCCTCCACTACCTGATTTCGACGTTCTGGGCAGGCCAGGAGGGGTCGTTCATGCTCTGGGGGCTGATGATGTGTGGCGTGGGCGCCGCGCTCATCAAGCTGGTGAAGCCGGGCTACGAAACGGCCGTGATGACGGTCGTGAGCCTCTGCCAGCTTTTCTTACTGTCGATGATCGTGGGGCTGCACATCGGCCCGCTGGAGATCGGCTCGTCGCCGTTTAAGACGCTGGCCGAGGCCTTTCCCGAGGCGCCCGTCTTCCAGCAAAACCCGGGCTTCGTCCCCGCCGATGGCACCGGCCTGAACGACCTGCTGCAGAACCCGTGGATGACGATCCACCCGCCGATGCTCTTCGCCGGGTTCTCGTCGATGGTCGTGCCCTTCGCCTTTGCCATTGCCGCCCTCTGGAAGAAGCGCTACACCCAGTGGGTGCGCCCGGCACTGCCGTGGACGCTCTTTGGCGTCATGATCTTGGGGGTGGGCATCGCGATGGGCGGCTACTGGGCGTACGTCACGCTCTCATTCGGCGGCTACTGGGCGTGGGATCCGGTGGAGAACTCGTCGCTTGTGCCCTGGATCATCGGCATCGCCGCCTTCCACACGATGCTCGTGCAGAAGAAGAGCGGCTCCAGCCACAAGGCCTCGCTCTTCCTGAGCATCCTGGCCTACCTGTTCGTCATCTACTCGACGTTCCTCACGCGCAGCGGCATCCTCGGCGACGTATCCGTCCACTCGTTCGTGGACCTCGGCCTCTACAACCAGCTCCTGTTGTGGATCGTTAGCCTGGGCGGGCTCGGCTTCGGGCTCTTCGCCTACCGCTACAACGAGCTGCCCGTACCCGATAAGGAGCCGCGGACACTCTCGCGCGAGTTCATGATTTTCTCGGGGGCGATGCTCCTCTGCGCCACCGCGGCCGTCATCATTCTGGGCACGAGCGCGCCCATCTTCGGGCAGATCTTCCGCGACAATCCCTCGGCCGTACCGCTCGAATTTTACAACGAGTGGACGCTGCCGCTGGCCCTCGGCATCACGTTCCTGATCGGGCTCGGGCAGCTCTTCTGGTGGAACGCGATGAGCGTCGAAAACATCAACCGCGTCCTGCTGAAACCCGTGGCGCTGGCCACCGCCTGCACGCTGGGCGTGCTCCTGCTGACGCCCTTCGCCGAGCAGTCGGTGCTGCTGCCGGCGTCCTCCGCCGCCGAAACGGTCCGCGGCGCCGAAGCCGGGCTCGCCAGCGGCCTCGCCGCCTTCTGGTCGATGTATGGCCAGGGCCTGCAGCTGCTCCTGCTCACCTTCCTGGGCTTCTTCGCGCTCTTTGGCAACGGCATCGTGCTCTGGCGCATCGGCCGCGGCAACCTGCGGATGGCGGGCGGCGCCCTCACCCACATCGGCTTCGCCATCCTCATCCTCGGCATCATCGCGTCGAGCGGCTTCAGCAAAGCCCTCCCGCTGATCGGCGAGCCCCGTCAGCAGACCACCGCCGATCAGCAGGGCCGGGAGAACTTCATCCTGGCGAAAGGCCAGACGCGCACCATCAACGGCTATGAGGTCACGTACGTCGAGAAGACAACGACCGACCGCGGGCGCGGGCAGTACATCCTCGATTTCCGGACGCCCAACGGCCGCAGCTTCACGATGGAACCGGTCGCCTACGAGGGCAAGAACGGGCAGTGGTTCCTCCACCCCGATGTGAAGCCATTCATCGAGAAAGACATCTTCACCGCTGTCACGCCTCGCGAAGCTACTGGCGTCGACGAAGAGGGCGGGCCGCTGGGCGGCGAGATTCAACTCGCGCGCGGCGACTCCACCGTGCTGGGCGACGATCAGTTTGCGCTGGCATTTGAGCGCTTCAGCGTGATCGAGTCGCCGCAGGGCATGCCGGGCTCCGAAGACAACGTGCCCGAAGCTCTCAAGTCGCAAGTGCCCGACGACGCGCAGATGGCCGTCGCCGCCGTCCTGAAAGCGACCAATTTGCAAAGCGGCGAGACGCGGACGCTCAAGCCCGTCTACGTCATCATGAACGACCGCACCACCCAGTTCATCGAAACGCGGGTGCAGGACTGGAACCTGAAGGTGAGCTTCACCAAGATGAACGTAAACGACGGCAAGGTGAACCTCGCCATCGAAGGCGTCGACGTGATGCCCAAGGACTGGGTCGTGGTGCAGGCATACGCTAAACCGCTCATCAGCCTCGTCTGGATTGGCATCATCGTCCTCACCATCGGCTTCATTGTGTCCATTGTGCGGCGCGCGCAGGACGTCCGGTTCAACATGAACCGATCGCAGGCATAATCCCGCCGAGCGCCGCCAATCGGGATTTGTCGACCCAAACTTGACAGCCTGATCCGCGTCCCGTATGCTGTGTAGCGTTATGTCACACGCCACGCCCCACTTGCTGGTATCCGCTTCGGCGGACGGACGCGCCCCCGCTGCGCGCCAGGCGTTCTATCTCTATACCTATTTTTATTTTTATTTTTCCGGCTCCGACCCCCAGCCAGCGCATGTGACATAGCAGTCCTCTGACTCGTACAGACTTGCTTTCCGAAACCCGCTGGCTGCAAAGCCGGCGGGTTTTTTTTGTTGCCTCCACCCGCCCTTTCACCCGGACCCCCTGACCGATGGATCAGCCGCTCCAACAGATTCGCCGCCGCATCGACGACGTCGACCGCCGCATCGTCGACGCGCTCATCGACCGCCTCAACATCGTCCAAGAGGCCGCCGACTACAAGGCCGCGTGCGACGATCCCGTCCGCGACCCCGAGCGCGAGCAGGTCATCATCGACCGGCTCGGCACCCAGGCCGAAGCCGCCGGCCTCGACGCCGATCTCGTCGAGACGCTCTATCAGGCCATCTTCGACTTTTCGGTGCAGATGCAACGCGAGCGCCGCAACGAGCAGACCCGGTCCGAGCACGCCGCGGAGCCGAAGGTCGAGCGCCCGGCCCACCCGCGCCGCAACGGCACGCTCCACCGCACCGACTCGGCCGTCGACCTTTCCGACAAACCCTACCGGAAAGCCTCGCGCGCCCATCAGCGGACGGACACCGTCGTGCGCGTCGGCGATCTCGCCATCGGCGGGGACGGGCGGGTGCTCATCGGCGGGCCGTGCTCGGTCGAGTCGCGCGAGCAGGTGATGGCCTGTGCCGAGGTCGTCCGCCAGGCCGGGGGCCACATCCTGCGGGGCGGCTGCTTCAAGCCGCGCACCTCGCCCTACTCCTTCCAGGGTCTCGGCTACGAAGGGCTCGATCTGCTTGCCGAGGCCAGACGCACCCACGGGCTGCCCATCGTCACCGAGGTAATGGCGCCCGAAGACGTGGGCCCCGTCGCGGAGCGAGCCGACATCCTGCAGATCGGCGCGCGCAACATGCAGAACTACCCGCTGCTGCAGGCGGCAGGCCGCTCGCATCGGCCCGTACTGCTCAAGCGCGGCATGACGGCGACGGTGGATGAATGGCTCGGCGCGGCGGAGTACATTCTGGCCGAGGGCAACGATCAGGTCATCCTCTGCCAGCGCGGCATCCGCACCTTCGCATCGGCCACGCGCTACACGCTCGACCTGACGGCGCTGCCGGTCGTCCGCGAGCGGACGCACCTGCCCGTCATCGTCGATCCGTCGCACGCCGCGGGCACGCGTCGCTGGGTGCCGTCGCTGGCTGAGGGCGCGCTGGCCGCCGGCGCCAACGGCGTGATGGTGGAGATGCATCCGCACCCCGACGAAGCCCTCAGCGACGGGCCGCAGTCGCTCACGTTCGACCAGTTCCGCGAGATGGCCGCGCGCCTCCAGCCACTGCCGCAGCTGCGCGCCGCCTGATGGACCCGTCGCCTACACTGGCTCGTCGTCGGGGGTGAGCACCACCTTGCCGATGACGTGGCCCGACTCCATCTGGTCGAGGCCCTGCTGATACTCGTCCAGCGGCACCGTGTGATCGATCACGGGGCGGACGACCCCGCGCGCGACGAGGTCGATCGATTCGTACAGATCATCCAGCGTCGCCCCCACGGAGGCGCGGATCTCCTGCTCGAAGACGACCAGCTGAAGCGGGTGGATGGTGAGTGCATCCTCCGAGTAGCCGATGAACACGAGCCGCCCCTTCCGCCCGAGCGCGGCGGCCGCGGCCTGCATCGTCTCGTCGGTGCCAACGCACTCGAAGACCACGTCGGCGCCTCCGCCGGTGATCTCCTGAATCCGTGCGGCCACGTCTTCCTCGGTGGCGTTGACGACGGCTTCGGCGCCCAACTCGCGGGCCTTGTCCAGCTTGGCCGGGGTGCGGCTCACGGCAATCGGGCGGGCCCCTTTCGCGGCGATGAGCTGCGTTAGCACCAGCCCGATGCTGCCCGTCCCGTACACGACGGCCCATTCGCCAAAGCGTAGATCGGCCTTGTTGGCGGCGTGGACTGCCGTCGTCACGCTGCACCCGATGGGCGCGGCGTCGACGTCGGAGATCCCGTCGGGTAGCGGCACCGCGTTGCGATCGGGCACGGCGACGAACTCGGCGTAGCCGCCATCCGAGACAAATCCGTACTGATCCTTCGGCTGCGGGCACAGGTTTTCCTCGCCGTGGCGGCAGTACGCGCACGTCCCGCATCCGCGGTAGTAATAGACGATGACGCGCTCGCCGACCCGCTCGGCGTCGACCGCGCTGCCGACGGCTTCGATCCGCCCCACGACCTCGTGGCCCATCGTCACCGGCGCCACGCCGAGGTCGAGCAGCCCGCTCTTGAAATGCAACTCCGTGTGGCACATCCCGGCCGCCGTGACGCGCACGAGCACCTCGCCCGCCGACGGCTCCGGCCGATCGACCTGTTCGAGTTCAAACTCCTGCTCCGGACCGTGGTATCGTACCGCTTTCATCGTCTGGGGGCGTTAGTGAGGGGAGAAAACCACTTTGAACATACGAGATGCGGCGCGGGCAAGCGATGGCTGGCCCATCAAAATTCAGCAAACGTGTAACGCTCCATCGAACCGAGCCCGGAGGCGGACACTATCCGCCCCTCCGATCATATAACGGACGACGTGTATCGGACTACCCAGCGGCCTCCTCCACCCATGCCTGACGCCACGCCGGACCTCACGACCATCACGGTGCATGTGCTCTTCTTCAGCATGCTGCGCGAGAAAACCGGCACGCACGAGCTGGAGATGTCGCTCGATGCGCCGGCCACGGGGGACGATCTGCTCGATCGGCTGGAGGAGGAGTTTCCCGCCATCAGCGACCACCGCTCGTCGCTGCGGCTGGCCGTCAACCAGGCCTACAGCCCCACCGATGCCCCGCTGCGCGACGGCGACGAGGTCGCGCTGATCACGCCCGTCAGCGGCGGATAACCTTTTTGCCGACCTGCTGCCATGGACACAACGCCCCTGCCGCTCGACGACAAGACGGAGACGACGTGGATCCACCTCGGCGAGGCGCCGCTGGATCTCGCCGCCGCCGATGCCTTCCTCCGCACCGAGCGGGCGGGGGGCATCGACCTGTTCCTCGGCACGACGCGGCGCTGGACCGACGGCCGCGAAACGGTGCGCCTCGCCTACGACGCTTACGCCCCGATGGCCGCGCAGACGATGCGCACCCTCGCCGACGACGCCGCCGCCCGCTGGCCCGTGCTCAAATCGTGCGTGCTCCACCGGCTGGGCGAGGTGCCCGCAGGCGAAGCGAGCGTCCTCATCGGCGTGGCGTGCGCCCACCGCGACGCCGCCTTCGCCGCCTGCCGCTGGCTGATCGACACGCTGAAGCAGCAGGTGCCCATCTGGAAGCGCGAGCACTACGCCGACGGCTCGACCGAGTGGGTGCAAGGCCAGACGCCCGACCTTCCGTGACTCCCATCGTTCCTCGCCAATCGCCCCTCCCTGCATGCCTTGCCGTATTCGCTGCCTCCTCGTCGCCGCCCTCCTCCTCGCGGTGGCGCCGCTGCCCATCCGCGCCCAATCTGCTCCCGACACGACCGATCAGGCGCCCGAGCTGCTGTCGTACACGATGGAGCCGGTCGAAGTCACGGCGGCGCCGTTCGAGCTGACGACGACCACGGCGCCGCTCGCCATCAGCAGCATTGCGCGCTCGGATGATACGCTGAACCGGACTGGGAGCCTCAGCATCGAGTCGATTGCGGCGGGCATTCCCGGCCTGTGGGTAAACAACCGCGACAACTACGCGCTCGGCGAGCAGATCACGATGCGCGGGCTGGGCTGGCGGGCGCAGTTCGGCGTGCGCGGGCTGCAGGTGCTGCTCGATGGCATCCCGCTGACGCTGGCCGACGGCCAGTCGACGCTCGACATCGTGGACCCGGCGTTCATCCGCCGTGTCGAGGCCATCCGCGGCCCGGCGTCCACCTTCTGGGGCAACAGCGCGGGCGGCGTGCTCGCCTTCTCGACGCGTCCGCCGACGCGCGCGCAGCACACCGTCCGCCTTCGCCAACTGGCCGGCTCGTACGGATTGACGAAGACGGAGCTGCAGGTGACGCCCGACCTCGGCCCGCATCGCTTCAGCGTGTTCACCTCGTATCAGGCGCAGGACGGCTACCGGGCCCACAACGCCGTGCGGATCAGCCGGACGGGCCTGACGGGCACGATCCGATTGAGCGAGCAGAGCGGCCTCCGCCTCTTCGGCGCGTACGTCAACAAGCCGAAGGCGCAGACGCCGGGCTCCCTCTCCCAGGAGGCCGTCGCCGCCGATCGCGATCAGGCGCGCGAGGCGTTTGTGAATACCGACGCGGGCGAGCAGTCGGAGCAGGGGCAGCTCGGGGCGGCGTACTACCGCGACCTTGGAGTGGGCACCCTGCGCGCGACCGGCTACGGCGTGCTGCGGACGCTGGATAATCCGCTGCCGTTCGCGTACATCATCCTCGACCGGCGCGCGGGCGGCGGACGGCTCACGTTTCAGGACGAGGCGTCGGCCGTCGAGTGGGGCGTCGGCGTCGAGACGAAGTACCAGCGCGACGACCGGGCCGAGTTCACCAACGACGGCGGCGTGCGGAGCGACCCCGTGCAGGTCGATCAGCTCGAAACGGTGTCGACGGTCGGCACCTTCGGGCGCATGTCGGTTCCGCTGGGGCCGCTCTGGCTGCACGCCGGGCTGCGCTACGATCGGCTCCGCTTCGAGGCAGACAATACGCTCAATCCGCCCCAATCTGGCAGCCGCACCTTTCACGCGTGGAGCCCATCGGTGGGCCTGCTGTATCCGTTTTCGACGGGACGCGCCTACCTCAACTGGAGCACCGCGTTGGAGGCGCCGACGACCTCGGAGCTGAGCAATCGCCCCGATGGCACCGGCTTCAACCCGAACCTCGAACCGGAGCACACGACCGGACTCGAAGCCGGGGTGCGCGGCGCGGCGCCGTCGGCCCATCTGTCGTACGACGTGGCGCTCTTTGCGCTGCAGGTGCGCGATCTGCTGCTGCCCTTCCAGCTCGACGACGGCGGGCCGACGTACTTCCGCAACGAAGGGAAAACGCGGCACCTCGGCGCCGAGGCGGCCCTGCAGTGGCGCGGGCCACACAACCTATCGCTCGCCGCCAGCTACACACTCACCCACGCCGAATTTATCGACGCGCGGACGCTCGGCGGCACGGCGCTCGATGGCAACGCCATCCCTGGCGTACCGCGGCACCGCGCCCGCGGATCGGTGGAGTGGCAGCCCGCTCCCTGGGCGCTGGCGATCGAGTTCGAAGGCGCCAACGCATTCGATGTGAACAGCCTCAACACAGCCGAAAACGAAGGCTATGTCGTGACGGATTTGCGCCTGAGCCACAACGGCTTTACGCTCGCAGACGATTTCATCCTGCAACCATTCGCCGCCGTCAACAACGCGCTCGACGTCGAATACAACGGCTCATTTGTCGTGAACGCCTTCGGCGGGCGCTACTACGAACCGGCGCCGGGACGCACCTGGCAGGCCGGATTGACCCTGCAGTTCAACTGACGCTCCGCCGCGACGGAAGCGCCGCCTCACCCGCCAATCGTGATCATCGGGCGATTCTCCATCTGGGCGATGTTGTACATGCCGGCGTGGCGAGCGTGCTTGTTGCCCACCGCGCGGCTCACAATCTGGCGCAGCTCGTCGTCGGACGCGCCGTCGCGCATGGCATCGCGCAGGCTGATCTCGGCGCTGCCGAAGAGGCATACCTTGATGTTGCCGTCGGCCGTGATGCGGAGGCGGTTGCACCCCTCGCAGAAGGGCGCCGTCATCGACGCGATGAAGCCGACCTGCCCCGCGTGCCCCGGCACCTGATAGTTGGTCGATGTGTCATGCGGCCCGTCCTGCAGATTGACGAGCGTAAACTGCTCTTCCACGCGCGCTTTCATCTCGGTGTAGGGCACGAGCCGGTCATCGTCCCAGCCGTTGCCGTCGAAGGGCATGAACTCGATGAAGCGGACGATGACGGGCTTATCCTCGGTCCACGCCACGAAATCGACCATTTCGTCGTCGTTGACCCCGCGCATGACGACGCAGTTGACCTTGAGCGGATCATAGCCGGCGTCGAGGGCCTCATCGATGGCGCGCATCACGAGGTCGAACCCCTCGCGCCGCGTGATCGCTTGAAAGCGCTCGGGCCGCAGCGTGTCGAGGCTCAGGTTCAGCAGATTGACGCCAGCCGCTTTCAGCGCGTCGAGCTTTTTGGGGAGGAGCAATCCGTTCGTGGTGACGGCCAGCGTCTCAACGCCACCCATCGCCCCAATCTCCGCGGCGATGGCTTCGATGCCGGGGCACAGCAGCGGCTCGCCGCCCGTCAGCCGGATCTTGGTCACCCCTTCGTCGACGAACAGCCGCGCCAGGCGGACGATCTCCTCATCGGTGAGCAACTGCTCGTTGGCCGTCCAGTCGAGCCCGTCCTCCGGCATGCAGTACTGGCAGCGCAGGTTGCAGTGCTCGACGAGCGAGATGCGCAAATACGTGTGCTGCCGCCCGAACCCGTCGGAGAGCATGGCGGCCTCGGACTGCGCCGGGTCGTAGTCGCGCCCAAAACCCTCGGGGACGTCCGACGGATCACGGTCCGGTGCGCCGGTCGCCGAGGGCACGTCGCTGCCGGAGAGGACCTTCAGCTCGTGGATCATGTCGGGCATGGTATCGGGGGCGCAATAAAAGGAGAGGGATGCACTCTAACTTAACCGATGGCGACCAATGTTTCACGCATCGGCGCCGCGCCCCGTCAGGGGATCGTTCGAGGGGATCGTTCGGAGCATCTCCGCCACTTCGGCTGGGACACCCGTGCGCTGGAACTACCCATCCGCACCCGGCCGACTCGCAGCGCCTGACCTGCATTGTCTCTTCCGATATTTTCTTTTGTGATGAGAAAAATCCCCGGATCGGCTGATACTAAAACCGGTCCGGATGACTCCACGCTTACAACCCGAATGGAGTAAACCCCCCTATCAGCAATCGCGATAGATCCACAGGTTGTGCGCTTCGCGTATGCTAATTTGTGGTCGTTGGAGTAAGCTGACTCAGGATCTTCTCATTTCGGCTCATCCCCGGCGCATCTCTCCGTTCGGGCCCGATGAAACCGAGCTCTGGTCCACGCCCCGTGTCTATCCTCGATCTGCTTTTTGCCCCCTCCAGCGCACGACCACTTTCTCGGCGTGTATCATTCGCTGCAGCAGGTCTCGTGCTAACCATCTGGATACTGGGGATATGCGCCGGCGCTCAACCGCTCCCGCACTCCCTGAACACCCACCACGTCCGCACCTTCACGCCGGCCGAGGGACCGCCCGCGGGCGATGCGCGCCATCTCGCGCAGACCGGCGATGGACCGATCTACGTATCCACCGCACGCGGCGTGGCCGCCTTTGATGGCTATGCCTTCCACCCCGTGCCGCTCCCCGGCTTTGAGAGCCACGTCATCGAAACAGCGCATCTGGACCGCGCGGGGCGCCTCTGGCTGCTCACCAAAGAAAACGACCTGGGCTATATCAAAGACGAGCGTGTTCACCGGATGCCGCCCGTCCGGACGCTACGGAATAACCCCAGCAATTCGCTGTTCGAGACGGAAAACGGCCTGCTATGGATCAACGGTGCAGACGGGCTAACTCGCATCACGCCGGAGGCTGAGGACCCGTACGCGCTTCTCACCACCGCCCACGGCCTCCCCGATAACGAGGTGATCAGCGTCTTCGACGCGCCCGGCGGCCGCCGCCTCATTGTCACTCACGGCGGCATGGCCTTCATGGAGGCCGACACGACGCGGCCGGGCGGTATCCGCTTCGTACCGTTTGCTCCGCCGGGCCTCCCTCCTGTACCGAGCGGCCATTCCTACCATTCCGTCTGGGCCAACCGACACGGGATTTGGCTGGCGTTCGACGATCACGTACGCCACTACCGCATCGAAGCCCAGGACGATGCGCCTCTGCGGCCCGCGACGTTCACCCGGTACGACGCCACCGATCGGACGCCCCCTTTGCATGTGGATAGTCTACAATTGACTCCGGGCCAATTCGCGACCTTTCCCCCCCACCTGAGCACGCGTCTCCGCTTTGAAGGTGGCACAGCGCTCTGCGATGGGCAGCAGGCCTCGGCCTACTGCCGCCTGCTCCTCACGAGGGACGGCACCTACTGGATCACATTTCTTCAATCCAGCACCCTCCTGCACGTTCAGAACAACCGGGCCACACCAATTCTACTTCGTGAGCACCTTACCTTCAGTACCATCAATCACGTGATGCTCGACCACGAAAGCAGCCTGTGGATTGGCACCGACCGCGGCATCATTCAGCTCGCGCCGCGCGCTGTATCGGCCATGACTAAATCGTCGGGATTGGCGGAGACGTTTACGGCTCCCGTGCTCCAGACGCGTGACGGCGCACTGTGGGTGGGCACCTGGGGCGGTGGACTGCACCGGTTCGATGACGGACGCCTGACCCGCCGCTACACCACGGCCGATGGATTGCCCCACAACAAGATCCGATCCTTGTACGAAGCCCACGATGGCACGCTCTGGATCGGCACCAGCACCGGTGCTGCCGCCCTGCGCGACGGCCGCATCGACGAGCAACTTTCTAACATAAACGAAGTGCGCAGCTTCGCCGAGCAGGACGATGGCACCCTTTGGCTCGGAACAGCGGCGCGGCTCGTTGTGCGCCGGCCCGACGGGCTCACCACAGAGCCAGACTCCGCCTTCTGGAACCGCAAGCAGATCTGGGCGCTCCACGCAGCGCGCGACGGCAGCCTGTGGATCGGCAGCGAAAACGGGCTCTTCCGCTACGGGGGCGACCGCCTCCACACCTATGACGCGCGCCATGGGCTGCGAAGCTCGTTCGTCGTCGCCATCCACGACGACCCTGGCGGCGCGCTCTGGGTCAGCACCTACGAAGACGGGCTCCACCGCTATCGAAACGGTCGATTCATCGCCGTGACCACGCGCGAGGGGCTGCACCACAACGGCGTCTGGCGGATGCTGTGGGACGACCGCGGGGGCGTGTGGATGTCGAGCGATCAGGGCGTCTTCCGCGTCGATCACGACCGCCTCCACGCCGTGGCCGATGCCGTCGCTCGCGGCCAGCGCCCTGCGGAGCCGCTGAGCCCCCTCGTATTCACCGAGACCGAGGGCCTACCCAGCCGCGAGTGCAACCGCGCCGGCCCCGGCGGCTGGCGCCTCCGGGACGGGCGGCTCGCCTTCAACAACCTGCAGGGCCTCGTGCTGATCGACCCCGAGCGGGCGCTCACGCCGCCCCCGCCGCCGCGCACTACGCTCCACCGCGTCGTAGCCGATGGGCAGCCCGTGCCCGTTCCTCCCGAGGACCCGGCCCCCCTCCCGGCTGGCACCCGGCAACTCCGGTTCGACTTCGCCGCGCTGTCCTTCATCGCGCCGGGGCAGAACCACTACCGCTACCGGCTACGGGGCTACGACGAGGCGTGGGTGGACGGCGACACCCGCGCCACGGCCACCTACACCAACCTCGCGCCCGACGACTACGTCTTCGAGGTCCAGAGCGCCAGCGGCATGAGCGCCTGGGGCCCGCCGACGACCGCCGCGCTCACGCTCCGCCCGCTCCTCTGGCAGATGGGGTGGGTTCGACTGCTGGCGCTCGGCGTGGTCATCGGGCTGCTGGCGGTGGCCTACCAGGTGCGCGTGCGACGCCTGCTGGCGATGGAGCGGCTGCGCCTGCGTCTGGCCTCGGACCTGCACGACGACGTCGGCTCGAACATCAGCTCCATTGCCCTCATCAGCGAGATGCTGACGGGGAACGTCGACCCCGATGCTCTGGAGCAGCGCCATCTGCAGCGCATCCACGCCGCCGCCGAAGAGACCGTTCGATCGCTGCGCGACATCATCTGGCTCGTCGACCCCAAGCACGACACGCTCGCCGACCTTGTTCGCAAGATGCGCCGCGTCGCGCCCACCCTGCTCAATGGCACCCCATGCACCTTCGAGGTTGCGGGCCCCATCGCGCCGTATTCTCTGGACATGACTGCCATGCGCCACGTCTTCCTGCTCTACAAGGAGGCGCTTCATAATGCGGCCAAGCACGCGGCAGCCCAGCACGTGGCCGTCACCGTCGAGCAACAGGGCGAATACTTCACGCTGCGGATTCGCGATGACGGCAGGGGCTTCGATCAGGCCGCCGTCAACCGCGGCTATGGCCTTGCGAATATGCGGCGACGCGCCCGGGCGGTAGGCGGGCGCCTCGAAATCGACAGCAGCCCGAGCGGTACGCAGGTCACGTTCTCAGCCAAAATGGCGTAAATGCGTGATGGATAGAGCCGGAACGGACCTCTACTATCCAGGAGTCCGCGTTTACAGACTCTCACCCGCCCGAGGAAAGAGATATGCTGAAGCAGATCTCAACCGCGCTCATGGTGCTGCTTTGCGTAGTGCATCATGATGTAGCGGCGCAAAAGCAGTACGCGTATGACGTAAAAACGCCACTCGCCGCGAAATACGAACTACAGATTGTCAAGCAGGGCGTCTTGCTCGCACTCGATGATTCCCCAACGGCTCACGTGCAGGAGTTCGGAGAGGATTACTCGCTCTGGCTGACGGAGGTACAGCGCTTTCTTCGAGGCGATTCTCTTCATGTAATTGCTCAGATTGAACTCAGAGGCCCCTCCGCACTCGGCCGGGGAGAACTGTTCGCGCGGCGGAATTGCCACATTCAGTACCACTGGGAGCGCGCCAACACGTATGCCCGGGATCACTTCGACAGCGGGCAGTTCACGCATCAATCAGACTATACCCAAACGGCTCAGAACATTGGGTCCATGATGAGTCTCAGCGGCAGTCCCTATGGCAACCCCATTGGCGTGTTGTCCGGCGCGATGGTGGCCGGAGCAATCGTAGGGCTCGGTGAAGCGCTATCGAAAGACCCTTCTCCCCTCGAAGTCATGGAGAGCATCTACATCGGCCAGTCCGTGCTCCACACCGTGGAGACACTGGTGCAAACGCATCCGCGCTAATCGAAACTGTCTCAACTCGCGCGCTGATGGCGCTGAGCAATCTGACTCTCTCTTTTCGCAATATGCTTTCTACCGACTCTCTGTCATCATACCGTGGTGATCGCATGACCGACCGAGAAACCCACGTCTGGGTCGTTGAGGACAACGAGTACTTGCGCGAGACGGTCGTCGAGCTCATCGATCAGCAAGCAGACATGCAGTGCACGCTGGCCGCCGGCTCGGGCGAAGAGGCGCTCGCGGCGCTGAAGCGTGGCGAAGTGCCGCAGGTAGTGATCATGGACCTGGGCCTGCCGGGCATGAACGGCATCGAGGGCATTCAAGCGATTAAAAGCGTTTCACCCACATCGCATATCGTCGTCTTAACCGTGCACGAAGACGACGAGAACGTCTTCGAGGCCCTCTGCTCCGGCGCGTGCGGCTACCTCCTTAAACCGGCCTCCACTGATCGGATTATCGAAGCGATTCACTTGGCGCTCTCCGGCGGCGCACCGATGAGCGCCTTCATCGCCCGCAAGGTCCTGCGGATGTTCCGGCATCACGTCCGCCCCCGTGCCGACTACGGCCTGACCGACCGCGAGCGCGAGATTTTGCACCTCCTCGTGGAGGACCACACCCAGAAGGAGATTGCGGCCACGCTCTTTTTGAGCCCGCATACGGTCGACACCCACCTCCGGAATATCTACGCCAAGCTGCAGGTGCATTCGCGCAGCGGCGCCATCGTCAAGGCGCTCCGGGAGCGATTGCTGTGAGTAATGGGGTGGATTCGCTGGTCAACGTGTAGAATGGCGTGTTTACGCGATACCACAAGCCGCTTCGATTCCGTAGGATGAGTACAAGGATCGCCGCCCCGTTCGAAGCTCTCAATCGGTGAGGCATCCCTTTTACACACTGACTCAGATGCACCATCTTTCCGGAGACATGATTTAAATGCACGAACCGAAGCGGCTACTTGATTTCCTTCTCATCCCGTTCGTAGTCGACGAAGCCCTCGACAATGCAGGTCCGGAAGCCACCTTTCTAACGAACGTTCGCCCCCATCAGAAGGTACTCCTTTTCTGAACGCAATGCGCGTAGAGGGGGAAGCGTGGACGCCTGCCATTGCGGTTGTCGAGGCAAACCCGATGCAGGAGATCTACCACCTCGAACCCACCGAGGACGGCGTAGGTCTGGTGATCAGCAAGGATAACACGAAACGAGAGAAGGTCTTTATTACGCGGTAGCCTGGTTCCGTAGCGCAGTCCTAAGGTGCACAACGGCATAGCTCCGGCCCCAAAGGTCCATCGGGCCTGTTCGTCTCACAGTAACGGGCAGGTTCTGGCTCCAGTGGTCGAGACGGTCGGCGTTCCCTGCTGCATCTTAGCCCAGTTTTCTGGTCAACGTCCACCATGAAACGGCCCATGTTCTGCAAACGCCTGCAATCACCTCAACTCCCAACGCCCAATACTCCGTGCAGGTTTGAGGCTGATTCTGGGGCCACTCCCTCGACTTAACAT
>CAYUVF010000014.1:0-77296 GCA_964448045.1 uncultured Rhodothermales bacterium
CTTGCCGCAGGGTGATGCCATGGCCGATCCGGTGGGCGCCGCAGTAGAAGAGGGCCTGGCGGATGGATTCGGGCCCGTAGTTTTCGCCGGCGTGGACGGTGAGGTTCAGGAGGTGGTTGCGGGCGTGGTAGAAGGCGTGGAGGTGGCCCTTTGGCGGGTTGCCGGCTTCGCCGCCCGCGAGGTCGAAGGCGACGACGCCGCGGTGCCGGTACTCGGCCGCGAGCTCGGCCTGGCGCATCGAGGCGCTCTCGTAGCGGTCGCGCAGCCCGCAGATGATGAGCGAGGTTTTGATGTCGTAATCACGCTCGGCTTGGGCGAGCCCGTCGAGCACGGCATCGTTCACTTTTGCGAGCGGCAGGTTTTCCTCGGTGTGCAGGATAGGGGCGAAGCGCACCTCCAGGTAGCGGACGTTGTCCTGGGCGTTGTCCTCGGCGAGTTCATACGCGATCCGCGACAGGGCGTCCTTCGTCTGCATCAGCGGGATCGTGTAGCGGAACCACGCGAGGTAGGCTTCGAGCGTTTCGGATACGTCGACATCGCGCAGAATCTCCCGCAGGCCCTCGACGCTGTCGGCCGGCAGGCGGTTCATCTTGCCCTGTTGCTTGGCCAGGTCAATCATCGTGGCGAGCCGGAGCGAGCCGTCGAGATGGCAGTGCAGCTCGGCCTTGGGCCACTGCGCAAGGTCGTCGCGCGTGAGTTCGAGGTCGCTGGTGGTGGAAACGGCGTTGGGGGACATGACGCGGACCGGTGGGCTTGGTGCGGAGAAATCGCGACCTCCGATGCAGCGGAGATCACCTTCAAGATTTTGAAACGAACACGCACGACGGAGGGCTGTTTCGTGGAGCTCGGCGCGTGGAACCCGGCGTGAAGGCGGCTCGTTGGGATGATGCTTTGAAGGGGCAAACTTCTGCGGCCTATCGATGCCGCGAAGCTGGTTTCTTGCCTCATTCCCTGCGCAGGGGGACGCCGAGCCATCATCCTGCTACACCGACGCGGTTGGCAGGCGCCAGCGTCCGTTCGATTCTTCGAGGTAACTACTGTAGAGGTACTGATATGGGTATGCCAGGGCCGCTTGAGATGATTCTTATTTTCTTGGTCGTCCTCCTGATCTTCGGGGCGAACAAGATTCCCGAAATTGCACGCGGCATTGGAAAAGGCATTCGCGAGTTCAAGGATGCCACCAGTGAAATTTCTAAGGAACTGGACATGGAAAATCAGCGACGGCAGATCGACCAGCCCCAGGCGCCGCAGCAAGGCACGCCGACGCCGCGCAACACCGCACAGCAGCAGAATCCGGCGCCTCAGCAGAACCAGTCTGCGCAGAACCCGCCGCAGCAAGCCGCAGGCGATCCGCCCCCCTCGGCCAATCCGCAGGAGCAGCAGTCGTCCTGAGCCGCGCCCGCCCCCTTCGCTTCTTTCTCGCTACTCCTCATCCGGACTCCCGGACCCCGAACCGTTTAACATGGAATATACGACGTTTGCGGACGCTCGCCGCGCACTTGAGCAAGGGGAGACCAGCTGCGAAGCACTGGTCTCTTCTTTTTTGGAGCGCATCGATGCCAAGAACGATGAATTGAACGCCT
The DNA here is from genome assembly GCA_964448045.1 of uncultured Rhodothermales bacterium. Classification (GTDB taxonomy): domain Bacteria; phylum Bacteroidota; class Rhodothermia; order Rhodothermales; family Salinibacteraceae; genus CAYUVF01. The sequence continues at coordinate 1,584 of CAYUVF010000014.1, forward strand.
TTATCAGCGTCGATCGCGAGGGTGCGATGAACCACGCGCGCTACCTCGACAGCCAGCGCGAACGCGGCAACACGCGTCCGCTCGCCGGGCTGATCCTCGGCGTCAAAGACACGATCTGCATCCGCAACCAGAAGGTGACGTGCGGATCGAAGATGCTGGCCGATTTCTCGTCGCTCTACGACGCGACGGCCATCCAGCGGCTGCGCGATGCCGGCGCCATCTTCATCGGCAAGACGAACTGCGACGCGTTTGCGATGGGCTCGTCGAACGAAAACTCGCACTTCGGCCCGGTGCGCAATCCGGCTGATACCGACCGGGTGCCCGGCGGCTCGTCGGGCGGCTCGGCGGCGGCGGTCGCAGCGGGCCTATGTCACGCGGCGTTGGGCACCGATACGGGCGGCTCCATCCGCCAGCCGGCCGCGTTCTGCGGCACCGTCGGATTGAAGCCGACGTACGGCCGCGTCAGCCGCTACGGGCTCGTCGCGTTTGCATCGTCGCTGGACGTCATCGGCCCGATGACGCACTCCATCGAAGACGCCGCCACGCTGCTCAGCGCCATCGCGGGGGAAGACGAGCGCGATTCGACCAGCGCCCCCGTCCCGGTGCCCGATTACACGAAGGCGCTGGGCGGCTCCGTCGAGGGGTTGCGCGTCGGCCTTCCGAAGGAGTACTTCGCCGAGGGGCTCGACGACGCCATCCGCTCGATGATCGAGCAGCAGGTCGATCAGCTCAAGCAGGCCGGGGCGACGGTCGAGGAGGTCTCGCTCCCGCACGCCGAGTACGGCATCGCGACGTATTATATTCTGGCGACGGCCGAGGCCTCGAGCAACCTCGCGCGCTACGATGGCATTCGCTACGGCCATCGCGCCGATCTGCAGGCAACCAAGCAGGCTCTGGCCGAGGAGCAGCAGGAGCTGAAGGCGGCCCTCGCCGATGCGCGCGCCAATAATGATGACGAACGCGTCGCTGCACTCGAAACCGAGCTCGACGAGCAGGAATCCGCCCTGAACCGGCTGTACACGCAGTCGCGCACCGACGGCTTCGGCGACGAGGTCGAGCGGCGCATCATGCTGGGCACGTACGTGCTCTCGTCCGGCTACTACGATGCCTACTACGAGAAGGCGCAGCGCGTGCGCACGCTCATCCGCAACGACTTCGACCGCGCCTTCGACGACGTGGATGTGCTGCTGACGCCGGTGACACCGACACCGGCCTTCGAACTGGGCAGCAAGACGGACGATCCGCTGGAGATGTACCTCAGCGATGTGTACACCGTCTCGGCCAATCTGGCCGGTATTCCGGGGCTCACGGTGCCCATCGGTACGCATCCCAAGGCAGATATGCCGGTCGGAATGCAGCTGCTGGGCCGGCACTTCGACGAGGCGCTGCTATTGCAGGTGGGCGATGCGGTGATGAAGCAGAATGGCTGAAGAATGGGTGCAGGTTTTGCGGTTGCAGAGTTCAGGTTTTAATATCTGTACCGCCGGGATCCGAACCTTCAACTTGACCCTTCCCAACCTGAAACCTCAAGCGGAATGAGCATTCTCGTCGATCACAATACCCGCGTTGTCGTCCAGGGCTTTACCGGCTCGGAGGGCACGTTCCACGCCGAGCAGATGATCGAATATGGCACGAACGTCGTCGCCGGTGTGACCCCGGGTAAAGGCGGACAGACGCACCTCGACCGGCCCGTCTTCAACACGGTCGCCGAGGCTGTCGAGAACGAGGGCGCCAACACGTCCATCATCTTCGTGCCGCCGCCCTTCGCTGGCGATGCCATCCTCGAAGCGGCCGACGCCGGCATCGAGGTCATCATCTGCATCACCGAGGGGATTCCGGTGCGCGACATGAAGCCGGCGTACCACTTCGTCCAGAAGAAGGGCGCCCACCTCATCGGGCCGAACTGCCCGGGCGTCATCACACCGGGCGAGGCCAAGGTGGGCATCATGCCGGCGATGATCTTCGAGTCCGGCTCCATCGGCGTAATCTCGCGCTCGGGCACGCTCACCTACGAGGCGGTGGATCAGCTGACGCGCGCCGGATACGGCCAGAGCACGGCGGTGGGCATCGGCGGCGACCCGATCATTGGCACGCCGTTCATCGACGTGCTGAAGCTGTTCGAAGCCGATGACGACACCGAAGCCGTCGTGCTGATCGGTGAGATTGGCGGCTCGGCCGAGGAAGAGGCCGCCGCGTACATCAAAGCCGAGATGACGAAGCCCGTCTTTGCGTTCATCGCGGGCCGGACGGCGCCTCCAGGGCGTCGCATGGGCCACGCAGGCGCCATCGTATCGGGCGGCTCGGGTACGGCCGAGGCCAAGTTTGCCGCGCTCGAAGCCGCCGGGGCGACCGTCGTCAAGAATCCGGCGCTCATCGGCGAGACGCTGAAGGAGCAGATGGCGGCGTAACGGCATTTAGAACTCGCTTCAACCTCCAACTGTCATCCCGGACTCCGATCCGGGATCACCCCAGAATATGCCACTATCCGAAAGGAGATCCTGAGTCAAGCTCAGGATGACAGCTTTTTCGGTTTTGTTAAGCGATGTCAACACGAAACAAGAGCGGCAGGGGCGCAGGCAACGGCGTCCCTGTTGTGTTTTAGGGCCTATGAAGATCAAAACCGCCGAATTCGTGCAGGGCGTCGCATCGTGGTCCGATCTGCCGACGGGCGGGGGGCCCGAGGTGGCGATCGTGGGCCGGTCGAACGTCGGCAAAAGCTCGCTCATCAACGCGATGCTCGGGCGGAAGAATCTGGCGCGCACGAGCAAGACCCCGGGCAAGACGCAGCAGCTCAACTATTTCCTGATCAACCGCCAGTTCTATCTGGTCGATCTGCCGGGCGTCGGCTACGCGAAGGTGTCGAAGAAGCGGCGCGCGCAGTGGGAAGCGCTCATCGAGCGGTACCTGAGCGAGTGGATGCCGCTGCGGGGCGTCGTCCATCTGGTCGACAGCCGCCACCCGCCCACCGATTACGACGAGGATGTCGTCCACTTCATGAAGGCGCACGACCTGCCGTACTGCATCGCGCTCACGAAGACGGATAAGCTCTCGAATAACCAGCTCAACCAAAGCCTCCAGCGCGTCCGCAAGCGGCTGAGAGAACTCGGCTACGAAGTGCCCGTGATTCCGACCTCGGCGCAGACGGGATGGGGGTCGGATGAGGTGCTGCGCTGGATCACCGACCACGTCACGTGATCGGCTGCGTTTATCCGGCCAGCGAAACGGTTTCGCCGCGGTGTTTCGCGATGTGCCCCATGATCTTCTCGGCGTGGAAGCGGCCGTTCTCGATGAACCAGCGGCTCGTGTTCAGGCCGCCGGCGACCGTGCCGGCCAGATAGACGCCTTCGTTGTTCGTCTCGTACGTGCTGCCCTCGTCGTAGATGGGCGTGCGCGCATCGTTATCGCGCATCTCGATGCCGAAGCGGCGGAGAAAGTCGAAGTTCGGTTTATAGCCCGTCATCGCGATCACCCAGTCGTTGGCGATTTCTGTTTCGCCGTCGGGCGTGTCGAGCACGATCGTGTCCTCGGTGACAGCGGCGACGCTGGTGTTGAAGAACGCCCGGATGGCGCCTTCCTCGATCCGGTTTTCGAGGTCGGGCTTGATCCAGTACTTAACGCCGTCATCCAGCTCGCCGTCGCGGACGATCAGCGTCACGTCGGCGTCGTTGCGGTAGCACGAGAGCGCCGCCTTCGCGGCCGAGTTGGCGCCGCCGACAATCGCCACGTTCTGCAGCGCGTACGGATACGGCTCCTTGAAGTAGTGCGTCACCTTGTCGAGGTCTTCGCCGGGGACGTTCATCCGCTTCGGGATGTCGAAGAAGCCCGTCGCGACGACGACCTTGTGCGTCCGGTATTCGCCGTCGTCGGTCACCACGGTGAAGGCGCCATCGGTGCCGCGCAGGTCTTCGACGCGCTCGTACAGGTGGATGTCCAGCGCCTCGGCGACGGCGACGCGGCGGTAGTAATCGAGCGCTTCCTCGCGGCGCGGCTTGTAGCGGTTCGTCGGAAACGGGTGGCCGCCGATCTCCAGCAGCTCCGGCGTGGAGAAGAACTCCATCTCCGTCGGATAGCCGATCAGCGAGTTGCAGAGCGCGCCCTTCTCGATGATCAGCGCATCGAGGTCGTGTCGATTGGCCTGAATGCCGCACGCAAGCCCCACGGGACCGGCTCCGATGATGATGACGTCGCGCATGGCGCTTCCAATTGGTGAGCAAAATGCTGTCCGGTAACCTGAACCCGCGCCGTGAACCGGCAGTTTCGCGAAAATCGGATGGTCGGGTTACATCTGCGCGGATTACTGCCCCGAGGCGCGCGTTTGGCGCCGCTGCCGGAAGAAGTCGCGCAGCAGCCCCGCCGACTGCTCGGATTCGAGCCCGGAGACGACGTCGATCTGATGGTTGAGCCGCTCGTCCTGCACGATATTATAGAGGGTGGAGCAGGCGCCCGCTTTATCGTCGAAGGCGCCGAAGACGAGGCGCCGCAGCCGGGCCTGCACGAGCGCACCGGCGCACATCGGGCAGGGCTCGAGCGTGACGTACATCGTGCAATCGGTGAGGTGGCGCGAGCCGAGGGTGTCGCAGGCGGCGGTGAGGGCGATCATCTCGGCGTGGGCGCTGGGGTCGTTCAGCGTCTCGACCATGTTGTGCCCGCGTCCGACGATCGAGCCGTTGCGGACGACGAGCGCGCCCACCGGCACTTCTTGCTGATCGAAGGCGCGCTCGGCTTCGCGCAGCGCCTTTTTCATCCAGCGGCGGTCGGTGTCCATAAGGGAAGAGAGGCTCACGAATCGGCGGGTCCGGTGGGTGTGGGATAGCGCGCGATGGGAAGCGTCATGCAGCGGGGGCCGCCGCGCCCCCGCGAGAGCTCGGTGCCGGCGAGCTGGAGGGCGATTTTTTCGTCGCCGGGGATGAACTCGCTGTTCTCGTAGTAGGAGAGGAAGTTCTCGACGGAAACGACGCGGTAGCCGTGCTTCTGGAGTTGCTTGAAGGTGCGGCCGTTGCGCTCATAGCCGATGACGGTGCCGGGCGCGATAGCGAACAGGTTGGCGCCGTCGGTCCACTGCTCGCGCTTCTGGTGGAGCAGGTCGCTGCCGCCGCACGAGATGAACGTCATCTCGCGATCGAGCAAGTCCCGCAGCGCGTCTTTGAAGTTGGGGCGCATGTCGCTCCGGAAGACGCCGTCCTCTGCGTCGGGCGTCAGATGCACGGCGTAGCCGAAGCCGGGCTGCTCCAGCAGCGGCGGAAAGGCCACGCACTCGTTCGTATCGGCGAAGGTGAATACCGTGTCGAGATGCATGCTGGCGCGCTGCTTCGGCAGATCGACGGCCAGCACGTGCTCGACGGGCGTGCGCTTGAACAGCTCGTGCGCCACCGCCATCACCCCGCCGAAGGAGGTGCGCTCGGAGTGGCCGATGAGCACGACGTTCGGGCTTGCCACCAGCAGGTCGCCGCCCTCGAAGGTGACGCCGGGCGGCAGGGTCACGACCTTATCGCGGTACGCCTCGAAGCGCGGGTGGTAGTTGAGCACGACGCTGATGATGATGCTCTCCCGCGTGCGCGCCGCTGTCGCGGCAAAGCTCAGGATGATGTGATCGTGCACGACCGCCGCGAGGTCGCGCGTAAACATCAGGTTGGGGATGGGCGGCAGCGTGATCGGCAGATCGGACTTGCCGGTGAGCGCGAAGAAGTGCAGCTCATCGGGCGCAAGGCGCTTCAGCTCATTCTCGACGCCGCGCAGGTTGCGCTCCGGCAGGCTGCGGCAGAGCCGGTCGATGAAGTCGAGCCGCGCATCCTCGATCTGAAACGTCTCGCGCAGCAACTCGCTGATCTGCAGCACCGAGTCGGGCCGGCCGACGATCTTCCGGAAGAGCGAGCACATCAGTTGATGCTCCTGCCGGGCGTGGCCGAGGAACAAGATGTCGTCGAATAGCAGCTCGGCGTGGTTATCCGGCGCGACCAGCTCCATCTCGTGGCCGGGCGTGTGGACAAGGACCTCCTTCAGCAGGTTCGACTCGGTCGGGACATGGAATTCGGACGCGTCGTGCTCCGTATCGGGCGGCGCGGGCGTGTCGAGCGTGGGCAAAGGACTAAATCGGTTGTGAGGAAAATCAGCAGAGGCGAGCGGCGATCATCGCGGCTGCGTACTCCGGGTGCCGAAGAAGCGCGCCACGAGGGCGACGATGAGCACGACCACGAGCACCTGAAGCGCTACCTTGAGCAGCGCCGTGCCAAGGTCGATGAGCAGCCCAAGCAGGCTGGCCCCGATCAGCAGCACGACGCCAATGATGATCCAGCGCAAAATCGTGTCGATATCCATGGCAGTCACCGGTTGAAAGCGGTTACGATAAACCTGCTTCTGCGTACGCATCCTGCGGGAGGGCGTTTCCCTCAGAGGTCAGCGAATACCTCGGCGTCGCCGTAGCCGACGGCTTCGAGGACGAGCCCGCGGGCGGGAGCCGAGGGGCCGGCTTCGCGGCGGTCCTGCGTGGCAATCACGCGCGGCAGGTCGTCGGCAGGGCGTGTGCCGCGCCCGATCTCGACGAGCGTGCCCACGATGGCGCGCACCATGCCGTGCAAAAAGCGATCGGCTACGATCTCGAAGTGCCCGTCGCCGCGCCGCTCATCCGCAATCCACACGGCGCGCTCGACGGTGCAGACGCGGTTGGTGGTGGCCGACTGCGTGATGCAGAACGCCCCGAAGTGCTGGGTGCCGAGGAGGGCTTCGGCGGCGGCGTTCATCCGGTCGAAGTCGGGCGGAGGGCGAAGATAGGTGCGCGTGTCGCGGCCCAGTGCCCGCGGCTGCGTGTGAACGTAGTAGTGGTAGCGGCGCTTCCGGGCGTCGTAGCGGGCGTGGAAGTCGTCCGGCGCGAGTTCGACGGCGCGCACGGCGAGGGCGTCGGGCGTGAGTCCGTTCAGCGAGCGCCGGAGCCGGAACGCATCCTGCGGCTCGCCGGTGCAGAGGTGGGCGACCTGCCCGCGGGCGTGCACACCGGCATCGGTGCGGCCTGAGCCGGTCAGGTGGGGCCCGACGTCGGGGTCGAGAGGGAGCACTGTCGTCAGCGCCTCCTCCAGCGCGCCCTGCACCGTCGGCACATCGGGCTGGATCTGCCAGCCGTGGAAGTCCGTTCCGTCGTACTCGATCAGCAGGCGGTACGTCGGCATTCGATTTTCGAGGGGCGAATTGCGAAGTTCGAATTGACTGCGGGATTGGGCAATATCCATTCGACATCCGACAATCGAAAATCGCCATTCAACCGTGCGGATCTATTTGACCGGCTTTATGGCCAGCGGCAAGAGCACTGTTGGCCCGCGTGTGGCCGAGCGGCTTGGGCTCGATTTCGTGGACCTCGATGCGCAGATCGAAGCGCAGGCGGGCCGCTCGATCCCGGTGATCTTCGAACATGACGGCGAGGCCGCGTTTCGGCAATGGGAGGCCGAGGCCCTCCGCGCCACCGCCGACCGATCCGATGTCGTCGTGGCGCTCGGGGGCGGGGCGCTCGCGGACACCGATAATCTGCAGTTCGCCCGAGCACGCGGCACGGTCATCTATCTGCGCGTGCCTGCCGATGAGCTATTGCGCCGCCTCAAGCACGAAGCCGACGAGCGGCCACTGTTGCAGGACGAATTGGGCGAGCCGCTATCCGAAGCGGCGATGCGCGCCAAAATCGAGCGGATGCTCTGCGCGCGCCGGTCGTTTTACGAGCAGGCCGATGTGGCGGTCGCCGCCGATCAGCCTGTGGAGAAGGTGGTCGCGGCGGTCGTCGAGTCCGTTCGTTAGTTGCTCTTGCGTGTCAGGCGAAAGGACTGCCGGTGGTACGGCGTGGGACCGTGCTGTTCGAGCGCGTCGTAGTGCTGCTTCGTCGGGTAGCCCACGTTCGAATCCCAGCTGTACTCGGGGTGCTCGGCGTGGAGTTCGCGCATCATGGCGTCACGCGTGGTCTTCGCGATGATCGACGCCGCGGCGATCGACTGGCTTTTGGCGTCGCCCTTGACGAGCGTTTCCATCGGATAGGGCAGGTCGTCGGGGCCGTGGTTGCCATCGACCAGCACGAAATCAGGTGCGGGCAGGCAGTCGGTAGCAGCGCGGCGCATCGCCTTCATCGCCGCCCAGAGGATGTTCAGCTCGTCGATCTCCTGTGGCGAACAGATGCCCACCCCGATGCTGATGGCCTCGGCCTCGATCGTTTCGCGCGCTTCGTTGCGCCGCGCCTCCGAGAGTGATTTGCTGTCTTGTATGGCGGGAATCGATACGTCCGGCGGAAGGATGGCGGCGGCGGCCACAACGGGCCCCGCGAGGCATCCGCGCCCGGCTTCGTCGAGCCCCGCGATGCGCGCATAGCCTTCGTTCCAGAGGCGGCGTTCGATGTCGAGCAGAGCAGCCATTTAAGATTTTAAATTGGCAATTTTCAATTTCAAATTTTCAATTCCCAATCAGGATTCGTACTGGTCGGGCAGGTCGTTTTCGTAGAGGACGACGTCGCCCGGTTGCAGATACGTTTGCAGAAAGTCCTGCGCGTCGAACAGCGAATCGAACACCTTCATCCGCTCTGCCGGGAAATCCTGCGCCTGCAGGCCCTCTTGCAGCGGCGCCGTCTGCTCCTCGCCCACGAGCACGACGAGGTCGAGGTTGCGCTGCGCGATGAAGGTGCCGAGCGAGCGGTTCTCCGTCCACTGCCGATTGCCCAGTTCCACCATGCCCGGCGTGACGATGACGCGCCGCTCGGCCTCGAACTGGCTCAGGATATCGACGGCGTTGCGCGCGCCGACGGGGTTGGAGTTGAAGGCGTCGTCGATGATGGTGATAGGCCCGTCTTCGCGGAGTTGCAGCCGATGCTCCACCGGCTCGACGCGCTCGATGGCGTGGGCCATCTGGCGGAGGCGCAGGCCCATCGCGCGGCCCACGGCGACGGCCAGCAGGATGTTGAGCACGTTGTGTTCGCCGAGCAGTTGCGTGCTAAACGTCGCTTCGGTGCCGGTGTCATCGGTGACGGTGAACGACGTGCCGCTGGCGTCGTAACGGATGGCGCGCGCGGTGATCTCTGCCGACGGGTCGCCCTCCACCGACACGCGCCAGATGTCGCCCGAAGCGCGATTTGCCATCGCGGCGACGTGCTCATTGTCGGCGTTGAGGATGGCGGGGCCGCCGGGGCGCATGTGCGCCAGCAGGGTGCCCTTCTCTTGCGCAATGGCCTCAACCGAGCCCATCGTCTCCAGATGCGCCACGCCCACCGTCGTGACCACGCCGATGTCGGGTGGTGCGATCTGGCACAGCTCCTCAATGTCGCCCGGATAGCGGATGCCCATCTCCAGCACCAGCACCTGATGCTCCGGCTTCAGCTTTTCGTTGACGACGAGGCAGATGCCCATCGGTGTGTTGTACGAGCCTGGCGTGGCGAGAACGTTGTACTTTTGCTTGAGCAGCTCCGCGATGATGAATTTGGTGCTCGTCTTGCCGTACGAGCCCGTGATGCCGATCACGGTGAGATCGCGGCGGGCGTCCACCGTTGCCCGCGCCTGATCTTTGAAGCCCTGCTGGATAGATTGCTCGATGGGTAGCATAGCGAAGGCGCCCCCCAGCACCCAGATGGGCGCGCCGAAGTCGGCCACGAACAGGCCGAGCAGGCACCAGAAGACGCCGCTCAGATTGCCCGTAGCGTACCCGAAGCCCGCGCCTGCGGCAACCAGCGCTCCGGCGATGAGCCCCGTGGCGATGGTGAGCCGCGTCATCCGTGCGGTGAAGGCCAGCGGCTTTTTCTCCTTGCTGCGGCGGTACGGCTTGGAGGAGATGAACGCCAGCGCCCAGGCGGGCAGCACGCCGAGGGCCACCCAAAACGGATCGACGAACGAAAAGCCGACGCCCGCCAGCGCCAGCAATCCGACGCCCGCCATGTGCGATGTTTCGACGAGGGGTGAGCCGGTGTGGTCGCGGAGCCACTGCACGTACCGGCCCGGCTTGTACGTTTCGAGCTGAAAAATGTGCAGGAAGAACAACAGCCGCCGTGCTATCCGCCATCCGGCGAACAGCGTGGCGATCACACCGAAAACGTAGATGAAAGCCATTCGACTGAGCGAAAGCCCGGTCTGCAGAGGGACGTGAAGCGAGGTGGTCTTAGTCTACCGGATTTTTGCCCCGGTGTCCATGCCCGTCAGGTGTTTTCAAGAAAATAGCGCGTGGCGGCGATCACCGTCTGCGGATCGTCGAGTTGCCCGTAGTGGCCCGCGCCGTCGAGTTCGACGAGCCCGGCATCGGGGATGGCGTCCTCCAGCGCGTCGACCTGCTGCCGCGAGATCGCCTCATCCTCGGTACCCCACAGGATGAGCGTTGGCACGTCGATGCGGTGCACGGGGCCGTCGAGATGGTGGGTCACGGTCTTGACGAACGTTTCGCGCATGACACCCTCCAGCACATTATAATCGGACGAGCCGAGGGCGCGCCAGACGAGCGAGTGACGCAGCCAGTCGAGCGCCGGGTCGCGTAACGGATCGGGCAGATGCTCGAACGGAGCTTTGAGTGCTTTCGCCATCTTGGACCGCAGGTGGTAGCGCCAGGTACGCTGCGGCGCAATGCCGGAGGGGCTGATGAGCACGAGCCGACGCACGAGCGCAGCGTGCTCGGGCGTGCTCGCCATGTACAACCCGATGCGCCCGCCGTTGGAGTGGCCGATGATGGTCACGGCGTCATGGTCCGTTTCCGGTCGGATGCGCTCGGTGATGAACTGGCGGAGGAGCGCAACGTGTTCGGGTAGGCCCCACGGCTCGGGCGGGGGCGGCGAATGGCCGTGACCGGGCAGGTCGACCAGGTACGTTCGATATGGCGGCGAGAGCGCCTTCGCGAGCGGACGCATAGCGGCGGTGCTGCTTCCCCATCCGTGCAGCAAAACCAGCGGCTCGGCCTCGGAGGGGCCGGCTACCTCGATATTTAATGCGCTATGTCCGAACTTGGAGGAGGTCATGCGGTCCAGCGGCCAGTACGCCGGGGGAGCGTGGAAGAAAAAGCAGTGCGGGAAACCATCTGCACGGAACGGCGTTCCATTGCCTTAGCTTACCCTTCTTCCGGCTTCTGCCGGTCAAGTGGTCTTGTTAAGGGACATGGCTTGAACGTCCCGAGGTGCCGGCGTTCGTCAAGGCGCTGGCTTTGTGGGCTCTTTTATCGCGCAGGATGCGATTTTGCCTTCATCACCTGTGGCTGACCATCACTTCAAGAACAATTCTTGGATACATCAGCCGCTTGCGATGCATTAAGGAGATGTCTTGGCGGCACCGTTGTGCTGCCGCGTCCTGCCCCAGGCGTTTGGCCCACCCGTAGGGAACGATGCGCTGCTATGATGGAACCGGCGCGGTCCGCGGCAAGCTGGGGAGGCGCGCTTCAAACGCATTCTGCAGTGGCCGAAACCGCGCACGCCGCGACCTTCGGCCAAGAGTTGTCAATCATTTGTTGAACCGATTATGTCTGATAAGTCATTTCGTAGGCTCTTAGAGCTTATTGGGGACAAAAAATACGGCTTCATGCGGGAGTTTCGTCCGGACCTGCCGAAGGACGACGATGACCCGTTCATGCCGCCCCCCCTCATCCGCAAATTTAACCTGCGCGACGGCGTTCTGATCGAAGGATCGCTCAAGCCGGGCCGCAAAGGTGGGATGCAGGTCGGTTGGATCGAAACCGTGATGGGGATCGACCCGAAGGAGTGGGCCAAAACCAAGCCCTTCGACTCCGGCGCGATCATTTATCCGGAAGAGAAGCTCGACCTCATCACCGGACCCAGCGACGTGTCGATGCGCGTCATCGACCTCGTAGCTCCGCTCGGGAAAGGGCAGCGCGCCCTGATTGTCTCCCCGCCGCGGGCTGGTAAAACCGTGATGCTGAAGGACATTGCGGCCGGCATCTCGGCGAATCACGAAGAGGTGGAACTCGTGGCGCTGCTCGTCGACGAGCGGCCCGAGGAGGTCACCGACTTTCGCCGTACGACCGAGGCACAGGTGTTTGCGTCGTCGAACGACCGCGGGGAGGACAACCACGTGCGCGTCTCGACCCTCGCGTTGGAGTACTCGAAGCGCCTCGTGGAGTTGGGCAAAGACGTCGTGCTCCTGCTCGATTCGCTCACGCGTCTGGGTCGCACGTTCAACCTATTCGTGAACGGCAGCGGCAAGACGCTCTCGGGTGGCCTCGACGCCGAAGCGCTCAAGGTGCCGCGCCAGATCTTCGGCTCGGCCCGCAACATCGAAGACGGCGGCTCGCTGACGATCATCGCGACAGCACTCGTCGAGACGGGCAGCCGGATGGATGAGGTCATCTTCGAGGAGTTCAAAGGCACCGGTAACTCGGAGATTGTGCTCGATCGCGATTTGGCCGACAAGCGCATCTTCCCTGCGGTCAACCTGCGCGAGAGCGGGACGCGGAACGAAGAGCGGCTGCTGGGCGAGCGCATCCAGAAGCATCACCAGCTCTTTCGCGCGCTCAACTCGCGCTCGCCCCAGGAGGCCATGCAAGCGCTGCTGAAGCACCTGCGTAACAGCCCCACGAACGTGCACCTGCTCAACGAGCTCGTTCCGGAGTAATGTTCAGGGTTCAGAAGCTGTTTGGTGGATGGATGGGAAGCCGAGACACAGCGGGCGATGTCGCAGAACGGCGCTCAAACGAGCCCTGTAGCGCACCACGGGCATGACCTTCGGCCCGAGCTACCGGGCGAGTGCAGTAACCATTCTGCGCGAGATCCGCGAAGTCGCAGGGCACAGACCGTCCGCCGAACAGCTTCTCAGGGTTTAGAGTTAGCCAGTGTGCTACCCAGAACCCAGAACCCAGGACCCAGAACCGGCGCGACGTTACGAATCGGACGGCTGTGTGTCTAAGGGGATACGTGTGTCTTCTCTGCCGACTCGTATCTTCTTATGGCTTCTGCCTCTGATTCTCCCGACCCCGCCTCGGGCGAGCCGCCCATTCGGTACCACGTTCCTATCCACCAGTGGGATCCGTCGGACCAGCCGCGGGAAAAGCTGCAAGAGCACGGTCCCGACGTGCTCTCTGATGCCGAGCTCATCGCGCTCATCTTTGGCACGGGCACGCACACAAGTGCCGGGCCGGTCTCGGCCGTGGAACTGGGCCGCGCGCTGACGCGGGCGTACGGTTCGCTCCACGCCATCTCTACCCGCGATCGAAAGGAGTTGATGCGGGTCGATGGCATCGGGCCGGCCAAGGCCGCTAAGCTGATGGCGGCGTTCGAGATGGGGCGGCGCGTGGAGTCGCATCAGGACACCGAGCGTGTCCAGGTTTGCTCTCCGGATGACGTCGCCACCGTCTACGGCCCCCGCATGCGCGACCTGCAGCAGGAGATCTTCAAGGTCGTGATGCTGAACACCGCCAACGTCATCATCGGCGATTACACCACGAGCGAGGGCGGGCTCGCCGCCAGCATCGTGGAGCCGCGTGCCGTCTTCAAACAGGCCATTCTCGACAACGCCGCGGCCGTCATCTGCCTGCACAACCACCCCTCCGGCAATCCCGAACCCAGCCGCGAAGATATCCGCATCACCCGGCAACTCGTCGATGCCGGCAAGCTCATGGGCATCCCCGTCCACGACCATCTCATCATCGCGGGCCGCCAGCACACCTCGCTGGCTGAACGCGGGGTGATGGAGTGATTTGTCATCCCGGACCCCGATCCGGGATCTCCTTGAATGCGCTAGCGCCTTCTCCGTGGAGATCCTGAATCAAGTTCAGGATGACAACGCTTGGAAAAGTTGGAGATGGCCGCGCGAAGCTACTATGTCTACATTCTTGCCAACCAGCACAACACGGTGCTATACGTTGGAATGACGAATGACCTGCGGCGGCGGGTCGATGAACACCGCGCAGGAGAAGCGTCTCAGTTCACGTGGAAATACAACGTGAACAAGCTGGTGCATTTCGAGGAATATACGGAGGTGCAAGATGCCATCAGCCGCGAGAAGCAGCTGAAAAACTGGTGCCGAGCTTGGAAGGAAGCGTTAATCCGGAAGTACAACCCCAGTTTTGATGACCTTTCGGCGCCGTGAAGATCCACTCGCTCTTCAACCCACGCCGTTGATTCAATTCTGCGGAGACGGTAGTTTTCTACACCAACAACTTATCTTGCACGACCCGCCTTCAGCGGCCCCACGCTGATCCCTGAACCGCAACCGCCGAACCCATGAGCGATCTTTTCGACAAAATTGTATCCCTCTGCAAGCAGCGGGGCTTCATCTTCCAATCGTCCGAAATCTACGGGGGGCTCAGCGCCACGTACGATTACGGGCCGCTGGGCGTGGAGCTGAAGCGCAACGTCAAGGAGCGCTGGTGGGAGGCGATGGTCTACCAGCATGACGACATCGTGGGGCTCGACGCGGCCATCTTCATGCACCCGAAGACGTGGGAAGCCTCCGGCCACACCGAGGCGTTCAACGATCCGCTGATCGACGACAAGGCCTCGGGCAACCGCTATCGCGCCGATGAGCTCATCGAGGACTACATCCGCGGGTTGCGGATGGACGGCGAGCAGGAGCGCGCCGAGGCCGTGCACAAGCGGCTCGTCCGCGCGCTCAACAGCGACGAGGTGAACGACGCGCTCTACGCCATCATCCAGGACGAGGAGATCCGCGCGCCCGACTCGGGTGCGTTCGACTGGACGGAGGTGCGTCAGTTCAACCTGATGTTCGAGACGCACATGGGCCCGGTGGCCGACGAGGGGAGTCAGCTCTTCCTGCGGCCCGAAACGGCGCAGGGCATCTTTGTCAACTTCCACAACGTCCGCGAGCCGGCGCGCAAGCATGTACCGTTCGGCATCGCGCAGATCGGCAAGGCGTTCCGCAACGAGATCGTGGCGCGGCAGTTCGTCTTCCGGATGCGCGAGTTCGAGCAGATGGAGATGCAGTATTTCGTCAAGCCGGGCGATGAGCTCGATTGGTACGAGACGTGGAAGGAGCGCCGGATGAACTGGCACACAAGCCTCGGCATCCGCCCGGAGAAGCTGCGCTTCCACGATCACGAGCAGCTCTCGCACTACGCCAATTCGGCCGTCGATGTCCAGTACGAATTCCCGATTGGTTGGAAGGAGGTCGAAGGCATCCACTCGCGCACGGACTTCGACCTGAGCCGGCACCAGGAGCACTCCGGCAAGAAGATGACGTACTACGATCCGTTCGAGCAGGAGAAGTACACGCCGTACGTCGTGGAGACCTCCGTAGGGCTCGACCGCACCATTCTGATGCTGCTTTCGGATGCCTACTACGAAGAGGAGGTGCGCGGCGATGAGCGCTCGGTGCTGCGCTTCCATCCGGAGATCGCGCCGACCCGCGTGGCCATCTTCCCGCTGATGAAGAAGAAGGGCCTGCCGGAGATCGCCCACCAGATCGAGGACGACCTGCGCGACCACTTCAACGTGCTCTACGACGAGCGCGGCTCGATGGGCAAGCGGTATCGCCGCCAGGACGAGGCCGGGACGCCGTTCTGCATCACGGTCGACTTCGACACGCTGGACGACCAGCAGGTCACCGTCCGCGACCGCGACTCGATGGAGCAGGACCGCATCGCCATCGACCGGGTCAAGGAGTACATCGACGACAAGACGGCGAACTGGTCGGTGGATGACTGAGCACATACAAATAATAGTTGTCATCCTGAACTCGATTATGGCATCAGTCGCCTGCGGCTCGTGTCAGGATCTCCTTTGGGATGGTGACAAATTCGGGGAGATCCCGGCTCAGGGCCGG
Organism: uncultured Rhodothermales bacterium; assembly: GCA_964448045.1. Taxonomy (GTDB): domain Bacteria; phylum Bacteroidota; class Rhodothermia; order Rhodothermales; family Salinibacteraceae; genus CAYUVF01. The sequence continues at coordinate 17,303 of CAYUVF010000014.1, forward strand.
GATGACAACCGTTTCCTCACGCTGTCCCAAGTTGAACAGCACCCTCGCGCGCGTACCGTTGAATCTGATCGGGGGAGCAGCCGAGCCGCTCGCGCAGCACCGTCTCCGTGTGCTCGGCGTAGTGCGGTGGGGGAAGCACGTCATCCGATGCGTGGGCGTCGAAGGCTGTCGTGCGGAGGCCCGTGGGCGCGTCACCGAACGGCACGGTCATCGCCTGTGCCAGCGGCTGCTCGAAGACCTGCCGCATGTCGTTGATTGCGCCCACGGGCACCGACTGCGCGTCCAACGCATCGAGTAAATCGTCGCGTGGCCACTCAGCGATAGCAGGAGCGAGCCTTGTGTCGAGCGCCGTGCGGTGGCGCACGCGGGCGGCGTTGGTGGCGAATCGCTCGTCATTGGGCAGGTTGCCGATGTCGAGGATCGCGCACAGCCGGGCGAACTGCCGATCCGTGCCGACGGCGAGCAGGATCGCCTCCTCGTCGGCGGTGCGGTAGATGGTGCCGTATGGGGCGATGTTGGGATGCGCCGAGCCCATCCGCTGCGGGACATGGCCGCCCACGAGCCAGTTGGTGGCTTGGTTGACGAGGCCGCTCACGGCGGCCTGCATCAGCGACACGGAGACGTAGCCGCCGTCGCCCGTGCGCGCGCGGCGAAGCAAACCAATCAGCAGCGCCTCTTTGAGCTGATGCGCGGCCAGCACATCCATCAGAGCGACGGGCATCTTCGTCGGCGGCCCATCGGGCGATCCGTTCATATGCATGAAGCCACTCTCGGCCTGGATGACGGCGTCGTAGCCGGCGCGCGACTCGTCCGGGCCGTAGCCGGTGATGTGGCCGTAGATCAGTTTCGGGTTGATTCCCCGCAGCGTATCCGGATCGGCGCCGAGGCGCTCGGCGGAGCCGGGCCGGTAGCTCGCGATGACGATGTCGCTTTGCTCGGCCAATCGATGCAGCAGGTCGCGCCCGGCTTCAGCGGTCAGGTCGAGCGCGATGGATTGTTTTCCGCTGTTGCAGCTGACGAAGTAGCTGGGCCGGTCGTCGTCCTCGGGCTCGGAGGGCAAGCGCCAGCGGCGCGTCACATCGCCCTCCGTGCGCGGGTTTTCCACCTTGAGCACCGTCGCGCCCAGTTCGGCGAAGAACTGGCCTACGCGGGGCCCGGCGAGCACGCTGGCCAGCTCCAGTACGACGAGGTCGGTGAACACGGTTGGGAATGGGAGAGCGGGTGCGGGGGAGAATGGGAGCTACGCCTTGCTCAATTCTGCGCGACTTGCTCGACCTCCTCCCACACGCGGAGCGCGTTGCCGCCGAGCAGCTTCGCAATGTTCTCCTCCGAGTAGCCGCGGTTCAGCAGTTCGGCGATGAGGTTGGGATACGTCGACGCATCCAGCAGGCCCTCGGGCAGGGCGAAGACGCCGTCGTAGTCCGAGCCGAGGCCGACGTGGTCGATGCCGGCGAGCTCCACGACGTGATCGATGTGGTCGGCCACGTCCTGCACCGAGCCAATCGGGTTGGCCTTGCGCATCTTTTCGGTGTAGAGCACGGCCTCGCGCGAGCCCTCGGCCCAGCCCATCGAATCGATGTGCGCCTGCATCCGCTCGCGGATGGGATCGTCCTGCTCCCGGTATTCATTGCGGAGGAACGACGAGCCGAAGTTGATCATGATGACGCCGCCGTTGTCAGCCAGCGCTTGGATCAGTTCATCGCTCATGTTGCGCTCCCAGCCGGGCGTGAAGTGGCGGGCCGACGAGTGCGAGGCAATGACCGGCGCCGCGGTGAGTTCCAGCACGTCCAACGCCGTCGAGTCCGTCACGTGCGAGATGTCTACCATCATCCCGAGGCGGTTCATCTCGCGGACGACGGCTTCGCCAAAGGGACTCAGCCCATTCCAGCGCGGCTCGTCGTCATCGTAGGACGAGTCGCCGATCCGGTTGTGCTCGGCGTGCGTCAGTGTGATGTAGCGGATGCCGCGGTCGAAGAAATACGCGACGTTGTCGATCTCGCCTTCGAGTCCGGAGCCGTTTTCCATGCCCATCGGCAGAGCAATCTTGCCAGCCGCGGCGATGCGGCGCACGTCATCGGGCGAGGTCGCGAGTTCAAACTTATCGGGGTGATCCTCCGCGAAGCCTTCGACCATGTCGATGAGCGTTTCGGCCCGCGCTTTCGAGGCGCCGGGCTCTTCCTGCAACTCGACGGGGATGTAGATCGACATGAACGGCGCGTCGAGCCCGCCAGCTTTCGCGCGCGGATAGTCGAAGTCGCCGCCGACCGTCGAATCGGCGATGTTCTCCTCGAGTTCGAGCAGCCGGTACGGCACGTCGATGTGGCCGTCGACGATGATGTTTTCTTGAGCGAGCGTCTGGGCGCGGGTCTGCACGTCGGCGGCGTCGGTTTCGGAGGCGGAGTCGGAGCCGGATGATTGGCAGCCGGCGAGTCCGAGGGCGGCGATCACGAGGGCAAATACGGCGGTGCGAAGCATGGCGTTGGGTAGTCGGCGGGAGACAGATCGGAACATTGATCCAATGTACAAAGCAGCGCACAACAAACAAGATTACGTCGTCATCCGACCACCTGGGCATGGAGGTCGGCGAGATACGCGGGCGTCTCGCGTAGCCGCGGTCCGTACCACGAAAAGAGTTGTCCGTCGACAAACTGGATGCACGTGTTCGGCAGCGCCTCGCGCAGATCGTCCGAAAACGGGTCCTTCTGCGGAAAGGGAAACGGCTCATCCGGCAGCAGGAGCACGTCGGGAGCGGCGGTGCGGAGGGCGTCGAGCGTCACCTCGGGGTAGCGCGTCCGGTCGCCGAAGACGTTCGCGAAGCCGCCGCGCGTCATGATATCGTGGATGATGGTGTCGTGCCCGATGGTCATGAACGGCTCGCGCCAGATGAGATACGCGGCGCGGATGGGCGGTGTCAGCTCGAGCGCATCGAACCGCTGCTCGATGGTGTCAGCGAGTTGCTCGGCCGGGCCGGGGCGATCGACGAGCGTGCCCACGGCGCGAATCATGGCGAGTGCATCGGGGACGGCGGGCACGTCGGTGACGTAGGCGGGTGCGAGGTCGGCCAGCGCCTCGACGTCGTCCGGCGTGTTTTCCTCGTGGTTGGCGAGGATAAAATCGGGTGCCAGGTCGGCGGCGCGATCGAGATTGATCTGTTTGGTCCCGCCGACGATCGTCTTCTCGTCCTGCCACGATTCTGGGCGCACGCAGAAGCGCGTGATGCCGGCGACGCGATCCCCCAACTCCAGATAGGCCAGCAATTCCGTCTGGCTCGGCACGAGCGAGATGATGCGCTGCGGGGGTGTCTCCAGCGTGACGGAGCGGCCGAGGGCATCGGTCGTAGTGAAGGGAAAATCGGGCACAGCGAGGGGTCTGTCCAGTCAGGCAAAAAGCTCAACGGCCAGCAGGATAAAGCCGAGAGTCGCGCCGCCAACGGCAATCTGATTCATCACCGACAGGTCGCGGCTCAGGATGCGCTCCAGCGTCTGTCGGAGGCCGATCGCCAGGCCTGCGACCCCGAACGCTCCGTCCGATGCGGCGGTCAGGTAGTGGCCATCCAGCCAGTTGGAGACGCTGAGGCCGATCAGAAACAGGCCGAAGCCGACGAGCAGGACGTCGATCAGCGAAATGGAGGTCGGGAGCGATTCGTCGCGGCTCATGATGGCACGTGTGGCATCGGGTTACTGCGGGCTGGCGGTTCGCTTCAGCGCGTCGATCAGCTGCTCGTGGAGCCCGCCGAAGCTGCCGTTGCTCATGATGAGGGCGACGTCGCCGGGGCGGAGGGCGTCGAGGAGCGCATCGTGGAGGGCGTCGACCTCGGCGTGGGTGTGGGCAACGGGGCCGCGATCGGTGATGGCGGCCGCCACGGCCTCGACGTCGAGCATCTGATCGGGGTCGTCGTTGTGGCGGACGGGTGGCGCCTTGAGGAAGACGCGATCCGCTGCGTCGAAGGCCTCCGCGTAATCCGACTGGAAAATGGGGCGGCGGCTGGTGTTGGAGCGCGGCTCGAAGATGGCGACGAGGCGCCGCTCGGGCCAGTGCTGGCGAGCGGCTTGCAGCGTCTTGCGGACGGCCGTCGGATGATGCGCGAAGTCGTCCACGACGGTCACGCCGCCGACGGTGCCGCGGATCTCCTGGCGGCGTTTCATGCCCTCGAACGAAGCGAATCCGTCGGCGACTTGATCGGGCGAGCAGCCTTCGCTGAAGGCGATGAGCGCGACGCCGAGGGCGTTCTGCAGGTTGTGAGTGCCGTGCATCGGCAGGAAAAAGTCACCGCGCGGGAGGCCGCCCATCGTGAGGGTGAAGCGCTGGCCCTCGGGCGTCACCTCGATATCGCGCGCGCTGATGTCATTGTCCGCGTTGAGGCCGTAGGTGCGCACGCGGGCATCGGTGTGCTGGGTGAGCGCGGCCACGGCGGGATCGTCGCCGCAGAGGCCGAGCACGCCGTCGCGCGCATCCATCGCCCCGGCGAAGCGCTCGAACGCGAGCCGGTAGGCGTCTTCGTCGGCGTACATGTCGGCGTGGTCGAACTCCAGCGACGTGACGAGCGCCTTCTCCGGCTGGTAGTGCATGAATTTCGGCTGCTTGTCGAAGTAGGCGCTGTCGTACTCGTCGCCTTCGACGATGAAGGGCTGGCTGCTGCCGAGGGCGTAGCTCTGGTCTGTGTTCTGCATGATGCCGCCCACGAGAAAGCCGGGATCGGCGTCGGCGGCGTGCAGCGTGTGGACGAGCAGGCCGGTGGTCGTCGTTTTGCCGTGTGTGCCAGCGACGACGATGGGGCGGCGCTCGGGGAGGAAGTAATGGGCGAGCGCTTCGGGGAAGGAGCACTGCGGGAGGCTGTGCTCGCGGGCGTAGGTGGCTTCGTCGTGCGTCGGGCGGCACGCATTACCGACCACGACGAGATCGGGCGGCGGATCGAGGTGGGCGGGGGTGTAGCCTTCGTACACGGGAACGCCCAGCTCCGCGAGATGCGTGCTCATGGGCGGATAGATGCCGTCGTCGGCGCCGCGGACGGTACATTTGGCTTGTTTGAAGAGCCCGGCGAGCGCGCCCATCCCGGTGCCGCAGATACCGATCAGATAAACCTCATCAAGATCGTCGGGCGCGGGAAGGCCGGGCCGATCAAACTGGCGCAGGTGGGCGTCGGGGAGCGCGGATACGTCGGGCATGAGACGGGAGCAGTGGGCGGGGGAGTCATCGGCAGAGAAGCATCAGGCGCACCGGGGCGGACGTGGGCCAAAGCGGTTATTCGTCGCGTGCCGGTTTGGCGTCCTCGGATTCGGTGTCGGGTGCAGGAGCGGGGAATTCGCCGCCGGTGATGCCGAGGCGCACGATGGCGGCTTCCTCTTCGCTCTGTGCCTCCGCTTCGGTTTCGGGGACCATGCCGAGCTGCTGCGCGCGCTTGAACCACTGCCGCCGCGCCAGCGCCTGCATGTCCTCAACCGAGTCAGCCTCGTCTACGATTTCGAGGCCCAGCAGCGTTTCGACCACGTCTTCCATCGTGACGATGCCCTCGACGCCGCCGTATTCATCGACGACCAGCGCGATGTGCTCCAGCTTGTCGAGCATCCGCTCCAGCAGGTCGGGGAGGGGAAGCGAATCGCGCACCACGAGCATTTCGCGGGCGAGGTTTTTCAGCGGCATATCGTGCTCTTCCTGCGCGGCTTTCAGCAGGATCTCGTCTTTCAGCACGTAGCCGGTTACGTCGTCCCGGTTTTCGTTGTAGACGGGAATCCGGGAGAAGCGGAACTCATCGTATTCGTCGACGACCTTGCCCACGGTTTGAAACTCGGGCAGGTCGAAGACCACGGTGCGCGGCGTCATTACGTCCTTGACGCGTAGCGAGTTGAAGCGAAAGAGATTTCGCAGGATGCGCGATTCCTTCTCTTCAAACACGCCCTCTTCCTCGCCCAGTTCGGCCATGGCGGTGAACTCTTCCCGACTGAAGGACGTGCGTTCCTGGCCGCGGGAGAGGAGGCGGGTGAGGCCCTGCGAGAGCTTTACAAGCGGCCACATCGACCAGATGGTGGGCACCAGCATCCGCGCGACGGCGGGACCCAGCTTACGCCAGTAGACGGCGCCGAGGGTCTTCGGGATGATCTCGGAGAAGACGAGAATCAGCAGCGTAAGCACGGCCGAGATGACGCCGATGTAGGCATCGCCAAAGACAATGGCGGCCTGCGCGCCGGCGCCCGCTGCGCCCACCGTGTGGGCAATGGTGTTGAGGCTCAAGATGGCGGCCAGCGGCCGATCGACATTCTCTTTGAGACGACGGATTTTTTCACCGGCCGGATGCTCCTCCTGCTCCAGCGCCGCCGTATAGGACGGCGTGATGCTGAGCAGGACGGCTTCCATGATGGAGCATAGGAAGGAGATGCCTATGGCTAACGATACATAAAGGATTAATAAACCCATGCATCAAAAAGGGCCAATGGGCAGGAGCCGAATAACGACCTACACGAGCGGCGCAAGGACAGTAGATACTCCCACAGGGGAGCGATGATCGTTCGAGGAGGATCGATGGACGTCACACCGTACGTATTCATCGTAGGTCGCACGTTAAAGAATGTGTACGCCCTGCCCCCGGTTTCTTGATCCATCGAGATGGCCGATACGCCGCCGCCCGCTACGCTTGCTGCATCGCTCGGTCGAGCTGTTTGCTCCACTGCGCCTGATTCTTGCGCGCCTTCTGCACGACGGGGGAGCGGCGCAGCAGCCTAAGAAGGGTGCGGTTGAACAGTGCGAGCGGTGTTGGCAGCGGACGTTCGATGTCGAGAAACAGAATCGCGCGCTCGCCCTCAGTGTCGTTCCACACCTCGTGATTGTACGTATCGTCGAAGACCATGCTCTCGCCTTCCTCCCAGTGCTGCACCTGATCGGCCACGCGGATGCGGCACTGCTCGCTGGGCTCGGGTACCTTCAGGCCCAGGTGGTAGCGCAGCACACCCTTGTACGGACCGCGATGCGGCGGGATGTGCTTACCGGGCGATAAGATGGAGAAGAACGCCGTTTGCATCCCCGGCACCTGCTCAATTAGGTTCGTTGTCTCCGGGCAGCGAGCGCAGTTCTCCTCTGCCTTTTCGCCGTATCCGTAGAAGAAATACGTCTTCCACTGGTCGTCGCGCGTGATGGTCGTGGCCTGGTTGGTGATGTCGTGGAAGTTGGGCAGCGCCTCCCGGTGTTCGAGCAGGGCATCCAGCTCATCGCGCATCACCGTCCAGTGCGCTTCGAGGTCGCGGGTCCAGGGGAAGCGGGCGGGATCGAAGAAGGGCTGGTCGCCTACCTGCGAGAACCGGCCAAACGCGTAATCGAGGCCGTGGATACAGCGGCGAACGAGGCGCTTCAGCAGGTGCTCGTTGCGGGCCTGGAAGGCATGATCCGTTGAAGCCGAGGAGCCGTGCATGAGCAAACCGATCCGGTGATAGGGGACGATGATGTGCGAGGACGCCGGAGACCGAGTAAAGCATGATAAAACTACACGGTGCGCCGAAAATTTCAAAGGCGCATCCGTCATACATGACCGGAGCTGGCCTGGATACATAACCGGGCCGAGGAGCGCCGATCGCTCATCCGCGCTGCGGGGAAGGCTTGGGCTCATCTGGGGCGCCGTTGCCCCGCATCTCCTCCGAGTCGAGCACGCGGTCGGGGGCGGTGGCGCCTTCGCCATCCGTCATCACCGCTTCGCTGAAGATGGCTGCTTCATCGGGGTCGCCACCGAAGGCTTCGGTGAGGTGGAGGCTCAGCGAGTCGAACGTGGAGTACATCACCGGGACGATGACGAGTGTGAGGAACGTCGCGAATGTCAGCCCCGAGATGATGGCGGTGCCCATCGGGCCCCAGAACTGGGTGTTCTCGCTGCCAAACTCGAAGTTGGGCGCAAAATCGGCCAGCAAGCCCACGAAGTCGACGTTGATGCCAAAGGTCAGTGGCACGAGGCCGAGCACGGTCGTCAGCGCCGTGAGCAGCACGGGGCGCAGACGCGTCGCGCCACCTTCGATGATGGCCGCCTGCTTCTCCAGCCCGCGCCCGCGCAGTTGCATGATGTAGTCGACCAGCACGATGTTGTTGTTAACCACGATGCCGGCCAGCGCGATGATGCCAATGAAGGTGAAGAGGTTGAACGGCGTGCGCGTGAGAATCAGGCCCAGCAGGACGCCGATCATGCTCAGGCCCACGGCGACCATGATGATGAACGGTGCGGTGATGGAGTTGAACTCGATGATCATGATGAGCAGAATGAGTGCCAGCCCGATGGCGAGCGCCGTTCCCAGAAATCCGAAAGATTCCTGCTGCTCCTCATTGCCGCCGGTGTATTCCATCCGGTAGCCGGTGGGCAAGCTCTGCCGGTACTCCGACAGCTCCGTTTGCACCCGGCTGAGCACCTCAGGCCCATTGTAGCCCGGCGCGGCATCGCCCGAAACGGTCACGACGCGCTCCTGGTCGATCCGCGTGATCGAGCCAAAGCCGGTGCCCTCTTCGAGGTCGGCCACCGAGGTGAGCGGAATCTGCTGGCCGACTGCGTTGGTGATGTCCAGGTTGGCCAGGCTGTTGAGGCTCTGGCGGTCGGTTTCCTGCAGGCGCACGGTGATGTCGTACTCGTCCTCGCCGCTGCGGTAGGTGTCGGCCTCGACGCCCTGGATGGCCGCGCGCACGGTCTGGGCGATCTGGGCGGTCGAGAGGCCAAACTGGGCCGCGCGCTCCCGGTCGATGGCCACTTGCACCTCGGGGCGGCCCGTGTTGAGGTTGTCGGATACATCTACGAGGCCGGGCAGCGCACCGCTATCGGCCGCTTCGTTGAGGCGGCGTTTAACCTCTTGGGTGATGCTCACGATCTGGTCGAAGTCGGGCCCCGAGATTTCGATGTTGACGGGGGGGCCCGTCGGCGGGCCCTGTTGCTGCTCGGTGAACTCGATCTCGGTGCCGGGGATGCCCTGCAGCTGGGCGCGCAGTTTCTCCAGCGTGCGCGCCGACGACTCAGCGCGGTCGGCGTAGTCGACCATGTTCAGGGAAATACGCGAGCGCTCGGGCTGCTGCGCGCCGCCGCCGAACATGGCATCGCCGCCCACGCCCACGTTTACGAGCAGATTTTCGATATTGGTTTCGGACGCCGGGTTCTGCTCCAGCAGGCGCAGGATGCGCTCCTGGGCCGTCTGGGCGATGCGGTTCGAGGCCTCGACGTTGGTGCCCAGCGGCGCTTCGAGATTGATCTGCACGCGGTTCGGGTCGGTATCGGGAAAGAAGGCCTGTCCGGTCGGTGCAAACAGGAAGAGGCCCACGATAATCACCAGTCCGCCCAAAGAGCTGTTCAGCAGCACCGCCCGGTTATCGGTGAGGAGGAGCCGAGCGCGGCGGTTGAGGAGCCCGCCCACAAGCCCCATGAGGATGATGAAGGCCGGCACGGCGGCGAAGCCGAGAATCGTCCGCTGCGTGACCGTCCCACTAAGGTAGTTGAGGCCCAGAATGGCGAGGATGACTGCAAGGAGGCTGAGGCCCACTTTGACGCTCGTCCATCCGCCGAGGTACATCGTTTCGAGCGTATGGACGATGACGCCGAGCGCGCCGAGCGCGGCACACACGCCGCCGGGCACGAGGAGGAGCATCCCGGCCGTGGAGCCGAGCAGCGCCGAAACGCCGCCGCCTGCCACCAGCAGTACCACGCCGAGCGTCAGCGCCGAGAGCGCCCCCGTGTTGCGCAGCAAAGCGTAGTTGACCGAGTAGTCGCGCCGGAGCATCCGCTGGAGGAAGCCGCGGTAGCGCTGCACCAGTTGAGGGAGCTTCTCCTGCGCAAAGCGGTCGCCGATGGGTGCCATCACGCGTGTATGCACGAGATAGAGCACCGGAATCCCAATGGCGATGACGACCAGCGTCTTCCAGTTGGCGATGCCCACCATGACGCCCAGCAGCACGATGAGTGCAGCGCCTCCGTATCGGGCGAATGCCGGCCAGGTGATCGCGGCCTCTTCCTCCTCCGACTCGCCCTGCACTTCGACGAAGAAGCCGGTGATAACGGGGTTGATGATCAGCGCAACGAAAAGTGAGCTCGTCAGCGTGATGATGAGTGTCAGTGGCATGTAGCCCATGAACTCGCCGATGATGCCCGGCCAGAACAGCATCGGGGCAAAGGCCGAGACGGTGGTCGCGGTTGAGGCCACGACGGCGCCCCCCACCTCGGCGGTGCCTTGCTTGGCGGCCTCCCAGCGCGAGTAGCCTTCTTCCCGGAAGCGGTAGATGTTCTCGATGATCACCACCGCGTTGTCGACCAACATGCCCAGGGCGATGATGAGCGAAAAGAGGATGATGAAGTTGAGCGTGTACCCCAGCGCCTGAAAGACGACGAAGCTTGTGAACATCGACAGCGGAATGGCGATGCCTACGAGCGTGGCATTGCGCACGCCGAGGAAGAAGAGCAGCACGGCCACGACGAAGATCAGACCGCTGATGATGTTGTTCTCCAGATCGGTCACGAGCGACTGCACGTTTTCGCTCTCGTCGCCCGTAATGGTAACCTGCGTGCCCGAGGGGAAGTCGAACCCGTCGATGGTGCTTTTGACGGCCGCGGCGGCCTCCAGAATGTTAGCGCCCGGACGCTTGGTGACGTTCAGTGAGATGACTTGCAGCGTCTGGCGCTCGGCGGCCGGGATGGCGACGGGGTCGCCCTCGGCGTCGTCGCGCTTCAGGAGGCGCAGACGCGCGTAGCTCTCGCGGTCTTTGAAGCCAAACGAGACCTCCGCCACATCCCGCACGTAGATGTTACGCCCGTCCCGCGTCGAGCGAAGCACGAGGTTTTCGATCTCCTCCGACGGGTTATCGAACTGGCCATCGACGCGCACGAGGTAGTTGAGGCGGTCTACATCGATCGAGCCGCCGGGGATGTTGGTGTTCTCCTGCTGGATCGTCGTGATCAGGTCGTTAAACGACAGGTTGTAGCTCTTGAGCGCCGTGAGGTCGACATCCACGCGGACCTCCCGTATGAGCCCGCCGATGAGGTTGGCCTCCAGCACGCTCGAAATGCCTTCGACCTCATCCTGCAGGTCCTCGGCCACATCCTTCAGGCGTGCCAGCGAGTAATCCGCCGCCAAGTTGACCGTCATGATGGGAAAGTCGTCCGTGTTGATCTCGTCGATCAGGGGCTCCTCCACGGCATCCGGCAGATCGGGCTGGGCGCGATCAACGGCGCGGTTGACTTCCTGATACGCCTTATCCGTCTCAACATCCGGCGTGAACTCGACGACGATGGTGGAGACGCCCTCGGAGGAGGTCGAGCGCATCTCGTCGATGCCGTTGATGGAGCTGATCTCCTGCTCGATGACCTGTGAAACGGTCGATTCGACGTCGCTCGGGCTGGCGCCGGGATAGATCGACGTCACCACGATCTGCGGAAATTCGATCGACGGCCGGGACTCTTTCGGAATCGTCAGATAGCTGACCAGCCCCCCGATTGCCACGATCAGGGTGAACACGGCGATCGCCGTGCGATATTTGATGGCGAGGTTGGTGATTCTCATCGCGGTTCGAGTCGATTCAGTGCAAAGCGCATCGGGGGCGTCTTAGCCGGCGAGGGCCAAGCGCGATCAGGACGGAGGCGAGTCGGCGGTGCCAGCGCGGGCGTCGGGATTGGCATCGTCGTAGGGCGTGCCGGCAGCGGGGATGCGGTCGTACTGCTGCGTGATCTCCAGCTGCTCGCCGGGAGCCAGATCACTCTGCCCCACGATGATGATGGTGTCGCCCGCCTGCAGGCCCGATTCCACGACGACGCTTCCGCCCGCCTCGGGGCCGAGGACGACGTTGCGTTTCCGGGCTACGGCGCCCGAGTCCGTCTGCTCGGCGACATATACATGGGTGCCGGCCTCGTCGCGGACGAGGGCAGTGCGCGGGATGACCAGCGCATCGGAGAGCGTCGTCCGGTCGATGCGAAGCCGGGCGACCATCTCGGGCTTGAGAATCCGGTTGCGGTTGGGCACCGTCGCCTCGATGGTGAAGGTGCGGCTTTGCGGATCGATGGCCGATCCGACGAATGTGATTGTTCCTGCGCGCGCGCCCAAGGTGGAGGAGGTAAATCGGATTTGCACCGGCGTGCCGGTCTCGATGTCGCCGGCGTAGCGCTCCGGTACGCCCGCGACCACCTTGGCGGGGCGAACGTCAATCACCCGAGCAATTGGCTCGTTGATACCAACTTGTTCGCCCACTTCGATGAAGCGCTGCTCGACGGTACCGGTGAAAGGGGCGGTCACGGTGGTGTTACGTAGCCGTTCGGCTGCTTGCGACCGCGCCGCGCGGGCCTGGGTCAGCTCCGAGCGCACCTGCTCGAACTCCAGCGCCGTGATGATCGAGTCCCGGTACAGGGGCTCCTGACGCTCGAAGCGATCCTTGGCCAGCTCATACCGAGCCTGTGCCTGATCGAGCGCTGCTCGCGCTTCCGTTGAGTCCAGCTGCGCGACGGGGTTACCCTTGCGGACGACCTCGCCCAGATCTGCAAGCGAGATGACGGTGCCGGCTGCCTGCGACGAGAGGGTCGCATCGTGCACCGCCTCGACGTTGCCCGTGACCTCGATCACATCGGTGAACGAAGTGGGCCTGAGCTGGAGCGTCTCGACGCGGGTCGCCGCGCGGTCGGCTGCCGCTTGCGCCGGGGGGGAGGGCGTCGGGTCGTCGCTGCATCCTCCCGCGACGAGGGCCGCGAGCATCAGCACGGCGATGACGGGGCGATTCGAAAGCGAAAATAGCATGCGCATGGACAACATCGGCAGGGTACGTGAGAAAAAAGAGGGGGGCATCAACGGCGGGTGAGCTGAAGGTTGGAAGACGAATCGGTGACAGGCAGACCGAGGGCGGCCTCAAAGGCGCTCTGCGCGGCCAGGTAGTCGCGCATGGCCTGGAGGTAGTTGAGCCGGCTCTGATCGAGCTGGTCGGAGGCTTCGCGCAGCTCCAATTGGCTGGAGACGCCCTGCTCGACGCGCTGGCTGACGAACTCGTAATTGGTCTGCGCGCGCTCCACGTTCTCCTCTTGGTTGCGGATGCGCTGGCGGGCATCTTCGAGGCTGCGCAGTGCACGCCGCACCTCCAGCTCTACTCCCTGGCGGGCCTGCTGATAGTTGATCTCGGCGCGCCGCACCGCCACCTCTTGCTGCTCCACGCGAGCGCTCGTCTGGAAGCCGTTGAAGATGTTCCAGGTCAGTTGCAGGCCCACGTTGATCGAGGGATTCCAGAAGTCGTCGTTGAAGAATCCGCGGCTTTGCGTGGAGAAGGCAAACGGGTCGTTCGGGTCGGAGAGCACCAGCTCGCGGTCATCGGGCACGCGGCCGGTGTAGTTGAAGTTGGCGACCGCAGAGAGCCGCGGCAGATACTCGGCGCGGACGGTCTGCGTCTGGATTTCGCGCAGGTCGATGGCGAGGCGTGCCTGCTCGATGTCGGGTCGCCGGTCGAGGGCTGCTTCGATCGCTCGCTGGGTCGACACCTCGCGGTAGAGGGACGGATCGGCGGATTCGAGCGAGCCATCGAGGCGCACAGGCCGGTCGATCGAAACGCCCAGGGTGTTCTTCAGGTTGTCCAGCGCGAGCCCGGCTGCGTTCTGCGCCTGGGCGAGTTGGGTCCGCGTGTTGGACAGCTCCACCTCGGTGCTCAACCGCTGGAATTTGGGTGTGACGCCCTGGCGCACCTGCCGGCTCACTTCGCTGAGCGTCGTTTCGGTGCGTTGCACGCGCTGCTGGAGAACCTGTACCCGCTCTTGCGCGAGCAAGGCGTCGTAGTACGCCCGCCGCACCTGATCGGCAAGCAGCTGCATCTGGCGGTCGACCCCGCGCTGGTTGACATCTTTAAGCTGCTGCGCTCCAGAGATGGCCGAGAACGCGCTTCCGTTGAACAGCGTCTGTGTGATCGAAACGCCGCTCCGGAACTCATTGTCGACCCCGAACGGGTTGCCGCCCCCGCCGAGGGTGATTCCAGCAGCCTCGCGTGCCTCCTGCTGGCGCTCCTGAAATTCCTGAAAGGTGATCGGGGTGGTGTTCGGGTTATCGTCGGTGCGGGCGCGCTCATTGAAGGCGACCCAGTCCGAGGCGTTTCCGCCCGCGAACAGGCCCGTCACGTCGCTTCCGGCGAAGGGGTTGGCAGTGACGAGGTTGCGCGTGTAGCCGCTTGAGACGTCGACCTGCGGCAGCACCTGGCCCCAGGCTTCGCGCACCTGGGCATTAGCGTTGCGTACGTCCAGGCGCGTTTTCGACAGGTCATAGTTGTTCGCCATGGCCACGCGGATGGCGTCATCCACGGTCAGCGTCAGGCGCTCGGGGGAGGGCGCGGCGCGGCCGATGGGAGCCGGCGTCTCGGTCTGGGCCCACGCCGGGGGCGGCCAGCCAAGGGGCACAAGCACCGCGATCACGGCAATCCACAGGCAGCGTCGGGAGCACATCGCGTCCATAAGGGAGGGAGGCGTGCAGTTATTCATGAGAGCGGGAATCGGACGGCGGAGCGGCGTTCAGGGTGAGCCCATCGAAGAGCATCGTCGTCAGGAAATCGGCCGCCTTCTCGGGCTGGTCGAGGAGCGTCGTGTCGGGATCGCAGGGGGCGTGGCGGTCCGAGAGGCAGCGGTGGACGACCATACCGTTGACGTTGGCGAGCAGCATGTGCGCCACGGCGGGCGGCGGGAGCTGTTGGATCTGCTGCTGTTCCATGGCACGCTCCAGCACTGGCGTCAGCGTGCTCACCATCCGCTCCTGCTGTTCCTGAAAGAAGGCGGCGCGCTCAGCTTCTTCACTGAACGCCAGCCGGTGCGTCTCCTTCATCAGAATCAGAAACAGATCCTCGCGCTCCTGAAAGAAGTCGAAGTAGGCCCGGACGAAGTCGTGAAATGCATCGCGCAGGGGAAATGCATCGCGCAGGGGGCGCTGCTCATCATTTTCCGATGCAAATACAGTGCGAATGAGCTCGCAGACCTCATCGTAGATCTGCTCCACGACGGCGAAGAGGATGTCTTCTTTGCCGCCCTCGAAGTAGTTGTACAGCGTACCTTTCCCGAACTCGGCCCGTTCGGCAATCTCGTCGAGCGTAGCGCGGGCATAGCCTTTCTCGGCAAAGACCGTCTGGGCAGCGCGCAGCATGGCGCGGCGCCGGAAGAGGCGCTCCCGCTCGCGGCGGGAGAGCGTTTCGGGGGGGGAGGGCGCGTCATCGGGCATAGGCGGGGCGGCGGGGCGAAGGATTAATCGGAAAGTGACTGGCGCGTCACGATATGAACAAGACGTCAGTAAGTGACTGATGATTCAATCTTCGTGTGAAGAGAGCGGTTGAAAGGGGTGAAGACTGTGCGAAGAGCAAGACAAAAGGGACGCCGGCCGGGCCAGCGTCCCTCAGGACTTCGTCCGCCTTGGGTGATACGCCTCAGACGTATTCGGTGAGCTGATGGGCGTTGAGATATTCGACCACGTTTTTGACCTGCTGCGTGCTTTCCCGATTGCAGACCAGCACGGCGTCCTCGGTGTCGATTACTACGGCGTCATGCACGCCCACGAGGACGACGAGCCGGTCGTCGGCGTGGACGAGGCAGCGGCTGGAGTCGTGCATCAGCACGTTGCCCTGGAGGGCGTTGCCGTGCTCGTCCTTTTCGCTGAGTTCGTAGACGGCGCGCCAGTCGCCCACGTCGCTCCAGCCGAACGTACCGGGCACCACGTACACCTCGTCGGCCCGCTCCATCACGCCGTAGTCGATGGAGATGCGGGGGCTGTTCTGGAAGGCATCTTTCAGGGAGTTCTCCTCTGCGTCTGTGCCGACGACGTCCTGCATGGGCTCGAACGCCTCGTAGGCATCGGGCAGATGCCGCTCCATCTGATTGAGAATGGTATCGGCGCGCCAGATGAACATGCCGCTGTTCCAGAGGAAATCGCCCGAGTCGAGGAAGCGCTCGGCGGTCGCCACGTCCGGTTTTTCGGCAAAGGTGCGCACCGGATACGCTTCGAGATCGGCCTCCGGCGTCGTGGCCGAGTCGGGCCCGTCGAATTGCAGATATCCGTAGCCCGTGGCTGGATACGTCGGGTTCACACCGATAGTGACGAGCGCATCGGGCTCCTGCGCCTTCTCGACGGCCGTGTTGAGCACCTCGTGGAAGCGCTTGACATTGGTGATGCGGTGATCGGCCGGCAGCACGATCATCGTCGCGTCGGGGTCGCGCGCCCGCAGCTTGACGGCGGCGTACGCGATGCACGGCGCCGTATTCCGGCTGATCGGCTCGGCGAGGATGTTCTCCTCGGGGAGGGCCGGGAGCTGCTGCTTCGTCTGCTCCACGTAACGCTCGTGGGTGACGATGAGGCAGCGCTCGGGGGGCACCAGCCCCTGCAGGCGAGCCACGGTGTTCTGGATAAGCGTCCCATCGCCGAAGACGTTGAGAAATTGCTTCGGATGGGCTTTGCGGCTTTTCGGCCAGAAGCGGCTGCCGATGCCGCCAGCCATAATTACGGCGTAGGTCATGAACCGATAGGGTAAGTCAAAGCAAGAACAGCGATCCGCATCAACGCGGAGGTTGAGCGGTGGCGTCTCATGGATGTGATTGGAGATGAAAGCAAACGGATGGCGGTCGAGGATCGGTTGGATCAGTACGCCTTGGCGAACAGCACGCGACCCTCGGAGGGTTCGCCGGTGACCATGTCTTCGCCCGATTCACTTTCGCCGTGATCAAACGGAATCAGGCGGATCGTCGCGCCGGTTTCCTCTTGGATGCGCGCCTCGGTTTCGGGTGTGCCGTCCCAGTGGGCCCAGACGAACCCGCCCTCGTCGCTGTCGACCACCTCCTTGAAGGTATTGTAGTCGTCTACGGTGTGCGTGTTGGCCTGCTGACGCTCCAGCGCCTGATCGTACAGCGACTGCTGGATGTCGTCGAGCAGATCCGCCACGCGTTGGCCGATGCTGTCCTGCGGCACGATGGTTTTCTCGCGGGTGTCGCGGCGGGCCAATTCCACGTTATCATTCTCGATGTCGCGCGGTCCGATCGCGAGACGCACGGGCACACCCTGCAGTTCGTACTCGTTGAACTTCCAGCCCGGCTTCTGGGTGTCATCGGCGTCGATTTTGACGGCCACGCCCGCGTCCTCCAGTTCACCCTGAATCCGCTCGCAGGCGGCGAGTACGTCGGAGCGCTGCTCATCGTTGAAGTAGATGGGCACGATCACGGCTTGATTGCGCGCGAGCTTCGGCGGGAGCACGAGCCCCTGATCGTCCGAGTGCGTCATAATCAGCCCCCCGATGAGCCGCGTCGAGACGCCCCACGAGGTGGCCCATACGTGCTCCTCCTCGTTGTCTTCGTTGGTGAAGGTGCACTCGAACGCCTTCGCGAAGTTCTGCCCTAAGAAGTGGCTCGTCCCGGCCTGCAGCGCTTTACCGTCCTGCATCAGCGCCTCGATGCAGTAGGTATCGACCGCGCCGGGGAAGCGTTCGCTCTCGGTCTTGCGCCCCTGAATGACGGGCATCGCCATAAAGTCCTCGGCGAAGGTGGCGTAGACATCGAGCATGCGCTCGGTTTCGGCCACGGCTTCTTCTTTGGTGGCGTGGGCGGTGTGGCCCTCCTGCCAGAGGAACTCGGCCGTGCGCAGGAACAGGCGCGGGCGCATCTCCCAGCGGACGACATTGGCCCACTGGTTGTAGAGCAGCGGCAGATCGCGGTACGACTGAATCCACTTGCTGTACGTGTCCCAGATGATGGTCTCGGAGGTGGGGCGGACGATGTAATTCTCGCCCAGCTTCGACTCGGGATCGGGGATCAGGTTGCCGTCATCATCGGTGGTGAGGCGCGAGTGCGTGACGATGGCGCATTCCTTCGCGAAGCCCTCCACGTGCTCGGCCTCGCGGGCCATGAATCGCTCGGGGATGAAAATCGGAAAGTAGAAATTCTCGTGGCCCGTCTCCTTGAACATCCGGTCGAGTTCGGCGCGCATGTTTTCCCACAGCGCCATCCCGTTGGGGCGGATGATCATGCAGCCGCGTGCGGGCGAGTTATCGGCGAGTTTGCCCTTGCGTACGACATCGTTATACCACTGAGCGTAATCGTCAGCGCGGGGGGTGGCAGCGTCGGCCATAGTGTACAGCGGGTGATGGGTTTTTAGGACAGCGTAGACAGCACGGAGCCGGTCCAGCGTCGTGTATCCGCCAAGGAGCAGATAGGTCCGGTTTTTGTCGCGTCATGTAGATAGAGCGTGCGCGTTACGAACGACCCGCTGTCGGCGGCTTTCACTGATGCCACTGATGCGCGGGCGCCGCGTGGAGGGACCGCAATATAGGTGCGCACACGCCGGGATTCAAAGCCCAAAAGCGCCAGGTTGCGATCCGGTCCCGCCGCGGTTCCGGCGTAACAAAACGGCGGGTTGGGGCGTATACACAATGTTGATGCTGATGCAGTACTTAATGAAGGGATGAGCCGGGGGTGTTACCATGAAACAGATACTAAAAACAACTCCAGTGATGCGCAGCGGACTTCGGTTGCTTGTTTTGGCGGGTCTCGTGATCGGACTGACGGGCTGCTACACCCAGCTGGCTACGGTCGAGGACGAGCCGCGCGCGCAGCAGCAAGAACCGCAGACGCAGCAGGATGATGCGGTCCAGTACGACGAGTCGATCTACGAGTACTACGATGACCCGGCCGCAGCGTCGGCACGTCAGGTCTACGAGGACCGGTATTACGGGCGCATCAGCCAGTATGAGTACTGGTCGCGCATGAACGATCTGAGCTATCTCTACCCCGATCCCTTCTTCCAGCGCTACGTCTCGTGGACGTACGATCCGTTCGGCTACGATCCGCTGTATTCGTCGTACATTCCGCGGACGCGCTTCGAGTACGTCTTCCGGTGGAGTAACTTCCACGATCCGTTCTTTTACTCGCCCTACCACTCCAGCTTTTATCTGAGCATCGGCTTTGGTTTCGGGTATCCGCGGTACCGTCACCATTACGGCTTTGGGTCGTACTACAACCGGTACTACTCCGGCTATTACGGCAGCTATTACGGATCGCCGTACTACTACGATAACTACTATCGCCCCGGCGTTCGCTCGCGGACGTATCAGCCGCGCCGCGGCACGGTCGGCCGGACGACCACGGCCCGCACCGATGTCGGGCGTAGCTCGGACGGGCGGCGAGGTGAAGTGGGACGATCCGCCACACGGACCGATATCACGAAGAACCGCGGACGCGTCGGCCGATCGACTGACCGGGGTAATCGCGGACGGGTGGGACGGTCGGCGCCGGATGACCGTCGGCGCTCGGCGGTGAACCGGGGCACGACGCGGACGACGCAGCAGCGCGGCACCAACCGCGGGCGCGTCGGCCGATCGACGAATCCTCGGTCAACGGGTCGCTCGCAAGTGCAACGCCGTACCGAACGGGTGAAGAACCGCTCTACGGGACGCTCGGGCTCGTCCGCGCGCAGCGGCTCCTCCAGTCGCACGCGCAGCGATCGTGGCACTACCCGCAGCCGCAGCGGCGCATCGACCCGTCGCGGGAGTAACCGGTCGTCGCGGGGCGGATCGAGAGATGCGGTGCGCAGCCGCAGTAATAGCCGCCGCGCCGCGCCCACGAATGCACGCATCCGCACGCCGGATCGCGTCCGCAACGTCCCCGACCAGACGAAAGCGCGCGTCCTTCGCGACATCATGCGCTCGCGCCGGTCCATCGACCTGTTCCGCAACGACACCCGCAGCATCCAGCGAACGCTGCCCAAAAACATCCAGCGGGAGCTCAAGAACATCCGCTCGCGCACCATCGAGCGCTCGCGCAGCCGTAATGTCCGCTCGCGGTCAAGCAATCCACGTACTCGGTCGAACAACACCCGCACCCGGAATACGCGCTCGAAATCGTCGCGCGTCCGGCGAAGCAAATCCTCCGATCGGGGATCGTCGAGCCGCGGCTCACGCAGCTCCGGCGGACGCAGTTCCAGCCGCAGCGGAAGCGACCGAGGCAGCGATCGCGGCAATTGAATCAAGCGACTGGTGCCATAGCCGCTTGGTGTGCAAGGAGGCCCGTGTTGGCAACGGCGCGGGCCTTTCTTGTGCCTGGTTGGGAAAATAGCGATCCCACTAAGTCCCTCATAAATATGATGTTGAGGACCCTTCGATGACACGCCACTTCCTGACATCTCGTCGTGCAATCACTCCGTGGAGCCGATGGCTCGCCGTCGCGCTTCCGCTCGTGCTGATGATGAGCAGCGGACCCGCCGCACTGGCGCAGACGGCAGACGATGCCCTGCGCTTTTCGCACCACCAACCCGCCACCGGTGCGCGCATGATGGGCTTTGCTGGGGCGGGCATCGCCGGCGTGGCCGACTACGGCGCGCTGTTTACCAATCCGGCGGGGTTGGGCTACTTCGAGTCGTCGCAGGCGGGTGGCGCCTTCAACTTCCTCCGCGCCACCGATGACGCCCGCTACCAGGTCGGCGGCGCCGAAGCGACCTTCACCGATCAGACGGTGAGCCAGTACGGCCTCGGCAACGCCGCGCTGATTTACAAGATGCCCACGGCGCGCGGCTCGCTCGTCTTTGGCGGGGCCTTCAACCAGACGAACACGTTCGAGCGCACGCTGGAGTACAGCGGCCAAAACTCATTCAACTCGATTACGGACACGTTCCTGCCGTTCGAGGGCAATTACAGCGTCGGCTCCGGGCGCGACGTGTCGTTCGATTTCAACCTGCCGCTACTCGCGTTTAATGCAGGCGCTATCGAGTTCTTCCGCGACTCGTTCGATGATGGAGCCTACCCGTTTCTGCAGGCGGTGACGCCCGGCACGACCATCGAGCAGGCGGATGAAGTCATCGAGGAAGGGCGCATCACCGAAGCCAGCTTCGGTAGTGGATTTGAGGCGGCCGAGGGCGTGATGGTCGGCGCCTCGGTCAACATCGCATTCGGCACGTACCGGTTCGATCGGTTTTACCGTGAGATCGACATCAACAACGAAAACACGCCCGATCTGTACAGCGTGCTCGTCGATGGATCGGAGCTGCGCGGATTCGACGAGCTGCAGGTGGAGGAGGGCATCGAGTCGGACCTCACCGGCGTCAACATCCGCGGCGGCCTCTCGGCAGAGTTGACGCCCAACCTCCGCGCCGGTCTGGTCGTTGAAACGCCGACGTGGTACACCATCGACGAGGCCTTCGGCACGCGCTTCACGACGTTCTTCGACTCGGGCGGCAACCTTTCGGCCGGGTCGACCGATGGCAATGAGTTCGACTACACCGTGCGTACGCCATGGCGCCTGGGCGGGGGGCTGAGCTTTAACGCCGGTGGATTGCGGCTGGCGGGCGATGTCGAAGTTGTCGATTGGACGCAACTGGAGCTCGATGCCGAAGCAACGAACTTCCCAGACGTCAATCGGCGCATCCGCGACTTCAAGACGGTCGTCAACTCGCGCATCGGCGCCGAATATGAGGTGAACGGCTTGGCGCTGCGGGCCGGATTCGCCTATCAGCCCGATCCGCGCGACGTGGAGATCCAGCTCGCGGGCGACGAGACGACGGATCGATCGCGCACGTTCTACTCGGCGGGCATCGGTTACCGGTTCAGCGAGCAGTTCCAGATCAACATTGGCTGGATGCAGGAGCGCTTCG
Source organism: uncultured Rhodothermales bacterium (assembly GCA_964448045.1). Classification (GTDB taxonomy): domain Bacteria; phylum Bacteroidota; class Rhodothermia; order Rhodothermales; family Salinibacteraceae; genus CAYUVF01. Next base: position 38,863 of record CAYUVF010000014.1, read on the forward strand.
ACGACCAGTATCGCCCGTACAGCAGCGGTCCGGTGCCGGGCGAGGTCGACGACAGCGGGAATCTCATCGAGATTGAGGCGCCCTTCGTCGATGAAGAGATCATCCGCAACCGCGTGCTTGTGGGGCTCACGTACTCGTTCTGAGTCGTTCTGATTGGCATCATTCGCGCCCGCCGGAGGATTCGTCCTGCTGTCGCTGCTCGCGCCGGCGTTCGCGCATCCGCTCGCGGTATTCGTTGGCGGCGTTGACGTGCTCGCGGTGCGTCCGGCTGAAGGTGTGCCCGCCCTCGCCGTCGGCGACGAAGTAGAGGTAGTTGTGGGCCTCGGCGTGGACGACCGCACGCAGCGACGATTTCGACGGGTTCGTGATGGGGCCGGGCGGCAGGCCGCGATAGGTATACGTGTTGTACGGATGGTCGAGGTTGTAGTCCTCGAACAGGAGCCGCCGTTTGGCGCCCCCGCGCTGCAGGACGGCGTACTGGATGGTGGGATCGGCCTGCAGCGGCATGCCGATGTCGAGGCGGTTGAGGTACACCCCGGCGATGCGTGGCTTCTCGCGGTCGAAGTAGGCTTCCCACTCGACGATGGCGGCGAGTGAAGCCACGTCGGGCTTGCTCAGGTCGAGGCTGTCGGCGGCGGGCGCGAGCGGGGCGTAGAAGCGATCGAACGCCTGCTTGGCGCGCCGGATGACGGTTTCGGGCGAGGCGCCCCAGTAGTGGGAGTACGTCTCGGGCAGCATGTAGCCGAACAGGTGCGTCGTGTCGGTATTCAGCGCGGCGGCGAGGGCGGTGTCGCGGAGAGCGGCGCGCACGTCGGCGGCGTCGAAGGCCATGTCGCGTGCCAGCACCGACGCCACCACCTCGGGCCGGGAGCCGGGCGGGATCGTCAGTTGGATGGGCGTCTGTAGGCCGCGGCGCAGCGCATCGAGCAGGTCGTAGTTGGATGCGCCGGCCTCGAAGCTATAATGGCCGGATTTGATCTGCCCGCCCCATCCGGTCGCGCGCCCGACCAGCACGAACGTCGTGCGGGAGGCGAGGATGCCGCGCTCGACCAGCGAATCGGCCACCGCGCCGAACGAGGCGTCTTCAGGAATCGTGACGCTGCGAGCCTCAGCGTATTCCGGCGTGTTCGGCCCGAAGATCATCCACGCGCCTGTGCCGCCCGCTGCGAGCAGCAGCGCGGCGCTGAGCGCCAGTACGATGCGAATGCGAACAGACATCAGGTGCGAGGGGGGGCGGATGCGTGAAGGTCGAGGCGCGGATCCACGTCGAGCGTGAGGTCGCTCTGATATCCGGCATGCCACTTGAGGTGCCCGGCCATGGCAATCATCGCGGCGTTGTCCATGCAGTAGGCGAGATCGGGCAGATACACCTTGAAGCCATCGGCCTCGCCCGCGGCGTGCGCAGCGTCGCGCAGGACACTGTTGGCCGAGACGCCGCCGGTAATCGCCACGTGGTCGACATCCGTTTCGGCGGCGGCGCGCCGGAGGGTGTGAATCAGCACGTCCACGATGGCTTGCTGCACCGCCGCGCAGAGGTCATCCAGATGATCGTCGAGGAAGGCGGTCCGCTCATCGTCCGAAAATTCGTTCAGGTAATACAACACCGAGGTTTTCAATCCGCTGAACGAAAAGTCGAAGTCGTCCAGCTCGGCGCGGGGGAAGTCGTGGAACGACGGATCGCCCTGCTGCGCATGCCGGTCGATGGCGGGCCCGCCGGGGTAGCCGAGGCCGAGGAGCTGCGCGATCTTATCGAACGCTTCGCCCGCGGCGTCGTCACGCGTTTGGCCCAGCACCGTGTGCTCGAATGCGGCCTCGACGAGCACGAGTTGCGTGTGCCCGCCCGATACGATGAGGCAGAGATACGGAAACGGCGGGGCAGGCGGCTCGATGTGGGGCGAGTAGATGTGCCCCTCCAGATGGTTCACGCCGATGAGCGGCACGCCCAGGCCCAGCGCCAGCGCCTTCGCGTAGCTGAGACCCACGAGCAGCGATCCGGCCAGACCGGGACCGTACGTTACGGCGATGGCGTCAATTGCGGAGAGGGTAACCTCGGCTTCATGGAGCGCGTCATCCACCACGGGCACGATGAGCCGCTGATGATCGCGCGAGGCCAGCTCGGGCACGACGCCGCCGTATTCATCGTGAATCCGCTGTGAGGAAACGACGTTGGAGCGGAGCGCCCCGTTGGCCATCACCGCTGCCGCCGTGTCGTCGCACGAGCTTTCAATACCGAGGATCAGGGGAGATTCGGACATACGGGATCAGAATACGGATCGAAACCAGTCAGCAAGAATGCCGATTGGCGGGCGGGAGTTTCAAAAGCACAGGCGCTTCGAAAAAACAGTGCGATAAAATGTAACTCAGCCGGTGCATCGTGAACAAATGAGCGGAAACCGGGTTAGTGAATAATCGCACCCCAATTGCCTACATTTGCACCATTCCTGCGTTCAACAACAGGGTATCCTATGCGCGCCACGCTATCGCTGCTTTGCCTGGTTTTTATGCTCAGTATGGCCCAGCCGGCCGAGGCACAACTTCGCGAGAACGTACACGAACGCCGCGCACCCACGCAGCTGTACGCGTCGGATGCTGGCGTTGATCTGTTCAACAAGCTGTTCAGCGCAGATCATTTTCGGATGTCGCATTCCTACGAGATGTCATTTTCCTCGTTTGGAAATAACAGCAACTCGCTGGGCATGTACACGAACACCATGATGTGGCAGTTCAACGAACAGTTGGCTGCGCGGGTGGATGTGAGTCTCGCGCACTCGCCCTTTGGCGGCAACGGATTCTCGCAAGATCAGAACGCGCGGGTCTTCCTCCGTAACGCGGAGGTGGCCTACCGCCCGACGGAAAACATGCAGATTCGCTTCCAGATGCGTCAGAGCCCCTACGGCCGCTACATGGGCCCCTACGGTTACAACCGATACCAACCGGTCAACGCCTTCGGGGCCATGGGCCAACACGACCTGTTCTGGAATGACCGGTCGCGGTAGTGGCTCGCCCCGTAGCGAGGCACTGGCGCGGCACGTCCCGGCGGCGTGTCGCGCTTTTTCGTTCGACGCCCCGATGAACCGACCCAGACCCTTTGCGCCGAGTTCATGGCAAATCGCGTAACCAACGGGCTGCTCAACGTGGCCCTCGTCGTGTTGGGGCTTGCCGTGATGGTTCTCCTGTACGCGCTCGTGACCCGCAGCGTTGGTACCCGCACCGATCCGGTGCGAGCGGGCAATCCGGGGCAGCTGGTGGGCAAGATCATCCAGGTCGAGGTGCGCAATGGGTGTGGGGTCGATCACCTCGCCGCGCAGACGACCGAGTTCTTGCGCGACCGCGGCTTCGATGTCGTAGAAGTGGGCGATCATACCTCGTTCGATCAGCAGCAATCCGTTGTCATCGACCGGGTGGGCGACCTCGAATCGGCCCGGCGGATCGCCGCTGCGCTGGATATTCCGGAGGATCGTGTCATACAAGACATCCGTACGGACTACTACCTTGATGCCTCGGTGATTATCGGACACGACTACAAAACCTTAGAACCGTTTGACTGACGTGCCGCGCACGTCGTTTTTCCTTCGCTACCACCTGTTTCGAACCGACTGCATTGCTTATATGACCGAAGAGACGTCGTCCGCGCGTCGTACCAACCCGGTTACGCGCAAGCGCACGCCCCCGAACCCCGCCCACCGGCTCGCCGCCCTGGCCGTCGACGCCGCTATGGAGAAGAAGGCCGAGAACGTATCGGTGTTGGATCTGCGGGGCATCAGCGGCGTGGCCGATTATTTCGTGCTGGCTACCGGCAGCTCCGATCTGCAGATCCGGGCGATCGCGAACGCCATCCAGGATGAGATTGAGGAGACCTGCGATGAGCGCCCCTGGCACAAAGAAGGGCTGGAGCATCTGAAGTGGGTGCTGCTCGATTACGTCGATGTCGTGGTGCACATCTTCACGCGCGAGAAGCGCGAGCACTACGGCCTGGAGCGGCTCTGGGGCGAAGCCGAGGTCGAATCGGTGCCCGAGGACGGTGACTCCGAAGATGTGCCGTTCTTGCAAGAGACCGCCTCTCCCGCCCGGCAGACCGGCAGCACTTGACCGCGTCCGCATCTCTTTTCCTCGCCTCCCTACACACACATCACCCACAGGATGTCCCGACTTTTTCTGGCTATTGGAGCGGCCGCTGCTGGGGTGGCGGTAGCGGCCGGTGCCTTTGGTGCCCACGGCCTCGAAGGGCGCGTCACGCCCGATCGCATTGACACGTTCGAGACAGGCGTAGCATATCAGATGTACCACGCTCTGGCGCTGCTCTTCGTGAGCTGGGCGACGGCGCACTGGGGGCATCCGCTCATCGACTGGGCGGGCTACTGCTTTATCGCGGGCATGGTCATCTTCTCCGGCAGCCTCTACGTGCTCGTACTGACGGATACGGGTTGGCTCGGCGCCATCACGCCGCTCGGCGGGGTCGCGTTCATCGTGGGGTGGAGCCTGCTGCTCTGGGGCGTATTGCAGGCCGGATGACCCGCGCTACACCATTTCGTCTTCCTCGAACAGAAGCGTGAAGCTGGGGAGCAGGTTGTGCTCTTCGGCCAGTTGCAGCAGCGCCGCCGCGGCGACCTCGGGCACGTCGTAGCTGCTGTGACCGGTGCTGTCGATGGCGAGCGCATAGGCCACATCCGAGTCGTCATCCAGCTCCACGTCGTCTTCCCAGTCGGTCGCCTCTTCAATGAGGAAGTGGCCCTCCTCCGGCAAGAATGAGATCAGGTAGCGCTCCTTTCGGGCGTCGTAGTCGATCAGGCTGAGGGTGCCTACCGCGCCCGTTTCGTAGTCGTAGAAGAGCGATTCGGCGATGAGGCGGTGCGTGAAGTTCTTCAGATCGAAGTCCATGGCGGAAGAGGGGATGGGATGAGCGAGAGTGCGGCGCGTGAATCAGGCGGGGGCTTCGGGAGCGGAGGCGACAACCTCATTGAGGACGGTGTGGGCCTCATCGCCCTCGAGCACCGATACGTCGGCGTCGAACAGCGCGCCCATGTGGCGGATGACGTGGCGTCGCACTTCGGTTTCGTCCACGGGTGCGCCCAACTCCTGTTGCAGGGAGGTTACGCCGCGGTCGTCGATGCCGCAGGGGATGATGTGGCCGAAATAGTCGAGGTCGGTGTTCAGGTTAAAGGCAAAGCCGTGCATGGTCACCCATCGGCTGCAGCGCACGCCCATCGCGCAGATCTTGCGTTCGGGGCCGCGGGCGTCGGGGCCAATCCAAGTGCCCGTGCGGCCGTCGACGCGCGATCCGTCCAGCCCATATACGGCACAGGTGCGGATGATGGCTTCTTCGAGCGTGCGCAGGTAGCGGCCCAGATCGGTGAAGAAGCGGTCGAGGTCGAAGATCGGGTATCCGACGAGCTGCCCGGGGCCGTGGTACGTGATGTCGCCGCCGCGGTCGATCCGAAAAAACGAGGCCCCACGCTGGGCGAGGGCGTCTTCGGAGAGCAGCAGGTTCTCGGGGTCGCCGCTTTTGCCGAGTGTGTACACCGGCGGATGCTCCACCAGCAGCAGCACATGCGGCAGCGACTCGGGCGGCGACTGGCGCTTGGCCGCGATCAAGCGATCCTGCAGGCGCTGCTGCAACTCCCACGTCGGTTTGTAGTCCACGCGGCCCAGGTGGCAGGCCACGATGTGCTGGCGATCCGGCATCCGGGAAGCGAGGCGTGATGAGCGAAAAAGTCCGCTCGTTTTACCCGGTCCCCGCCGGGAGAGTTCGCGCCTTATACGGAATCCAATTCACAATATCGGGGTCGTCCTCTACGCCACGGGTAGAGACGCGCCGCCGGAGCGTCTCTACGGCATAAACGGAATCCTTCTCCGCGAAGTATGGGGGCGTCATGAGATGGGATGAGTATTACTGGCCCGAGACGTTGACCTGGACGAAGAAGCCGCCCGACACATTAGTGAACGAGGGCCGCCGGCTGTTTTCGCTGTTGAACTGCTCGTAGTTCAACTGAAAATCAGCCGAGACCCGGTCGCTGAACTGGTATGATATTTTGGGCTGGACGGTGAGGCGCGTCGTCTCGGTAACGGGTGTCACGTTGTCGCCCTGAAGTGCCTCGGCCGGGTCGAAGGCGTCGTCGCCCGCGGCCGCGACGAGGGCCCGGCGCATCGAGTAGCGCTTCTCATCGTTGACGGCACGGGAGACCGTCAGATTAAAGCTGATCCGGTTGTTGAGGCGCCCAACTGGCAGGAGCGGGATGTTCAGACCCGTCTTCCGGAAACTGGCCGAGAAGCTTAGCTCATTGGTCTTGTTTTCGCTGACCTCGAAGTTCGTCGTGCTCAGCATGTACGAGTTACTGCGGTTCCACGAAAGGTTCGTCTGTAGGTTGCCGAGCCACGAAATATCGATTCCAATGAAGGGCTGATAGCGCTCATTTACCCGCAGCGTGCCAACCTCAAAATCGGGTCGGGCAAACTCAATCTGCCGGTTGCCGAGCCGGAAGCTGTCGAGCGAGTCGCCCGTAACCGAGCGGTACGAGGCGTTGTAATCGGCCGTGTAGCCGTGGCGCACGGTGACGCTGCGCGTGACGCTGCGCAGAAGCGGCCACGAGGAGAGCCCCGAGTAGTTCACGTTCCAGCCCGGCAGCGGGATCGGCAGCAGGCCCAGCTTGCCCACCGTGCCGAGGCCGCCGGCATACGTTGCCCGAAAGTCCTGCGACACGCTCTCGTTCGTGAGTACCACGCTCCCGTCGCCGTTTTCATCGCCGATGGTGTTCTGCCCCTCGACGATGTCGCCGCGCAGCGTCTCCAATTGGCTCTTGAACATCTCCAGGTACGAGGCCCCAAAGGCCCACACCGAGGCCGCATTGGTGCCCTCTTCGGTGCGGAAGGTGTCGAAACCGCCGTTTTCGGTAGGGCGGAAGGTGATGCTTTGGCCGCTGCTCCAGTCGGCATTCCAGTTCAGGCCGATGCGAAAGGCGGAGCTCGGCGTAAGCGTGGTGCGCGCCTGCAGCTGGTTGGTGCCCGAGAGCGCATCGGTGGCGAGACGGCTCGTGGAGAGCAGTCGCTGGTCCGCGCCGATTCGCCGGTCCAGCCCAAACCGGTAGCCGATCGACGGGCCGTTGCCCTGGAACGCATCCAGCAGGCTGTAATCCACGGCGACGCTACTGGAATCGTCGGGGAGGCGGCCCACGTTGTTCGACTGGGCCGTGCGCCCGCCCGTGTACGTCACCGAGAAGTCGCGGATGCCAGTGAACGTCAGCGCCACGCGGCGCAGGAGGTTCAGCGGATTGGGCAGCGGCAGATCGCTGAAGGAGAGCCCGCCGTCCTCATCATCCGAGGCGTCGTCGCCATTTTCGCTGTCGCCTTCGTCATCGGGCGGCGGGCGCCGGCGCCGGTCGCCACTGGAGCCGCCGTCGTTCTGCTGCTCCTCCAGCTTGCGGTAAAAGCCAAACTTCCGCCAAAACTGCTGCGGGTGGAAGGTGACGCCGCTGCGGATGTCGACCTGATTGCGGACCGTCGCGCCGGTGCCGCGCCCGAGCGCGCCGTTCTCCCAGCGGAACGTGGAGCGGTACACCACATCCTGCAGGTCGATCCAGTTGAAGGTCTCGCCGCTCAGAACGGACGGGCGCAGCGTGCCAGTGAAGCGCTGCTCGTAGTTGTTGGTGCGGGGCGAGCGGTTGCCCCGGAGCAGGTCGCTAAATACCTGGTCTTCGGCACGCATGCGGAGGCGCTCCTCGGTAAACCACGCCTCGCCGCTGGCGTCGGGGTCGAGCCCGGTTTCCTCAAAGAAGGCATCCGTCAGCTCCACGTTGGTGAAGGTTTGCCCGTCGCGCGTGATGACGTTGAGCAGCGTATCGGCCCCGGCCGAGTTGAGGCTCTGGTTCGTGTTCGTGTCGAACGTCAGGTTGAGGAAGTTGAACGGATTGTACTGGATGCTGAAGGTGCGCCGGTGGCTGAAGGACTGCTGCTCGCGGAACGGGTTGGCAACGCGGTCGGGCAAGAGCGTCGATTCCGAGGCGCGCAGCGCGTTCGAGCGCCGCTGTCGCTGGTTGAACTGGCGGTTGGCGCTGCCGGAGAAGTTGATCGACTGGGGTGCGTAGTTAAACTGCAAGTCGCCCAGCCTGCCGATGACGGGCACGTCGCCCAGGAACCAGAAGGGCCGGACGGTGTGCGGCTGGTCGATCGTCAGCCGGTAGCTGAGCGTGCTCGACCAGCGCCACGAGTCGTTCACCTGCTGTGACGGATTGCGGGCATTCGTGCGGGCAAACGAGTAGTTGAGAGAGAGGCCGTCGAGCGTGTTGCGCAGCAGCCACGAGTCGGAGCCCTGCTTTTGGATGCGGGTGGTAAACGACTGGGTCATGCTACGCGTCTCCGCTGCACGGATCGTCGCCGCCTTGAGGCTGTCGCGCTCCTGCGGCGTGAGGTCGGAGCGGGCGTCGATCTGGTCGGTCACTTCACTGAGGCGCACGTCGCCCCGGCTCGGCGCGAAGCGCGGCGTGGTCGTATTCGATTGCAGCTGCATCGAGACGGGAATCTGCCACCCGTAGCGCTCGGGCAGCAGCTGATCGGCATTGAGGTCGGCCGTCATGCTCCAGTTGAGGGTGTTCTGCTGCTCGCGCTCGCTCAGCGTGCTCGACAGCGCGCCGAAGCCATCGGTGCGGCGTTGGAAGCTGCCCTGCACGCGCCCGAGGTCGGCCAGCTTGACCTCGGCGTTGGCGACGGCGGCCCATCCGTTCTCCTCGTCGTAGCCGGAGACGCGCAGCTCGTTCACCCACATCGTGACGTTGCCAAGCACGTTCGCCGGGTTCAGGCCTTCATCCGGATCGTCCGGGTTGCGGATGCCGATGACAACGGTGGTGATGTTTTGGAGGGAGGGGGTGCCCTTGATGGCCAGCCGCGTGCCCTGCGGGGCGAACTGCTCGGCATCGGGCGCGCCGGGTTTCAGCGACCCGTTCTCTACGTTCCAGAACACGCTATCGATGGGCGCCGAGGTGTTCCGGTCGCGGGCCACCTTGAGCTGGTTGAGCGCGCTGAGGCGCAGGTTCATGCCGTTCTTGCCGGGGCGCCACAGCAGCTCCGGGTCGCCGGCGGTCTGGCGCGTCGGCGTAAGCGGCTGCTCGTATTCGTAATAGTCGCTCGTCTCGTTGGAGCCGAGGCGGACGAACAGGCGCATCTTCTGGCGGCCCTCTTCCTCGGCCAGGTCCGAAAGGCGTGTGCCGTCGCCCAGCGTGCCGTGCAGGTGGGCGAACATGCGCAGGTTGGAGTACTTCAGGAAGTCGAGGCCCTGGTTGTACGATTTAAAGACGCCGCGCTGGCGACCCGGGTTCAGGTTTTCGACGTTGAGTACGAGCGACTGCTCGCGGGCGTTCTGCTGGCCGCCGCGCGCCGTGCGCGTCTGGCTCACGATCGCACCCGTGGGGGACTCGTAGACGGCGTCCTCTTCGTTGTTGATGCTGGCGACGCTCAGCGTCGTCTCTTCGTCGATCGGCGTTGTCAGTGTATCGTCCTCGGCCACCTGTTGCGACGAGCGCCACTGGCTCCCGACGAGCTCCAGCGTGGCCATCCGCAGGGTGATGGGCACCTCGTGGCCCGTCGTCCAGACGCGCATCGACTCGATCAAACTGAAGTCCTGGATGTTGCCCACGCGCCGGGTAAACTGGCGAATCGGGATCCGCACCTTGTACCAGCCGGTGCCTCCGCCATCTTGCCGCTCAATCTCGCTGACGACATAATCGTCGGTCTGCTCCGGCTGAGCCAGTGAGTCCAGAGCCGCCGTGCTCAGCGGCATCTCGTACTGGAAGTAACTGTTCTCTGTGTCGACGGTGGCGTTGAAGTTGAGGTCCTCGGAGTCGGGGTTGCGGGCATTGCCGCGCTTGACGGAGGCCTCCCGCTCCAGCTGATTTTGCGTTTCGAAGGAGTTGAGCTCGTGGCCGGCGTACCAGAACGTGAAGCGCTCCTGGAAGGACGCACCGCTCGGGAACAGTTCGGCGTTGTCGAAGAAGTTGTCGTTGGCAAAGTACTGATAGTCATCGCCTGAGGGATCGAGCCGTGCCCGGGCGACCTCGGCGCGGAGCTGGGCACTGCCGCCGGAGGGAAGGGCGTCGAGAAAGCTGCTGAAGCGCTCGGTCTCGGTGACCGCTGGCGGATAAGGGGTGTTGTTGTACGAGGCGACGCCGTCGAGGCCGAGGTCTTCGGTACGGTCGCCGTCGATATCGATGGCCGAGTTCTGCTGGCCGCTCGGCAGGCGTCCCCACGGCCCGATGCCGCGCAGGCTCTCGGTGGTCGAGAGGCCGTCCTCGGCGTTGAGCTGCTCGTTGGGCAACACGTCCTCCGAGATCGAGCCGAGATCGATGTACAGCTTCGCATCGCGCCCGGCATCTTCCGGCGCATTCTCCGGGAACGGTTTGAAGATGAACTCGACGAACTCGACGTTCTGCAGGTTGAAATCGGTGTAGCTCTCGGGCAGCCGTTGCGTGAAGCCGCCCCACACGTCCCTGGGGTTCTGGATGAAGGACTGCAAGTCCTTGGTGTAGTTGTAGGGGCCGCGCCGCTTCGGATTGAAGTAGAGGTCGAGCGTCGTGAGTGTGGGGTCGACCTCGCCCTGGGTGTCGCGGTTCGGGAAGACATCGTTGATGTCGACCAGCTCGATGGCTTTCTCGTTGAAGGCCGTTGCGTCGTCAGAGAGCTGCTGGACGATGTTCTGGTTGAGGCGGTACCAGCCAAAGAGCCCGCGCCAGTTCGTCCGAAGCGAATCGTCCACGGTGCCGGGGCTGTTCACCGGGTGGCGCCCGATCGAGTCGGGGGGGGCGCTGACCTGCCAGGCGTTGAGCTGCTGCTTCAGCGAGAACGTGTTCTCGAAGCCCTCAAAGTCATCGATGTAGGAGATGCCGTTCAGCTCGTCCGGGCGAAAGTCGCGGTCTTGATCCTGCAGGTTCTCCCGTGTGCGCTCGAACGCATTCGTCTGCGTGTGGCCGGGACGCAATTGAGCGTATTCGCCGGAAACGGAGAGCGCGCTGTTGGCCTTCGTCTGGACGAGCGGCAGCGCATCGACGGCGCGGGTGAGCCAGCGCGGCTCCAGGTTCATCGATCCGTCCAGCCCCCAGATGGTGTTTTTAATGGGCTCCTCGCCAATCCGAAATTTATCGACCGGCGATTTTTCGCTGAGGCGCATTACCGTCGCGCCCAGTGAGAACTCATCCCGCAAGCTGTAATCGGCCCGCGCGCCCAGAAGTGTCTTCTTCTGCAGGTTGGCGAAGGAGTTTTGCTCGTAGTCGATGTTGATGCTGCGCCCTGACGCCAGATACGTGGGATTCGTGATTGTGACGGTCCCGCCTTGGTAATCGACCACATAGTCGGTGCCCTCTTGGAGTGGCGTCCCGCCCGCTGTGACCTCCACCGAGCCCTCCACGACACCGGCAAAGGCGCCGAGGTCGTAGAAATCCTTGGTCGAGCTCTTGTACGATCCCTCGATGTTGTAAATGTCCAGCTCCGTATCGCGCTGTGCATTCTCCCGCTTCTGGTTGTAGAGGCTGGAGAAGACGAATTGGTTTTTGAGCTGCTCGGCCTGGTTGGATGAGGTTGCCTGGTTGTCGATGACGGTGCTCAGCCGGCGGCCGAACGGCTCCAGATACGGGAAGATGAGCACACCGTCGCCGGGCTCAATGGTGAACCCGCGGAGGAAGTCGAACCGGTCATCGGGCTGCGTGGCCTGGTCTCCGTTGAGGCGGTCGAGGCCCAGCAGCTGCAGCAGCGTGGACTGCGATGAGATCTGCGGAACAGTCGTCGATGGCGCCTGACCCGAGGGGTCGAATTGAATCTGCAGGTCGAAGTTGTCTGCCGTGAAGCCGCGCCCGCGCAGCCGGTAGATGTTGCGCAGTTGCATATGCCACGCTGCCGGATTGCTGCCCTCCGAGGGCTGCGTCAGATTCGCCGGGCGCAGCAGCTTGAGCACCAGCCGATCGGCATTCTGCCCGCCGCTCGTTCCGCCCGACTCGGAGGCGAAGTCGCCCACGGTGAAAGTGCGGCCGTTAGCCCGGTAGCGGAAGGATACCGCCAGCGCCTCGTTCGATTGCAGGCGCTGGTTGAGCGAGATGTAGCCCAGCAGCTCATCGAGCGTGTAATCGCGCCCCTGCTCCAGCTTCTTGAAATCGCCAACCTGGTAATCCGACCCCGAGAGCGTTTGCTGCACGTTGCCCGGGGTCGTCAAGTACGTCACGGGCTGGGTGGTCGCATCGCCATCGCGCAGGATGTTCAGGTTTTCTGTCGTGTACTGGTCGACGCCGTCGGTGCTGCCGTCGTCATTGGGCAACACGGGCGTGGTGAACTCGTCGGCCTGCGTCAGGATTTGCTGCGGATCGCCAAGGTCAACGATCGCGACCCCTTTCCGCACGTTTGTCTCGTCGGGGTTGGCGGTGGTGCGCAGCTTCCACACTTCGATGTCGGTGATGCGCCCGAAGCCATCCGAAAGCACCACGTCGGGCGGCTGCGAATGGGCGTCGTTCCACCGGTTGCGGAAGTAGTAGCTCAGGAAGAAGTGGGTGTTGTCATCGTAGTCGGTGGGTTTCAGCGTGAACTCGGTCGTCTCGGAGCCGCCCTCGATGTTCAGCGACTTCGACTGTCCTTCTTGCTGGCTCGCCACGGTCGTGAGGCGGAGGTTGCCGAGTTGGAACTCGCTCTTGAGCCCAAAGAGACTCTGGCCGCCGCGGATGAGCGACGACGGCGTTTCGAGGAAGACGTTGCCGGCTTCTACGCTCTGCAGGATTTCGTCCTCGTAGCCGGTGTACTGGAGCTTCACCTGGTTCTGGTAGTCGAACTGGTTGTTGGTGTCCCAGTCGACGTTGATCTGCATTTTATCGCCGATGGTACCGGTGATGCCGAGACGCAGATCCTGCTTGAAGTTGGGGCTGATCTGGCTCGGGTCGCCCGTGGCCGAGACCTGCTGATCGCTCCGGCGGTAGTCGAAGCCGGCGTTGATATCGGCCTGCCCGTTAACACGCAGATCCACCTGCGGCTTGCCGAAGATTGTGGAGAAGGCGCTCTGCCGCCCGCCCGGCACCACAATGTTGACACCGAGACCGCTGCGGTTATTCTGATTGCGCCGGCGCTGCTCTGCAATCGATTGCCAGTTCGAGCGGATGTCGGCCTGCAAGCGCTCGCGCTGATACCGCGTCCGGTCCATCGGTACCGGATCCTGTAGCGAGTGCCGCCCGATGAGCGGGCGCACGCTGTACTGTCCCGTCGAGTCGATGCTAATCTCCGGCCCCGATGCCGATCCGCTCGCCTGCGGATAAAGAAACGGGGAGGGCGTGTCAAACGGATCCGGGGGGCGGGCGCGGCGATACAGCGGCGTGAGGTATCGTTCCACGCGCGGCGCCGGTTGGGTGGTGTCTCGGGTCGCGAGCGAATCCGAGACGGCCGTCAGGGAATCTGCCGTGTCCAGTGTATCGGAGAGGGTCGAGAGGCGGTCGGTTTGCAACGAGTCGGAACGGATGGCTGCCGCGCTGGAGTCGACTCGGAGGGAGTCGGCTGCGGTTTCGACGGTGTCGGCGGTGCCTGTGCCGGGGTCTACGGTGTCCACGTCGCCCGTATCGGACCCCGTTGGGGCGGCAAGCGACGGCGAGGAGGCGTCCGTGCTATCGGTTGTATCGGGAGGGAGCGCAGCGGTAACGTTCGCCGCGTGCAATTCGGGACCGAGCGGCCTATCGTGGGGGACAGGTGCGGCCGTCGCGTTCCATAAGATGAGTGCCGCCGCGCTGCCCAGCGCCAGCGTCATCAGGGTAGGAAGGGAAGATGACGCCCTACCTGTAGGAAGACGTTTCAGGAAACGAAAGACGTACACGTATCGGAAGCGACCTCTGCTGCTACGGTATCTGGTAAACCCGGCTCAACGCCATCACGAGGTGTGAACGCGCTACAACGAGCCATCAATACGTCGGGGTTGTACCAAACAGGCCGATACGCAAATAGCCGAAATCGTGAAGAGAGCGACGAGCCGATGGAAGCGCAGCCGATGCGTGGGGCTACAAAGCCGTTCACATAATGCAAAAAGTAACGGATGACGAGCTGCGCTTCAAGAGCAGAACACCTCCGCCCTATCTAAAGATGCAACCGGGCCGGCGTTTCCAGAGCCGCACATTCTTTATATACTGCACACGCCTTAAATGCAAAATAACCGATCTACGTTTTCGCCCGATGTCCATGTCTCTTGCAAATTGGATACCAGCCTGGCGGTGGCAGCGGAGCCACCTGAGCGTCGTGGCCCTGGTCCTCCTCATCGGATGCCAGCCGACCGAGTCTCGCTTCGATCCCTCTGCCGAGTGCGCCGCTATCCGCGCGGTGCTGCAGGATCAGGTTGCGGCGTGGAATGACGGTGACCTCGAACGCTTCATGGCCGGATATGCCCGGACCGATTCGCTCCGCTTTGCCTCGGGCGGGACCGTTCGGCGCGGGTGGGCGACGACGCTCGACCGATACCGGGCCAGCTACCCGGACCGGGCCGCGATGGGCAGGCTCTCGTTCGAGCAGCTCGATATCCGAGTGCTGTCGCCGCAGTGGGCAATGGTGTTCGGTACGTGGCGCCTGGAGCGGGAGCAGGACGCGCCCCACGGCCTCTTCACGCTGATTTTCAACCGCCGGGCGGACGGCTGGCGCATCGTTCACGATCATACGTCGTCCGCGCCATAGGATTCCGGCTTCAGCCGGTTCAGGCCGGCTCCAGCGGCTCACGCTTCTGCACGTCCACATAGCCGTCGTACCACTGCGCGTTAATGTCGAGCCCGCGGTCGGCCACGGATTGGAAGTACTCCTCACGCGGGACCACTTCTTCGGGAACAGCTGCGCCACCACCGGGGACCTTTTGCTGGGCGATGAGCGAAGCTACGGCCACCGTGGGGATGCTCGTACAACGCATCATGGCTGTGAGGCTGCTCGCCTCATCGTAGCGCTCCACCATCTCGTAAACGAGCGTTTTGGGCTGTCCCCCCTTTTCACCGTGGATGAGCACGCGCATGAGCACGGCATCGGCGTGGAGGCCGCCGAGGCGGTCGCGCAGCCGCCGCACCAGCACATCGCGATACGTGAGGTGCGTGCGTACGCCAATCTTGCGCTGCTCCCCGAGGCCGAGGCCAATCACGAAGCGCATCTGATGAGCATGGCCTGGCCAGCGCACCGTCTTGTGATTGAGCGTATGCACCTGGCGGTCGGCCAGCATGTCGGTCAGCGTCGATAGGCCGCCCTGCGTGCAAAAGGCCTCCATCTCGCCGAAGGGCTCCTCGAATTGGATCGATTCCTGATGGCTGAGCGCCTCGACCTCCTGGATCTCGCCGTTTTCGATGAGCAGGGCCGGATTCGTGTAATCGTCGATGATACGCTCGGCCGACCACGAGATGCGGAAGTTGAACGGCGGCTCGGGGTTGAGGGGCACGTCGCCCACGCGCAGGTACGCAGCCTCCACCGAGTCGAACTGGTCGACCCCGTGGAGGCACAGAATGTTGACGAGGCCCGGCGCCAGCCCGCAGTTGGGTACGATCCAGACGGACCTCTCGCGCGCCCGGTCGTGGAGCGCCAGCTCATTCTTAACGATCGAGTCGTTCCCGCCCAGATCACAAAAATGCACGCCCTGGTCGAGGCACAGCTCGGCCAGCGAGGGGTTCAGCTCCGATGGCACACAGCTGATCACGCAGTCGGTCCCGCTCAGAATCGGGCCCATCACACTGGCATCGCGCGCGTCGATCTGAAACGTACGCAGTGACGGATCCGAAACCTGGTCATGCAGCTGTTGCAGCGAGCGCGAGCGCGTGTCGCACGCCTGAACGCGGTCGATGTCGCTGCCGGGTTTGCACAGCTCGCGAACAACGGCTGTGCCAATCGTTCCAGCGCCGATGACGGTGATTTTCATGAGACGGGGGCAATGGTGACGGGAATGAAGGCGTCCCGTGGAGGATCGAGCAGGAGGCCGGGGCTATACGTTGCCACGTCCTTCGAGCGCGCGCGAGAGTGTGGCTTCGTCAGCGTATTCGAGGTCGCCTCCGATGGGCAGGCCGCGCGCAATCCGGGTGACCGTGACGTCGAAGGGCTCCAGCAGCTGCGAGACGTAGTAGGCCGTGGTGTCGCCCTCCACGTTGGGATTGACGGCGAGGATGACTTCATCGACCGGGGGCGTCTCGTCGTCGCCTTCGGAGGGCTGGCCGTTGGATGCTGCGGCAGAGGCATCGGCCGGCGACTCGGACGAGGCGGCCTCCGGGGAGGCGGCCGATGCGCCCTCGAACGACGGGTCGATGCGCATCGCCAGTTCGCGGATGCGCAGGTCGTCCGGCCCGATGCCGTCGAGCGGCGAAATCACCCCGCCCAGCACGTGGTAGAGGCCGTGGTACTCGCCGGTGCGCTCGATGGCGAGGACATCATTGGATTCCTCGACAACACAGATGGTCGACCGGTCGCGCTTCGGAGAGGCGCAAATCGGGCACGGGTCCCGATCGGCCACGACATGGCACGTCCCGCAGCGCAGCACCCGGTCTTTGACGGCCATCAGCGCATTGGCGATCTCCTCGACCTCCTCGCGCGGCATCTTCAGCACGTAGGAGGCGAGGCGCCGCGCCGTCTTCCGCCCGATGGTGGGCAGCTTGGTAAACTGCTCCACGAGCGCCTCGACTGATTCAGAAGTAAACTGCATGGGAGATTTCGCGTTTCGAATGTGGAATGCCGAATGGAGGAGCCGAGTGGGCAAGCCGTGTTCAAACCATTCAACACTCGACATTCTCTATCCGCCAGTCCTTACAGTCCCAGCTGGCTGAGATCCATGCCGGGCGGCAGCATACCGGACATCGACTTGCGCATCTCGTCCTGCGCCATCTCGGACGCAGCGTCCAGCGCTTTGTTGACACCGGCGATAATCAGGTCTTCGAGCATCTCCAGGTCGTCGCTGTCCACGACCTCCGGATCGATCTCGATCGCCGTAATCTTCTGCGCGCCGTTGGCCGTCACTTTAACCATGCCGCCGCCGGCTTCCGCCGTGGTGGTCTTCTCGGCCAGGCCTTCCTGCGCAGCCGATACTTTTTCCTGCATCTGCATCATTTTGCCGAACATGTCGGCCATGTTGCCTTGATTTGCCATGGGGATTGGGGTCAATATGAAAAAGCACGATTCGGGGCAGCCGCGGGTGTCGCGGGGGCGGATAGGCGGCTTACTACCACACCAGTTCGCCTCCAAACTCCTCGAAAATCAGGTCGATGATGGGATGCTCGCGGCGAACGCGACGCATGCGCTCGTACGGATCCGTTTCTGTGGGGGTTTCCCCGTTGGAGGTGCCATTCGATGAAGTCTGGACGGTAAATCGGAGGGTGTCGACGGGGGCGTCGGTCACGTCGGTCAGGTGCTGGATCAGCAGCCGCCGGTGCTCGGTGAGTTGGCGCCGGTGGAAGTCGTCCGGCACGGCAACTTCGAGGGTGCCCTCGTGCATCGCCGACGGCGCGGCGTGTTCGAGCGTCGAGCCCAGACTGATGCGGTCCTGCTTCACGGCCCGCACGAACCGGCCCCACACTGCGTGCAGCTGCTCGGCCTCGGCGGTGGCGGTAGATACATCGGTAGCGACTGCTGTTGCAGCACCGCCTTCATCCGTCGAGGTCGGGGGGGCGCTGCTGTTTTCGGGCGCATCGTCCTCCTCCGATTGGTTCTGCTCCAACATCGGAGTGCCGAACAGATCGCGGTAGCCGGTGCGCGAACCGCCCTCGGCCGGTGGGGCAGACGCGCTATCGGCTGATTCGTCGGGCGTTGCAGGCGATGGCGGAGCGGGTGCTTCGTCTTCGTCCGATTCTTCTGATTCCTCAGCGGCGTCGGGGACCGGTGGGGGGGTGGGCGCGTCGGCGTCATCGGGAGAGACGTCCGAGTCGTCATCGGATGATGCTGCGGCCGGAGCGGCCGCGCTCTTCTCAGGTGTCGCTGCGGATGGGGTTGCAGAAGCGTCCGCTTCAGCGGAGCCGGACACATCGTACGAGGGTGGAGGCTCCGATGTGGTGGTGGCACCGGCGGACGGCGACTCAGCCGGGGGCGCATTGTCTGCTTCGTCTGCTTCGTCTGATTCGGAGGGCGCGGGGGGCGAATCGGGTGGAGCAGCATCGGCCTGCTCCTCCGATGCGGAGCGGGTGGCGGACGACGGCATCGCTTCGGGTAGCTCGCCGTTTTGGGCCATCTGATCCAGCCGGTCGATTTTCTGCAGCGTCTCGCGCAGGTCGATCGATCGCGTCATCGCCGCCATGCGCAGCATCGCCAGTTCGAGCTTGAGGCGCGGCTGCGTGCTGCTCGTGAGGTCGTCTTCGGCATCGTCGACGATCATCAGCAGGCGCAGCAGGTCGGATTCGGTGAAGGCCTCGCTGGCCGAAGCGTACCGCTCGCGCGTTGTACTGGCAGCTTCGATCAGCTCCAGATTGTCCATCGTCGCGGCGACGAGCAGGTTGCGCAGGTGCTCGGCGAGGCCGGAGAGGAATTCCTGCAGGTCGTGCCCGGAGCGAACGATGCTGTCCACCAGTTGGAGGATGCCGGCATTGTCTTGGGCAGCGACGCAGTCGGTCAGCTCGAAAAAGAGGTCGAGGTCGACTACGCCCATCGCCTGGGCGAGTTCGCCGTACTCGATGGTGTCGCCGCAGAGCGAGACGGCCTGGTCGAACGCCGAGAGCGCGTCGCGCAGCGCGCCGTCGCCTTTGCGGGCGATTAGCATGAGCGACTCCTCATCGGCGGTGATACCCTCGGCCTCGCAGATGGCGCGCAGGCGCTCAACCACATCGGGCACCGGAATCCGGCGGAAGTCGAACCGCTGGCACCGCGAGAGGATCGTGGGCAGGACCTTGTGCGGCTCGGTCGTAGCGAAGATGAAGAGCGCGTGCGAGGGCGGCTCCTCCAGTGTCTTCAGCAGGGCGTTGAAGGCCTGCTTCGACAGCATGTGCACCTCGTCGATGATGTAGACTTTTTTCTTGCTGCCCTGCGGTGGAATCCGCACCGTTTCGCGCAGCTCGCGGATGTCGTCGACCTTGTTGTTCGAGGCCGCGTCGATCTCGAAGATGTTGAGGCTGCGCCCGTTTTCGAACGACTGGCACGAGTCGCATTCGCGGCACGGCTCAGCCTGATCTTCGCGCTCCTCCAGCGGTGTCGTGCAGTTGATGGCCTTCGCCAGAATGCGCGCCGCCGTCGTTTTGCCCACGCCCCGCGGTCCGCTGAACAGATAGGCATGGGCCAGCCGGTCGAGCCGGATCGCGTTCTTGAGCGTGTCGGTGACGTGCTCTTGCGCGACCAGCTCGCTGAACTGGCTGGGCCGGTACTTGCGCGCGGTGACGAGGTATCGCTGATCCGCCATGGCGGCTGCGGGATGAGGTAAGCGGAGGGAAAACGCGGTGCTGCAAATATACCGCTCCGATGCCGGAGGCACCAGAGGGGGTTTGGGGGTCAAGGTTCTGCGTTCAGGGTTCTGTGTTCAGAACTCCGGGTTTGGAGATTACGGGCTTGGGGTCGAGGGCTCGCGGCGCTTGGGGTCGGGCGTGGAGGGTTCGCGCGAGGGCTCGGTGTTGGGCTCGCGGCTGGGGTTGGGCACTCGGGGGGGCTGCTTGGGGCGCGTGGGGGTGCGCTTGGGCCGCTTGGGTTGCCGGCGCGGCGTGCGCCGGCGGCGGGGCGCCGACCGAGGCGGGCTCGTGCGGGGCGTGTTCATCATGACCAAAGTCGAGTGGTGTTATTCAAAGAATCACGCACTCGATTGTACAAACCGCGCGCTCCAGTGTTGGCAGCCGAGGGGGCGAGATCACGGCGTGGCTTCGGACGACATCGGCGGTTCGGAGGCGGCGTGGTGTTCAGGGGTGGTCTCGGCGGGGGGCACGGGGTCGGGTTCGAAGCAGCGGCGGCAGCGCGGCTCATAAGCTTCCTGCGCGCCGACGAGCACGCGGTCGTCATCGGCGACGATGCGCTGGGAGTGATTCGCCGGCGAGCCGCAGACGACGCAGATGGCGTGGAGCTTCGTCACGTACTCGGCCACCGCCATTAGTTGGGGCAGGGGCTCGAACGGGCGTCCCCGGTAATCCTGATCGAGCCCGGCGACGATCACGCGCGTCCCTTTGCCGGCCAGCTCCTGGCAGACCTCCAGCAGCTCGTCGCCAAAGAACTGCGCCTCGTCAATGCCAACGACATCGGCGCCGTCCACCATTAGCACGATCTGTGAGGCGGTGTGGACGGGGATCGTGGCGAAGGCGTTTTCATCGTGCGAGACGACTTCGTCTTCGCTGTAGCGATCGTCGATGGCGGGCTTGAACGCTTCTACATGCTGCTGGGCGATGCGGGCGCGTTTCAGGCGACGGATCAGCTCTTCCGTCTTTCCGCTGAACATCGATCCGCAGATCACTTCGATCCATCCGGCCGCGCCGGAGTGGTCGACAACGAGAGGCTCCATAGCGTGCATGAGGCGAGGCGGTTGAACGGGCAAACAGGACAGGCGCGCCGTTCTCGAATAAAGGGAAAAATGAGGACGGGCGAAAGGGAGATTGTGGAAAGAGTGGCGGTTCCAATCAGATCGGTTAGATGCCACCGAGCGTTTCGCTGCGGAGCCAGCCGCGCGTGCCGTCGGGGAGGCGGACGGCGGTCCAGGCCCCTTGCCGGGCGCCGCGACGAAGCATCAGTCCTTCGGGCAGCGTCGTATCGGTGGGCGCACTTGCCTGCGGGGTGGCGTGCAGCGGAGCCGGTCCGGCCACTACAACAGCCCGGTCGTCGGCCGTGCGGGTCCACGAAGCCGTCAGCGCGAGGCCGACGAGGAGCAGCCCCCCGAGACCGAGGCTCCCAGCCACGCGCCGCGACAGGGGTGTGGCGTTACGCAACCAGGTCGTCGCTCCGCCAAGGCCGAGGCCCAGCAGATACAACAGCAACCCGAGGCCAAACAGTTGCGATGCGTTGACGAGATGTAACCAGCGCATCCAGCCGGTGGGTGTTCCGGGTGATGGGACGTCCAGCCGACTTCGGGCCACACTCAGGTTGTGGGCGAGTCGGTCGGTGGGAGGCCGGTGGCGCCGGGCCTTCTCATAGTAGCGGATGGCCTGGCCCATCTCGCCCATCCGGAAGTGCGCGTTGCCGAGGTTGTAGTAGAGGGCGCCGCTGGCGTACCCGGTGTGCAGCACGCGCTGATAGGCATCGGCCGCGGCGGCGTAGGCGCTGTCGGCATAGCGCCGGTTGCCCTCGGCGAAGGCGCGCTGGGTCGCTGCCGATTGGGCGGATGCGCCGCTCGGCACAAGAAGCGCCGCGAGTGCGAAGGCCATCAGGCAGCCCATCATCGCGCGGGGAGGCCCGTTAGTCGGAGCGGCGATCATGCAGATAGTCGAGAATCTGATGGGTTCGCTGAAGGGCCTGCTGCATGGTGCGCTCCGCCGGTTGCGCTGGGGTGTAGCGGACGCGGTCGCACACGTCCAGCAGCTCGAAGATGGCCTGACGGATACGCGCCGGAACGTCGCGGGCGCCGAGCGCCTGGTCGATGCGCGACCGGGTGAGCCCGGCAGGGCGCGCGCCGATATAATCGCCGATGCAGCCGAGCACGGCCTGTTCGAGGGCGCCGTAAAACGCATCGGGATTGCCGGTGCGCAAGTATTCCCGGGCCGCGTGGAGCTGCTGCGTAGCGCGGTCGTCATCGGAGGGGGGCGGCGCGTCGGGAGCCGTGCTGGTGCCGCGGCGGAGGGCGAGCAGGCCCCCGGCGAGCAAAAGCGGAGTCAGCAGGGCAACGTACGTCCACGGGTTCAGGTAGAGCGGCGGTGCGTCCGTGCGGATCCAGTCATCGGCCGATTCGAGGGGGGCGGCGATATCGTTTGCCGGGAGGCCCCGGCCGGTAGTGCTCGTGGCGGTGGGCGTCTCGGAGCCGGCGACGTCGATAGTAAGGGGCGCCGATTGCAGCGTTTCGTAGCGGCGCTGCTCGGGGTTGAAATAGGCAAACGTCACCGGGGGGAGGGTAAGCTCGCCGTTCCGGCGGGGGATGAGCACGTACGTGAACGCTTTCGTCCCTTGGATGGAGCGGCCGCTGCGATCGATGGAGGTCGTCGTCTCCGGGTCATAGGCATCCACGGCGTCGGGCGGCGTAAATCCGGGCGGCTCCAGCGTGGCGATGTTGCCTGTACCGCGCAGGCGCACGGTCATGCGGAGGGCCCGTCCTGTGGCAACGTCGCGCGAATCCACCTCGGTGCGGATCTGGAACGAGCCCACCGCGCCGCGAAAGGCCTCGGGTGCGCCGCCGGGGAGGGGCTGCACGTCGATCGTCAGCGGCTCCGATGATAACGTCACGGTTTCGTACGAGCGGCGAAGCGACGAAAACGGGTCATTCGGGGTGCGCAGCTGGGCCGAGGCGCGGGCCTCTGTTTCAATTTCCAGCGGGTCTACATCGAGCGTGCCGGTGCGCGTCGGGAAGAGGGCCACGCGCTTGAGCACGATTGTCTGATACGGCGTGCCGTCGACATAGGCGGTGCGCGGGAGCGGGCGCGACTCCACATCCAGCTCCTCGCGCCAGAATCCGGTCGCGTCCCAGGCGGTGGCCAACCGGCTGTGCCGCAGCTGGATCCCCTCCCGAAAATACAGCCGGTACGTGATGACGGTCTGCTCGTTCTGGTAGATCTGCCGGTCCGATGGCAGTGCGCGGATGAACAGATCGTCCTCGCCCAGCGCCGAGGTGGGGCGGCCGTCCGATGCCGAGGGCGACACCCCCCCATGCGGGATTGCCCGGCCAGATGGCGGGCGCGCGGGCCGCTGCGACTGCGGCATGATGTCGACGCGGATGGTCTCGGTTTTGTACGTGCGGCCGCGGACAGACACCGTCACGGGGCCGAAGCGGGCGGTGCCGGTGCGCATGGGCTCGTACTCCCAGCGGAACGTGATGCTGCGGTCGAGGCGGCCGTCGACGACCGAGACGTTGCGCTGCGTCGTGGGCGTGGGGCGGCGCAGGGCGAGGTTGGCCGTGGACGGCGGCTCCGGCGTATCGACCATCGAGAGGGGCGCGCCCTCCACGCGGATCGTGAACGTCACGACATCGGAGGTACCCGCTGTCATTGGGTGGGCCTGCGCGCTCACGGTGACAGGCTGATCCTGCTGCGCCCGCGCGGGAGACGCCACGAGCCCGGCAGCGAGCAGCGCGATCAGGACGGCCACGGCGGTGGGCCACGGATGTGCAGAGGAGCCGAGCGCCATACGTCACCAATCTTTTTTGACCGGACGCTCGGGATCGCCGTGCTGCTGGATTTCGCGGAGCAGCTGCTTCTCCTGATTCTCCAGGGCCCGCAGGATGCGCTCGGCCTGAGCGCGTGTGAGCTCGTCGGGCCGGTCTGCGCGGCCCGATCCGGAGGCGTCTTCCGGAGCGCCGGGCTGCGGGTCGGTCTGGGCACGTTCGCCCTGCGCCGATGCGCCGTCCTGCTGCTCGGGTGAATCCGGCGATTGTTGCTGCTCGGAGTCCGATTGCTGCTGCTCGGGCGACGGCTGCCGATCCTCATTCTGCCCCGATGCTGCGTTCGACTCCGAGGCGTTATTCTGCTGCTGTTGCTGGGATCCGGATTCGTTGCCCCTGCCGCGCTGCTGCTGGCGCTCTTGCTGGAGCGTTCGGAGGAGCGCCTGCAGTTTGGCATCGCCGGGATGGGCTTGCAGCCCGGTCTGGGCCGTCTGGATGGCCTGCTGCAGCCGCTCACCGATGTACTGCTGCGCCGCCGCGTGGAAGTACTGATCGGCGCTGCGCTCCTGCGCCAGCGTGGGCGACAGGCTCAGTGCCAGCATCAGGCTTCCAAGAAGTAGTACGCGGCGTATCATCGCTCGGTCGTTATCGTGTCGATCTGGGCAACTTCGCCGATCCGCGTCATAAACGAACGGTAGGCGGCGACGGTGGAGTCGCGGCGCAGGCCTGCTTGCATGAGGCGCTGCGCACCGGCGTACTGCTGGAGCGCCACCAGCGAGTCGGCGCGCTGCTTGAGCCGCCGCGCATAGGCCGAGGGCTCGATGGAGGCGGATTGCTGCTGCGAGGGGGGCTGCTCCCCGAGCCGTCGTTTAATGTACTCGTAATTGTATCGGGCGTTCTCGTGCATCGGGTCGGTTCGGAGGGCGCGGCGGTAGAAGTCGAGCGCGGCGCGCAGGCTGTCTTGCGCCACGGCGGTGTTGCCGGCGTTGTAGAGCGCGCGGACACTGTCGGCGCGGGTTGGGGCGGTGGCGAGCGCTTCAGTGAAGGCGTTGCGGGCGGAGGCAAGGTCATCGGCCCGGTACAGCGCCAGGCCCAGGTTATTCCAGAGGGCGGCGGTGACGGCATCGGGCGTGCCGTCGCGGGCCGCCAGACCGCTCCGGTAGGCGCGGGCCGCCTCGGCGTAGTTGCCCTCGCGGTAGAGCTCGTTGCCGCGGCGCCCGGCGTCGGAGCCGTCGTCGCCGAACAGGCCAAGCAGAGCCAGCAGGATGACAAAGCGGAGCATGAGATCAGGCGGCGGATGGGCGACGGACGCGAATGAAGCGCTCGGCCAGCAGCAGGAGCAGCGCCAGGGCCAGCGGCCACTGATAGCGCTCCCGGTACGACTCGAACTCCTCGGCAGCGAAGGCGGTGCGGGTCAGTCGGCTGAGGGATGCGGTCAGGTCGGGCAGTGAGTTCGAGGCGGCGGTCAGGCGGAAGTAGGCGCCGTCCCGGGCCAGCGCCGTCAGCACCTCTTCATGGAGCCGCGTGTTGACGATCGCGCCCCGGTTGTCGCGTTTGAAGCCCGTGCGCTGGCCATTCTGGTACAGCGGAATCGGGGCACCGCTTGCCTCCCCGACGCCAGCCGTGAAGAGCACGATGTTTTGATCCTGAGCGTCGTCGCGGATCTGCTCGATGCTACCCATGTGGTTCTCTCCGTCTGATACAAACAGCATCGCTTTGGACCGCGGGGGCTGAGACGGCGCCTCGGGGGCGTTGGTGGGATCGGTGGAGGACGAGAACGCGGCCATGCCTACCTGAAACGCCTGGTAGAAATCGGTGCCGGGGGTGGCGACCGCTGAGGGGGCGGCCACGTCGAGGAAGAGGCGCACGGCACTGTAGTCGGTCGTCAGCGGGCACTGGATGAAGGCGTCGCCGGCGAAGAGGATGAGGCCCACGCGGTCGCCGGCCAGCCCATCCAGCAGCTGCTTGATCGCGTTTTTAGCGCGGTCGAGCCGGTTGGGGGCCACGTCCTCGGCCTGCATCGATTGGGACACGTCGAGGGCGATCATGAGGTCGATGCCCCGGCGCTCAACCGTGCGCGTTTCCAGCCCGACGCGCGGCCCGGCGAGGCTCACGGCCAGCATCAGCACGCCCAGGGTGACGCACGCGGCCTTCCACCGGCGCCGGTGTGGCCGGACGACCGTGGCGAGTTGCGCCAACGTGGAGGCGTTCCCGAAGCGCTGGCGGGCCTTGCGCCGCTGCCGCGCAGCCCAGCCGAACAGCCCCGCCACGAGCGGAGCCGCCATTAGCGCCCACAAATACGTCGGATGCAGCCAATACATGATGGGTGAATATTGGACGTTGCAAGTTAGCAGGTTCAACCCTGAAACCTATCAACCTGAAACGTGCACATGGTACTGCTCAGGGAAAACGGCGAAAGAGCGTCGACGAGAGGAACACCTCAATCAGCACGAGGCCGAGGGCGGGCCAGAGGAAGAGGGCATAGCGCTCGTTCCGGTCGGTGTATGTTCGCTGCTCGATGTCGGTCTTTTCGAGTGCGTCGATTTCTTCGTAGATTTCGCGGAGGCCCTCTTTGCTCGTCGCGCGGAAGTAGCGTCCACCCGTTTTTTGTGCGACGGTCGTCAGCATCTCCTCATCAATTTCGACGGGAACCATCTGGCGGCGTTTGCCCGCAAACGGGTGGTCGACGACGAACGGCGCCTTGCCCCGCGTGCCGACGCCAATGGAGTAGACGCGCACGTCTATCGTCGCGGCCAGCTCCGCCGCGGTCACGGGGTCGACTTCGCCGCGGTTATTCTGCCCGTCGGTCAGCAAGATGGCGACCTTGCTCTTGGCCTCGCTGTCTTTGAGCCGGTTGACCGCCATCGCCAGGGCCGTTCCGATGGCCGTGCCGTCCCGGATGACGCCTACGCGCACGTCGTCGAGCATCTGCTGCAGAAAGAGGTAGTCCAGCGTGAGTGGCGCTTGCGTGTACGCCTGCGCCGCAAAGACCACGAGCCCGACGCGGTCTGAGGTCCGGTTGCGGATGAACTCGCGCGCTACGTCGCGGGCGGCTTCGAAGCGATTGGGCGTGAAGTCCTCGGCCCGCATCGACGTGGAGGTGTCGAGCACCAGCATGATGTCGATCCCCTCGGCCGATTGAGTGCGGATGGCATTGACCTCTTGCGGCCGGGCCAGCGCAACGATCCCGAGGATCAGCGCGGCGATGCGCAGCAGGGCCGGCAGTGCCCGGAGGCGCGTCGTCCAACTCGTGGGAAGGCGCTTCGCGATCGAAACCGCACTGAAGCGCAGCCCGCCTCGACGAGTGTGCCAGCGCCACCATTCCCAGCCGCCCAGCACGGGCACCAGCAGAAGCAGCCACAGCCACTGCGGTTGCGCAAATTCCATCGGTCGGGGGAGAAAAGGAACGAGAGAAACGGAGGGGCGCGTCAGGCGCCGCCGGAGGCGCTACGTGGCGTGCAGGCGCGTCTCGACCGCCTCGGCCAGGATCGGAAGCACCTCACCCGCTTTTCCGCGCACGAGTTCATCCACCCGATCGGTGATCGCGCTCGGTTTGATGTTGACCTCGGCGACATATGCGCCGTGGTCCTTGGCGAGAAGCGGCAGCCCGGCGGCGGGGTGGACGATGGCGCTCGTGCCCACGCTCAGAAACACGTCGGCCTGCTGAGCGGCGTCCTGAGCGGTGTGCAGCGCATCGGGTGGCAGCATCTCACCGAACCACACCACATCGGGGCGAATCAGTCCGCCGCATTCGGGGCAGCGCGCCGGTTCGCCCTCGGCCAGCGAAGCCAGCTCCTCATCCGCGGCCTCCCGCTCGCAGTCCATGCAGTAGTTGCGCGTAATGTTGCCGTGCAGCTCCACGACACGCTCACTTCCCGCGCGCTGATGCAGGTTATCCACGTTTTGGGTGATCAGCGTGAAGTGGGACACGCGCCGTTCGAGCGCGGCGAGCGCCCGATGGCCGTCGTTCGGTTCGGTGTCGAGCGCCAACTGCCGGCGGTGGGCGTACCAGCGCTGGACGAGGTCGGGGTTGTCCAGAAACGCTTGCACGTTAGCAAGTTCCTGCGGGTCGAACTCCTCCCAGATGCCGCCGGGGTCGCGGAATGTGGGAATGCCACTCTCGGCGCTGATGCCGGCGCCGGTAAGCACCGCGATGCGATCGGCCTGGGCGAGCAGGTCGGGGAGGGTGTCGCTGAAGGGCGGTTCGGGCACTACGGTCATGGGGGACTGATGGAAAAGGACCGGCACGCATATAATACGCAGGGCCGCGCCGTTCGTGCCGCGACGCTTCGGGTACGCACGGCATCGATGCCGCGCTACGAAGCCGCGGATGAGGGGGGAGCGGATGGCGCCGGCGCGGTGTGCTCCTCGGGCGCATCGAGCGGGCGGAGCGCATCTTCCATGGCATCGATCGCTGTGGCTGTCGTCTGCAGGGTCGAGCGGTGTTGCTCGGGTGGGGGCTGGGCCTCGGCAAACTTGACGAGGTCCGCTTGGTCGAGCACCGTCTGGATGGGCGTGGTGACGGCGGCCGGCACATCGGGGTGCTGGTGGAGCGCCTGCGTCAGCTCGGCAGTGGTGCGCTCCAGCGCGGGGATCTGCAGCCGATGGGCCAGATACGTGCGCAGCAGATCGGACAGCTCGATATAGAACGATTTGGGATCATCGAGCGCATCGGGGTCGGTCGTACGGCGCAGGCGGCGCAGGCGCCGACGGGCCACCTCGGCGGGCGGGACGCGCGGTGCATCGGGTGCGGCATCGGGCTCCGCTTTGGGCTCCTCTTGATGGCGTTGGCGCCAGTAGTAGACGAGCCCGCCCACCACGACGAGCGCGGCGAGGCTCAACAGCACCCAGGGCCAGAGTGGCGTCGGAAAGGCCGCCAGCGCCGTCATATCGCGGATGCCTTGCGCCTCGGGTGGGACGGTGGAGCGGACGGGAATCCGCCGCGGGGACGTGGCGAGCCGGATCGTATCGCCCTGCGCGGCCAGTCGGACGGGCAGTGGGGGGATGCGTGCCGTGTCGACTGCAAACGTCGTCACCTCGTAGGCTACGCTGTCGACACGCGTGCCAGGCTGATCGGGGCCGAGGAAGCGGCGGGAGGCATCCATCCGGCGGATCACATCGAGGTCGCCAAACACGGCAGGCCCGGCTCCGGCGTCGGGGAAGAGCGCCGTGCTGGAGAACCGATGCGTCGCGGTGACCGAGACGGTGAAGCGCTCGCCGACGTACACGCTATCGGCCGACAGGTGAAGGCGGACGGTCTGCGCCTGCATCGGGACAGCGGCGCCGATTCCGAGCAGAGTCGCGAGAAGGAGCGCGCCGGTCCATCGGGAAATGCGAGCGAGCGAGAAATCGGTCATGCTACGCGTGCGGTGCGGTTGCGCCGGCGAAAGAAGCGGATCAGCGGTTCCACGCAATCTTCGTCGGTATGGATGGGCACGTAATCGACGCGTGCGCTCCGCATCTGGTCCGCGAGGGCGGCGTGCCGGATGGCAGCTGCGTCCTGAAAGGCAGCGCGGGCAGCGGGGTCGCTGGTGTCCACGAGCACCGTTTCGCCGGTTTCGGCGTCGGTGAGTTCAGCGAGCCCCACATCCGGCAGATGCGTCTCGCGCGGATCGATCAGGTGAACCCCGATCGTGTCGTGGCGCTGGGCGAGGGCACGGAGGGGATGCTCGTAGCCGTTATCGAGAAAGTCGCTGATCATGAGCACGATCGAGCGGCGGCGCAGGAGGTGAAGGGTGTGCTCCAGCGCGGCGTTGAGGTCGGTCCCGCGCGAATCGGGTTCGTGCGCGAACAGTTCGCGGATGAGCCGCAGCACGTGGCGGCGGCCCTTCTTGGGCGGGACGAACAGCTCCACTTGATCGGTGAAGAGCAGCAGCCCCACCTTGTCGCTGTTCTGGATGGCGCTGAAGGCGATCAGCGCGCAGACCTCGGCGGCGACCTCGCGCTTCAGTTTCTCCTGTGAGCCGAAATCCTCCGAGCCCGAGATGTCCACCAGCAGCATCACCGTCTGCTCGCGCTCCTCCTCGAAGACCTTCACGTACGTTTCGTCCATCCGTGCCGAGACGTTCCAGTCGATCGTGCGGATGTCGTCCCCAATCTGATACGGCCGCACCTCGGCAAACTCGATCCCTCGTCCCTTGAACGCCGAGTGGTATTCGCCGCCGAAGATGGAGTTAACCCGCCCCTTCGTGCGAATTTCCAGCCGGCGTATTTTGCTGAACAGTTCCTTGGGGATCATGGGGGGTGGTGTTAACGCACTGTTTTATAGCCACTTACGTACAGTAATAATCCAGGTTGTACCCTATACGAAAAGCTTTCATTCTGAACTTGATTCAGAATCTTAATGGGTCTTGCCTATCGTTCACGGGAGATTTACTTGCGTGAATCTTCGGTTTCGGATCGGCGTCCGAAGGGCGAAGCCTTCACGCCAGTACATGACACGCAAGGTGGGTTAGTAGTTCAGTAGAGCAATAAAACCACGACAAATGATCGGCCAAGTGGCGGTTTCATCGATGAGAGGTCAAGGAATCCAACCGTCATGGAGAGATAGAATGCGTGCACCTCAGTACGGTTCTGATCTGGATAGGTGGATGATGAAACTGCAGGCAAGGTTGGGGGCGTCATAGGTCAATTGTGGGGGTTCCCCTCGCTCTGTAAGAAGGGATTCGACTACACATGAAAGGGGGGAGGACCGTGAAAGGGGTATAGAGATGGATTTATCATACCCATAGTTCGTGTCCTCAATAATTTATGTGTGAGGTCTCGCTATGAGGTATTTCTATCACTTTTCTTCGCTATTCTACATCGCTCTTTTCCTCGCTCTCACGTTTGGGCCGGCGCCAGCGCAGGGTCAGAGTGCCCCCTTCATTACAGTATGGGATACTGAGAACGAGGGAGTCTCTAATGACGACCAGATCCGAATTCTCGGCACGGGCGGCAACTATGCGGTCACCTGGGAGGAGGTCGGTAATCCCTCGAATACCGGGACGACAACCGCGACCAATGAGGTGACGATCACCTTTCCTCATCCAGGGCGCTACCGGGTCGAGATCAGCGGGGGATTTACGCGGATTCACTTCTGGGGTGGTTGGAACGACGATTCCGGCAAGATTATTCGGATTGAGCAGTGGGGCGACATCCAGTGGTCTTCGATGGAAGAGGCGTTTTGGGGGGCTTCGAACCTCGACCTGACTGCCCAGGACATCCCAGATCTTTCTGTAGTAGAGAGCTTATTCTACATGTTCGGTCAAGCCTCCTCTTTGGTTGCGAACAGTAGCAGCATCGGAGAATGGGACGTTTCGACCATTACGGACATGTGGGGCACGTTTGCGGGGGCCACCCAATTCAACCAGGACATTGGCGACTGGGACGTGTCGAGTGTCACCGACATGGGGAACATGTTTGACGGTGCGTCCAGTTTCAATCAGGATATCAGCGAATGGGATGTATCTGGCGTGACTAACATGGGCGGTATGTTTGCTCGTGCGGAGACCTTCAACCAGGACATCGGGGGGTGGGACGTGTCAAATGTTACCCAAATGGGCGCCATGTTCATGGAGGCTGATAGCTTTGACCAAGACATAGGCGGCTGGGACGTATCAAACGTCACTAACATGGGGAGTCATATCGTCGCGAGTGGGATGTTCTGGGGGGCTGAGAGCTTCGACCAAGACATTGGGGGATGGGACGTCTCCAACGTCACGAATATGAGCGGCATGTTCGGCAGTTTTGCCCGCGATCCATCTCTCAGCTTCAACCAAGACATCGGGGGATGGGACGTCTCCAGCGTCACCGACATGACATTCATGTTTAAAAATGCCGAGGCATTCAATCAAGACATTGGCGGGTGGGACGTATCGAGCGTCACCGACATGTACGGCATGTTTAGCGAAGCTGAGAGCTTCGACCAAGACATCGGGGGATGGGATGTCTCCAGTGTCATCGACATGGAGTTCATGTTTTCCGGTGCCTATGCCTTTAATCAGGACATCGGAGCGTGGGACGTATCAAACGTCGCTACCATGGAAAACATGTTTGACGCTGCTCATGCCTTTAACCAGGACCTCGGGGGATGGGACGTCTCGAACGTCACGAACATGGAGGGCATGTTCGGCGCTGCTATTAATTTCAACCAGGACATCGGGGGATGGGATGTCTCGAGTGTGACCTCCATGGAGGGCATGTTTGCTTTCGCCTGGGAGTTCAACCAAGACATCGGAGGCTGGGACGTGTCAAACGTCACTACCATGGAACATATGTTCAGGAGTGCTCGGACCTTCAACCAGGACCTCGGGGGCTGGGATGTCTCCAGTGTCATCGACATGGGGGGCATGTTCGCGAACGCCTCCAACTTCAACCAGGACCTCGGCGGGTGGAATGTCTCCAACGTCGAGGCGTTTGTTGATGATGACTTAGGAAGCGGGTTTCTAGAAGGCGTCGTATTATGCCCGACCAACTACGACGCGTTGCTCAGTGGATGGAGCCAGCTCGACCTCGTAGCCGGGTTAAGTTTCGACGCCGGAAACAGCCGTTACAGCCCTGCAGCCGAGGCGGCGCGGCAGTCGATCATCGACGATGATAGCTGGACGATCAACGATCTTGGACCGGTTGCTTCAAATACCGTCTCCCAGACCGTCAGCAGCGACGGCACCGTCGACTTCGGCACCACGGGGACCGACATCAACGTCTCAGGTGTCAGCGGTTCGGGCGAGGTGACCGTCCAACGATTCGATAGCGGGCCGAGCAGCACCGACGGCATTAGCGAGTCCAACGTGAGTGACTACCGCGTGGTGATCTGCGCGGCAGGGGACCTCGGCTTCGACTCAAGTACGGAGGTACGTCTTGAGGTGAGCGAATTTGGTGGCATTTCTAATCCCTCGGAGGTACTGATTTACACCCGCCCCGTAGAGGGCACTGGCTCGTTCACGGTCCTCTCGACGAGCGTCGACGATGGTGGCACGCCCGGCGATGGCTCCGACGATCAGCTCGTAGCGACCACCGGCTCGTTCGGCGAATTTGTGCTGGCGAGCAACAGTCAGCCCCTACCTGTTGAGTTGGCTTTCTTCGAGGCTCAGGTCGATGGTGAACAGGTTCGCCTTACGTGGCGCACCGCTTCGGAGACGAACAACGCTGGCTTCGACATCCAACGTCAACGTTCTGGTGCTACTGGTTGGGCCAAGATCGGCTTCGTGACGGGACATGGCACAACCGCTGAGCCACAAACCTATTCTTTCGTAGATGGAAGTGTCCCCTATGAGGCTGGCAGGCTGGCCTATCGGCTGAAGCAGGTCGATACCAATGGGACAGTGACCTACTCCGAGGAAGTAGAGGTTCTATCCGATACACCAGACCAGCTGGCGCTCCGAGGCAATTTCCCGAATCCATTTGGCGTTTCAACGACGATTCGTTATGAGGTGCCCATAGATGGTGTCATACGTCTCACGGTTTATGACATGTTGGGACGTCGTGTACGCACACTCATTAACGAAGAACAAGAAGCCGGGCGTAAAGAAGTCGTGTTCAATGCCAGTGGTTTGTCAAGCGGGGTGTATCTCTTACAGCTTGAGGCAAACGGCAACACCCGGACTCGGAAGGTCCTCATTGTGCGATAGCGCAGTTCATAGAATGGGATTGTGGTACCAAGGGCTCGGCTCACGCCGGGCCCTTTTAGTATTCGTGGGGGCTAGAGGCTTACCAGCAGCCGGTTAGTGCTCGCTTAACTGCCAACATCGAACACCCATCTCGCCAGCAATAGAAGCATATGGCGAATCGAACCAATGGGCTTCCCGGCTGCTCTAATATGTTAAATCGTGGCCTTCTCGACTACCGAAGTACATTTTGACCAGGCGGGAGGAACGGGGACTAAATCGCCTATTAATGTTCACTCACTTTGGCAGTATCCCAAGCCTGAGAGGCTTGTCAGTCGCATCGATATTATTGGAGTGGCAGGTTCAGCGAAACCCCGGCGGGCGATACGTTTTCAACGTCGTGTCTCATCGTCCACCCCACGGATCGGCTGCCCGCTATGCCTGTCACCTTCGGCGTAATCGTTTTTCCCGGCTCCAACTGCGACCACGACGCGTACCACGCGGCCAAGCACGTGCTCGGTCAGGAGGCGCGGTTCATCTGGCACAAGGAGGACTCCGTCAGCGATGTCGATGTGGTGATCGTGCCGGGCGGCTTCTCGTATGGCGACTACCTGCGCTCGGGCGCCATCGCCCAGTTCTCGCCGATCATGCAGGATGTCGTGCGCTTCGCCAACGAAGGCGGACTCGTGATGGGTATCTGCAACGGATTTCAGGTGCTCTGCGAGGCGGGCCTCTTGCCGGGCACGCTCATGCGCAACGAGCGGCTGCGCTTCATCTGCAAGTCGACGACACTGCGTGTGGAAAATGCCGAGACGCCCTTCACGCAGGCCATGCAGCCGGGGCAGGTGGTCGCTATTCCGATTTCCCACGGTGAGGGCCGCTACTACGCCGATGACGCGGTGCTGGATGAGCTCGAATCCAACGA
This sequence comes from uncultured Rhodothermales bacterium, assembly GCA_964448045.1. Lineage (GTDB taxonomy): Bacteria > Bacteroidota > Rhodothermia > Rhodothermales > Salinibacteraceae > CAYUVF01. The sequence continues at coordinate 72,512 of CAYUVF010000014.1, forward strand.
GCAGGTCGTCTTCCGCTACTGCGATGCCGAGGGTGCCATCACGCCCGAGGCCAACCCGAACGGCTCGGCGCGCAACATTGCGGGAATCGTCAACGAAGGGCGCAACGTGATGGGCCTAATGCCCCACCCCGAGCGCTGCGTCGAGGATCTGATCAGCAGCGGGGAAGGGCGGCTGTTCTTCGACTCCCTTATCGAGCACCTCACGGGACAGCCGGCGTAGCACACCCTTCTTTGTCTGCTAACTGGTCCGCTCATGATTGGCGTCGATACCCCGATCACTGTCCTGCTGCTCATCCTGAATGGGATGGTGAGCGGATATGCGCTGGCGGTCGATCAATCCCTGATCGACCAGTTTGCCTTCCGCCCCGATCGGATTCGGCGCTACGGCGAGTATCACCGCCTGATCACCGCCGGATTCGTGCACGTCGGGATCGGCCATCTGGCGTTCAACATGATCACACTGTACTTCTTCGGGCCCCTACTCGAAATCCTGATGGGCTCGGTGGCGTTCGTGGTGCTCTATTTTGGCTCGGAGCTGGCGGCGCACGGGCTGTCGCTCGTGCTCAACAGCGACGATCCGCACTACTCGGCCATCGGGGCGTCGGGGGCGGTGAGTGGCGTCGTGTTCAGTTTCTGCCTGTTTCGTCCGCTGGCCATGCTGGGCGTCTTCTTCGTGATTCCGATGCCCGCCGTGGTGTTTGCGGTTCTGTACGTGGTAGGATCGGTCTACGCGATGCAGCAGCGCGGTCACGAAGGCCGCGTGGGGGGCGGCATTGCGCACGAGGCGCACCTGGGCGGGGCCGTCGGCGGATTGTTGCTCACCATCATTCTGGATCAGCGGGCGCTCCCGACCTTCCTTCGTGAGATGAGTGGGCTCCTGAGTCAGCTGGGCTTCTAAGCTCGATATCCGTTATTGAATTGCTGATATTTAACAGTTCATTAACTCAATCCGATGATGAAGCCGTTATTGGGAGTTGCATGCGATTATTGCAGTCCCTATACTGGCGAGTGACTTCATGCAACCAGAGACCCCGCTTGCGGGGAGGCTCAGTCGCACGCATCCATGGACAGCAAGAAGCTCGGCCCGTCGACGGTTGCCGGGCTTTTTGCTCCGAGGTCCCTTCTGCGCCGGTCGGGCGCCTTTGCACCGCATGGGAACGGTTCCCATTAGCGCCCCCAGTTATCCACAGGTATTTGGCTCGATGTGAATATCTTGTTTATACTTTGTGGAGAATTCGTCTTGACTCCATGCAGAAAAGAGCCTACCCTATAGCCAGTGCTTTCGAGCACTGTTCCTTGACGCGACTGAGTCTCTGGACTGCATGAAGTCTCTCACGCCTGCTTCGGCCCAGCTGGAGCAGCGAGGATAATGCACGCTTCAGACGGTGGGCGCTTCTGCCGGACATCCGGGAGGGCGCGACACCGCTGGGTATCAGCGCCCGGTTGATACCGACGGGCTGTGTGGCTTCGGCCACAGGGCCAGGTCGGAAGGCAACCGGTGCAGATGATACTGCCTGACTCGGGTTGACGAGTTTAACGACTCGTGGATCTGACTTGGGTGAGGGATGCATTTGTTCGTGCGCGTCCGACGTTGGGCCTTCGGGCACTCGCCGGGTGTGCATGAGGGGCGACGCTCGATGAGGTGACCGCGAGGTGACGTCAACGAGGGTTGCGCTGTGAGGGAGAGCGGTAGCAGGCGCGGTAACGCGTTGCAACCGGTGTCCCTTACGCGGTGTCGACATGATGAGCAGATTCCATCTAACGAACCTGCTTGTCATGCACGAAGCATCTTCGTGGCGTGAGAACGCGCAGCGCAAGCTGCGGGATACTTTGGCCGTTCGCAGCCATTCCGTTTCGTGTCCATGCGAAGCGGTCGTGCGCTCTCGGGAAACCGGAAGCGTGTGCAGGCTGCTACATCAGACTGGGCGCTGGTGTAGGAGACGGCCTCCCGACCGGTACGGGCGTTGCTTCGGCGACGCGCTGCACCCGGGAGGCCAAGTCGTGTCGAGGGGTGTTGGTGGCATTGACATCAAAAAGAAGCCGCCTGCTCTCGCAGGGGGCTTTTTGTATGTTGAGGGCTCAGTTCAGCGGCATTTCAAACATCGCGTATTCTTTGTCGACTACGCCGCCCAGCGCATCGAGCGCGTTTTTGAGGCGATGGTTGGTATCGAGCACCCAGCTCATCTCGCAGGCGTCGTAGCCATTCGGCGGGCCGGTTTCGACGGTGGCCAGCACGAGCAGGCTGTCGAATGCCCGTCCCTGATAGGCTTTACGGACGCCCATCAGCGGCATCCGCACCTCGTAAATACCGCCAAACTTGGCGTAGGCGAAGAGCTTTGGGAGGCCGAAGGGAAAGAGCCGCCCATCGCGTACGTGCTCCAATGCCTGGTTGATGTTGGGCAGCGAGATTGAGAACGCCACCGGTTCCCCATCCAGTTCAAGAATGAAGACCATCTCTGGATCGACGATCTGCTTCAGATCCTTCGCGAGGTGCTCAAACTCGGCATCTGTCATAGGGACATGGCCCCAGTTGTCCGACCACGCGTCGTTGTAGATGTCGAGGATGGTGCGCGCTTCCTCCTCGAAGCGGCTCATGTCGAGCGTGCGCAGCTCCACCCCCGGATTGCGCTGGCGGACGATCTTTGCGCCTCGGCGGAGTTTATCCGCTTGGGCATATTTTTTATGGACGTAGTATGCCCACATCGTCATAGCGCGCTCGAAGCCATAGCGGGCGAGGAAGTCCTGATAATACGACGGATTGTATGGCATGAGCAGGGCCGGCTTGCGGTCGAATCCGTCGACGAGCAGGCCGGCCGTGTCGTTGAGCGACGGATTGGCCGGGCCGCGCACGCCGGAGAGTCCCTGCTCGCGCAGCCAGTGAGCCGTAGCGTCCAGCAGTGCCTCGGCGACGGTGTAGTCCTCGACGCACTCAAAGAAGCCGAAGAAGCCGTTTTCGTCGTCGTATTTTTGCAGATGCATCCCGTTGACGATGGCCCCAATCCGGCCGACGACCGTACCAGAGGCATCTTCAGCGAGGAAAAGCTGGATGTCGCCGTGCTCATAGAAGGGGTTCGAGCTGGGATCGAGAGTTGACTTCACGTCACGCCGGAGGGGGGCAATCCAGTATGGATTGTCAGCATAAAACGTGTAGGGAAAGTCGATAAAGCGGGAGCGATCGGATCGGGTTGTCGCGGGGCGAATGGTGAGGGAGGACGCGTCGGACGACATGGGGGGGCGAAGTTCGTGAGCAGACGGTGGGCCCTAAACGTAAGAACCCTCGCCAAAAGCGTTGGCGAGGGTTCGGAGTCGTGCGGGAGGACGGGTGCCGCTTCGGCTACGCCGTGCCGTTGACCGGCGGCGACACCGGCGCTCCGTTCGTCCCGATGATGCCATGCTTTTTACCGACGCGATGGAAGGCTTCGAGGATCATGTCGAGCTCGTCGTCGGTGTGGGTGGCCATGTACGAAGTGCGCATCAGGGCCTGGCCCTGCGGTACAGCGGGAGGCACCACGGCGTTGACGAAGACGCCCTCTTCAAGCAGGTCGCGCCAGAAGGTGAAGCACGTTTCCATGTCGCCCACGACGACGGGGATGATGGGCGTTTCGCTGCTCCAGACGTCGAAGCCCAGGGTACGGAAGCCCTCGCGCATGTAATCTGAAATCGTCCAGAGCCGCTCCAACCGCTCCGGCTCCGATTTCAGGATGTCGAGGCATTTCAGCACGGTTGCGACGTTGGCTGGTGGCATCGATGCGCTGAAGATGTGCGGGCGACTCTCGTGGCGGATATATTCGATCACGTCACGGGGTCCGACGGCAAATCCACCGAGCGACGAGAAGCTTTTCGAGAACGTGCCCGTAATGATGTCGACCTCGTCCTTCAGGCCAAACGTCGCGGCCGATCCGGTGCCGCCCGGGCCGATCACGCCGATGGCGTGGGCGTCGTCGAGCATCAGCGCGGCGTCGAACTCATCAGCCAGCTCCAGCAGCTCGGGCACCTGAGCGATTTTGCCGCTCATCGAGAAGACGCCATCCGTGGCAATGAGCTTTCCGGCCTTGGGATTGCTTTGGTGCGAACGCTCCAGCAAGGTGCGCAGGTGGTTGAGGTCGTTGTGGCGGTAGCGGCGCGTTTCGGCCAAGCTCGTCTGCGTGCCTGCGACGATGCAGGCGTGGTTGTCCTTGTCCGAGAAGATAATGTCGTTGCGGCCGGCGACGGCCTCGATGACGCCTTCGTTGGTCATGTAACCCGTCGAGAACAGCACGGCTTTGTCCTTGCCCATAAAGCGGGCGAGCCGCTCCTCCAGTTCGAGGTGTAGGTCCAGCGTTCCATTGAGGAAGCGGCTGCCGGTACATCCGGTGCCGTACTTGCGGACGGCCTCGGTGGCAGCCTCTTTTACGCGCGGATCGGAGGTCAGCCCGAGGTAGTTGTTCGATCCGGCCATGATGACCTCGTCGCCGTTCATAATCGCCCGCGAGCCCTCGTTGCGCTCGATAGGGCGAAAGTACGGATAAAGGTCGGCTTCCTTGACTTGGGCGTAATCTCCCGACGCGTCAAAGAAGCGATGGCATTTGTCGAAGAGGGTAGGTTCGTCACGGACAGCAGGGCCCGGTGACGTATTGGAAGCATCGGCCTGATGCGGTCGGGAGTCGTCAGACGGAGTCATAGGCTCGCAAGAATGATGCGTAGTAGCAAGGCGGGGGAGGTAGGGTCAAGTAGGTGCTTCGGTAGCAGCGACGGGGCGAAGCAGGCTCTTGACGAGGGCCGCGTGTGGGGTTGCGACGGCCTCAG
>CAYUVF010000015.1:5000-73652 GCA_964448045.1 uncultured Rhodothermales bacterium
GATCGCCCCAGCGTGCAGGTGGGGGATCCGTTTCAGGAGAAGCTGCTGCTCGAAGCGACGCTCGAAGTCATCAACGAGGAACTCGTCATCGGCGTGCAGGACATGGGCGCGGCCGGACTCACCAGCTCGGCCTTTGAGATGAGCGACAGTGGCGGCTACGGCATGACGCTCCACCTCGACCGGGTGCCCGTCCGCGAAACCGGCATGACGCCGTACGAAATCATGCTCTCCGAAAGTCAGGAGCGTATGCTGATCGTTTGCAAACCCGGCTGCGAGGACGAACTCGAAGCAGTGTTCGCGAAGTGGGATCTGAATGCGGTCGCCGTTGGCGAGGTGCGCGACGACGAGCGGGTCTGTCTTTACTGGCACGGCGACAAAGTGGCCGATTTGCACGCGGAGCACCTCGTCCTCGGCGGCGGTGCGCCCGTCTACGAGCACGATGCAGAGGAGCCCGCGTATCTGGCCGAGACGAAGGCGTTCGATCCTGGCACCGTCCCCGATATCGCACCGGATGCAGCAACCGATACGCTGCTCACCCTACTCGGCTCGCCCAACATCGCCTCGAAGCGCTGGGTGCACGAGCAGTACGACACGATGGTCCGCACGAACACCGTCGTGGGGCCGGGGCCCAGCGACGCTGCCGTCGTGCGCGTCAAAGGCACGAACCGTGGCCTCGCTGTCAAGACCGATTGCAATGGCCGCTACGTGTACCTGAATCCGCGTCGGGGAGCGCAGATCGCGGTTGCCGAGGCGGCGCGCAACGTCGTCTGCGCAGGCGGCGAGCCGCTGGCGATCACTAACTGCCTCAACTTCGGCAATCCGTACAAGCCGGAGGGCTACTGGACGTTCAAGGAGGCCGTCGCCGGCATGGGCGATGCGTGCCGCGCGTTCGGCACGCCGGTGACGGGCGGCAACGTGTCGCTCTACAACGAGCACCCTGAGGGCGCCGTCTACCCGACGCCAACGATCGGCATGCTCGGGCTCGTCGAAGATATCGAGGCGCATCCGACGACAGCTGATTTTAAGCAGCACGGTGATGTTATTTTTGTGCTGCAGCCGGAGGCGCCGGCCCCCCTGCGCGACCTCGGCGGGAGTGAATATCTTACGCGCATTCACGGGCGCGTCACGGGAGATGCGCCGCACATCGACTTGGACGGCGAAAAAGCGGTACAGGAGGCGATGCTACACCTCATCCGGGCCGGGCACGTATCCAGCGCACACGATGTCTCGGATGGCGGATTGGCCGTCTGCCTCGCCGAGAGCGCCATCTTCTCCAAGGGCCACGGCGCCGATGTTACGCTCGATCGGCCGACTGGCGAGCGGCTGGATGCGCTCCTCTTTGGTGAAATGCAGTCGCGCATCGTGTTCTCCGTACCGGCCGATCAGGAAGATGCCGTCACCGCCACACTGGACGGTCGGCCCGTACAGGCGCGACGCCTCGGCACCGTCACCGGATCCCGATTGCGCATCGCCGTCGCAGGACAATCGGTCATCGATGCACCCCTGGCCGATCTCAAGAAGCGCCACGAAGCCGCCATCCCGTCGCGGATGGAATGAGGCCAACAAGCACATCAGCGCGCGCTCACACCTGTTTTTGACTTTTGTACCGATCGGTTCTAAATTGATCTGTGAATCGTAAATCAGTAGCGTAGTAGTATGGGACGGCCGATTGAGTTTGACCGAGATGAGGCGCTGGAGCGCGCCATGATGGTGTTCTGGGCGAAGGGCTACGAGGCCACGTCCCTGCGCGATCTGCTGGCGGAAATGGAGCTCTCCCGGAGCAGTTTCTACCAGAGCTTCGAGAACAAACAGGCGTTGTTTAAGCGCTGCATCAATCGATACCGCCGTGCCATTGTCACTCGGATGCATGACGATTTGGAGCGGGCGGCATCGGGGCGGGCATTCATTGAGGACGCTTTTCACCGTATCACGGAAAAGGTTCACGAACCCGGCGGACGGCGGGGATGCCTCGTGATGAACACCGCCAGCCACCTCGCCGCGCGCGAACCGGAGATCGCTCCCCTCGTGGCCGAGGGCGCTGCGCAGTTCGAGCAGATTTTCCGCACGGCCGTCGAGCGCGCCCAACGGGAAGGCGATATCCCGGCCGGTAAGGATGCCCGGTCGCTGGCACGCTATCTGGTGAGCAGCCGGAGCGGCCTCATGGCCATGGCGAAAACCGGCGCGAGCCAAGATGAGCTGGCAGACATCGTCGCGGTCACGCTCTCGGCGCTGGCGTAACAATTTTTACCTCGTTTTGTACCGACCAGTCCTATACGTGTCCTTCACAATCAATATCAAGAGACTATGGCACAGCTTCCCTACATCGAGCCTGAAGACGCCGACCCGGTCACCAAGGCGGTCTACGACAAGGCCGAAGCCCGATTCGACATGGTGCTCAACATCTTCAAGATCTCGGGGAACGCGCCCGAGATTGCCGAGAAGATGTGGGAGATCTTTTTCGAGATCCTGAAGGATGGCCAGGTCGATTGGAAGACCAAAGAACTGCTCATCCTGAAGGCTACGAAGATGGGCGATTGCCTCTACTGTGTGACGCAGCACGAGGCCGTGAGCAGCCGGCTGGGCATCTCGCGCGAGAAGCAGGCCGACATCGTGGGCGTCGAATACCGCGAGAGCCCACATTATGCCGAGGCCGAGATCGCTATTCTGGACCTCTGTGCCCATGTCGTGCTCGACCCCGAAGAAATTCCGCAGGACGTCTGGGACCGGGTGCGCGCCCACTACGACGACGGGCAGATCGTCGAGATTGTGTCGACCATCGGCGCCTACTTGCAGGTCAGCAAGTTTGGCGATGCCATGGGTGTGGAACTGGAAGCTGCCTTTCACGGGCACGAGCCCGTCCTCTTCGAGAAGGAACCGCCGACCTCACCGGCCGCGAAGGAGCACTTCGACCACTTCAAGCAGCACGCGGCCGAGGCCCATTGATGGAGTCGTTCTGCATGTTGATGTCCGATACATTCACCCAATAAGAGGTAGCGAACCATGCCAGCAACCGCACTGATTGACCGCACCGAAACCGAAGACGAGTTGGATGATGTATTCCGCCGGGCCGAGGAGCGCTTCGGGCATGTGCCCAACCTCGTGAAGGCGCTGGCCAGTAATCCGGCCATGTGCCGCTCTATTACCGATTTTCTGATTCAGGCGCTGGGACCGGGCCGGCTCGATTGGAAGGTGAAAGAGCTGCTGATTCTCAAGACACTCCGGGCCATCAAGAGCTACTACAGCTACGGGGCTCACGAGCGCCTGGCGGCCGAGCTTGGCGTACCGTCCGAAAAGATTGGCGACGTAGCTAACACGCTCTGGCGCACGAGCCCCCACTACACCGATGGCGAGCGCCTGCTGTTCGAACTCGTCGCGCAGATCGCCGAAGATGCCAACGCCGTGCCCGATGAGCTGTGGGACGCCCTGCGCAGCCATTGGGACGACGGGCAACTGCTGGAAGCAAATGCCGTCATCACCACCTTCATTATGATCGGACGCGTCGGTGACACCCTCGGCGTATCCGATCCCGTGCTCTTTCGCAAACCGCTCGATGAAGCCTACGAATAAACGGAGAATCCCACCATGGCCCATGTGCAGCAAACCATAACCATCCAGGCTCCGGCCCGCGACGTGTGGGCAACCGTCCGCAACTTCGGTCGCATCGACCGCTACCTGGCGGCTGTGGAGCAGGTGGACACAGAGGGTGCCGGTCCAGGCATGACCCGCACCCTCACCCTGGCCGATGGCAGTCAGGTCGTCGAGCAGCTCGAGGCCATCGATGAGGCTAAACGAACGCTTCGCTACGCCATCGTGGACAGTCCGCTTCCGATCCGTGAGTACATCTCCACCATGGCAGTCGAAGAGGGCGAGGACGGCGTGTGCCGGGTGACGTGGGCTACGCGCTTTGAACCAGACGGCGCGCCGGAGGCTAATGTAAAAGCACTCCTTGCTGACCTATACGCTTCTGGCTTACAGGGGTTGAACGAGGTGCATAGTTCGTGAAATGCAGCGGATCGCCCTCGCAAGGGGGCGTATTCCACCCAAAGCGACGGTGCTTCCGTAACGCCTCCAGTGCGAATGTGTCTCACATGCCGCGGGACGCGAGGGCACTCAACCACCTCGTCCCCCAACGTGGCGGACTGCACCTGACTGAATGGCAGCCTCGGCGATCCGCACTCCGTACAGGCGGTATGTGGAATGCTTGTTGTTGCTCTGTGAGGGCAGATGCCGTAGAAACAGCAACGTGCGATGCAGGTTTACCCGAAGACGCGCATCGCCGGTACGTGACTTTTTCCACCGCATAACGAGAGGCCCTAAACATGGCAGAGAGTGAGAACACCATCACGCTGACGGACGACAACTTCAAGGACGAAGTGCTCGAATCAGACCAGCCGGTGCTGGTCGATTTCTGGGCGACGTGGTGTGGCCCGTGCCGTCAGATTGCCCCCATCGTAGCCGAGCTGGCCGACGAGTTCGAAGGACGCGCCAAGATCGGAAAGGTCGACGTCGACAACAACCCGCAAGTGGCGCAGCAGTACGGCGTCCGATCGATCCCCACATTGCTGTTCTTCAAAGACGGCGAGGTAGAGGATCAGCTGATTGGAGCGATGTCGAAGAGCGCCCTCTCCGAACGGCTCGAAGCCCTCACGGGACAGCCGGCCTAATTCTGTTCCAGGTTCGGCGTTCTGGGTTTGAGTGGGTTCGCACCACCCTGGAACGTCGAACGTTGAGCCCGGACCTCCGAACCCTGAACCCGAAACGCATGAACGTAAACGGCACCCCCACCCTTTCCGCCTTCGAGAGCATTGATTTTTCGGAGGCCGAAGTCCGCGATGTCGTGATCATTGGCACGGGGCCGGCGGGCTGGACGGCGGCGCTTTACGCGGCGCGCGCCAGCCTGGAGCCGCTCGTGTTCAAAGGACCCGAGCCCGGCGGCCAGTTGATGACCACGACCGACGTGGAAAACTATCCCGGCTATCCGGAGGGCGTGCTCGGCCCAGACATGATGCAGGACTTCGAGGATCAGGCCACGCGGTTTGGCTCCGAGGCCCGCTTCGGCACGGTCACCCATGTCGATTTCAGCGAGCGGCCCTTCCGCCTGCTGGTAGATGAGGAAACGCCGATCTATGCGCAGGCCGTCATTATTTCGACGGGCGCCTCGGCGCGCTACCTCGGCCTTGAAAACGAGCAGCGGCTCATCGGGCACGGCGTTTCGGCGTGTGCGACGTGCGACGGCGCCTTCTTCCGCGATGAGACAGTCGCCGTCGTGGGCGGCGGAGACAGCGCGATGGAGGAAGCCCTCTTCCTCACGAAGTTTGCCAAAGAAGTGCGCATCCTCCACCGGCGCGACGAACTCCGCGCCTCGCAGATCATGCAGGAGCGCGCCTTCGACAACGAAACCATCAGCTTCGTCTGGAACACCGAGGTCATCGACGTGCTGGGCGACGATCAGGTCGAAGGCATCGAGGTGATCAACAACGAGACGGGCGAAACCCGCGTGATGGACGACGTGAGCGGGCTGTTTCTCGGCATCGGCCATACGCCGAACACGGAGCCGTTTGAAGGCTGGCTCGATATGGATGAGAGCGGATACATCCAGACAAAGCCAGATTCGACGTACACCAATATCCCCGGCGTGTTTGCCTGTGGCGATGCGCAGGATCACGTCTACCGGCAGGCCGTGACCGCCGCGGGCACCGGATGCATGGCCGCCATCGATGCCGAGCGCTGGCTGGCCGAGCACGGCACCATCGAGGCGCCGCGCACCGAGACCGAGTACCACGCGGCCCCCGCCGTAAGCAGCACCGACGAGTAATTCCCCACCCCGCCCGAACCGTCTCTCGCCCATGCGCCTGTTGACTGCTGGATTCGCCGCAATCGCCCTGTTGATAGCAGGTGCGGGATGCACGCCCGGCCACTCGGCCGATTCGTCGAGCGAAGAATCCGTAGCGGCTTCCGGGGCGGCTTCCGGGGCGGCTTCCGGGGCGGAGAACGCCGCGCCAAAGTCCGTACAGCCGGTGGAGGGGGACGGAACCGTGGCGCAGCGGCTGCAGCAAGCCTCGCTCGAAGCGCGCATCAAGCAGGTGCTCGTCCGCCAGAAGCGGCTTCGCATCTTTGACTTCGAGCCGCAAGTGCGTGAGCAGCAGGTTATCATCACCGGCGACGTCAACACGCGCATCCAGCACGAACTGGTCGGCCGGGTTGCCGCCGGCGTGCTATCGGATCGCGAGCTGGTGAACCAGGTGACCGTCCAGGGGAAGTCGCTTGCAGCGCTCGACGCTTCATCCGGCGGTGCTGCGGAATCCGACCCCGATACCCGGTCGGCGTATCACACGGTGCAATCGGGGGAGAGCTTGTGGCAGATCGCCCAGCGGTACAACGCCTCGGTCCGGCAGATCCGGCAGCTCAACGATCTGGCATCGAGCGCCCTCCAACCGGGCCAGCGGATTCGCGTGCGGTAGCCTCCGGCGCGGGGGGCACCGGTTCACGTCCGGAAGAAGTTCTTCAGGATGAACCAGACGTTTTCCTTACGCTCGCGCAGGCGGCGGGAGAAGTAGGGCAGCCACTCCGTTCCGTACGGTACGTACACGAGCATATTGTAGCCGTCGCGCACCATGGCGCGCTGCGTCTCCGGGCGGACGCCGTAGAGCATCTGGAACTCGAAGTCGTCGGGGTCGATGTCGCGGGCAGAAGCGAATTGCGTCACCGCGCCGATGATCTGGTCATCGTGCGTGGCGATGCCGGGGTAGTGCGCCTCGGTGATGAGCTGCTTGGCGTAGTCGACGTAGCGGGCCCGGATCGTGTTCATATCTTGATGGGCGAGCGCAGGCGGCTCCTTGTATGCTCCTTTGCAGAGGCGCACGCTGGCATTTAACTCGCACATGCGGTCGATGTCCTCGGCCGTGCGCTTGAGCATCGCCTGCAGCACGGGACCGACGTGATCGGGGTAGTCCGGGTAGACCGCTTCGAACATCGCCAGCGTCGAATCGGTGAGGTTGGTGCCTTCCATGTCGAGCCGGACGAAGATGTCGTGCTCCACGGCTACGTCGAGCAGCTGGCGCAGGTTGTCGAGGCAGAAGTCGTAGTCGATCATCTGCCCCATCATCGACAGTTTGATGGAGATGCGCACCTGCGGATGGCCCTGCTGATAGCGGTCGGCCAATCCGCGAATTAGCTCGATGTACGTGTCGCGGGCCTGGTTGGCCACGTCGCGGTCGTGGACGTGCTCGCCGAGCTTGTCGAGCGCCACAAACAGGCCGTCGTCCCGCAATGCGTCGATAGCGGGGAGCGATTCGTCGAGGGTTTCGCCGGCGACGAAGCGGCTGGCGAGAAAGAAGGGCAACGGCATCGATTTTTGAGAGCGATTTTCGAAGGGCAATGGAGGCTCGGATTGGAAGCGCTACCGAATCGAACGGCATCCACAATCGAACGCGCCGGCTTCCAAATCGCAAATCCCAGATCCAAAATTCACCCGAGCGCTCGGTCGAGATCAGCGAGGAGGTCGTCGATGTGTTCGAGGCCGATGGACAGGCGCAGCAGCGCCTCGGGCGTGGGGGAGTGATCGGGTTCGATGGAAGCGCGGTGCTCGATGAGGCTCTCGGTGCCGCCGAGGCTCGTCGCGCGGCGGAACGTCTCGGCCTGCGCGGCCACGGCCATTGCGGCGTTGCGTCCGCCTTCGACCTCGAATGATAACATTCCGCCGAAGTCGCGCATCTGCTCGCGGGCGACGGCATGGCCCGGATGACGCGGCAGGCCGGGGTAGTGGACCGCCGTCACCCGGTCGTGGTCGTCGAGGAATCGGGCGATCTGCCTGGCCGAGGCGCACTGCTGGCGGAGGCGCGGTGCCAGCGAGCGCATCCCCCGCAGCGCCAGCCACGCGCTGAACGGATCGAGCACTGCGCCGCCCGCCTGCTGCACCGTGCGGATCTGCTGCCAGAAGGCGTCGTCCCGCGCGGTGATGACGGCGCCGCCGAGGACATCGGAGTGGCCGCTGAGGTATTTGGTGGCCGAGTGCAGCACGAGGTCGGCGCCGCAGCCGAGTGGCCGCTGGAGCAGCGGCGTCGTCCACGTGCCGTCGACGATCACGCGCGCTCCGGCGTCGTGCGCCCGCTCGGCGATGGCGGTGAGGTCGGTGATCTTCAGCAGCGGATTCGACGGCGTTTCGATCCAGACGAGCTCGGTGTCGTGGCGCAGCGCATCGTCCAGCGCATCCAGATCCGTCAGGTCCACATCTGAGAACGAGAGACCGCGGTCGGCAAACACATCCGAGGCCAGTTGGCGCACGCCATAGTACACATCGTCCGGCAGGATGACGTGTGCGCCGGCCGGGAGCGCCTGCAGCACGGCCATCGTCCCGGCCATGCCCGAGGCAAACGCTGCGCCCGCCGCGCCGCCCTCCAATTTGGCCAGCGTCGCCTCGAAGTCGTCGCGCGTGGGATTGCCCGAGCGGCTGTACTGGTAGCCGTGTGGGTACGAGCCGTCGGGCGCGCGCTCGAACGTCGTCGAGAGGTGCGGCGGCGCAACGACGGCGCCGGTGGCGGGATCGGGCGTGCAGCCAGCGTGAGCGAGGAGCGTTTCGGGGCGGGCCATGGCGGGAACGGTTCGATGGACAGAGCGGTGTACCCGAAAGATCGAATGTAGCCGATGGAAGATCCACCGATGACCGATTCCGACATGCTCACCTGGGTCGCCGGCGCCGATGGCTGCCGCGCCGGATGGTTCGTGGTGCTCCGGGCGGTGGACGGATCGGCCTGCCGCCGACGCGTCGTGCCGGATGTCGCGGCGCTGCTGGATCTGCCGGAGGCGCCGGTGATTCTCGGCGTCGACATGGTCATCGGGCTGCCCGACGCGCCCCGCTCCGGCGGACGCGCGTGCGACCGGCAGGCGCGCCAACTCCTCGGCTGGCCGCGCTCCAGCAGCGTGTTTTCGCCGCCCGCGCAGGCCGCCCTCGCCGCCGAAACGTACGCCGAGGCGCAGCGCCTCAACCGCGCCCACAGCCCCGACGACGTCGGCCTCACGAAGCAAGCGTTCCACCTCTTCCCAAAGCTCCGCGCGCTGGACCGGCGCATGACGCCCGAGCGGCAGCAGCGCATCCGCGAAGTGCATCCCGAGCTGGCTTTCTTCGCGATGAACGGCGACGCCCCCACCGAGCACAGTAAACACACCGGCGCCGGCCGCACCGAGCGCCGCCAGTTGCTCGCGGCAAACGGATTCGAAGACATCGAGTCGGCCCTTCGAGAAAGGCGCTCATCCGATCTCGGCGCGGACGATATGCTCGACGCCCATGCCGTGTGCTGGACGGCGCAGCGTATCCGGGCGGGTACGGCGCAGCGCTGCCCCTCCGATCCGCCCCGCAACGAATGCGGCCTGCGGATGGAAATCTGGCGATGAGTTTAGTTTGGGGTTCTGCGTTTGGGCAGATGTGCCGAGGTTGAAACAGACGGCGCAGCGCAGAAACGCCTCCGCTCGCTGTCCCGTTCGATCCAACATTGAACTCCAAACCCCGAACTCAGAACATCGTCCCCATGGCCCTCTCCGATCTTCGTCAGGAGTACGCCAAGCACGAGCTGGATGCCGAGCACGTCGTCGCCGATCCCATCGAGCAATTCGAGCAGTGGTTTCAGGAGGCGCTCGACGCCGAGGTGCCCGAGCCTAACGCGATGACGCTGGCCACGGCCACGGCAGACGGCCGGCCCTCGGCGCGCATCGTGCTGCTGAAGGAGGTCCGCGACAACGGGTTTGTGTTCTACACCAACTACAAAAGCCGCAAAGGCGCCGAGCTGGCGCAGAATCCGCAGGCGGCGCTGGTTTTTTGGTGGGAACCGCTGGAGCGGCAGGTGCGCATCGAGGGGGCGGTGGAGCGCATCCCGGAGGAGGAGTCGGACGCCTATTTCGGTCGCCGCCCGCGCGGTAGCCGGATCGGAGCTTGGGCCTCTCCGCAGAGCCGGATCATCGAAGGCCGCGACGGGCTGGAAGCGCGGCTGGAAACGCTCCAGGAGGAGTACGAGGAGGGCAAGATCCCGCGCCCGCCGCACTGGGGCGGGTATCAGCTTACGCCATCGTCCATCGAATTCTGGCAGGGCCGCCCCAACCGTCTGCACGATCGCCTACGCTTTCGCCGCACCGACGATGGGTGGACCCTCGAACGCCTCGCACCCTGAATGGAGCGGGGACGCGCTGAAAAATCGACGGGCCAAATAATAATTGGCAGCCTCGCGCGTTGTACCTGTGAGAAGCGCTGGAGAACCCCAACCGGCGTTCTGATTCTTGTGATGAGTGGTGGTCAGGCACCATCGGTCCTCTCTGTGACCGATGGTGCCTGTTTTTATGGGAAATGCCGATCCGTCAGCTCCCGGACATCGGCCCGTGGGATCACGCGCCAGTACGGTGATCCGAGGCGATTGGTGGAGGTGCGGCGGAACGTCGCCCGCAGGAACAGCTCTTTGTCGGTATCCGGTACGGCGCCTGCGAACGAAAACGGGCCCCAGTGGAAGATCCAGTACGCCGTCGCCGGATCGATTTGCAACTGCCGTCCGATCAATTCCACCAGATAGCGCGCATCGTCCACCGTCGACGGTCCCCGGTTTTCGGCCAGTTCGCGAATGACGATCGTGTGCGTCCGCTCCTCATCCGGTGGCGCCGGGTACACGGCAACATGGCACTGGGCCATGCGGGCATAGCCGCGCCACGAAAACAGGGTGTCGGAGAGCGGCTGCGCTGCAACGGGCATCGGACCGAGCAACAGAAGGGCTACGGCGAGAGCAAAGCGAGAGGCCATCATGAAACTGAGCGGAAACGCAAGGAGTTGAGCGTGTTCCAGTAGACACGCTGGAAACCAATTCATAACGTGTTGTCCCAGCGGAGCCGGTTGCGACCGATGCGCCGGACCGATTTGCGCTCCAATGATTCTCTTCACTCGCCTGCGCCCATCATGGCTCGAAGCCGTCACATCCCCGAAGCCGTGCGCCGCCGCATCGAATACTTCGCGGGCCAGCAGTGCGCGGAGTGCGGTCGTGAAATCGACGGCGAGCAGCTCCTCCAGCACCTCGATCACCGCGTGCCGTTCAGCGCCGGCGGCGAGCACGTCGCCTTCAACCTGGACCCGCTCTGCCACGAGTGCAATTGGGCGAAAAATGACAGCAGTACCGCACGCACCGAAAAGATAGAGCGGCTCCGCCAGCGGCGCGCCGGCGCAATCCGCCGGTACTGGCAGGACACGGACGTCAATATCATCGGCAACGAGCAGCTGCGCACGCCGCAGGCCGAGGGCTACGTCGCGCTGCGCGACTACTTCGCCGCCGACCGCGCGACGAACCTCCCCGCCATCGCCGTGCTGCCGACGGGCTGCGGCAAGTCGGGCCTCATCGCCTGCGCGCCCTTCGGCATCGCCACGGGCCGCGTGCTCGTCGTCGCGCCGAATCTTACCATCAAGGACGGATTGGCCGAAGGCACGCTCTCGGGGCCGAATACCTTCTACCAATTTGCGGACATCCTGCCGGACGGCGTGCCGTTGCCACAGGTCGTCACGCTGGAGCGCGGCCGCGCGAACGAGGAGGACTGCCTCCGGGCCGACATCGTCGTCACCAACGTCCAGCAGATGCAGGGCTGGCTCTCCCTCTTCCCGCGCGACTTCTTCGATCTGATCATCGTCGACGAGGCCCACCACGCGCCGGCCGACTCGTGGCAAAACATCAACGACGCCTTCCCCGACGCGAAGAAAATCTACCTCACGGCCACGCCCTTCCGCGGCGACGGCCAGTCGATCCGGGCCGAGTGTGTCTACAGCTACCGCCTGGCCGACGCCATCGCCGCGGGCTACGTCAAGAACCTGATGCGCGTCGACGCCGTGGCGACACAGATGACGTTCACCCTCGACGGCGAGACGACCGAGTACACGCGCGACGAGGTGATGGAACTGCGCGCGGAGACGTGGTTCTCGCGCGGCGTCGCGCTCTCGCCCGTCTGCAACGAAACGATCGTCGACCGCAGCGTGGCTATCCTGCAGGAGAAGCGGCGCCGCGGTACGACACGCCACCAGATCATCGCCGCGGCCTGCTCGATCCGCCACGCCGAGCAGGTGGCCGCCCTCTACCGGAGCCGTGGCCTCGACGCCACCTTCGTCGCCAGCGACGGGATGACGATGGACGAGCGCGAACGCCGCATCCGCGACTTCGACCGCGGCCACCTCGACGCCATCGTGCATGTCGGCATCCTGGGCGAAGGCTACGACAACCCCACTATCAGCATTGCCGCCATCTTCCGCCCGTTCCGCTCCACGGCGCCGTACGCCCAGTTTGTGGGCCGCGCCATCCGCGCCCTGCCCGACGGAACGGACGCTGAAAACATCGCGCACGTCGTCACGCACGCCGGCCTCAACCAGGCCGAGCGGTGGACGTATTTCAAGCACGAGGTCGACGAGGCCGCCATCCTCGCGGACATCGACGCGTGGACGGATGGGGAAGAGGGAATGGGGAGTAGGGAAGGGAAGAGCAGCGGTGGCAACCGAGCGCCGAGCGATCCGCCGGAGGTGACGCGCGAGACGATCGAGGGGGTCGACATCGACACGTACCTGCCCGTGAGCGGCGCCGACGCGGAGGAAGCGAAAGAGCGCCTCCAGCAGATGGACGAGATTCTGTCCGACTTGAAGGCAAAGGGTCTGAATGTGCCAGACGCGGACGCGCTCAAGCAGCAGATCCTGCAGATGAACCAGCCGGTCGGCGCAGGCGATATGCCGCCGCCGTCGAACCGGCCGGATCTGGAGCGACAGGCGTACCGGAAAATCCTGAACAACGAGGTGAAGCGCGCCGCGGGTACCGTGCTGCACGCGCTCGGCATCGACGGGAGTGCACGGGACCTCGTGGAAGCGGTCGGTAAGGGCGAGGAGCAGAGCAACGTCGAGGTCGTCATCCGCATGCTGCACCGGCGCGTGAACCGGGCAATGGATCGCGACGCTGGCCCCGACGGCCGCAACGCCTGGCTGCTGGACGAGCTGCGCACTGCCAAGCAGCGCGTGCCTGCGATTCGCGACGGCGTCATCGACGTCATCGAATCCGCCACGGACTATTCGGGGGATTCCGATGACGAATCTGTGCCGGATGACGCCTGGGAGGACCTCGACGACTTCGACTGGGGTGAGCCGTTCTGACCGTTCGCTTCGCTGCAATTCACATCGGCGCGTGCTATCGATAGGTACCGTCCGGCCTTCGCGTGTATTGGTGGATAGAACCCGGAGCGAAGCTTTCTCACCAGCACAAACGGACGGTTATGCGAACGCAACATCACGCATTCACGCGGCATCTCGTGTTCATGGCGTTACTGGCGGTGGCCTTGGTCGTCGGCGCATGCGGCTCGTCGGGCAGCAACGAAGAGCAAGAGGAAGATGAAAACGGTAACGGTGGCCCCACGACCTTCACGGTGGCGGTGCAGGCGAAGACGGATTCGCACCCCTTCAGCGGTCAGGGTTTCGATCAGGGCTACGTCGTCGATGGCGAGCAGGGAAAAGAACTCGTCCTCCAGCGGGGCGAAACGTACGAGTTCGAGATGAACAACGTCCCGTCCCTCCACCCCTTCTACATCACGACGAGCGCCACCGGACAGGGCCAGGGGGAGTACTCGGACGGTGTGCAGAACAACGGCGCCTCGGGGACGCAGACGCTCACCTTCACCCCGCCGTCGAGCGCGCCCGATACGCTCTACTACAACTGCGTGAACCACGCCTTTATGGGTGGGCTGATCCGGTTCTCGTCGAGTTCCGGTGGGGGCGGCGGCCCGGATTACTGATTGGCGTCCTCGGCGGGCCCGTGCGGCGGAACGGGCGTGATGCCGAAGCGATCGGCGGCGATGAGCAGCGCGGTAGTGACGGCGCCCATCGTCAACAGCGGCCACTGCACCTGCATGAACGCGCGCAGCCGGTCGATTTCGTAGAGCGAGGCCGTGACGCCGTAGAGGCCCATCAGGCTGTGAAGCACGACGGTGCCGTACACCTCGCGCGCGGCGAAGTAAAACGCGCTCGTCCCGAGGCCCACCCCCGAGAGCAGCAGGATCATGTCGAGCGAGTTGAAGGGCGGGCTGTGGGCGAGGTGGTAGACGCCGAAGAGGCCGCCCGCGACGAGGGCCGCGCCCGTCAGCGCCACGCGCGGGCCGTACGGGCGCAACGCCACGTAACACGTCCCGCCGACGGCCGCCCAGCACACCATCACCTCGGCTGCGCTGACGACGAGCACCTGCGCGAAGCCGTTTAGCACCACCATCGGATGCCAGATGGGCGAGGTCTGCACGGCGTACAGGATGAGCCCCAGCACGAGTCCCGCGCCGAGGCTGGCGAGCGTGCGCCGCCCTTCGCGGAAGCCGATCTCCCAGCGCGTCAGCACACCGCGGGTGTGCAGCCATCGGAGCAGCGCCGTCGCCCCGCCGACACCGATCAGCAGATTCGCGACGACGGCGTAGGTCAGCCGGTCGAGCGTGGCTTCGGGGCGGAGGAGCGTGCGGATGCGCCCTTCGAGCAGATACGTCGCAGCCGTCCACACGAGGTAGAGCCCCAGCGCCGCGCCGAACGCGCGCCACCGGGCAGAGGAGTGCTCATCCATGGGTCAATCCGATTCGTCGGCGAAGCGGAGGTCGCGCACTTTGAGCTGAAGGTTCGTCCGGCCGTTCCACGTGTTTTCTTCCAGCGAAAACAGCAGCTCGAACGGTTGGTCGTTCCGGTAGCTTTGCTGCAGGATGTCCAGCTTATCGCCCATGCCGAAGCCGATTGCGTCGATCGCCGGGCTGTCGGGCTGGTTGCGCTGGCGGGCGGTAAACTTGAGGTGGCTGCCGTCACTCCCGACGGTGCGCGGCGGCTTGGCGGGAGCAAGGTTCGTGGCGTGGAAAACGGGCTTGCTGTTTGCCGGCCCGAACGGCCCAAACTGCTTGAGCACGGCCCAGAAGCGGTCGTCCACCGTGCCGATCGTGGCGAGGTCGAGCGGCGCGTCCACTTTGATGGCGGGCGTCAGCAGCTCTGGGGTGATCTGCTCGCCCACGGCGTCGTCGAAGCGGTCGCGGAAGGCGGCAATCTGCGACTCGGGCAGCGACAGGCCCGCGGCGTAATCGTGCCCGCCGAACTGGGTGAGCACGTCCTCGCACGATGAGAGCGCGTCGTAGATGTTGACGCCGCGAATCGAGCGGGCCGAGCCTTTCACTTCGTCGCCGTTGCGGCAGAGCAGGATCGTTGGCTTGTGGAACTCCTCGACGATACGGCTCGCCACAATGCCGATCACGCCGAGGTGCCAGTCGGCATCGTAGAGCACCAGCGCGTGGGGCGTGCGCGCGGTAATCTGCCGCTCGGCCTGGGTGCGGGCTGCCTTCAGCGTTTTTTGGTCGACCTCGCGCCGCTCTTTGTTAAGTGCTTCGATCTCTTGTGCCAGCGCCAGGGCCCGGTCGGCATCCTCGGAAAGGAGCAGGGCGACAGCTTTTTCGGCGTGCGCCATGCGCCCGGCAGCGTTGATGCGCGGCCCGATCTTGAAGACAACGTCGCCCGTGCTCATGTCGCGGAGGTCGAACTGCGCGGCGCGCGCCATCGCCCGGAGGCCAAGGCGCGGCTGTTCTTCGAGCGCACGCAGCCCCTCGCGCAGGAGGAGCCGGTTCTCGCCGCGGAGGGGTACGATGTCGGCCGCAGTGGCGATGGCCAGCAGATCGAGGTACCGGTACGCCTGCTCTGGCGGTGCGTCCATCCGGTCGAGCGTGGCCTGGACAAGCTTGAAGCCCACGCCGCAGCCGCACAGCTCGTCAAACGGATAGTCGCAGTCGGCGCGCTTGGGGTTGAGGACGGCCGTGGCGTCGGGCAGCGTGTCCTTCGGTTTATGGTGGTCGCAGATGATGAGGTCGAGCCCCTTCGAGCGGGCGTAAGCGGCTTCGTCGTGGGCCGTGATGCCGCAGTCGAGCGCGACGATCAGCGCGGCGTCCTGCTCGGCGGCTTGGTCGATCCCGCGTTCGCAGAGGCCGTAGCCGTCCTCGTAGCGGTCGGGGATGAAGTAGCTCGCGTCGACGCCGTGGGAGCGGAGGAAATCGGTGAAGAGCGTGGTGGCGGAGGTGCCGTCGACGTCGTAGTCGCCGTAGACGAGCACGCGCTCGCCCCGGTCGATGGCCTGCGCTACGCGATCGGCGGCGCGCGCCATGTCCTGCATCTCGAACGGATCGTGCACGTGCTCGCGGCCGGCGCGGAAGAAGTGGCGCGCCTCATCGAAGGTTTCGATGCCCCGGAGCACGAGCGCCCGCGCCAGCGCCTCGGGTAAGTCATTCAACTCGCGCTGCAGGCGCTGCACCGTTTCGAGATCGTCCACATCGCGATGAATCCAGCGGTAGGTCATAAAACAGAGAGGCTATCGGTCGAGGGGAGAGCGGAGCGATGGAGGAGGAGCACTTCAATGTAATCAATGCGACCCGCACCTCCAACACCATATTTGCGCAGGCGTCGTGAACAAATGCGCGGGGGTATGCGTGTGCTTAACTGAAATTTCGCTCCTTTCGTACCGGCACGGTAGCGTGCGAAGGACATGTTGGTTTGTTTTTGCGTACTCATCGGACTTCAATCATCACTTCTGCACTGCCTGAGAGCCCGTCGCTCCCCGATGATCCTCAGTATGCCAGTCTCGAGTGGTCACGGTGCGAAGGGCACTGCACTACGATGAAGCATCCAACCGTGTGAATCCAACGACCCCCTTCTGTTTCAGTCCGGCACCTGCCTGTGTTGAAAACGCCTCGGCGTGTGCCGTAGTTGGCCTGCACGTACCCACCCCACCAGTACGGTCTACGCCTCATTATACCGCTCCTGTTTGAATGAACATCACGACCCTTCAAGATAAGAAGCTGGCCGAGTTGCAGGATATCGCCCGCGAACTGGGCCTATCCGGATACTCGCGGCTGCGCAAGCAAGACCTCATCTACAAGATTCTGGAGGCGCAGGCACAAGAGGCCGCGGGCGACAACGGCGGCTCGTCTGCCGCATCGGGTGAGGCCACATCGGAGGACGATGCGGCGTCGAGTGCGGACCGCAGCGCACGGGATACCGATTCCTCGTCGCGCCGCTCGTCCCGCTCATCCCGCTCGGAGGATCGCTCGGAGGATCGCTCGGAGGATCGCTCGGGTGAGAGCGACACGCGCCAGCGCCGATCCTCCTCTTCGTCTTCAGGGCGCCGTCCGCGCAGCTCCAGCCGGAGCAGCAGTGGGAGCAGTTCGCGCAGTAGTAGCAGCGGAGACCGCGGCGGATCGCGCAGTCGATCGCGCAGCCGCGCCCAGAGCCGCCGCGAGCGCCTCTACGCCGACCGGCCCGACTACATGGCTTCGTACGACAAAAACGAGACGGAGCTGCAGGGCATGATCAACAAGGTCGGTATGCTCGAGGTCCTGCCCGACGGTTACGGCTTCCTCCGCTCCGATGAGTACAACTACGAGTCGAGCCCCGACGACATCTACGTTTCGCCCTCGCAGATCAAGCGCTTTAACCTGCAGGATGGCGACACGGTTAACGGCCGTGTCCGCCCGCCGAAGGAAGGCGAAAAGTTCTTCGCGCTCATTCACGTCAACGAGATCAACGGCCGCGAGCCGGGGGCGATGGAGGAGCGCA
Source organism: uncultured Rhodothermales bacterium (assembly GCA_964448045.1). Classification (GTDB taxonomy): domain Bacteria; phylum Bacteroidota; class Rhodothermia; order Rhodothermales; family Salinibacteraceae; genus CAYUVF01. The sequence goes on from CAYUVF010000015.1 coordinate 22,600, forward strand.
CCGACTTCGAGTACCTCACGCCCATCTACCCGGATGAGCACCTCCGCCTCGAAACCGATTCGGACGATTTTAGCACGCGCATCCTCGACCTGTTTGCGCCCATCGGCAAAGGGCAGCGCGGGCTGATCGTCTCGCCGCCGAAGGCCGGAAAGACGGTGCTCCTCCAGAAGATTGCCCACGGCATCACGACGAACCATCCGGAGGCCCACTTGCTGGTCCTGCTCGTCGATGAGCGGCCCGAGGAGGTGACCGACATGGACCGCAACGTGGATGGCGAAGTCATTTCATCGACGTTCGATAAGGATCCCGAGCGCCACGTTGAGGTGTCCGAGAAGGTGATCTTGAAAGCGAAGCGCCTCGTCGAGGCCGACCAGGACGTGGTCATTCTGCTCGATTCGATCACGCGGCTGGCGCGGGCGCACAACGCCGTGGCGCCCAGCCAGGGCCGCACGCTCTCCGGCGGCGTCGAAGCCGGCGCGCTGCGCGGGCCCAAGCGCTTCTTCGGGGCGGCGCGCAACGTCGAAGGCGGCGGCTCGCTCACCATCATCGGGACGGCGCTCGTCGATACGGGCAGCCGGATGGATCAGGTCATCTTCGAGGAGTTCAAGGGTACCGGCAACATGGAACTGGTGCTCAACCGCGAGATGGCCGACCGCCGCCTGTACCCGGCCATCGATCTCATCGGCAGCGGCACGCGTCGCGAAGAGCTGCTGCTCGAGAAGTCGGCCCTCCGCCGCGTGTGGGTCATCCGCAAGATTTTAGCCGATATGGAGCCCATCGAGGCGATGGAGTTCCTGCTCGACAAAATGCGCGACACCGACGACAACCCCGAGTTCTTGGCAACCATGAACTCGTAACCGAGAGGTATCCGCCGAAGCCGGACGTCCGCCGCACCGTCACCGGAGCGGGTGCGCATCCGGCCCAGCTCGCGCACCGCTTGTCCACCCGAGCCGGTGCGCCCTGCATCCGCAATAACCACTCACGATTCGTATGTCCATCATGTCATTTCGATCGATACTGCTCACTGTTTTTGCTCTGCTGATCGGAACCGCTTCCGCCGCGGCGCAGGACACCGATCCCTTCATGCGCCACCCCGCCATCAGTCCGGATGGCTCTACCGTGGCTTTTTCGTATCAGGGGGACGTGTGGACGGTGCCCGTCGAGGGCGGGCGCGCCGTGCGCCTGACCGTCCACGAAGCTTACGAGGGACACCCGCGCTGGAGCACCGACGGCGAGCAGATCGCCTTTACGAGCGACCGCTTCGGCAACGATGACATCTACGTGATGGAGGCTGACGGCAGCACGCCCACGCGCCTCACCCACCACTCCGCCGGCGACGCCCTGAGCGGCTGGACCCCCGATGGGCGGCTCCTCTTCACCACGAGCCGCACGTGGCAGCAGGCCGAGTGGGACGACGAAATCTACCATGTCTCCGCCACCGGCGGCACGCCCGACCGCCTGCTCGACGCCTTTGGATCGGAGCCGACGATGTCGCCGGATAGCCGCTTCATCGCCGTCGTGCGCGGTGCCAACCGCACGAGCAAAAAAGGCTACGACGGCCCGGCCAACAAAAACGTCTGGATCTACGACACCGAGCAAGACGCCTACCGCCAGATCACGTCCTTCGACGTGAACGACTACCACCCAGTGTGGGGCGGCCCGCGCAGCCTCTTCTTCATCAGCGAACAGGACGGCACCTACAACCTCTACCGCCAGTCGATCGACAACAGCGGGCAGGGTTCCGGCTCGCCCGAGCAGCTGACCTCCTTTGACGGCGACGGCGTGCGCTACTTCAACGTCAGCCAGGACGGCAGCACCGTCGTCTTTGAGCGGGAAACGGATGTCTACGTCCTCAACGTGGCCGACGGCTCGCAGCGCCAGCTCGATGTGACCGTCCCCGCCGATTACCGCTTCGACCCGACCGAGCGCGAAACCTTCACCCGCGGGCTGCGCGATTACGCCGTCTCGCCCAATGGCGAGCAGATCGCCCTCACCCTCCGCGGCGAACTCTTCCTGATGCAGAACGACACCGATGAGCGCCGCACCACGCGCCTCACGCGCCACGCCTACCGCGACCGCGATGCGGCGTGGCTGAGCGATTCGACGCTCGTTTTCGTCTCCGACCGCGACGGCGGCCAGTACGATATCTACCGCCTCGAATCGGCCGATCCGGAGAACACCGACCTGTACGATGCGCTGCAGCACCGCGTCGTCCGCCTGACCGATACGCCCGAGGACGAGCGCATCATCTCGATGGCGCCGGATCAGTCGAAGATCGCGTTCCGGCGCGGCTCGTTCAACTCGTACGGCAAAGGCCAACTCGTCACCGCCAATGTGGAGGACGGCGATCTCACCAACGAATCGGTGCTCGTCGACAGCTGGTCGGCCCCGATGGACGTGCAGTGGAGCCCCGACGGCCAGTGGCTCGCCTACTCGCGCGAGGACCTCGACTTCAACTCCGAGATCTACATCCACGCCGCCGACGGTTCCCGCGAGCCGGTGAACATCAGCCAGCACCCGAAGGGCGACGGCTCGCCCGTGTGGAGCCCCGATGGCAAGAAGCTGGGCTTCATCTCGAATCGCAGCTCCAACGACGCCGACGTGTGGTTCGTCTGGCTGCAGGAGGAGGACTGGGAGAAGACCCAGCGCGACTGGGAAGAGCAGAAAGAGGAGGCGGACGAGAACGGCGACGAGAATAGCGACGACGGCGATGACACGCCCGAGGTCGAGATCGACTTCGACAACATCCACGACCGGCTGGAGCGCGTCACGGCGCTGCCCGGCAACGAGGCCGATCCGGTGATTGCCGAGGACGGCGACACGTTCTACTTCGTCGCGGGCCGCGGCGGCCGCACCGGCAGCTACGACACCGACGTCGATCTCTACAGCATCCAGTGGGACGGTAGCGAGCGCACCCGCATCACGGAGGGCGGTGTGTCGCCGTACGCCGTGACGCTCGGCCCGACGGCCAAGCAGCTGTTCTTCGTCCACTCGGGCGGCCAGCTGGCGCGTGTGCCCACCAGCAGCGACAAGCTGGAGCGCCTCGCCTTCTCCGCGAAAATGGAAGTCGATTACTCCGCAGAGCGCAAGCAGATCTTCAACGAGGTCTGGCGCGCGCTTGATCAGGGCTTCTACGATCCGCAGTTCCACGGGGACGACTGGGATGCCCTGCGCGACAAGTACCGCCCGTGGGCGATGGAAGCGTCGACCAATCGGGACTTCCAGGCCGTGCTCAACCTGATGCTTGGCGAACTCAACGCCAGCCACATGGGCTACTACACCGGCGACCGCGCCGAGACCCAGCAGACGCGCACCGGTCTCCTGGGCGTTGAGCTCGACCCGGTCGCAAACGGCGTCGAAGTGCAGCGCGTGGTCCCGCGCTCGCCCGCCGACCGCGAGGCCAGCACCCTCCGCGTGGGCGACGTGATCACCGCCGTCGATGGCGAGCGCGTCACCGAAGCGGGCAACTTCTACGCGCTGCTCGACGACAAAGTCAACGAAAAGGTGCTGCTCGCCGTCACCGATGCCGATGGCAACCAGCGCAGCGTCCGCATCCGCCCGACGGGCAGCCTCGGCGACGAGCTGTACCGCGAGTGGGTCGAGGAGCGCAAGGAGCTGACCGAGGAGTACTCGAACGGCCGCCTCGGTTACATTCACATCGAGGGGATGAACTGGCAGAGCTTCGAGCACTTCGAGCGCGAGCTGTACGCCTCCGCCCACGACAAGGAGGGGCTGATCATCGACGTACGCTTCAACGGCGGCGGCTGGACGACGGACTACCTGATGACGGTGCTCAACGTGCAGCGCCACGCCTATACCGTGCCGCGCGGCGCGTCGGACAATCCCAATCAGAACCACCGCCAGTTCAAGGCGCACTACCCGTTTGGCGAGCGGCTGCCGTACGCGGCCTGGACGAAGCCGGCCGCGGCGCTGGCGAACCAGAACAGCTACTCGAATGCCGAGATCTTCTCGCACGCGTTCAAGAACCTTGATCACGGCCCGCTCGTGGGGCAGCCCACCTTCGGCGCGGTGATCTCGACCGGCGGTGCCGGCATGATCGACGGCTCGTACGTGCGGATGCCGTTCCGCGGCTGGTACGTCTATCAGACCGAGCAGAACATGGAGCACGGCCCCGCCGTGCCTGATGTGCGCGTGGAGAACCCGCCGGCGGTTAAGGCCACGGGCGACGATCCGCAGCTGCGCCGCGCCGTGCAGACGCTGCTCCAGCAGATTGACAACGAATCGGCCCAGGCGGGCGCCTCCGGCTCCGAGTGAGCGGCGGCGCGCCCGCTTCGAGCGGGAACTGAACGCCCGAAACCGTGTGGTACGCGAATAGCCTATCCCGAAAACGAACGCCCTGCCTGCGATGTCCCAAGACGTACACCTTGAAGCTCTGCTGTTCGACATGGACGGCGTACTCGTCGACGTATCGCGCTCGTACCGCCGCGCGATCGAGGAGACGGTGGAGCACTTCACCGGCCGCAAGATTGGGTCGAACACCATCCAGCGGTACAAGAACTACGGCGGCTTCAACGACGACTGGAAGTTGACGCACGCTATCATCACCGATACGGCGATGGAAATTCCCTTCAGCCGGGTGGTTGAGGAGTTCCAGAACCGCTACCGGGGCGAAAACTGGGACGGCTTCATCGCCGAAGAGCCGCCACTGATTGAGGAGAAGACGCTGCAGGCGCTCTGTACGGATAACCGCATCATGGGAATCGTCACGGGGCGGCCCGAGGAGGAGGCCAAGTGGACGCTCGAGCACCTCGGCTGGCGCAAGTACTTCCCGCTGCTGGTAGCGAAGGAGAAGCAGGGCGAGCGGACGAAGCCGCATCCGTTCCCGCTCAATCATTCGCTGAGCATGCTTGAGGCCGCCGGCCGGTCCATCGACCCGCAGGATACCGTTTACATCGGCGACTCGGTCGATGACATGAAGGCCGCTCGTGCGGCGAACATGTGGGCGATTGGCGTCGTGCCGCCCTACGTCGATGCCGATGCGCACGAGCCGCTGCTGAAGGAGCGGGGGGCGCACACGGTTATCCGCGATCCCAACGATCTGCCTGCACTCATCGACTCGTTCACGGAATCCGTCGCGATGGAAACGATGTGATTCGGCGCGCCCCATCGCTAAAATAGCGGCACGCCGTTATTTCAGCGAAGTCATTCAGCGACGCAGCGTATGTGGCCACGCGGGCTTACCGGCCCGGGGTGGCCACGCGTGTTTGGAGTCAGGCGCCGGGGCGAGGCGGACGCTCATCGACCACGATCTCGACGCGCCGGTTCTGCCGGCGACCCTCCGGCGTCTCGTTGGGAGCAACCGGGTTTTGCGGGCCGAAAGCGCCGATCTCCAGGCGGGGCCGCCGCAGGTCGTACTCCCGGTCGAGGTAGTGGGCCACCGCGGCGGCGCGCTGCGCGGAAAGGTACCAGTTGCTCGGATACACGTCTTGCAGGCTCGGCCCGATGGGCACGCTGTCGGTGAAACCGCGAATCCGGAATGCGCGGTCCGGATAGTCTTCTTGCAAGACCGTTGCCAGCGAATCGAGCGTGCGCCGCGCCTGCGCCGTCAGCCATGCGCTGCCCGAGGGGAAGTAGATGGGCGGCTGGAGCGTCGTTCCCGCCACTTCGTCTGGCGTGCCGGGGGCGTCCTGCGGCGCACGTTGGGTTTGCAACTCCTGATTTACCGTTTCCAGCGAATCGATGCGAGCTTGAAGCCGTTCGGTATCGGATCCGCCGCATCCGGCCAGCAGGGCGGCACCGAGGAGCAGTACGAGGAGAAAGCGCATAAGTCGAGGCGGTCGGTGAGCAAGTTGGCGGGATCTCCGGCGGTCTCCAATCTACGATGTTGAACGATTCTTCACAAACGAGGGCTTCTTGCGTCCCGGTCAATCGGGCAGGGCCGATCGCACGTCGGCCTCGCATCGGTCCATGTGGCGCTGCAGCAGCTCATAGCCGATGTGCGCACGAGCCACGCGCCAGCGCGCGCAGGCCACCCGCTCGATGTTCTCCTCGGCCTCGGGATGGAAGTCGCGCTCGGGCGTCTGCATTAAAAACCAGTGCGTCGTCTTCACGTCGTACGTTCCGGCTCGCACGTAGCCGTGCTGCGTCGTCCCGAGGGGCCGGACGAGGCGCAGCGTGCGGATGCCGACCTCCTCGCGCACCTCGCGGAGGGCACACTGCTCCACCGTTTCGCCGGGGTCTTGCTTGCCCTTCGGCAGATCCCACACGCCCCGACGGAAGATGAGCAGCAGCGCCACATCGTCTGCGGTGCGGCAGCCGATGTAGCCGCCCCCGGCCGTCACGGCACGCGGCGGGTGATACGGATCGGTGTTGCAGAGCGCCTCGGGCGGGATGTGTCCCACCTTCATCCGATGCGCCGTTGCCGCACGCGGCAGATCGGGAAGCGCCCGTCCGTTCACAACGAGAATGGGCCCGCCCTCCGCAGCGGACTCGGCGGCGTCGAGCGTGGTGTGGAGCAGCAGGGGCGCGTCGGCCGTCGTGCTCAGCCCCTCGGTAGCAATGCGGCTGAGGGGGGCGCCGGGCGGGAGGCAATGGAAGAACAACATGAGCAGCGGAGGTGAATGAGAAGAGGGATACCGATTCCATCTGGGCGATGTCGGCAAATATTATGGGTTATGGATGTTGACCTGTGTCGTAGAGACGCGCCGCCGCGCATCTCGACCCGTGGCAGACAATCGATGTGGTTTTTTTGTCCTGTATGCTGTGCAACGTAGGAATAGGGAGGGCAACCCGTAATCGAACTATCCGATATGTGAAAGGGCGTATGGTGAGGAACTGTTCGGCGGACGGGCCTGCGAAGATCCGCCGTATGGGGGCCAGGCATTCGATGGCGCGGTGTTCGGCGGGGGAACATCTTCCTACCGATGAGTTTCTGAACCGCGGACGCGATGGACGCGGCATGCCGCCCGCTTGCCCCTAAACGTCCCCACTCGTTTGTGGCATTCCCTGGAGGCCTTTCGTTCACACCGCCTGTTCTTTTATGCGGTTGGCTGCTCCGCCCGGTTGTTTGGCCCTGGCGCTGCTCGGGGCCCTTGGCGCAGTGGCGCTCAGCGCAGCCGTGCGCTACGGGTTGGCCGAGCCCGTGCCCGAGCGAGGGATCACCCTGCCGGCGCTGGTGCCGGCGTTTGTCGCCGCCCTCTCGGCGTACCTCGTGCTGCCCGCTATGGCGCCGCCGGTCGCGTTCGCAGCGGGGGGCTCGGCCCGCTCCTCGGCGCCGACCTGCTACACCTGCGCGACATCGAAACGGTGGGGGCCGGCGTAGCCAGCATCGGCGGGACCGGGACGTTTGACGGGATCGTGCTCTCCGGGCTCGTTGCCACCGTACTCGCCTGAGCACCTCTGCGCCGGAGACGGGGGACTGGCGCATCTGTCGTCCAGTAATTACTTTACGACGGCGGCCGCACCGCCGCATCCGCTACTCTTCACCGATTGGCCACGACGTACTCCGTGTCTTTGTATTCCCTTCTTTACAGCAGCGCGGCCAGTTGGCCCATGACCGATGAGGAGCTGGTCGAGTTGCTGGATCAGTGCCGGGCTTATAACTCGCGGCATGGCATCACCGGCATGTTGCTCTACCACGACGAGGCGTTCATGCAGTACCTCGAAGGCGAGAAGGAAGAGGTGCTGTCGCTGTTCGACACCATCGCGCTGGATGAACGCCACACCGGCGTGACGATCTACATGGAGAAAACCATCGAGGAGCGCAACTTTGCCGACTGGTCGATGGGCTTCAAGAAGGTGGAAGATGTCGACCCATCGGAGCTGGAGGGGTTCAGCCCGTTCCTCGAAGAGGGGTTCACCTCCGAGGCCGCGACGGAGAACCCCACGATGGCGATGCGCCTGCTGCTCAAATTCAAGGAACTGGAGCTTTGATCTCTCGCCGCCGAACCCAGGAGGGGAGCCCGGATAACGGATAACGAGCCGGACGCCCCCTGCGGGGAGCGCTTCACGACGCCAGCAAGATTGCCACGACGAGGATGGCGAGGGCCAGCACCCACAACGCCACAGCGATACGCGTCGCTTTCTTGGCCTGTTTCGCCTCGTACCACTTCATCGGCTGGATGCCCTGCGCGAGAAACGTCACCACGCCAGCCAGATTCACCGCCACAACGTTGGTGCACAGCAGTAGAAAGGCGCCATAGGCCGCCGCCGCGTTGCCCGCGCCGAGCAGCATGCCCAGCGCCACCAGGGGCGGCAGCAACGCCACCGCCACCATCACCCCGATCAGCGCAGTCGATACACCGCGGGTGAACGATAGCGCCCCGGCCACCCCGGCCGCGAGCGCGAGAATCACATCCGCCAGCCCGATCTGCGTGCGGAGGGCGATCTCGGGAATCGTGGGGTCGACCGGCAGCATCAGTCCGAAGGTGACCGAGAGCACCAGGGCCAGCAGCAGGCTGCCCACGTTCACGCGCAGCGAGCGGATGAGCAACTGCGTGTCGCCCAGCGTGGTGCCCAGTGCCAGCGCGATGTTCGGCCCGATGAGCGGCGCAATCACCATCGCCCCGATGACCACGGCCGGGCTGTTGCGCAACATGCCCCCGGCTGCAACGATCGTCGAGAGGAGAACGAGCAGGTAGTGCGTCGTCTCCGCTTGGACCGAGTCGTTGATATCCTGGTACAGCTCTTCCCGGCTGATGCGCGCCGTAGACGAGCGCTCCGAGGGGTCCTCCTCCGTGGCGTCGTCCGCCGTCTCCTCCTCGTCGTCGTCTTCGTCTTTCTCCGGGCGCGGGATCGTCGCCTCGACCGGCATGAGCACGATCCGGTAGTCCGACTCCAGCGAGAGCTCTGTGTCGAGCCATTCGAGGAAGGCGTCGGTGTCCTCGCTGTCGATGAGCGCGCGGGTGAGATGCTGGCCGTCGTTCAGCGTTTCGTCCCATCGGCCCAGCACGCTGTGTTCCTCGCCCCAGTCCAGCGAGTCGTCGTAATCGGCCGGGAGGTAGACATCAACAAGGCGCAACGCCATGGCAGCAGGGTGTTGGATGCGAGAGCGTGGGCTATGCCGGAACGGCCCGGTGGAGAAAGGCCGCCGCGCGCCGCTCGGACCAGTACGTGCCGTCGGTCGCGAACGATACGAAGCCGACGTGGCCGCCTTGTGCGGGCACCTCCAGCGTCAGGTGCGGATGCTCGCGGGCCAGCTCGCGCGGATAGCACGACGGTGCCAGGAACGGGTCGTTCGCTGCGTTGACGAGCAAGGTCGGCACGCGGATGGCCCCAAGCAGCGGTTTGCTGCTGGCGCGCCGGTAGTAATCGAGCGCGTTCTCGAAACCGTTCAGCGGGGCCGTGTAGTAATCGTCAAAGTCGGTGAGCGAGCGCAAGAAATTGAGCGGCACGTCATCCACCCGATGGGGCCACTGCTGCTTCTTCGCGCGGATCTTGGCGCGCAGCGACTGCAGGAAGTAGTGCGTGTAGTGCCGGTTCGACGGACGGGCCAGCACGCGGGCTGAGCCCTTCAGGTCGACGGGTGTGGAAAACGCCACCGCGCCACCGATGCGCGGGTCGACCGCCCCGGCGCGCTCGCCGAGGTACTTGAGCGTCAGGTTGCCGCCCAGGCTAAAGCCCACCAGCGCCGCCGCCGCATACCGGCCCGTCGCCAGGACGTGATCGACGACGCGGGCGAGGTCGCCCGTTGCGCCACTGTGGTACGTGCGCATCTGGCGGTTGGGCGTGCCGCTGCAGCCGCGCAGGTTCCACGCCACCACATTCCAACCGCGCCGGTGAAGCGCCCGAGCCATGCCGCGCATGTAGCGGCGGTGAGAGCTGCCTTCGAGGCCGTGCGTGAGAATGGCAACGCGCTCTGTGCTCGCGGATGCCCAGTCGAGATCCAGAAAATCGCCGTCGGGGGTAGCGATGCGCTCACGCCACGCATATGTGAAGTCGACGCGACGCGCCAGCGAGGCGTACAGCGTCTGCAGATGGCCGCCCCGGAGGAGCGCCGGCGCAACGTAGTCGGAGGAAAGGAGCGGCATAGCGGATGAGATGGAGCGGCACCTACGGAGAGTCGGTCCAGCCGATACACCCCATCATTCGGCCCGTCGTTCCCTCGTCGGCGCGGTGCGAGAAGAAGAGGTCCGATTCATTCATCGTGCAGTGGGGCGAGACCTCGATCTGTGCTGGGGGCACCCCGGCCGTGCGGAGCTGACCGACGATCGTCGCTTTCAGGTCGACGTGTGGCTTACCCCCGCCGGCGGGGCGGACGACATACTTGGCATCGAACTGATCGGCCACGGCGTCGCCGACTTCGAACGCGTCGGCCGAGATGCAGGGGCTCACGAACGCGCGGACGCGCTTCGGCTGCGCATCGAGCTGGGTCATCGTGTTGATCGTTTGCGTCACGATGCCGGCGACGAGGCCGCGCCATCCGGCATGGCAGGCGCCCACGACGCCCGCCTCGGGATCGGCGAGGAGCACGGCAGCGCAATCGGCCGCACTGATGCACAGGAGCAGCCCGCGCGTTGCGGTCACGAGGCCGTCGCACGAAGGGATGTGGCCCGCCTGCCGGACGATCCGCACGGTGCCGCCGTGGACCTGCCCGGCGGTGACCATCTGATCGAGCGTCATGCCAATCGCTTCGCAGAGGCGCCGCCGGTTTTCGCGGACGTGGTCGATGGTGTCGCCCGTGTGCGAGCCGAGATTTAACGAGGCGTACGGCGCGTCACTGACCCCGCCGCGGCGCGTGGTGAAGCCCGCTGCCAGATGAGCGACGTCGTCGAAGATCGAGGGGCGAACCAGAAGCGAGGCGCCGGAGGCGGAGGGTGGGTCGGGCACGGGAGTCGGGGGCGTCTGAGACACGGATCAATCGCGATCGTTGGAGGAAAGCAGGGCGCTGCGGACCCGCTCGGGGGGTAGCGGCTGGCCCGTCCACTGCTCGAAGGCGGCCGCAGCCTGGCCGATCAGCATGGCCAGCCCGCCGATGGGTGTGGCGCCGCGCGCTTCGGCCTCGCGCAGCAGGCGCGTCTCGCGTGGATTATACACGAGATCGTAGACGATGTGCTCCGATGAAAAGTCGTCGCGCGCGGGCCAGGGCGTTTCGTTGGGGTCTGGATGCATGCCCACCGGCGTTGCGTTAACGACGAGCCGGCTCGTGCGAATCGCCGGACCGGCATCAGCCAGCGGGACGACGTGTAATGCCTCCCCCGGATCGTGGGGGGCAAGGTCGGCAGCCAGCCGCTCGGCTTTGTCGGGGCTGCGGGCGGCCAGCGTGAGCCGTTCGGGGGCGAAGGCAGTGAGCAGCGCGTAGGCCACGGCCCGCGCCGCGCCGCCGGAGCCGAGGATCAGCATCGGCGCGGCGTCGAGGCGGTCTGCCCGCGGTTTCAGCGGGGCGAGGAAGCCGGGCACATCGGTATTGTCGCCGCGAAGGGTGGGCGGATCGTCGCGCGTCCGCGTGATGGTGTTGACGGCGCCCACAGCGCGGGCGCGAGGCGTCAGCTCATCCAGCAGCGGGAGCACCGCTTGCTTGTGTGGGATCGTAACGTTGGCCCCGAGCGCGCCCATCGCCCGAAGGCCCGCGACGGCTCCGGGCAGGGCTTCGGAGCGCACGCGGGTCGCCAGATACACGGCGTTGATGTCGTGGTGGGCAAACCCGGTGTTGTGGATCTGCGGCGAGCGCGAGTGCGCCACCGGATCGCCCAAAAGCGTTACCAGTCGCGTATGCGCGTCGATCGTCATTGGAAGGGGGCGAAGTCAGAAGCGCTGTGCCAGTCCGAACCCAAGGAACGTCTCATCCGATTCATCATCAAGCCGGACGCCGCCGTTGAGGTCGAGTTGCAGGGAGAAGTTCAGCAGATAAGTGAATCCGCCCTTCAGGTAGTGGGCCTCGGTGGCTTCAGGATCGCCGCTGAGGAATCCGCCATAGCCTGCGTACGCGCTGAGGCCCTGCACGCCAGAGGGGTGGATCAGGAGGCGGTTTGGACTTCCACCATACCCCGCATCCGGCCGAAGGTTTTGCTGCGCGGCGGGCCTTGGCGTCAATCTTGTGTGCGTTAGTGGCCCCGCCTCCCATCTTGATTGCCGTTATGCTATTTCGAGCCTGCTATTGCCGTTTTATCCTGTGGATGGGCCTGATCGGGGGGATCGGACTGATTGGGGCGGGCTGCCACGCGTCCAACGAGCCGTCTATGCTGCGCGTCGAACAGCACCAGATCGTCGATGCCGCTGGGGAGCCGGTCGTCCTCCGCGGCGTCGCCCTCGCCGATCCGTACTTCTTGGCCGAGGTCGAGGCTCGCGACGCAGCTGCCGACCTCCGCGCGCTGGCCGACCGGTGGGCGGTGAACGCCATCCGCGTGCCCATCTACCCGGAGTTGTGGATGCACCATCCCGGCTATCTGGCGCGGTACGTGGATCCGGTGGTCGAACGCGCGCAAGCGCTCGGATTGTATGTGCTGCTCGGCTGGCATGCGCAGGGGCATCCTCACGAGGGCATGGTCGAGGTGCCGGCCTGGGCCAACGAGCCGCCGTGGCGCGGGAACCCAACCGCGCCCAGCGAAGCGCTGGCGGTGGCCGCCCTCACACGGATCGTGCAGCGGTACCGGGACCAGCCCGGGGTACTCTACGGCACCTTCAACGAGCCGGCCGGGCTTTCGTGGAGCGCGTGGCGCCCGGTGGCCGAGCGGCTGGTGGACGCCGTCCACGCGGTGGATTCGACCGCTGTCGTCCTCGTCTCGGGGACGAACTGGGGCTATGATCTCAGCGGAGCGTTGGAGCAGCCCATCCGGCGCGACAATGTGGTGTACGAAACCCACCCCTATCCCGGCAAAGGCGAAGACTGGATTCCGGTGGTTCGCGCACTTACGCAGCGGCATCCCGTGCTGATTGGGGAGTGGGGCTTTGCGTGGTCCGGCGAGGGAGCAGAGCCCCCGCCGTCGTTTGCGATGGAGGCGTATGGCGCGCAGCTTCTGCAGGTGGCGCGCGCGTTAGAGATGGGCTGGTTGGCGTGGATCTGGCACGATACGTGGCAGCCCGGTCTGCTCCGCACTTTTGACGGATACGTTCCCAGCGAATACGGCAAATTCGTCCAAAATCAGCTTGAGGCGTCGTCGCCGGAGCCCTCCCGGTAGCACGCGAGCGCAAGAGTGGTTTGGCTTTTGCGGTTCGAGGGGGCCCACCGGCCGCTTGGCCGGATCCACCATCCCCCACCGAATCGACGCCCCCTTATGTCGTATGCCAATCAACTGAGCGCCCTGGCGATCCTGTTCTGGGGACTGTGCCTGGGTACGATCGGGGCAGACGTGCGCGCCCAGCCCACCGAGCGCGCGCTGACGTTCGCCGAACTCGGCTATCCGGAAGGAATTTCCCTGACGGGGCTTGCTGCCGCGCAGGATCTCTTTGTGCCTGTGCCTGCGGGCCTGCAGGTACAGGCGCTTCGGCTGCACATCCAGCCGCCCCCGATCCCCTCAGAAGGCTACGTGCGCGTGACATCGGGCGGGCGTCTCGGGGGACAGCGCGTGCTGCCCGAGGCCAAGACGAAGATCACGATCCCGATGCCAGGGCTTCGCCCGACCGACGGCGGGGTTCCCCTTACAGTGCAGGCCGTCCTGCGTGGCCGCGACCGCTGCGAAGCCGAGCGCTTCGCGCGGGTCGACCTCGCCGCCGAGAGCGAGGTTGTGCTGCGCGGCACGATGCGCCCGCCCCAAGAAATCGCCGCTTTCTTTCCGGCGCACCTCGACCGTGCAACGCTGTTCGTGCCCGATCCCGTACCGGAGGCCGCGGCACAGGCGGCGCTGGACCTTGCGGCCTATCTGCCACGACGCTATCCGGCCCGCCCGCCCACGCTGGTCATCCGTCCGATGCCACCCGCCCTGCGCCACCACCCCGACTCGCTGGCTCTCGTGCCCGAGGCTGGGCCGTGGGCGCGGTCGATCGTGTGGGATCCGGGTGCTGGCGCCCGCCTGATCTTCGATGGGGAATCTGGCCGGTTTCCTGCGCTGCTCATCGGGGAAGACCAGGCGGTGCGCCAGCTCGTCCGCCGGCCGTCGGGCGACCGGGTGGCGGTGACGCCAGCGCTGTCGGTGGATACGCTGGCGCTGCTGGCGCCGCCTGGGGTAAGCGACCGTCAGCCGCTCGCTCGGATGGGGGCGACCGCTCGCACGATGCGCGGCGTAGGCACGCTGTCGACCGCCTACCCCTTCGCGCTGGCCGATTTTGGGCCCCGGCGCTATCCGACGGGTTTCCACCTGCGGGTGCGGCACAGCGCTCTCCCCGAGGCCGGCACCGCGTCCGTGGAGGTGCTCCTCAACGGAGCCGTGGTGGGCAGCCAGCGCCTCGGGCGCGCCGCCTCCACCGATCTGTACGCCTCGCTGCCCCGCACCGAGTTGCAGCCGGCGAACACGCTCACAGTGCGGGTCGCCTATCAAGCGCCGAGCGGAAACTGTAGCCTGGAGGCGCAGCCGATCAGCGTGACCGTCGATCCGCGATCCAGCTTTACGCTGGCAGATGGCGAGGCCCTGCCGCCGGGGTTTGGGCGGGCGCCCCAGGCCTTGCTGCCATCGTTCCACGTGCTGATGGATCCGCGCACGGTCCCGGCTTTGCAGCAGGCCGCTCGGCTCATTGGAGCGATGCAAGCAACGACGCGGCGTTCGCTCCGCCCGCAGATCACCTCTGCCATCCCCGCGAGTGGTCCGCTCCTCGCCCTCGGGCCAGCCGATCTGGCCGCCGAAGCGCAGGCGCCGGTGCGCACGCCGGGATTTCGCCTGATCGGGGCAGGAGGGGGCGTCGAGATGGCCTTCCGGCCGGCGCACCCCTACGCAGCGTTGCAAGCGTTCGAGCAGGGGCGGCGCTACGTCTTGATGGCCTCGGGAGCGCCCGAAGCGCGCCGCGCCCTCCTGGACGAACTGCTGGCGAGCGACGGATGGTACGGCGTCCGCGGCGATCTCGCCCTCCGCGGGCCCCACGGACCGGCGACGACCGTGCGCCTGCACGGCACCGACGTGCGCGTCGAGCCGCTGGCGCTCGACGCGCCCAGCTTCTGGACGCGCTACCGCCTGTGGATCTACCTGGGTGCCGCGCTGCTCCTTCTCGTCGTTCTCGCCGTGCTTTATCCTAAAGTGGTGCGCCATGGAGACGTTTGAGATCCGCGAACAGCCGCCCCCCGGCGAGAAGCTGCGGCTGGGCGAATATCTGGTGCAGCAAGGCATCCTGAGCGAAGACCGTTTGCGCGACGCCCTCCGCGAGCAGCAGCGCACCGGCGGCCAACTGGGGCGCATCCTGCTGGCCCTGGGCTACGTCCATCGGCTCGATCTCTACCGGGCGCTGTCCGATCTGTGGGATTTCCCGTTTGTGCTTCTCACCGAAGTCGAACTGGATGAAGAGCTGATCCAGACGCTGACGATGGAGGAGGCGCTGGAGCACAGCGTCATCCCACTGCGCCAGCAGGCCGGCCGGCTCGATGTGGCCATTACGGAGCGGCCGCATGCCGAAGTCGAAGCTCTCCTGAAAGACCGCTTCGGCGTGGACGAGGTGCAGTATCACATCACCACCGATTGGGACTTCGACCGGGCCGCGCGCCGCATCTTCGAGCACGACCTGATGGAGGGCTCCGTCTATAAGCTCTTTTACCGCTACCCCGAGGAATCGGCCTTCACCGTGTTTACGCAGGCGCAATACGTCGGGTTGGCTGGTGCCGGACTTCTGCTGATCGGCGGGCTGTACGCGGCGCTGCATCCCACCCTCGTGGGCCTCAACGTGGTCGTCAACCTGCTCTTTTTTGTGGCCGTGGCCTTTAAGTTTTTCGTGAGCCTGGCCGGCGCGCATCTGGAAGATGAGGCGGGCATCACCGATGCCGAGGTGCGCGCGCTCGACGACGAGGCCCTGCCCATGTACACGATTCTGGTGCCCGTCTACAAGGAAGCCAACGTCATCGGCGGGCTGATGGAGCACCTGGGTGGGCTCGACTATCCGAAGCACAAGTTGGAGATCCTCGTGCTCATCGAGGAGGACGATGAAGAGACGCTGGCGGCGGCCCAAGCCGCGGCGCCGCCGCACAACGTGGAGTTTGTAATCATTCCCACGCGTCAGCCCAAGACCAAGCCCAAGGCGTGCAACGTGGGTATGTACTTCGCACAGGGCGATCTCGTGGTGATTTACGACGCCGAGGACCGTCCCGAAGCCGATCAGCTCAAGAAAGCGGTCATTGCCTTCGCGCAGGGCGACGACGACCTGATCTGCGTGCAGGCGGCGCTCAACTACTACAACGCCGGGGAGAACGTGCTCACCCGCATGTTCACGCTGGAGTACTCGTTCTGGTTTGATTACATGCTGCCGGGCCTGCAGCGCCTCGGGCTGCCGATCCCGCTGGGGGGCACCAGCAATCACTTCCGCGCCGATCGGCTCCGCGAGTTGGGCAACTGGGATCCGTTTAACGTCACCGAAGACGCCGATCTGGGCATCCGCGCGGCGATGCACGGCTACCGGGTGGGCACGATTAACTCGACCACCTTCGAGGAGGCCAACAACGCCGTCTGGAACTGGATTCGGCAGCGCTCGCGCTGGATCAAAGGGTACATGCAGACGATGCTCGTCCACGCGCGCCATCCCATCGAGCTGTTGCGGCGCGTGGGTCTCAAGCAAGCCCTGGGCTTTGCGCTGTTGATTGGCGGGACGCCGCTCGTCTTTCTGCTGACGCCCCTACTCTTCAGCATCATGGGGCTGTGGCTCGTGGTCGGCGCGCAGCCGCTGGAGCCCTACTTTCCGCCGGTGGTGCTCTATCTGTCGCTGTTCAACGTCACGTGGGGCAATGCGCTGGCGATTTATCTGAACATGCTGGCGGTTTTTCAGCGGCGCTACTTCGGATTGGTGCCTTTCGCCTTGCTCAACCCGTTTTACTGGTGGCTCCATGCCTACGCCTCGTTCAAGGCGCTGGGGCAGCTTTTTTCGAAACCGTTCTTCTGGGAGAAGACGAATCATGGCCTCACTGACCACACGACAGCATCCGCATAGCTGGGGGCTCCGGCTGGCGGTGGTGCTGGCCTTCGCGGCGGCGGTCGTGGGGGTGTGCGCGCAGCCGCTGTTGGACGGCTACCTCGGCGATGCCCACGCCCAGTTTTTGGCGGAGGCGCTCGTTTTGGTGGATCGCGGTCGCTTTGAACTGTCGATTTTGGCGTATCCGCCGCTGCCGCTGATCCTGCTAGTGGTCTATCCGGCAGTGATCGCGCCCATCTGCTGGGGCGCGCTCTTCACGGGGGCCCTCGCCGAGTCCCTTGCCCGAAGCGCCGCACACACGCAGAATTACGCCCGGTTGTGGCTGCTTGGGCTGCTGTTTCTCACGCCGTTGGCGTTCACGCTATCCATCGACCATTTCTATGAGGCGATGGGCCTCTGGCTGCTCTTTCTCGCCTGGCGCCGCTGGACCGGTTGGCTGCGCACCGACATCACCGGCTACGCTTTCCGTGCAGGCCTCCTCATCGCGCTGGCCGAGTACGTGACGCCGCTGGCGCTGCTGCTGGCGCTTTCGTTTGGCGCCGTGCTGCCGCTATTTCGGCCGCTCTCAATGAGAAAATTTCTTTCGGTGTGGCTCGTGCTCGTCTTCCCGCCGCTCATCTCGCGGCTCACCATCGTTGGGCTGGGGGCCATCTTCACCGGCGCGCCGGCGTGGAGCTATCGCGAACTGATCGGGCAGGTACCTGCGCTCGTCGATGTGCTGATGGTCAGCCCGCTCTACCTGCTCGTGGGAGCGGCGCTCCTATTCGCCCGCCCGCGGGGGCGCACCCTCGCGTATGGACTGCCGCTCGCGGCGCTGGCCGTGGCCGCGGGCCTCGGCCTCAAGTTTTCGCTGCCATTTGCCGTGGCGCTGCTCTGCCTGACGGCGGTGGGTGCGCTGCCGCCCCGCATGCCTCGCCGGGTGCAGGTGGGCCTGGCCGCTGCCGTGCTGATTCAGGGCATCGTCCTGTGGAGCGTGCTCCCGTGGTCGGTGGAGAGCCCGGCTGCACGGGCGTCCGCCGAGCAGGCCGTGGCCGAGGCGCTTCGCCAGCGGCCCGATGGCAGTGTGCTCACCGATCCAGAAACTACCGCCCGCCTCGTGGCCCGGACGGGCACAGCGCGCCCCTTCGTGGTACCGATCGATCCGGGCTATCCCGCAGCAGCTCTCACACCTGCGGCGTTCGTCGATTACATCCTGATCGGCTCGTCCGCGTCGCTGGCGCAGCAGTACGGGGACCGGAATTCGCGTCATTTTGCGCCCGTCTGGGCCGGGGCAGACTATCGGCTGTATCGCCGTGCCGATACGCCTGCTACGGCGCCTGACTCGGCTGCGCTCGCCGGAGTTCCCGCTCGCTCTTTCCCACGTGATGTCCGCTGATATGCGCCGCTTCTTTCTCGTTCTGTTGTTCGCTGGCCTCTGGATGGGTACTGTGGAATCGGCGCATGCGGGCGGCCCGTGGCCGCAGCCCTCCGGACGCTTCTTCCTGATTCTGGACTACTACCGGTATCACACCACCCGGGGCACCCGTGCCGATGGTTCGGCCTTCGATTTCCCCAACGACGGGCGATACCGCAGCCACACGGTCAAGGCCTACGCCGAGTATGGCTTGAGCGACCGGTGGACGTGGGAGGGGCAGCTGCCGTTCATCTGGAATGAGTACACCGATGCGTCAACCACGCAGACCCATGCCGGTCTTTCAGATGCCGAGGTGGCGGTGCGGTACGCGGCGGTGGCGAGCGCGCCGGTGTGGCTGGCGCCGCGCGTCGGCGTGGGCGTGCCCTGGCTGTACGACGCGGTCGACCGCCCCGCACTGGGTTTCGATCAGCACTACCTTACGGCAGGCGTGGCCGCTGGGGGCAATGGCCGCGTGGCTGGACTCGATGGGTGGTGGGCGATCGACGGCCGCTATCGCCTGCACCTCGGCCCTACGAGCGATCAGCTCAAGGGCGAAGGGACGGCGGGCGTGCATCTGAGCTCTCGGTGGGATGTGTTTGCGCAGGTTTTTGCTACTTACAGTGTGGAGGACGACGCAGCTGCCGCCGGGTCCAACCCCAACGTCCAGCCCGGCTACACGGTGCTCACCGCGAGCGCCTCGGTAGCGTACCGCCTCTCGGATACCGTGTCGCTGGTCGCCAACGCGAGCCGCGAGGTCGGCGGCAAGCGGTCGGGATTGGGCTCCATCCTGAGCGCCGAGCTGTGGCTGCGGTTGTGACGCACCTCGTGTCTGAAAAGCGGAAGCGCCCAGGTTGAATGCGCCTCGTTTCTGGCGATCTGGCCCGAAAACGCCGACCCCGCATCGGCCGGGGTGTGCTCCTACCCGGCAGAGGGCCACGTCGCTGGGACGCGTGAATGCGGCAGGGCGCGTGTGATGGTCTCCGCATTCGTCGGCTTGCAAAACAGGTAACCCTGGCCCAACTCGCTGTACATGGATTGCATCGCGTCGTGTTGCGCCTCCGTTTCGATACCCTCGGCAATTACTTCGTGGCCCAGCCCGTGCGCGATGTCGATAATCGACTGCACGAGTACCGAGGCTTTGCGCGAGTGCGGCAGGTCGCGGATGAACGACCGATCAATCTTAACTGTGTGCACGGGCAACTCGGGCAGCAGGCTGAGGGCCGAGTAGCCGGTTCCGAAGTCATCCAGGGCAAAGCGGGCGCCCACACTCCGCAGCTCATAGATACGTTCGATGATCGTATCGGGCCGCTCCACGAAGGCATTCTCCGTAATCTCGATGCGGAGGGGGGCTCCGTCGCGCGAGGCGGAGAGGGAGAGGTCGCGCAGGTGATCTGCAGCGTCATTGTCCAGCAGGGTGGCGAGGGCCCAGTTGACGCTCATAAACGGCGCCGCGTCCCACTGAAACTGGGTCGTCCACGACCGGAGCTGCGCGCAGGCGGTGCGCGTGATCCAGCGGTCGATCGACACGATGAGCCCGGTCTCCTCGGCAATTGGGATGAAGGCGTTCGGGGAGATGGTGCCGTGCTCGGGGTGGTTCCAGCGCACCAGCGCCTCGAAGCCCACGAGTTGGCCCGTACGCAGCGCTACGATCGGCTGGTAGTGGACCGCCAGCTCGTCGCGATCCAGCGCCCGGTGCAGGTCGTTCTCCAGCCGGAAGCGAGTGGCCGTCGCCTCGAAGAGGTCTGCGTCGTACACAGCGTACTGCGCGCCGCCCTGATGCTTGGCGTGATACATGGCCATATCCGCATCGCGCAGCAGCATTTCGGGGCGACTGTACTCGGGCGTGCCCATCACAATGCCGATGCTGGCGCTGGTGAAGAACTTGCGCCCATCGTGGGTGACGGGCAGGGCAACGGCGTCGATTAACTCGTCGGCGACGGCCTCGGCGTCGGACGGATGGTCGACGGCGGGCAGCAGCACGCCAAACTCATCGCCGCCGAGGCGCGCCACCGTGTCGTCCGGGCCCACGGCGCCCCGCAGGCGCTGCCCGATCTCGCGCAGGATGGCATCGCCGTGCTGATGGCCGAGCGCATCGTTGATGACCTTGAAGCGATCGAGATCCAGGAACAGGACGGCGTACGTGGGATCGGGTTGGTCCATGTGCTCACTGATGGTGCCCCACACGTGAAACAGGAACAGCTTGCGGTTGGGCAGGTCGGTCAGCGAGTCGCGGTAGGCGTTCTGGATGAGGCGCTGCTGGAGGCGCCGGCGCTCGGTGGCGTCGTGGATGGTGGCGAGGATGCGCGCGCCGCCGCGGAACGGCCCATCCGGCCCATTGGCTCCGTTGGCTCCGCCGGCAGCGGTGTCGTAGAACAGCCGGCAGGTGACGTTCAGGAAGTGCTCGCTCCCGTCGTGGTGCAGCGTGGCCTCGCCGCTCCATTCGCCGTGATTCAAGACAGACTGCACCACCGTTTCGGGATCGGCGGCGTCCCATTCGTACGATACGAGCGCGTCGAGGCGCTGCCCGATGGCGTCGTCGCTCGCGCCGGCCAGCGCGCGCGCCGCCGCGTTCCAGTAGACGATGCGCCCGTCGAAGTCGAGCAGCACGATGGCGTCGCTCACCTGATCGAGCAAGTCTGCCTGAAACTGGGCGTGCTCGCGGCAGCGCAGCGCGGCATCGGGATGGGGCGGGACCGGAGCGGGCACGGGCGGGGCGGGCGGAGAAAGAGGGCGCGCGTCGGTCCCAGTACCGATCAACAATCGTTCCACCGGGCCGTCATCAGCGACGAGTGACGCCCTGCGTTTGCCGGTAGAGCTCATAGAGCCGCTGGATGCCGGCGGGATCGCCGATGATGGTGATGCGATCGCCTTCGCGGAGCGTCGTGTTGCCGCGTGGAATAATGATATCGCCGTTGCGGCGGATGAGCGCTACGAGCGTGCTGGCGGGCGTGTTCAGCTCAGACAGGCGCTGGTCGATGAAGTCCTCGGTAGACGTTCCGGAAAGCAGATGCAGCGACAGATAGCGCTCGTGATGGAGGAGCGTCTCCTTGACTTCTTGCTCGTTTTTCGCTGTGCGCCACTCGATCAGGAATTGCTCCTCATCGGTGCGGTTGGCCAGCGTCGCCTGCGTGCGCAGGTGGAGGCTCTGATCTTCTTTCGTGCTGAGCAGGAAGAAGAAGGCATACACCGGCTGAGTTTCGTTGGAGCCCGATTCGTCGAAGTCGATGCAGATGCCCGAGTCGCAGTGGACCATGACCATCTGCTCGTGATCGAGGTTGGGCAGCAGCACGTAGGGAAGTGCCGTGCCATGCGCCACGGTGAGCCCGCTGTACTGAGAGCCTTCGAGGAAATGATCGGCAATCTGATCGGCCGAGATGGGCGTGTGTTCGCTCAATCGCGCGGCGACCTCGTGCACGATGTCCTTATACGATCGGGGATCCTTCAGAAACAGCACCTCAGAGCGCGCCACGAGCTTGTCGAAATCCGACGCGTCGGCCACGCCCTTCTCTTCGAGGATGGACTGCAGCTCGCTGTCGAGCCCTTCGTGGCGGTACTTGCCGAGGCGGGCGAACAAGTGGTAGATGGCGCCCTCGCGGACGACGTTGCCGCGCACGTAGTAGAAGTACCATCCGATGCCGATCAGCACGAGTGCCGCGGTGAAGAGGATGGACAGGTTACCCATTTCGGCGATGAGCAGGGTCGAGAAGACGATGCCGGCGACCTGCATCCATGGGTAGAGCGGCGAGCGGTAGCCCGGCGCATACGAGGGAATCTGGCTCTCGCGCATGATGATGACGGCGAAGTTGACCAGCGCAAAGAGCAGCAGCTGAAATGCGCTGGCGAGCTTCGCGACGCCTTCCTCACTGAAACCGAAGATGATCGCCAGCATGACGCCGGCGGTCACGAGAATGGCGAGCGTCGGCGTGCCGAAGCGCCCAATGGTGGCAAAGCGGGGCGAGACGAGCCGGTCGCGCGCCATGGCCAGCGGGTAGCGCGAGGCCGAGAGGATGCCGGCGTTGCCCGTCGAGGCAAACGCGGCGATGGCGGCGACTACAATCAGGATCAATCCCGCGGGCTCGGGCAGCCAGTCCAGGAACACCTCGCCGGAAGTAGCTACCGGCGTGAGATCTTGGCGCAGCACGTCGGGGTCGAGCACGGCCACCATGATGTAGGTGCCCAGCACATAGATGGCGGTGGCCGTGATCAGCGAGAGGATCATGCCGAGGGGAATGTTGCGGTCGGGGTTTTGCACCTCTTCGGCCACGCTAGCGACTTTGGTAAGGCCCGCGTAGGAAACGAAGACGAGCCCAATGGTCGCCACGAACCCGCTCGCCCCAAAGGGCAGGAAGGGGGTTAGCTGGTCGGTCACGGCGCTGCTCTCCATCCCGGCGACGGCAAAGAGGCCCTGCACCACGTAGAAGGTGAGCACGGCCACGAGCACGGTAACGAGGATGCGTTGCAAGCCGCTGGTTTCTTTCGCGCCGAAAATGTTGATCACCGCGAAGGCGACGGTCAGCGCGGCGGCCAGTGGCTTGATGGGCAGCTCGACGAAGATGGCCAGATAGGCGCCCATGCCGATCAGTGCGAAGGCGCTCTTGAAGGCGAGGGCCAGCCACGTTCCGAGCCCGCCGACGGTGCCGGCCAGCGGCCCGAGGCTGCGGTCGAGGAAGTAGTACGCGCCGCCCGCTTTGGGCATGGCGGTCGCCAACTCGGCCATGCTGAACATCGGCGGCAGGATGAGGATGCCCGCCACGAGATACGCCAGGATGACGGAGGGGCCGGCCTCGGCCGCTGCAATGCCCGGAAGCAGGAAGAAGCCGGAGCTGAACATGGCTCCGGTGCTGATCGCGTAAACGTCGAACAGCGTCAGACTTTTGTCCAGTTTTTCGGAGGAGGGGGTAGCCATGGACAAGACTGATAGATTAGGGGTACGGAATGAAAGACCGGTGCTCCGCTCTGCTTCCGCGAGTTACTTCCGCGAAACGGTCCAGGATTCTGAAACGAGAGCCGCTCGCACGACCGCCAGTTCTCGCCTCTATTAATTGCTTTAATTGCGGAAGAAACGCACCGTTCGACGGCGCCGTCCACATCGGTTCACGAACTTAAAGAGACGCAGAGCGCTTCTGTCAGGAGGATCACATGGGAAACGAAGACAGGTAGCCAGTGAGGTGAGCAGTCTTCTATCACGAGCGCGTCGTGTTGGTCCCCCGATCTTTCTTATACAGCTCGTAGAGCCGCTCGATACTCGCCGGATCGCCGATGACGGTAATCCGGTCGCCCTCTTTGAGCACCGTGTCGCCATGAGGAATGATGATCTCGCCGTTCCGGCGGACGAGCGCGATGAGGCTCTGTGCCGGGAGGTTGATATCCTGCACACACTGGTCGATAAAATCGCCCGTGGGTGTGTCAGACAGCAGGGCGAGCGAGAGGTGGCGTTCGTGGTGCATCAGCGTTTCTTTGGTCTGTTGTTCATTCTCCGCGGCGCGCCACTCGCTCAGGAATTCATCTTCTTCGGCTCGGTTCATCAGATCGGTCATCGTGCGCAAGTGTCGGCTCTGGTCTTTTCGTGAGCTAAGTAGGAAGAAGAAGGCGTATATGGGTTCGGACGAGTCGGCGTCCGGGTCGTCTTCAAACTCGACGCATATGCCCGACTGGCAGTGGACCAGAACCAGCTCTTCCTGATGGAGATCGGGCACCAGTGCGTACGGAAGCGCCGCGCCGTGCGTGGTGGTGATGCCGTTGTGCTGCGAGCTTTCGAGAAAGCGCCGCGCGATTGCTTCTGCGTCTATAGGCGTGCACTCAGCAAACTGCTTGGCGACCTCACGTACGATATCGTCGTAGGGCGCCGGATTGTCGAGATGGATGACGGGCGCGCGAGCGACAAGCTTATCGAAGTCGGAGGCGTCGCCCAGGTCCTTCTCCTCCAGAATCCCCTGAAGCTCGACGTCGAGCTCTTCGTCTCGGAATTTTCCGAGGCGGGCAAACAGGTGGTAGATAGCGCCCTCGCGGGCGACGTTGCCGCGCACGTAGTAGAAGTACCATCCGATGCCGAGCAGCACGACGCCCAGCGTGAAGAGGAGCGACAGGTTGCCCATCTCGGCGATAAGCACGACGCACACCACGATGCCGGCGATCTGCATCCACGGGTAGAGCGGCGAGCGGTAGCCCGGCGCGTAGGTGGTGATGTGGCTTTCCCGCATGACGATGACGGCGAGGTTGGTCAGCGCGAAGATAAGCAGCTTGAACGCGCTGGCCAACTTGGCGACTCCCTCTTCCGAAAGGAGGAAGATGACGGCGAGCATGAGTATCGAGGTGACGACGATCGAAAACGTCGGCGTGTCGAAACGCCCGAGTTTAGCAAAGCGGGGCGATACGAGCCGGTCGCGTGCCATGGCCAGTGGGAAGCGCGAAGCCGAGAGGATGCCCGCGTTGCCCGTTGAGGCAAATGCGGCGATAGCTGCCACGACGATCAGGATCAAACCTGTTGGGGCGGGCAGCCAATCCAGAAATACTTCCCCCGCCGTAGCGACAGGGGTGAGGTCCTCGCGCAACGTCACGGGGTCCAGCACGGCCACCATGATAAACACACCCACGACGTAAAAAAGCGTAGCCGTACCCAGCGAAAGCGCCATGCCGAGGGGAATGTTGCGGTCGGGATTCTTGACCTCTTCGGCTACGCTGGCGACCTTCGTGAGGCCCGCGTAGGAGACGAAGACGAGTCCAATCGTGGAGAGCAGGCCGCGCGCGCCGAACGGGAGGAAGGGGCTGAACTGAGCGCTCAAATCACTGGCGGATCGGCCGGAGGTGTACAGCAGGCCCTCTACGACGAAGTACGTCAGCACGGCGAGCAAGGCCGTCACGAGCACGCGTTGCAGGCCACTCGTCTCTTTGGCGCCCACGATGTTGATCGTGGCAAACGCCACGGTCAGCGCGGCGGCCAGCGGCTTGATCGGCAGGTCGGCAAAGATCGCCAGATAGGCGCCCATGCCGATCAGCGCAAAGGCGCTCTTGAAGACGAGCGAAAGCCACGTTCCGAGCCCGCCGACGGTGCCGGCCAGCGGCCCGAGGCTGCGGTCGAGAAAGTAGTATGTCCCGCCCGCTTTGGGCATGGCGGTCGCCAGCTCGGCCTTGCTGAACATGGCCGGAAGCACGAGCACGCCGGCCAGCAAATAGGCCAGGACGGCTGCCGGACCGCCCTCGGCCGTGGCAATGCCCGGAAGCAGGAAGAACCCGGAGCTGAACATCGCCCCCGTGCTGATCACGTAGACGTCGAACAGCGTGAGGCTTTTCTCAAGTTTCTCGGACGATTGCAGTTGGGCCATGCGGGAACCGAGTCGTTGTGAGGGTCAACCGGCGGGACATTGCGAGCGATATGATAAGGCAGACGGCGTGCGCTGTTTCTCTCTTCACACGGGGAGTGGGAGAGGAGCTGCCCATCCAGGCGAGCACTGGGCTCACTCGTGCTGATCAGGAAGGGACGTGGAGGCGGACTCGTGGGCCGGCACAGCAGGCTCCGATGAAGGGTGAGATGGAGAAGCCTCACCAGATTCTGCCGCGTCGGCATCCGGGGGGGTAGCGCGTTCGGTGCCCGCTTCGGAGGGCGGGCTCGCCTCGATCGGCAGGTCGTCCAACTGGGCCGGATCGACGAGCGCTACCAACTCATCTCCGGGCTGCAACGTGAACTCGTTAGCCTCCGAAATCACCCATAGCGTATCGGGTGTGCGCATCACGAACATCGGGATAAAGGCGCCATTGAGGTGGGCCGTCAGGTCGTCCTGCGTGAGGCTTTCCTGGATGTGAAACACCTTGATTTCGTAGCCTTCCTGGAAGCAGGTGCGGAGCGAGTCGTAGCTGGTACTTTCCCCGAAGAGGGGCCGGCCCCGCAAGTGCTTGGGCATATCGACTCCCTGGCTGACGCGGCTGTCCGGATGCGCCGCCAACTGGTAGATTTTGGTTGTCTCGAAGGCCTCGGAGAAGTGCAGGGCGGTCAGGGAGCCTACCTCATCGTTCGGGATCATGATCAGGAGCCGGCCGATGCCGCCCCAGTCGATCTCGTCGATGGCCGATTCGGCAAGGGCGTTGACCCGCTCGGCGGGAAGGCCCTCGTCTCGGGCGTGCTTGACGTGATCGGGGTTGGCATCGATGAGCCGCACGGGAAAGCCCAGGTCCTGCACAGCGCGGGCGACGGTGCGCACCCAGGCAGTGGCCCCCACGAAGAGCACGCCCTGCGGGTTCGGATCGGCCAGGTCGAGCCAGCGCGCGAGGGGCCCGGCCGTGAGCCCGTAGATGGCCACGGTGCCGACGACGACGGCGAACACGACGGGTACCAGCGCCTCGGCCTGCTGCGGGTAGATCTCGCGCAGCTGAAAGGCGAAGAGCGATGCCACTGCCGCCGCGACGATGCCGCGCGGCGCCATCCACGCCAGAAACGCCTGCTCTTTCCAATCGAGCTGTGCGCCCCAGCTGGAGACCATAACGGCCAGAGGGCGGACGATCAGCACGAGCACGCCGAGGAAAAGGAGCGTATCCCAGTTGATGTACTGCAGCGCGCTCATTTCCAGCCGGGCGCTCAGCAGCACGAACAGCGAGCCCACCAGCAGCACCTGCAGGTTCTCCTTGAACTCGATGATGCGCTGGACCGCCACGTACGGCTGATTGGCGATGAAAATGCCCATCAGCGTCGTCGTCAGCAGGCCGGCTTCGTGCTGGAGCGCGTTGGCCGTTTCGTAGGCCGCCACCACGAGCATCAGCGTCACCGGGTTGCGCAGGAAATCGGGCACAAGGCGCCGGTGCAGCATAAACACGATCAGCGCCGAGGCCGATATGCTCACGCCTACGCTGATGAAGATCTCCAGCAGCAGCCCTTCGAGCACGTGTGCCGCGGCCGTTGCGACATCCGAGGCCACGCCGGGGTCATTCAGCAAAAGAATCGTCTCCAGCACGAGCACGGCCAGAATGGCACCGACCGGATCGATGGTGATGCCCTCCCACTTGGCCACCGTACCGACGCGCCCCCGCGGCCGGATGTGACGCAGCAGTGGGACGATGACCGTAGGCCCCGTCACCACCAGAATGGCGCCGATAAGGATCGCCATGCTGACGGTAAAGCCCTCGATGTAGAAGGCCGCCACCGCGCCCAGCGCCCACGTGATGAGCACGCCGATAGAGATCAGGTTGCGTACGGCGGTGCCCACCTCCCGGAGCTCGGAGAGGCGTAGGCTGAGCCCGCCCTCGAACAGGATGATGCCGATCGACATCGACACGAAGGCGAACAGCCAGTCCTGCTGGAGCGCAGCGTGGCTCAGCAAGCCCAGAACGGGCCCGGCGACGAAGCCGGCCGCCAGCAGAAGCAAGATCGAAGGCATCCGGAGCCGCCAGGCCAGCCACTGCGCCCCTACCGCGAGGACGATGACAATCGTGACGTCGATCAGAATCGGTTCGGGCACGAGAGGATCCCTTGGGAAGTGTATGAGCGAGTACGGTGTACGGTCAAGGTGAGCAACAACCGTACAGAATTTAGAAAATTATTACTGACCCTCGCCGATGCAGATCCACGCCCGAGCGAAGATTGATTGAGGGTGGGCGGTCGCGCTTGCGCTTTTGAGTCGTAGCCCTGAACATACACGGGCACAAAAGCGCTTCCAATTTCTCATCGCCCTCCCCTTTGTAACCAGTACGATACGTCTATGTCCTTTTTTGGCCAGGTGAATCAGATGTTCGACAAGGCCGCGGCTCATACCGATCACCCCACCGGGGTGCTCGATCAAATCCGTGCCTGCGACGACATCTGCCGGATGGAATTTCCGGTCAAACGCGACGACGGCTCCATCCAGGTCGTAACCGGCTACCGCGCCGAGCATAGCCATCATAAGCAGCCCACGAAGGGCGGCATTCGCTATGCGATGAGCGTCAACGTAGACGAGGTGATGGCCCTCGCCGCGCTGATGAGCTACAAGTGCGCCATCGTGGATGTCCCCTTCGGCGGCGCCAAGGGTGGGGTGTGCATCGACCGGCGCGAGTTTTCCGACGGCGAACTCGAACGCCTCACGCGCCGCTACACCTTTGAGCTGGTGCGCAAGAACTTCATTGGGCCGGGCGTCGACGTCCCCGCGCCCGACTACGGTACGGGCTCCCGCGAAATGGGCTGGATGCTCGACACGTACAATCAGGTGACCGAGGATCAGCTCAATGGGCTGGCCTGTGTGACCGGGAAGCCCGTCGGCCAGGGCGGCGTGCGCGGACGCACCGAGGCCACCGGCCAGGGCGTCTTTTACGGCATCCGGCAGGCCTGCAGCTTCAGCGAGGACATGGAAGAGCTGGGGCTGTCGACTGGGCTGGACGGCAAGACGGTCGTGGTGCAGGGTCTCGGCAATGTGGGCTACCACAGCGCCCGGTTCCTCCAGGAGGGCGGTGCCCGCATCGTGGGGCTCGCCGAGATCGAAGGTGCCATCCACGACCCCAGTGGGCTCGACATCGAGGACGTAATGCAGCACCGGCGCGACACGGGCTCGATCCTCGATTTCCCCGGCGCGACCAACATCAAAAAATCGGCGGACGCACTGGAGCTCGAGTGCGACATCCTGATTCCGGCCGCGCTCGAAGGCGTCATCACCGAGGAGAACGCGCACCGCATCCAGGCCAAAATCATCGGCGAAGCCGCCAACGGGCCCGTCACCTCCGGAGCGGATGCCATCCTGCAGGAGCGCGGCGTGATGATGATCCCGGATGTCTACCTCAACGCCGGGGGCGTAACGGTATCGTACTTCGAGTGGCTGCGTAACCTCTCGCACGTGCGCCACGGCCGGATGAGCCGCCGCTTCGAAGAGCGCAACGCCGAGCGCATTCTCCGCGCCGTCGATGAGCTCACGGCGGAGAAGTTCAACGAGCGGCTGCTCGATGACCTGATCGAGCGGATCGGCTTTGGCGCCAGTGAGAAGGACCTCGTCAACTCCGGCCTGGAAGACACGATGGCCGTCGCGTATGATGAGATCCGGTCCGTACGTGAAGAGAAAGGGACGGATATGCGCACGTCGGCCTTCGTCAGCGCCATCAACAAGATCGCCAAATCCTACGCCGACATGGGCATCTTTCCTTGATGCTGTTGGGGATGGGAACGTGTGAACGAGTGCCTGTTCACACGTTCAGCGTCTGTTGGATGAATGGATATGAAGCCGAAACACACCGGACGATGCCTGCGGGCCATGCGTGTGCGGACTGTACTACGGTTTCACCGCACCAGCGAAATGTTCTGAATGCGCTGCTCGGCCCCTGCTTTAAGCTGAACGAAATAGAGACCACTCGCTACGGGAGTGCCCGCACTATTGAGTCCATCCCACTGAACTCGGTAGGTGCCCGGGGCTTTCAGCCCGTCCGTCAACACGTGGACTCGACGCCCCAGTATGTCGTAGACGACGAGCCGGACATCGGTTTGCTCCGGCAGTGCGTACTCAAGGGTGACCTCCCCTCGGAACGGATTCGGATATCCGGGCCGGAGCGTGACTGCATCGGGCAGTACGGCTTCCATTTGGTCGGCGACGTATTCGGGAGGGCCAATCAAGAGCCGGAGTGGCGTCGTCTCCGTCCTCGGGTGAAGGGTGAAGAGCGGCTGTGTTTCTAAGTCATATGTGCGTCCGGATTGCTGATCGACAAGTACGACCTCTTGGCCGCGAAAAGTTTTCGTTCCTGCAGCCTGAAGACGAACGGTTTCATTTGGCGGGCTGAAAAGTATGAGGTCAAAACTCATTCCCGCGTCCACTCCCGAGCGGTATTCGCGTGCCAGATATTGCATGCGCTCGTTCACCACTGGGGCTGGGGCCTTCAGCCGAATACTTGCAGCCTCAAACTGATCGGGTGGAGCAAACTGGTCGAACCGATCAAGCCCGCGACGAGCTGCGGGTCTTGTGCCAACCCGGGTCGCAGATGTTCGCTGGCCCTGCATCCGTGTCGTGAGCGTAAGCTCGGTCCCGGTCGCCTCGGGGGGAACGACCGATGCGGTTCCCTCCAGATAGGGGAGCGCCAGAGCCTTCAGGTCCCGATTATTGAGAAAATAAAACGCCTCTCCACGTTGTGCGGAGGTAAAAACCGCGGCCTCTTCGAAGCTCCCATTGAAACGCCACAGCGTTTGCAGCGTGCCGCCATTTTCGGCGTTAATGGCGCTCCACGCAACGTCTCGATCAAGCGGATTTGAAATGATGTTCCACCCCGTCTGTAACGGAATGGAGTAGGTCCCATCCGCTTCGAGGTCAACGGATGGGACGTCGTCGCTCACCGTCCAGGGTATGGTACTGATAAGCCAGAAGCCCCGGCCCGGCGTGAAATCAAACGTAGGCGAGCCATCGTATTTGACCAGAAAATCGTCGGCAGTACCATCGTCATGGAAAGCCGTCCACGTGCTTTCATGGGGGCCTTCGACCGTCGCAGCGATGGACCGTTCCACGTCCCCGGCCAGGGCGACAAGTCGGTAGTCCTCCGGATTGGCCGCAGCGCCAAAGCTTCGATTTGCTTGCATCGACAGCGTGGCTGGATAATTGAGCACACTGGCCGGAGCCGCGAGCATTATATCGCTAAATTCGTCGACCTCGGCACACAGGAATTCGGCAGCTGAGGAACTCGGGGCAATGCGCGTCGGCAAAACAGACCACGGGGCCGATGCCTCGCTCCGGTGCGCGAGGCGAGCAAACGAGAGCGCCGCGAGGTCGTCACGAAGGAGGGTGATCGGCAGGCACACATCGGCAATCAGGGCAGTCGCGCCGCGCTGGTCAATCTGCCAATATCCACGAGCGGCTTGTTGATAGGGGTTGCCCTCGTTGGCAGGAAGTTCGGTGCCGGGCGGCACCTCCTCGATCCGAGCGACGGTGATCTCGGCCGGGGCATCGAGGCTGGCGAAGTCGATGCGTATGCCATCCAGACGGGGAAAACGTATGGGCCCCGTATCGCCAGGGTCTACTTGAGTAATGCGAACGCGGCGCGTTGAGCTAACCTCCGTTTCTGCTGCAATCAGCGATTCGAACGGAATGTTCGGGTCTTGCGTCGTACTGCGTGCAGCTGCGCTAAGCGAGAAAAGGTATGCACCGTCTTGCGCATCCGCCTTTACGCGTACCGTGAAGCGAACCACCTCACCATGAACGTTGTCCATCGGGGCGGCGCCTTCGGCTGTCAGGCTTACACTGTAGGCGATGAACGCTCCGGACGGTCCGGCTTCAAGGCGCGGCCCGACTTCCTGGGCCTCGGGCGCCGCGCCCTCGAAAAACGGCTGGAAGAGGGAGCCCCGTTCATATCCGACAAACTCGAAGGCGAGGGAGTCATACGCCAGCTGAAATCCAACCCCTAACAGTTCGGGAACGGGATTGTCCTCGTCTCCGATTCGTACCGTAACCTCCAAGGTATCGCCCGTCTGATTAATGGGGGCTCTTGTAACCGCCTGAAGAGAGACCTCCTGCGCGTGTAGGGCATGTACAGGCACTAAAAGCAGGAGAAAGATCGCAATAGCCGTAGGACGAGATCGCTTCATAGCAAGTGGCGCGTTTGGCGTGCAATTTCATCCTCGAACGAACGGATTATCGGACAACGACCATTTTTCGGGTCTTGGTGAAGGTCCCGGCCCACAGACGATAAAAGTAGACGCCTGAAGCCAGGCGACGCCCTCTGAAATGAACGGTGTGCCATCCGTCGTCCATCACCTCCTCCTGTTTGAGCCGCGCAACCCGTCGCCCCAGGATGTCATAAACCTCCAGGGTAACCGGGGTGGGTTCCGGAAGTCCGAATCGAATGATCGTACCCCTGTGGAATGGGTTCGGATAGTTCGGCTCCAGCGCAAACTGCGTTGGGATCTCCTCTGCACGAGGACTTGCGAGGTGAATCAGCTCCGCCCCTCCGTTGACAGCCGCTCTCACGTTGACTCGACCCTCACGCAGCACGATCTCTGCGGTCTGGCTCATGGGCGCAGTCACTTCAAGGTCGACCGTGACGAGAGCCAGCCCCTCCGCGTTGAATACCGGCTCGGCACCGCGGGTGCGCGTGAACGCAAGCGCGACCTCTCCGGTGGACGCGTTGATACGCTTAAAGGGCAACAACGCGCCGTCGTCGAGCGTGGGCGAAGCCCGAACCTCACGAACGCTGAAGATGTCGGCCGGGTGGTTGATAGCCGCACTGAGGCCAAATAATTGGGCTACCGATGCGTCGACCTGCAGATGCACGGGAAGGCGCGTTCCCACCGGAAGCGGCGGGATGCGGAGCCGGGCAAACCCATCCGTTGAAGCGAGTTGCTTGCCGGCCTGGCGGCCGAAGTACGTGCCGATGGGGAGCAAGTCATTCTGATTAACGATCCCGTCGCCATTCGCATCGGCAAACGCTGCCTCCACCGGACTCCAGATGGGCACTTCGGCTCCGGCAAACCCCTCCTCGAGCCCGCGCTCTGGCCCGCTGATCCCAAAGAAGGCACCAATTTCGAGGACATCATTCTGGTTGACCACGCCGTCGTCATTGGTGTCGCCAGGGAACACGACGACCGTATTTCCAACCGTGATACCGCCCTCGGCCTCGCTCTTTGTTGGCTCGGTATTGCCCGTATGATCCGTCGCCTGCGTGTAGAATTCGTACTCGCTGCCCGTCTCGGCTGCGAAGAGCAGGGTGGTGTCGGCCTCCAGCGTAGTATGCAATTGAAAGGGCGCCCCGTCTTTCGAGACGTACAGGCCGGTTTCGCGGACGCCGGCCCCTGTATCACGGGCATTCCAAGAGATCTCAAAGGCCGTCGTGTCGGCATTCGCGGGAAGAACGTTGAGCGCGCTCACAGGCGGATCCGCATCGACCGTGTTGAAGATGGGCGGCGTTTTGATCGGCGCATTGATGTCAAATACGATGTCCGCCTGGGCCTCAATGCGTTCCCCCGTTGGGGTGTCCTCCTCGGGCATAATGGTATAGTTGACAAACCCCTCTCCCGAACCGCTGGCATCGTTGATGGGCAAGAAACCCGCTGTTGGATCGTTGACGGGCTGATCGCCGGTGGCGGGGTCGATCGTGGTGAACCGCCAGAAGGCCTCGTTGCGAACCACATCGAGACCCGCTGTCACATCCACCATCACGCCGAGCGAGTCGGATACGTCGAGTCGGTCCCGGTAGAACGCGCTGTTGTCCGGAGGTTCAAACGTAAACGGCCCGAAGCCGAACTCGCCGAGGCGGAAGGTGCGCTCGTCGGTATCCGGGTCCAGCGGATGCGTGATGTTGACAACTTGGGCGGAGGCTGTGGCCCGGGCGGGGTCGTTCTCGAAGCGGATGGTGTAGGGGAGCGGATCTCGGCTCGCGATCCAGCCCTCCTCGCCGAACCCGGCCGGGCCAATCATGTCGTTCGGGTCACAGGGCTCTTTAACCGTTGTGCACCCACAATCGCGTTTGTTGAACGGATTGAAGAACTCGCGGAAATTCTTCAATTCGCATATCTCTATCCGTCGTTGACACCACCAAGAGTTTGCCTCTTCTTTATTCAGTCCAAAGCATCGGGGCGGCAAATTTCGGTGGCAGTCGCACGCTTCGCTATTGTCCTTACAGAACACTACCTCGCACTGTGGCTGTTCTTGATCGTCATCGTTCTTGCTTGGTGCCGGGGAGGCGGGCGACGAGGTTGCAGGCAGGCCTGCAGCAATTGAGGCGTTCCCCGTCGCATCGTTTTCTGAGGTGTTGATCTGAGTCGAAAGATCGGTGGGCAGTGAAGGAAGGTTATCAATGAGCCCTGCGTCCAGATAATCCCCAAACCGTTCGGCAAAGAAGTTGTCGAGATCAGCGGCGAGCGTGACTGTTGCTGCGTCATATTGCTCGGGGTTCGCTAGAATGGCTCTCCGTTCGTCAAGGTGCTGCGTCTGGAGCATCGTCGTGTATTCCTCTGCGGAGAAGGGCGTGACATCGTAGGAATAGCTGATAGCTCCCGCCGGGGCTGGCTCTACCTGGAGTATCACGGATGCCTGATCGCCGGGCGAGAGGTCTCTCGTAATGAGGGATACGACACGGAGGTCGCCATCAACGAGGTAGTCCAGCCCACGCTCCTCTGCCGCAGGGGCGAATAGGCGAGCGGGGGTCGAGATATGGACCAGATCTTTGATCTCCAGGGCCCCGACGTTGATCACTTGAAGCTGAACGTCCAGGTAGGGGATATCGACGTTGGCGTTGTTCGTGAAGGTGAATGCAAAGTCGCCCCGCCCTCCGCCTCGGACAGCTTCGGGCAGGGCGGTCCTAATCTTGACGTCCGAAGCGGATTTTTCCTCAACGGTAAACCCTTGAGGAAGAACAGTCGTCTGTGCGTCCGTTTCGGCGACCACGTCGTACGTCCCCACAG
This sequence comes from uncultured Rhodothermales bacterium, assembly GCA_964448045.1. Classification (GTDB taxonomy): domain Bacteria; phylum Bacteroidota; class Rhodothermia; order Rhodothermales; family Salinibacteraceae; genus CAYUVF01. The sequence continues at coordinate 57,252 of CAYUVF010000015.1, forward strand.
GCACGTCCTCCAGGTGCCAGCGCACCTCCAACTCCGTTGTGTTCACGAAGTCAACTCGTGCAGCATCGGACCTCATCCCATCCGGACCCATGAGGTAAATGTCCGTTGAGTCTCTGAATCCGGCCCCTCGGAGGAGGGTTGTTACCTGTCCTTGACCGCCTACTGCGGGTGTGAGGGTCTGTATGGAGAAGTCAAGCGTCTCCCGTTGGAGTTGGACCGTCTGCGTCGATGATGCCTCGGGGAGACTCTGCGTGGTGACGAGTACATAGGTTACCCGCGCGGGTTGCGGCGGTCGAACGCCGAGGAGTTGTTGATTGGCACGGAAGGGCTCGGCCGCGGCCGCGTCGAAGTCACCGCCAGCTACAGGCAGGCGATCGTAGGCTACGTATAATTCATTGCTGGCCTCAGGCGTATCGCTCGTAAGCGTCAGGCGTACGTCGGCATCGGTAGGCGTATCGAACCGATAGTAGCGAGACTCCCCCTCCGCAAGCGAGAGGGTTTCCGGCGTGCCTTCGGGGAGCGTGGGCACGGTAGTGCTCAGTGTGCTCTGCGAGACCGCAGTGTTGTTGTCGTCATCCGTCTCGCGGATGGCATTGCCGATGTCGGTCCGGACGATCACGTGATAATCGCCCGGTAGCACGCCCGGCAACGGGCCGCTGAGGTTGCCCTGCGCGTCGACGCCGTACACCGTCGCCACGTCGACCCTCGTGCGATGCTTGCCCGTGGCCCCCGGGGCCAGGTCAATCTCACGCTCGACGACCCCGAGGAGGGGATCGTCTGGATCCCACGTCGCATCAGACGAGACGAACACTGCCTCGCGCATCTGCCCACGCGCCGGGTTGGTCCCGGCATTGCGTACGGTCCACGCCACCTCGACGTGCTCGCCCGGCGTAGCCGCGGCGGGGAGGGTGAGATTCTCGACCACGAGATCGGTTGGCGGGGGCAGTGTGAGCTCGATCAGCGCGAGTTCGCGATTGTTGCCCTCGGCCAAGTGCTCGTAGGTATCGTCGCCGGAGTCGGTCTGCAGGATCAGGTAGTAGGTCCCGGCCGCGTAGACCGGCAGGGCCGTCCGCAGGCTCGCCTCGTAGCTGCCGTTCCCGGCCAGTGGTGCGTCCCGCGCGACGGTGCCGAGCAGGGCGTCGTCCTGGTTGATCTCCCGATCGGCGGACAGATACAGCGCATCCGTCCAGGGCGCCTCGGTAGCGCCCGTGCCCGCGTTCTCGACGGTCCAGGTGAACGTGACCGGCGCGCCGGCCTGTGCGCTCTCGGGCCCGTCGAACCCGGCGATGCGGAGATCAGACGGGGGGGCGAGCGTGACGGTAAGCGGACGCCGAGCAACGTTGTTGCTCTCGTCCACCTCCGGCTCCTCATCGTCGGCATCGACCTGGAACAGCACGAAATACTCACCCGCGATACCGTTGGGCAGTTGCACGGTACACGCCGAGCGATACGCATCCCCGCCCGCGAGGGGCGCCTCGCGGAGGAACGTCGCGAGCACCTGGTCTGCTTCCGGGTCCACCGTTGCATCCGTCGAGAGATAGACCCGGTCGATCCACACAGGCTTCCGCCCGCGGCCCGCCGCCACGTTGCGCACTGTCGCGGAGAGGTCGATCGCGGCCCCCGATTGCGCCGTGGACGGCGGGGCATCCAGTTCGGCGACGAGATCCACCGGCGGATAGGGATCCGCCATGCGCTCCGGGCTCGCCGCCACATTCTGCTCCGTATCCGGGTATTCGAAGAGCGCGTCCGCGGCATCCGACTGAACAAACACGTAGTACGCACCGTCCAGCGAAGCGGGCAAGGTGATCGACGCTGTCTGCGACCGCACAGCGCCCGCCGCCAGGCCGCCCGGCTGCCGAACCGTACCGACCCACGTCGCTTGCGAACGGTCCCACGAGGCTTGCGCGGAGACGAAGATGGAGTCGGCCCAGTCAGGCGTTGCGGCTCGCGAGCCGGCGTTGCGCAGCGCGTACTGCACGGCGATCTGGTCACCGGCCGTGGCCTGGGCAGGTGCTGCCGTGACGGATTCGATCCGCAGATCCGGATAGGGGGCCAGCTCCACCGTGGTCGCTTCCGCATGCACACCGCGATTGTTGGTCTCGAACGTGTGCTCGAAGACCGCGTCGCCCCAGTCGGTGACGACAAAGAAATAGGCCGGTCCGGAGATGCCGTCGGGCACGCGGACGGAGGCCGAGCCCGTGTATGACGCATCGTTCGCGAGGGGACCTTCGTGTCGGAAACTGCCCAGCGAGACGGCGGTGGTGCTGTCAAAGGCGGCCGTCGGGGAGTAGTAGACCAGATCACGCCAGGTGTCCGCAGCGGTCGGGGCGGGGCCAGCGTTCTGGACCGTCCACGAGAGGTCGATCGTTTCGCCCGAAAGGGCTTGGGACGGCGCATTGACCTCCGCCACGACGAGGTCGGGCGGAGGCGTTAGGGTGACATCGATCGGTTCCGCCGTCCAATTATCGAGCTCCTGGTTAAATTCGTATACCTGGCCCCGCTTCGGCACCTTGTTTCCCGTCCCTACGTCGGTGGCAATAAATAGGTGGTACGCGCCGATCGCATCCTCCGGAAGAGGGAGACGGTAAGACACGTCGTATGTCGCTCCTGCTTCGAGCGCCCCTTGGTGGCCGACTCCGTCCAGGAAGCGTTCGTTGATGCGAAGGGTGTTTTCATTCAGCGTAAAATTGAAATCGAAGGTCTCATCCTCGGACAAGAAAACGGCGTCGAACCATTGGTCGGTGTCCGTCTGCCCGTCGCCGACGTTGCGGACCGTCCAGGCCACCTCGATGCTGTCCCCGGAGAAGACCACATCGGGGGCGATGACGTCCTCTACTTCCAGATCGGCGAACGGCGTAAGCGTGATAGCCAGGGGTGCCGACGTGCCGGTGTTTTTAGTTTCGTCCTGTTCGAGCAGCCTCCCTTGCCGCGCGCCATCGCTCGAATTTTCGCTGTCGGTGACGACGTGGAGGTAGTGCGGCCCGGCGATGCCGTCGGGGAGCAGGACGGTCGCTGTGTTCGTGTACCGTTCGTTCGGATTGAGATAGCTGAGGTTCTTTTCCGAGGAGAGGAGTGTAGCCTCGTCAGGGTCGAAGCGCGATTGGTCGGAGAGGTAGATGGCATCAATCCAGCGCGGAGCGTTGGTGGCGTTCGCGCCCACGTTTTCGACCGTCCACGTCAGCTCGATGGGCTGTCCCGAGAACGCCTCGCCGGGTCCATGTACGTCCGTTGTGGTTAGGTCCGGCACATCGCCCACGCGGAAGCTCCAAGTTGGGCTCTCCGTCTCACCATGAAGGTTGCGACCGACCACACGCCAGTTGTACCAGGTCTCGCCGCTGAGCGGGTTGGGCTGGTAAAGATCTTCGCGGACGTCTGCCGTACGGCGGGTGGGTTCAGGCGCTCCTTGCGGCCAAAGATACACGTCGAACCTCGCGGCATCGAGCGAGGACCAGGTGAGGGTAGGCTCCGTAGGCGTGTTGAGGACACCGTCGCCGGGAACGGGCTCGCTTGGCACGCTCGGGGGAAGGGCCGTCAGAAGGTTGTCAGCGTTCGTTGATCCGATCGTCCATTCGCCCCGCAGCGTACGGATGTCGGGGGTGCGCAGCAGCTCCTCGGTCAGGTCGACTTCGGTCGGCACCACCTGCCAGGGGGCCGTGGGCGACGGGCGGTACAGCATGCGCAGCGCCTCCGGATCGCGAACGCCCGAGACCTCTTCATACGCCCATTCCAGCAGCACCGAGAAGTCCGCCGCAGCGGGCCACGCCTCGACGCGCCAGAGGGCATGGTCTGCGATGCGTGCGATGCCCTCTGGCAGTGTCCCCAAATCGGAGGGCGCCTGATACTCGCGGACCGCGATCGCCATCAGGCGGTCGAGCCGCTCGAAGGTGTAGTAGATCTCGCGGACGGCGCTGCCGGAAAAGAAGGTGCCCCGGTTCGTGGAGCCCGGTGGACGCCATAAGCGCCGGTCGCCAGCCGCGCCGGGCACTGGGCCCGTCCCGGTGCGGTCGTCGAAGAGCACGGTCGGCAACTCGACCGGCGAGGCGCCCGGAATAGCGGCGGAACGGACGGCCGTGGGCGAGTCCAGCTCGCGCAGCCAATCGTCTTCGTCGACCGCATTGCCGTTGCGGTCGATCAAGAAGTGGTAATCGACCGACGTGCTGGCGGGCTGGTCGATGGATACGGAAAAGACGGAGTCCCCGTCTGCGTCGTAGAGGTAGTAGGATCCCTGCAGGTCGCCGGACAGGACCGACAGCATCGGCCGTTCCGTAATGGTGATCACCTCGTACCGTTCGAGCGCGCGGAGGTCGACGGCGAAGGTGGTGAGCGTCGTCGGGAAGGGGCGTGGGCTCGTGACCCAGCGGGCAATGTGGGTCGACGCCCGAGCACCGACCTCCCGAAAGAGGCCACCGATAAACACGTCGGACCCGTCGAAGGCGAGCGCCCGCACCTCCGCGTTGGGCGGTGGGGCCGGGCCGAGGGCAGCCCAGGCGCCAGATGCGAAGTCCAGATAAGCAATCCGCTCGAGGGCCACCGTTTCCCCATCGGCCTGGCGGACTTCGGTAAAGCTGCCGCCGACGTAGAGACCGTCCGCACCGAGGAGCAGGGCTTCGACCTCATCATCCGCGAGATCGCCGCCCAGCGATTCCCAGGAAGCGCCGTCGTAGCGGGCAAGGTTTTGCGTCGCGACGCCACCGATGGCGGTGAAGTCTCCCCCTGCATACAGTTGGCCGCTCGCATCGAACGTCAGTACGTTCGGATAGCCGTCCGGATTGCCGAACGGTTGCCACTCGGTGCCGTCCCAGACGCCGAGATGGTTTACCGCGACGGCCGTTCCATCGGAGTTGTACGCCGTATTGAAAAAACGGCCGCCCACATACACGTCACCGCTCGTAGGGTCGACAGCCAGAGCTTCGACCGATGAGCCAAAGCCTCCTTCGGCCCCTTGCCCGACTGCAGACCAGTCGCTGCCGTCCCAGTAGGCAATGTTCGGCGAGTCGAGCGGGTTGCCCTGCGCATCGACGACGCTGTCGAACGTGCCTCCGACGTAGAGGCGACTGCGGTTGGCGTCATAGGCCAGCACTCTCACCTCGTCATCCGGTCCGGTGGGGAGCGCAGACCAACTCGTACCGTCCCAGCGGGCAACGTAAGAGGCTTCCAGTCGGGTGCCGTCAGTTTGCTCGACTGCCCGAAATTCGCCGCCGACGTATAGATTCCCCTGCGGATCGAACGCGAGTGCGAACACGCGGTCGCGCGTGCCCCCACCAACAGGCGCCCATCCATCGCCCGTCCACCGCGCGATGCCCCTCGTGCCGTCGATCTCGCTGAAGTTTCCTCCAGCGTAGACCTCACCGGTGAGGGGATGCTGCGCGAGGGCGAATACGCGGCCATTCAGGCCGAGCCCCCTACCGCCCGGGTCGCCGAAGCGGTCGTCCCAATAGCCCGGTTGGGCCGCAGGTTGGGCGTTTGCTGAGACAGCAAGCAGCGCTACGCAAACACATGCGAGAAAAAATACGACGAGTCGTCGTCTGTTCATGAAACCAATTCCATGCATAAGGCGGCTTCCCCCTCCGATTTCTGTCCGGATTCGTGTGGGGTACATCGCATTGCGAAAGGGTGGTGCTGCGAAAGCGTCCATAGCGCTTGTGCCATATTCGACTCTGCTGAGAAATGAGGATTTCGCGCTACCAGCACGGCTCATTCCCGCGTGCTCACAACGCGGACTGTCTTTTCCGAAGGGGTTGGCTGTGCACTGCAGAAAACAGCCGGGCGGCTCTCGTCCATTACTATCGTAAATGCAGCCGGTACCCTGCCACGTCGCCCCGAATTATTTCAATATGTGTGTTGACGGCTATTTCTGGCCCAAAGGAGAGGAGGCGCGAATGTATACGTCTGCTTCCAAGCGTGGCCGCGCCTTATCGATGGGATCCATGGGCGGCGTGCGCAATGGTCAGGTCCTACGCCGACGGGGGCACCTTCCCATGATTATTGGGGAAAGGGCGAATGGGAGGAAGTAAATGGGAGGGAACGAAGGGGAGAAAGAGAGGCAGTGAGAATAGGCGGGACGGTTTTTTGCTCTCTTTCTCCCGCTTTCTAACGCCTCTTTCCTTCTGTTCGGTGCGGTCGAGCAAAGCACGTATAGCGACCCTTGGATTGGACAAAGACCCACCCCGCTCGTATGTTTATCTGTACAGGGTCGCGGTATGCAGTGCGCGTGAACCTTCTCTAAAGGCGGTCAATCTGCAGCCATATGGGGTCTTCTTCCGCCGGACGCACATCCGAAGCAACCCAACTGCTCATCGATTGGACCGATGGGGACAAGGACGCTGTGGATGCGCTGTTTCCCCTCGTGTACGAGGAGCTGCGAGACATCGCCCACCATCGGCTGCAACGGTGGCGGCCGGGCCATACGATTCAAACCACCGCCCTCGTCCACGACGCGTACCTTCGCCTGACGGATCAGACCCGGCTGGACTGGTCTGATCGGGCGCACTTCCTCGCCCTGGCCTCGCGGGCCATGCGCAACATTCTCGTGGACTATGCGCGGCGGAAGAATGCGCAGAAACGTGGCGGCGGTGCTCCGCATTTTTCGCTGGCCGAGCAGCACATCGGCACGCAGCGGGGAGTCGAGTTGCTCATCTCGCTGGATCAAGCGCTCGATCGGATGGCCGCCCTCAATGAGCGGCTGTGCCGCGTCGTCGAATGCCGCTTCTTCGCCGGGTTGCGCGATCGCGAAACGGCGCAAGCGTTAGGCGTTTCGGTGCGGACAGTGCGGCGCGACTGGGCCAAAGCCAGGGCCTGGCTCTACGACGCCCTCACCCCGTCTGAGGATGAAGCTCCGGAGGCGTAGCCATGATGTCCCCCGAGCGGTGGCCCGCCGTGGCGGAGTGGTTTGACGCCGCCCTCGATCAGCCCGTCGAGGAGCGGGCCGCCTGGGTGCGCGCGGCCTGTGAGGAGCCGGATGTCTGCGCCGAGGTGGTGCGGCTCCTGCGCGCCCATCAGGCCAGCGATGACTTCCTGGAACGGTCCGCCCTCGATGTGGTGGCCGAAGACGCCGAGCTCTCGGTTGATGGGAAGGTGGGGCGCCACGTGGGGGCCTACCGGTTGATCCGGCTGCTCGGCCGTGGCGGGATGGGGCGCGTCTACCTGGCCGAGCGGGGCGACGGGCAGTTCGAGCAGCAGGTCGCCCTCAAGCTGTTGCGCCGCGACGCCTACGGCGAGCGCTTCCTTCGCGACTTTCTCGACGAGCGGCAAATCCTCGCCTCCCTGAACCATCCCCACATCGCCCGGCTCTTCGATGGCGGCATGACAGCCGAGGGGACGCCGTATTTCGTGATGGAATATGTGGAGGGGCAGCCCATCGACGTGTACTGCCGTGAGCGAGTGTGCTCCACCGCCGAGCGGTTGGCGCTTTTTAAGCAGGTGTGCAGCGCCGTCCAGTATGCGCATCAAAACCTGGTCGTCCATCGCGACTTGAAGCCCTCCAACATCCTCGTCACAGCGGATGGGGTGGTGAAGCTGCTCGACTTTGGCATTGCCCGGTTGGTCGATCCGGAGGGCTGCGCCGCCGGACGCACCCGAACGGCCCGGCGCTGGATGACGCCGGGCTACGCCAGCCCCGAACAGGTGCGCGGCGATGCCCTCAAGACGGCCTCGGACGTGTACCAACTGGGCGTGGTGCTGTACGAGCTGCTGACCGGCGAGCGGCCGTTCGACGTGCGAGACAAGCGGCCCAGTGAGGTAGAGCGGATCATCTGCGAAACCGAGCCCCGGCCTCCTTCGTCCGCAGCGGGCCTCGAAAAGGCCCGGCGCCACGCGCTTCGCGGCGACCTCGACACCATCGTCCTCAAAGCCCTTCGGAAGGAGCCGGAGGAGCGGTACGTCTCGGTGGAGGCGTTGATGGGCGATCTCCGGCGGTATCTGGAACGCCGACCCGTGGAAGCGCGGCGAGGATCTTCGGCTTATCGATTCCGCAAGTTCGTTCAGCGGCATCGGGGGCGATTGGCCGTTGCCGTCCTCGCCGTCCTCCTGAGCGTGGGGGCGGTCGTGGCCATCGTGATGCAGAAGGCGCAGGCGGAACGCGAGCGGGATCGAGCGGAGACGTACGCTCAATTCATGTCGGATCTGTTCGCCAGTCCCGATCCCTTCGGAGACCGCGTCACCGCCCAGGAATCTTCGGTCGAGGCGTTCCTCGCCCGAGGGGCCGAGCGCGCACGTACGCAGCTGGCCGATGACCCGACGCTGCAAGCCAGGCTTCTGAAGACCATCGCGCATGTGTACCAGAATCTGGGCTACACAGATGCGGCTGCGACCGTGTTTGAAGATGTGCTGGAGCGACAAGAAATGCTGTACGGCCCGAGATCACCCGAGGTGGTTGAGACGTTGCGACGGCTGGCCTGGGTGTCGGGGTCTACGAGCGCCGATTCTCTTTACGCGGTGGCACTGCAGCGGGCGCACATGGTGGAGCAGCCGCCCGGTACACTGACCGCACGCACCCTTGTTCATTATGGTCACTTTCTCTACGAACAAGGCCACCACCAGAGAGCCGAGGCGACGTTGGGGGAAGCGCATCTGCTGGCGAGCCGTCTCTCCGACGAGCAGTGGGAGGTATACGTGGGAGCGCTTTACTTTCTGGGGATGACGAAGCGCGCACTCGGCGAGTTGTCAGTTGCGAAAGACCTGCTGCAGGAAGCCTACGGCCTGCGCGCGAATCGCGACGGCCCCGACCATCCGCACACGGCGATCGTGATGACGGAGCTCGGGGGTCTCGCCAAGCAGCGAGGAGAGCTTGATGACGCTCGGCGGTGGAATGAACGGGCGCTGAGGGTGTTCGAGAAGGAGCTCGGCCCTGAGCATCCATACACGATGACGGCGCTAAACAACCACGCAGTAGTGCTCATGCGGCAGACCATCTTCGACGAAGCAGAGGAGCAGTTGCGCCGGGTCCTCGCCCACAAAGAGCAGCGACAAGGGCCGGATCATCGATTAACAGTCGACGTGCGCCAGAATCTGGCGACCGTTCTGCTGCGTCAGGAAAAACTCGATGCGGCCGAACCCCTGTTTCGGCAGGTGTATGCGCAGTACCGGGCGACCTTGCCGGTGGGCCATCATCAGGTGGCGTATCCCCTGTTGTCCTTGACGGATGTACACCTGCAGCAGGCGGCGTACCACGAGGCCGAAGAAACGGCGCGGCAGGCGCTGGAACACTTGGAGGGGGCTCTGCCCGATGGACATCCGCTCCGTGCAATTGCAGCCAGCCGTCTAGGGGCGGCACTCGCCGGCGCCGGACACTACGATGAGGCGGAGCGATGGCTGGAAGACGCCTATCAAGCCCTAAAAGCGGCGACTGGCTACCACAGGTATGCCCAACGAGCCTGTGCGCGGCTTCAGTCGGTACACGAGGCTCAGGGGCAAACAGTCGATTCATCAGTTTGCTCATCGCCCCATTGAGGGATCCATACGCGAGAGTGATCGGCTGAAGGCCGTCGGTCGCAGGCGACCATCGGTGTAGCGGCCGGGTTGGCACACCGCCCAGCACATATCTTCGTTTGTGCATGACGCAGCTTCAACCAACCATTCGTCCGCAGAAGCCGGTGAGGAAGATCACGCGATACTTCTCTTCGACGGCGTCTCGTTGATGGGGTTGGGGCTCGTCCTGCCCGTGTGGCTCATCGTGTACCTGCACTGCCACCCGAAAGCGATACCGAAAAGCTCCGTGTGCTACGAGAGCACTTGCTCAGGAACGCGGTGCTCCGCTGTTACGCCGTCGCTACGAACCGAGCTATCCCCTGCCGTACCACTCCGAACGGGGAAAGGTCAACACGATCCCGGCCACGAGTAGCGGGAGCGTTACGAGTAGCATCAGCCGCGTGGCCATCATGAGAACGATGATCCCGCAGACAAACCCCGCGATGTCCAGTGTCGCCCAGGCGGCAAAGAGGGAAGAGTTGACCTTCTCGCGGTCTATCATTCCCTCTCTGACGTGACCTCGGCCAGTGGTATCTTGAGCCTTTGCCCTCCCGGCTGCCCGAAGCGCCCGACGGCGAAGCCAGAGGACGGTACCGAAGGCTATCAGCATGATGGTCCCCGCAAGGACCGTCGCGACGTCCGCTGGCAGTAGGTCTCCGTCCAGAATGCCCGCCGCGCCCCCGCGCGTCACAAAGAGCGCGATTATCCAAAGGAGTGCGTTCCACCCCGCCATGAAGGCAGCAGTCGCACGGCGTCGGTTAAGGGTCCCGGTATCCTGGTAGGGTTCGATTTGGTCGGGATCGATGGTCTTTTCGGCAGTCATGGTTCGCTCGGTTTCAATTATGTGCTGGCATGTTGAGCTGGCTGACCAACGCCTCACGCTGTCTTCCGACGTGAGCGAGAGCTGCAGCGGAGATGGGCCGTTTGATTATTGCACCTCCCGTTCGTAAACGACGCGGCCTTTCCCGTCGATATAAGCCATCACGGCGTTCTGCCAAACGAAGACGTTATCCCTTCTGACCCCGCCATCGCACCGGGACCCTTTGCGAGCAAGGTGCACTTTCGCGAGTCCGTCCTGAAACGGTTCGGCCTGGCACAGCCACTTGCCGTCGGCCTCGGAGAAAAGGGTCTCGCCCTCCGTGTTGATGTAGCGCTTTCCCTCGTCCGTCTCTACCAGGGCGATTCCGCCTGAAAAAGACGAGGCTTCTCTGAAGGTCTGGTCGAACGCAATCGCCCCCGAACGGTCGATGTAGGTCCACTCCAGCACCCCGGTCTTAACGGGCGCGAGACCGTTGGCGAACGGACCGGCCTCCTTGAAGCGAGGCGGGATCACCCACTCGCCTTCGGCATCGATGTAGCCCCACTCGTTCCACTCCAGCGAAGCCGGGGCGAGGCCGTCTGCGAAGTCACCCGCGCGGTCAAACGATGGAGCGATGACCCACTCTCCGGTCCGGTCGATGAAACCGACCTCGTCGAGCATGGCCCGCTCGCGGTTGGTTTCGGCGCGAGCTAACCCGTCGGACAATCCGTACAAGCTGCCGAAGTCGCCCCAGAATGCAATCTGGCCCGTCGTATCGACCATTCCAATCCGCTCGTCGGTGCCCAGCACCGGGGCGAGGTGTTCCGAGAAGGGATCGGTGCCAGCGAAAGCAGCCTTGATGACGCCGTTCCCCTGGTCATCGATGAAGCCCCAGAGACCGTCCTCGCAGGGCTGTACGGCAGCGAGTCCCTCCGAGAACGGCTCAGCGCGGTAGAAGCGGGGGGTGATGGCCCAGGTTCCGCTCCGGTCGATGTAGCCCCACTTCCCATCGCGGTATGCGGGAAAGCGACCGCCAGCATCCGTCGTCATCGATCCCTCTACCTCCGGTGGCGGAGCCGCTCCGATCTCGCAGTCACTGGCGTCCGCGCGGCTCTCGACCTCGTCAAGGTCAAAAGACATCGAGGCGAAGACCTCGGTGAGCTCAGCGTCCCGCGTCACGAAGACGACAGCGCTGTCGCGCTCGTCGAGGCTCACGATCCGGCGGGCGAAGGTGCGCTCCCACGTATTCCCTTTGGGCGACCACAGGACATCGCCCTCGTCCACGTCGTCCAACCATGGATTTTCGTCCTTCGGAAAGATCAGCGTATCGCCGGAGATGGTGACGGCGGCGCTCTGCTGCGGGCTCAGGTAGCGAACGCCCGGCTGAAAGGTCACGTCCTCGTCCAGTCCGAGTTCACGCAGGGTTTCGGCATCCATTCCGTCCGGCAGGTTCTGCGTCTGACAGCCAAGTGTGAGGGTCAGCGATAAGATCAAGCAGACCAGCGAAGATGTGTTCATGATTAGGTAGCGTTCAATCCAGCGAATGTGAGACAATCCAACAATAATTGGAGGGGAGGCCAGGCGTACGTGATGCCACGACTCGCGCAGACCCAAATCCCGTGACGCCCCGATTAGAGACGGTTCTGACGGGGATCATTGATGGGAGGACTGCCACCCCGTGCCCGAAGGCATCGTCAAGGGGGACGGCAGAAGGCTCATCTGTCAGCGTAGAGTTCGGTAGGTGCCGCCGCGGTTGCGAGGCGGTTGGCGATCCAGTTGGCTTCTTCCTTCCGGCTCAGCGCGGCGCGTACGGGGATCGTCTCCCCGTCATCGCGACGAAAGACGAAGTCGTACATCCCGGCTTCAGACGGCACTACATCGATCCTGTCGAGGTGCTGCACTGGAACGCGCTCCACGGCTTGCCATCTGGCGAGGCCGAACCGGGCGGTGACGGCGCCGTCCTTTACAACAATCGAGACGGTGTGGAGCCAGGCGTGGAGGGCCGTGCGCCCGTAGCCGAACGCGAAGGCGCCGAAGAAGAGGGCGACGAAGAACGCGCCGCAGGAGCCTTGTGCCATATAGTAGAGGGCCCAGATCACGCCGCCCGTTCCGCACAGGGCTCCGGCGAGTGACGGCAACGCCCACAGCGGCCGAGCGGACCGTGCAGAACCCATAAGATCTTTGTTTACAGAGCACTCAGCATGACATGCTGGGTGTTTTGCGTAAGTCGTATGCGTTAAGAGTCACGCTATTATCGAGAGCTGCGTCGACCCAAGAATGAGCGAGTTCCAGGCGGGCGTCGTTGTCCACTGACGCGGCCGCTGACACATCGGAGCGTCCCCACGCTTCGCTGCCATCCCCGGTGATTTCAACGTTGTTTCGCCTTCCTCTAACTCGGTAGTTGAAGCCACGGCACGCGCCGTTGGCGGCGCATTCGTTTCGGGCGGCGGGTTCGATCCGCCGCCATCGCATCCAGCGAGAAGAAGCGTCAGTGCTGTGATCAGTCCGAGAATAGGCGTTGTCTGCGATATCTATTTCTGGATGAGCCTTCCGACTGCGCCGGAGGGTCCTCATCCATTACTATCGCAAAAGCGGACCGCACCCTGCCACGCGGCTTCGTTTTTTCGGATACCGGCAGCGACCTCGGTTTGTAACGTGAGGGGCCCAACCAAAAAGAGCCCGACCCGAGAGGGGCCGAGCTCCGTTGATAGAGGTCCTTGTCCTATCGACCTACGCCGACATGGGCATCTTCCCGTGATGCCTTCGAAGATGAAGGGGAGGACGCGTGGACGCGTGAACATTTCCCGTTCACCCGTTCGCGTCCATACCTGTCACTCGCCGTTCACCTTGAGCTGGCGAATCGAGCGGATGGCGCTGGGGTCGCCGGAGAGCTCCACGGCCCGCTCGATCATCACGTTGAGCTGATCGTCGTCGAGGTGTTGGTCGATCGCGTTGACGTCGTACGCGATCCCGAGAGCCGGGAAGTCGCGGTGGTTGGATTGGATGTTGCTCGCCCCGGCCTCGTAGATGCTATCGTCGATGGCTTTCTTGGTGCCGCGCACGTCGCTGTGGACCACGGCCAGCGCCCAGTACGGCGGTTCGGCGTTCACGCCGATGGTTTGCCCCGGGGCAAAGACCGTGTCGCGCACGGTGCCCTGCTCGTTGAGTAGCTGCGTCGAGGTCGCCATGTGGGCGGCGATGCGCGGCTGGGCCTCCTGTGTGGCTGCGCCGATGTGCGGCGTCGTGACGACCTGCTCCACGTCGGCATACGGATTGCGCCACTCGTCGTCAGGGCTGCCGGGCTCGTCCGGGAAGACATCAACCGCGGCGGCGCGCACATGCCCCTCATCAACGGCGCGCTTCAGATCCTCCGGGTCGTAGAGAAAGCCGCGGGCCGCATTGATGAACGCCCGCGGGCTGTTGTCATCCCGGTCGGCGGCCAGTTGCCGGAAGTGGTCGTAGTTGATTATGCCGCGGTTGGGGTGGCCCTGCGGATCCTCGGCCGAGACGTGCAGCGTCACGAAGTCGCCCTGCCGAAACGCCTCCGCGAGCGAGTCGCACGCCGTCCAGCCCAGCGTGGACCCCACCTCGCGTGCCACCTCCGACTTATCGTAGAAGTACACGTCCATGCCCATCGCATCGGCCAACTGGGCCACCTGCTTGCCGATGTTACCCAGCCCGATGATGGAGAGCGACTTGCCGAGCAGTTCGTAGCGGTGCGCACTGTCCTTCGTCCACAGATGGCGCCGCCCCGCCTCATTGGCCGAGAAGATGCGCCGCGCCAATCCAATCATCTCGCCGAGTACCATCTCCACGACCGAGCGCCCGTTGCTCACCGGATCGTTCAGCACGAGCACCCCTTCGCGGGCGCACGCCGGCTTGTCGACCGTATCGTCGCCAATGCAACACAGCATGATAGCCGCCAGGTTTTGCGAGGCCTGCAGCACGCGCTCGTCGACGGGAAACTTGCTCCGCTTGTACAGCAGGTCGTGCTGGCCCTCCCGCAGCCGTTCGATGACATGCTCCACATCCTGCGTGGCCGAGCGGGGCAGCCGCTCCGGCTCGATGCCCTGCTCGCGCAAGTAATCGTCGAGCGACGGATCGGGCTCCTCAAGAATGATCGCTTTCTTGAACCGGGCGTTGAGGCGGCGCGTCTGCGGGCGGGTTTGCGTATGCTCCATGGGGCGAATATTGGTCGTGCGTGCAAAGATGATCACATGCTATTCACGACACTACAACCGGATAGTTGCGGGTGCATCCGGTCTTTACTGGCTGGAAGCGGTTCCGGCGCGTGATTTCTGCGTGACAATACGATCCAGTGAGTCGATCCATCCCGTGCTGCCGGAACTCCGTGCTACGTGGCAACCTATCCGAGTTCAGTTGGTGAGCTCCAATTTTCCGAACAAGCGCGCGAGTGCACCGAACTTCATGACCGGGACACCCGCCCTATGTGCGGCGGATACGTGCCGGCGCAACCCCGGAGGAGCGAAATCGTTTCTCTACTTCTTGCAACTGATATAGTCACGCGGACATCCGATGGCCGACCCGCTTCAGACGCTGCAACAGCTTTGTACCGAGCGCATCCTGCTCCTCGATGGCGCGATGGGCACGATGATCCAGCGCCACGACCTCACCGAGGACGACTTCCGCGGCGACCGCTTCACGGACGTTGAGGATGATCTCAAGGGCAACAACGACCTCCTCTCGATCACCCGGCCCGATATCATCAGCGACATCCACCGGCAGTACCTCGCCGCCGGAGCCGATATCATCGAGACGAACACGTTCAGCAGCACCTCCATCGCCCAGGCCGACTACAACCTGCAGGACGCCGCCTACGACCTGAACGTCGCCAGCGCCCAGCTTGCCCGCGACGCCGCCGACGCGTTCAGCACCGACGATAAACCCCGCTTCGTCGCCGGCGCCATCGGGCCGACGAACAAGACGCTCTCCGTCTCGCCGGACGTGAACGACCCGGGCTACCGCGACGTCACGTTCGACGAGGTCGAGGCCGCTTACTTCGAGCAGGCGCAGGGGCTCGCTGATGGCGGCGTCGATATTTTCCTGGTCGAGACCGTCTTCGACACGCTCAACTGCAAGGCGGCGCTCGTCGCGCTGCAGCGGCTCTTCCGCGAGCGTGGGCGTATCTGGCCGGTCATGATCTCCGGCACCATCACCGACATGAGCGGGCGCACGCTCTCGGGCCAGACGCCCGAGGCCTTCTACACGAGCGTCGCGCACATGCCGGGCCTGCTGAGCGTGGGGCTCAACTGCGCGCTCGGCTCGAAGCAGATGCGGCCCTTCATCGAGGAGCTCGCCGGCTGCGCCGAGACGTTTACGAGCCTCTACCCGAACGCCGGCCTCCCCAACGAATTCGGCGGGTACGACGAGACGCCCGCCTTCATGGCCGAGCAGCTCGACGCCTACCTGAGTGAGGGCTGGACGAACATCATCGGCGGGTGCTGCGGCACGACGCCCGACCACATCGAAGCCTTTGCCGAAGTCGCAGCCCAGCACGAACCGCGCAAACGCCCGGAGCCGGATGCCCGGCTGCGCCTCAGCGGGATGGAGCCGCTCGTCTGGCGCGAGGGGCTCAACTTCGTCAACATCGGCGAGCGGACGAACGTGATGGGCTCGCGCCGCTTCCGCGAGCTGATCAAAAATGACGACTACGAAACGGCGCTGAACGTCGGCCGCCAGCAGGTCGAGAACGGCGCGCAGATGATCGACGTGAACATGGACGAGGGCATGATCGACGGGCCCGCGGCCATGACGAAGTTCCTCAACCTCATCGCCGCCGAGCCCGACATTGCCCGGGTGCCCCTCGTCATCGACTCGTCGGACTGGGACGTGATCGAGGCGGGGCTCAAGTGTGTGCAGGGCAAGCCCATCGTAAACTCCATCTCGCTGAAAGAGGGGGAGGCGGAGTTCCTGGAGCACGCGCGCCGCTGCCGGGAGTTCGGCGCGGCGGCTATCGTGATGGCGTTCGACGAAGACGGCCAGGCGGAGACGTACGAGCGTAAGATCGCCATCTGCGAGCGGGCGTACACATTGCTCACCGAAGAGGTCGGCATGCCGCCGCAGGACATCATCTTCGACCCGAACATCTTCGCCGTCGCCACCGGCATTGAGGAGCA
>CAYUVF010000016.1:0-73630 GCA_964448045.1 uncultured Rhodothermales bacterium
GGGTCTATCCCCGCGTCTGCGGGGGCACCCGCGTGGTTAGTCGTTCTTGTTGCTGCTCATCCGGTCTATCCCCGCGTCTGCGGGGGCACCAGGGTGTCGGCGACGACTTCGCCCGTGGAGGCGGGTCTATCCCCGCGTCTGCGGGGGCACCCGGGTGCGGTCGGAGGGCCCATGCGCCTGCAAGGGTCTATCCCCGCGTCTGCGGGGGCACCGCCTTACGGCGTGGGGCGGGTGTGGTCCTATACGGTCTATCCCCGCGTCTGCGGGGGCACCGAGGATACGGCACTTGCAGAAGCGACCTGCCGGGGTCTATCCCCGCGTCTGCGGGGGCACCCCTGCGCCATTTTGGCACATCGGAATCACATCACCAATGATAGCAACCCGATCCGGAAAATACAAAGCTCCGTTTTTTTCTCCGCCGCGCGCTCGTATCGTGACCCTCCCGCAGGGCCGATAGTGCACGCCCAATCGCAGCGGCACGTACTTCAAATCATCATTGCCCGAAAGCAGGCGTCCGTGAACCGATCCGGTGAAAGGGGAGCGGCCGTTCCGCCCCTCGCGCGGACGCTCGTTTGCGCCTGAACCGGTCCGATGGATACAAGCAGAACGGCGCGGACGGCGGCGGGGGAGGAGCCGACGCATATGCAGGTTGGTACTCGTTCGTCGGGTTTGCTATCATCAGGGGAAAGACAGCGCGCCGCTCTCCTTTAGTCCATCCGGTTGGGCTGATGGCTGCATCGTCCGAAACCCCCGTCGTCACCTGCTTCCTCCGCCACCGGGGCGAGGTGCTGCTCCTGCGCCGAAGCGCGGACGTCGGCTCCTACGCCGGGCAGTGGGGCGCCATCGCGGGCCATGCCGAGGGCAATCCCGACACCGCAGCCTGGGCCGAGATCGAAGAAGAGAGCGGATTGCACGACGCGGCCACGCTCGTCCGTCGCGGCGAGCCGTTCGACGTGCACGATGCCGACCTCGAGACGCGCTGGGTCGTCCATCCGTACCTGTTCGATTGCGCACGACGGGATGCATCGGTCAACTGGGAGACGGCCGAGGCCGCGTGGGTGTGCCCCACGGCTATCCTCCGCCGCGACACGGTGCCGCAACTCTGGACGTCGTATGCCCGCGTGGCGCCGACGGTGGATTCGATCGCCCGCGATCACGAACACGGATCGGCGTACATTTCCATCCGCGCGCTGGAGGTACTGCGCGACCGGGCGGGCACCTACGCCACCGCCACCGCCGCGGCCAACGACCCGGCGGAAGCGCTCCGCCATCTCGCGCGGGACCTGCTGGCCGCGCGTCCGTCGATGGCGGCGCTGCGCAACCGCGTCAACTTCGTGATGGACCAGACGGCGCCCGAGCACGATGCCTCGGCCGTGGAAGACGCCGCCCACGCCGCGGTGGCCTGCGCCCTACAGGCCGATGCCGGCACGGCCGAGCACGCCGCCGGCTACATCGCCGATCGGAGGGTGATGACGCTCTCCCGTTCGGGCACCGTGCTCGATGCGCTTCGCCGCGCCGATCCGCCGCCGCGCCGCGTGTTCGTCGCCGAGTCGCGCCCGGACGGCGAAGGCGTTTACGTCGCCGAGACCCTCGCCGAGGCCGGGCTGGCCGTCACCCTGTGCACCGACGCCGGGGTGGCAACGCTGCTCAGCGACGACGCCGTGGACGTCGTGCTCGTGGGGGCCGATACGGTGCTGGCCAATGGCGATCTTGTCAACAAAACCGGTACGCGGATGGCCGCCCTTGCCGCGAAGCATGCCTGCGTGCCGTTGTACACCACGATGGCGACGGACAAAGTCGCGACGCACGACACGTCGCAGCTGGAAGAGGGGCCGCCCGATGCGTTATATTCCGGAGAGGCTGCCCTCGACATCCACAACCCGACGTTCGACGTTACGCCCGCTGGATTGATCTCCGGCTACATCACCGAGCAGGGTATTCTCCACGCCTCCGAGGTGCGCGACCTGGCTTTCGAGCTGGAGGGGTGGACGCGCTGGCAGGACGAAGAAGCACCTCCGTTGTAGTATTCCTCATCCAACCGTTGACCGCCATGACTACACTGATGCGCATGCTGGGCATTTTTCTCATCGGAGCCGCGCTCGCCGCCTGCAGCAGTCAGGCCCAGTCGCCGCCTCCACCCGAGCAGCAGATTGCCGCGGCGGTGCAGGCGGCGCCCGAGGCGATGCAGGACGGCGCCACCGTCCTCGGTTACGATGCCGACGGCGCACTGACGACGCTTCGGGAGGGCAGTAATCCGCTCATCTGCCTCGCCGATGATCCGGCGGATGAGCGCTTCCACGTGTCGTGCTATCACGAATCGCTCGAGCCTTTTATGCAGAGCGGCCGCGACCTCCGTGCGCAGGGACACAGCGGGGCCGCGGTCGACAGCATCCGGAAGGCGCGCATCGAGGTGGGCACGCTCCGCATGCCCGACCATCCCGCGTCGCTCTATTCGCTCTCCGGCCGCAACGCGAGCGTCAATCCCGAGACGGGCGAGGTCACCGGGGCGTCGCCGTTGTATGTGATCTACGTGCCCTTCGAAACCGGCGCCACGACCGGGCTTCCCACCCGCCCCGACGGCACCAAACCTTGGCTGATGGAACCGGGCCAGCCGTGGGCACACATCATGGTGCGGCCCAGCACAGGGAATTAATACCGGTTGCCGGAGGGGGGCATCCTGATCTTGACTACTGCATCCGTACCAAAGGTATGGCCTTCGGCCTCGCCGGCGCCGCATGTGGGGCCGGGATGACAGGGTGCCGTCTCTCAGGGCCATCACACTACCGGCGCAGGCGGTACAGCGTCTCGTCGATCAGATAGATGGCGCCGCCGGCGAGGCCGAAGACGGTCAGCGCGGCGAAGGGGGCCCAGATGACGAAGCCCCCCAGCGTGCCGAGCACGCCGCCGAGGTATTTGATGTAGTTGAGCTGCTCGTTCGTGGTGCGTTTGAGCAGCGCCTCCAGTTGCTGTTCGTCGTAGGCCCGCACGTTTTGGACGACGATGCGCTCTACGTCGAGGTTCTCCACGAAGCTCAGCACCACCTGCGTGAGCAGATCCTCAATCGTATCGGCACGAGCTTCGAGGCGGTCGGGGAGGTCGTCGAGCACCGGGTCGAGGGCGTCGAGCACCGGATCGATCGACTCGGGCAGTGTGATCACGGCTTCGTGCAGGCGCCGCTGGAACTCCTCCTCGTTCAGGAAGCGGTAGGCGCGCAGGGCGAGGCCGGGCAGCCCGCGAGCATGCTCCTCGATCTGCGTCTCGGTGAACTCCACGATTCGCTCGCGCACCGCGTCGGAGGTAAGCGTCTGCCGGATGTAATCGGCCGCCAGTGCCTTCAGGTCGGCCCGGAAGTCGGGGTCGTTCACGACGCTGCGCGCGACGGAGACGGTAATCTCCTGATAGCGGCTGATCAGCCCACTCTCGTGGATCTTCTCCTTGATGATTTGCTCGCTGATGAGCTCATCCGAGACCGCCTCGGCGAGGCGGAAGGCGATGCGCTCGCGCTGGGCGGGGACGAGCCCCTGCCCGACGAGCGGGCGCGGCTCCCGCGGCTGGAACAGCATCGTGATGGCGAGCCAGTTCGTCAGAAAGCCGATGAGGCCGCTGACGGAGAGGATGCGCAGCAGGCCTTCGACGACGAGCGTATACCCGCCGATTTGGAGGGTGACCTCGGGGAAGTCCCAGACGAACGACAGCACAAACAGCCCCCCGAGAACCCAGGGCACGGCTTGCAGGAACGGAATCAGGCGGGCATGGGTGCCCACGGCGCGCGGTGGCTCCTGCATCGAGTGGGGGCGCGTGACGCGGTCGGGCAGATGCTGGAGCACGTAGCGCGAGAGGAGGTGCTGTAGCGCTTCGCCCGGCGCCGAGCCGTTCGCCTCGGGGGCGGACGGGGACGTGGCGTCCGGGGTATCGGAGTCGGGAGACGCCTCCGTCGGGCGGTGCTGCGTGGGGGAGTCCGGCATGGCGTCGGTCACATCAGGCGGTATGCCGGCGTACGAGGCGCGGCGGATGCACTCAGAAGACCTTCACAAGCGACATATCTTTAAGGTACCGGCCGGGGTTGGCCTGGAAGTCCTTGAGCAGCTGGTTGAACTGTGCGGTGGTGGAGTCGAGGCGCATGTACAGGCCGGGATCGTTCACGAGGCGGCCCAGCGTACCCTCGCCCTCGTTGATCTTGGTGACGAGCACATCGAGGTTGCGGGTGGTGCGGTCGAGCGTTTGGAGGTTACGCTCGGCCTGGGTGAGCACCGTGTTGAGCTGCTCGACGGATTGGTTGAGCGAGTCGGTGTTCGTTTCGGCGAAGGATTCGAGCTCGGCGGTAAGGCCTTCGGTGTTTTCAAGCACACGACCGAGGCGCGCTCGCTGACTTTCGAGCAGCCGCGCCAGCGCCGTGGCGCTCTCTCGCACCGCATCCATCGTGGTGTTGAAGTTGCTTTCGGGCGATTGCAGCAGCACGTTCGCCTCTTCCATCGTCGTGTTGGCCTTGGCGAGCAGGCTATCGGCCCGGGCGGCGATCAGCGGGGCTTTGTCGGAGAGCTGGGCGAAGATGTCCTTCTCCGGGGGCGTCGGGACGAAACCGCCCGGCTCGATGGGCGGATTGGACGGCGGCCCGAGCGAGATGCTCAGCCGCACGCCCCCGAGCGCACTCACGCCCGAGACCTCGGCGGTCGAGCCCTGTGGAATCTTGATGCTGCGGTCGACGCGAAAGACGACGCGGGCCACACGCGCTTCTGGATCGAGGCGGACCGACTCCACGCTGCCCACATTAACGCCGTTAATACGCACTTGGTTGCCGGAGACGAGTCCGCCGGCATTCGAGAACTGGGCGTGCAGCGTATAGCTCCCGCGAAAGAGCGGGACGTTCTGCAGGTAGCGCACGCCAAAGTAGAAGATGAGTGCGGCCAGAACGATGGAAACGCCAACTTTGACTTCTCTGCTGTATTTCACCGGTGTCGGATACGGACCAATCGAAAGAGTTAGGAGGAGCGGCCGGAAACGGCCGTGGCGGAGGGATCGCCAATCTGGTACTGGTTGGCTTTCACGAAGGCGTCGAGCACCTCATCGTGGCCGGTATGCAGCTCTTCCACCGGCCCAATCCAGTGCAGGTGGGTGTCGTAGAGGAACGCCACGCGGTCGGCAATGGAGAGGACGGAGTGCATGTCGTGCGTGACGACGACGCTGGTGACGGAGAGCTCATCGGCGAGGGAGCTGATGAGTTCGTCGATGGTATTCGAGGTATCGGGGTCGAGGCCGCTCGTGGGTTCGTCGTAGAGGATGTATTTGGGCTTGAGGGCAATCGCTCGCGCCAGTGCCACGCGCTTGCGCATTCCGCCGGACAGCTCCGAGGGCTTTTTGTCGTCGATGTCCGCAAGGCGAACGAGGTTGAGGCACTCGTGCACCTCGGTCGCAATGGCGTCGTCGTCGAGGTCGGTGAAGTTGCGGAGGGGGAAGGCGACATTCTCGAAGGCCGTCATCGAATCGAACAGCGCACCGCCCTGAAACAGCACGCCAAACTTGCGGCGCACCTCGCGCAGTTCATCGTATTCGATGGCTCCGATGTCCGTCCCCTCGACGAGCACGTGCCCCTGATCCGGCTTCAGCAGCCCCACGAAGTGCTTCATCAGCACGCTCTTGCCCGATCCCGAGTGGCCGATGATGGCCAGCGTCTCGCCATCGTGCACCGTCAACGAGATGTCTTGCAGGACCGTCAGGTCACCGAAGCTCTTATGTAGGTTCTGGATTTCAATCATCGGGTGAAGAGCCGGGCGTCGAGGGCAGGGCGCGAGCGGGGCTCGGCACGAGGTTCAACAGCAAATTACGCGGGGGTGGGGCGGATCGTTCGGGGGCGCCATTGGATTGTCAAAGAAGAAGGATCGCCAGCATCAGGTCGGCCAGCAGGATGAAGACGCAGCTCATCACGGCGGCTTCGGTCGTGCTTTCTCCAACGCCCTCGGCGCCGCCGGTGGTGTAATAGCCCTTGTAGCAGGCGACCGAGGTGATGATGAAGCCAAAGGTGACGGCTTTGATCAAGCCAAAGTACGGATCGAACGGCTTGAAGAACTGGCGGGCGCCTTCGAGGAATTCGCCGGCCGAGACGAAGCCGCCCACCTCGCCGATCAGCACGCCGCTGCCGATGCCGATGAAGCTCGCGCAAATGTAGAGCACAGGAAACATGACGAGGCCGGCCAGCACCCGCGGCACGATCAAGAAGCCGATGGAGTTGAGGCCCATCGCTTCGAGCGCGTCGATCTGCTCGGAGACGCGCATCGTGCCGAGCTCGGCTGCGATGCGGGCGCCGACGCGTCCGGCCAGGATAAAGCCGGTGATGACCGCGCCCAGCTCCAGCAGCATCGACGGCGCCACGATGGAGCCGATGATCGTCTTCGGGATGAAGGGCGACTCCAACTGATAGGCCGTC
Source organism: uncultured Rhodothermales bacterium (assembly GCA_964448045.1). Lineage (GTDB taxonomy): Bacteria > Bacteroidota > Rhodothermia > Rhodothermales > Salinibacteraceae > CAYUVF01. Next base: position 6,422 of record CAYUVF010000016.1, read on the forward strand.
TGCACCGTGAGCACGGCTCCGGAGAACGCCGCCGCCAGCGCGGCGATGGGAATCGACTCGACGCCGATCCGCACCATCTGGTTTACCCAGTTTTTTCCGTACGTGCGAAACTCATCCAGCGAACCGAACGCATAGACGAGCAGCATGATGTACTGTCCGAGGGCATAGAACGGCTGGAGAAGTCGATTCGGCACCGTACTGAGAGCTTGTTGCGGGGAGGCCCGGATACGATTGTGTACCCGAATCAGGGAATGCATGCTCCCGTCCCCCGATAGTTCCGGAGGCGGATGTAGGCGAGAGCCGGCCGGATCAAGGGGGTCGGGCCCGCGTGTAGCTTGAAACCCGCGCTTCTGTTGCACTAATTCCGGCGCTGCGGCGCCCCTCCGCCATGGCGAAATCCCGCCCCCGCTACGTCTGCCAGGAATGTGGTCACGAAGCCCACAAGTGGATGGGCAAATGCGCCGGCTGCGGCGCGTGGAACACGCTCGTCGAAGAAGCGCCCAAGTCGGAGGTCAAGGCGCGCGTCCCGAAAACGAGCACCAACGGCTCGTCCTCGGCCCGCCCGCAGGCGCTCTCGGAGGTGGAGCTGGGCGAGGAATCGCGGCTGCGCTCCGGCGTGGATGAGTTCGACCGCGTGATGGGGGGCGGCATTATGAAAAGCTCGTTTAGTTTGATCGCGGGCGATCCCGGCATCGGCAAAAGCACGCTGATGACGGAGCTGGGCCGCTACTTGCCGAACCGGCGCATCCTGTACGTGACAGGCGAGGAATCGACGCGGCAGGTCAAGATCCGCGCCAACCGGCTGGGCGTCCAATCCGATTCGTTTCTGCTTCTCTCTGAAACGAACGTCGAAGAGATTAGCGCGGCAGTGCAGGACGTCGATCCCGATCTGCTGGTAGTCGACTCGATCCAGACGATCTTCCGCCCCGATCTGTCGAGCGCGCCGGGATCGGTGAGCCAGGTGCGCGAGAGCACGGCGTCGCTGCTCAAGCTGACGAAGGAGAACGAGTTCTCGACGTTTCTGGTGGGGCACGTCACCAAAAAGGGGACGATCGCCGGGCCGCGCGTGCTGGAGCACATGGTCGATACCGTGCTCTACTTCGAGGGCGACCGGCACCACGCCTATCGGATCCTGCGCAGCGTGAAGAACCGCTTCGGGCCGGCCAACGAGATTGGCGTCTTCGAGATGAAAGAGACGGGCCTGCGTGAGGTGCGCAACCCGAGTGAGATCTTCCTCTCGGAGCGCGGCTACGGCGTGAGCGGCTCGACGGTCGTCTGTTCGCTGGAGGGCACGCGGCCGGTGCTCGTCGAGATTCAGGCGCTCGTCACGCCCAGTTCGTACGGCACCCCGCAGCGCACGGTGACCGGCTTCGACAGCCGCCGCCTGCAGATGATTCTGGCCGTGCTGGAGAAACGGGTGGGCCTCGCCTTCAGCGACTACGATGTCTTCGTCAACATCGCCGGCGGCGTCAAGCTCGACGAGCCGGCGGTCGACATGGGCGTGGCGGTTGCCGCGGCGTCGTCCTTTCGCGACATCCCGACGGACACGGCGGCGGTGCTCATCGGGGAGGTGGGCCTCGGCGGGGAGATCCGCACCGTGAGTCAGCTGGAGCCGCGCCTCAAAGAGGCGTCCAAGCTGGGTTTCGACCGCGCTGTCGTGCCGAAGAACAACCTCAAGGGACTGACGCTCGACCCGGACCTTGGCGTCGAGGGGGTGCGGCACCTGCGCGATGTTATGGACATGGTGTTGTGACGGGATGCCCGGGGGCGCCCGCCATGGCACAAAAGGGAGCGCCTCCCGTTTTTTATCGCCACGAACACAATAATCACCCATCCGCGCCGTTACAAACGGTGGCTGCCAGAGGCAGAAGCAGACCGCGCCTCGGGCCACTCCCGGCCTCACACCGGCCCCGTTTCGCGCGGGACGATCGCTGCTGTATGCATCCGACCGACGAAGAACTGGTTACGGCCTACCTGGAGGATGGGGATCAGCAGGCGTTCCGGACGCTGGTCGAGCGCCATCAGGATAAGATCTTTGGCTATCTGATGGGCATGGTAAAGAACCGCGCCGTCGCCAACGATCTCTTCCAGGAGACCTTCCTCCGCGTCATCAACGCCATGCAGGAGCGACGGGGCTCGTACACCCGGCAGGGGCAGTGGTTGAGCTGGGTGATGCGGATCGCTCGGAATGCGGCGATCGACCATATCCGCAAGCAGAAAAAGTGGTCCGATGTGCCGCAGGATGAAGACGAGGGCCGCTCGTTCTGGGATACCGTGCCCGATGAGGAACCCATCGCCGATGAAGAGTTGCACCACGCCGAGCAGAAAGAATGGCTGGAGGAGCACATCGAGAAGTTGTCTCCCGAGCAGCGCGAAGTGCTCTTGCTCCGCCAGGAGACCGATCTGACATTCCGCGAAATCGCCGAGCTCACCGATGTCTCCATCAACACCGCACTCGGACGGATGCGTTACGCCCTTAAAAATTTACGCAAGATGATGGAGGCGTCGGGCAAAACCTCACTGGCCGACACCACCGATCCCAATGATACGTGAGGCCTGCGCCCGGCCGAAAAGGAGGCTCAGTTAGACTGGAGTATCACCCATGGACGACACGCTACGCATCATTCGCTATCTGTACGACGAGGACGACGCCCCCGGTGAGGTGGAGCGCCAGCTGGCCGAGGACGACGCCCTCCGCGCCGAGTACGACGCCTTGCACGAGGTCAAACAACATCTCGATCAGCGTGCCCCGCAGCGCCCCGATGACGCGGTGCTCGATCGCATCGTGGCGCGCGCCGGGGCGGCCGCAACCGCTCCTCGCGCGCCGGAGGGCCGAGCCAACCGCCCCCCCGATCGCCGCGCCGAGCGGCAGCCGATGCGCTCGGGCGCGGCGCAGCGCCGCCGATGGAGGGTAGCGACCGCTGCCGCCCTCGTGCTCGTTGCCGTCGCCGTGGGCCTCTGGCAGTATCCCCTTGATGACGATCTCAACGCCGTGCTCCAATCGGCCCCGATCGCGGCCGACCAGTTGCAGGCGCCTTCGCGTGCTACGGCCCAGCCGGGCGAGTTGCCGGCCTGGGATGAAGCCGACGACGTCGTCCGCCTGCACCGGCGCATCGAGACGCTTCAGGTGCGCAGCCGACCCGACAGCTGGGATAGCAGCATGCCACTGCAGCGGGCCAGCCAGCCGGCGAATTGATGAACGCTATTCACCACAGCACCACGCATCAGACACCGCTCCTATTCCGCAGATCGATACGCTCAACCCTCATGTTTTGCAGGCTTCGAACTTGTCTCGCCGGGCTCGTTATGGCGGTGCTTCTCGCCGGGGCCCCGCCCGATGCCCACGCCCAGTCGCGCACGCTCACTATCCAGAAGGGGGAGGTCTACATCGATGGGCGCCGCATCCCCGATGAGCAGCTCCCATCCTCGCTCGATGTCGCGGGCCTGAACGTCCAGTACAGCTTCTCAGGCATCGCCCACCCGGTGGTGGAGCTCGACGGCGCGCTCTACGCCATTGGCGACTCGCTCAAAGCCGTCCCGGCTGACCGGGTGCAGAGCCGCGGATCACTCGTGTTCTTCCGTGAGAGATACCAGGGACAACAGAGCACTTCATCGGGCGGCCTCCAAGAAGCGGCACAATCCGAGCGCGTGCGCCAGCAGCAGGCAGAGCGGCAGCAGTACCTCGAGGAGGTGCAGCGCCAGAGCCAGCAGCTCTACCAGCAGCTGATGCGCGAGTATCAGATGGAGAACAACACCCAGGTACTGGCGCAGCGCATCCGGCAGTTGCCTGAAGGCCCCAAGCGCCAGCGCATGCTCGACTCGCTCCGGTCCACGCTCAACCGCATCTTCGACCTGAAGCAGGAAAACCGCCGCCGCGAGATCGAGCAGCTCAGCGTGCAGATCGAACAGCTGCAGGCCAACCTGGATAAGCGCGAGCAGATGCGCGAGCAGATGATCAATCAGCGGATGCGTGAGCTTATCGGCGAACCGATGACGCCCAACCAGTGACAGCTGCGGCCCTGGCGAAAAGTTACACCTCAGGCTTTACTTTAAGTCGGTTGCGTTGCATAATGATCATGAGGCCGGGGGGACAGCGTATCCGGAGGAGTTCGGCGGATAGGCCACGCTGGGCCGACGTGGCACGGTATTCGTTGCAGTGATCAGTGCGCTCATCTGTGCGACTGCCCGCGCAACGACTCATTTCAACCGATTGCTTATGTCCATCGCTTCGAAGACGGACGCTCGCGTGTACAGATGGATACCTTTGATCGTGGTGCTGCTTGGGTGGGGTTTGATCCTGCCCGAGGCGCAGGCCACCGCGCGGGTGGAAAACATCTCCGTTAACCCACGCTCCGATGGGCAGGGCTATGTCGTCCGGATCCACGCTTCGGGGCCGATTACGGCCTACGGGATGCCCCGGCGCACCAACGGCCATCAGATTACGTGGACGCTGTACAACACCACATTGGCTGATGTCTTCGAACCCGCCGCAGTGCAGGGCCCCATCCAGCAGTTGACAACCGAGATGCAGGAGGGCCACCTCACCCTTCGCTTTACATTCGATGTGCAGCAGCCGGTGCAGGCCGCGGCGTATCGCGATCGCAACTCGAACGATTTGCTACTCGGATTGACGGTCAACGATGCCCGTCCGCCTACGCGCACCGTATCCGCCAATCAGCCGGCCGATGTGCCGGTGCGGTCGGCCGCTGAAACGACATCTTCGGAAACGACATCTGCGGAGAGGCGAGCGGAGCGCCGCCCGGCCAGGTCATCCTCGTCATCATCCCGTGCGACGAACAGCGACCGGTGGAAGCTGGACACCGTCGTGATCGACCCCGGCCACGGCGGCATCGACCCCGGCACGCAGGGCCACGGCCTCGATGAGAAAGACATTGTGTTAAGTGTCGCCAAGAAGCTGGGGGCCTACTTGGAAGACAAGCTCGGCCTGAATGTCGTCTACACCCGGACGACCGATCGATTGATCGAATTGCAAGAACGGGGGCACATCGCCAACGAAGCGGGCGGAAAACTTTTTATTTCCATCCACGCCAACGCCGCCAGCAGTCCGTACGCGAAAGGCACGGAAACCTTTTTCCTCGGGATGCACAAGACCCAGGCGGCGAAGCGGGTGATGGAGCGCGAGAATAAGGTCGTAAAATTGGAGGACAATCCAGATCAGTACGAGGAGCTCGACGAGGAAGCGCTCGTGCGGTATGCGCTCACCCAGAGCATGAACATGCAGCAGAGTGAGCATTTCGCCTCCCTCATCGAAAGCCAGTTCGAGAACCGGGTGCAGCGCAAGAGCCGCGGCGTCAAACAGGCCGGGTTCCGGGTGCTCTGGGGCGCGTCGATGCCGGCGGTGCTCGTCGAGCTCGGCTTCCTGACTAACAGAAGTGATGCCCGCTTCCTCAGCAGCGAGAAGGGCCAGGTCTACATGGCAAGTGCCCTCTTCCGCGCCGTCCGGGCGTACAAGAAGGACTACGAGAAGGGGATGAATCCGGTGCACAGCGAATGAGTACGCCTTTGCGGTTTTCTCTGCGTCACGGCAGATCGGCCTCAATCAGGGCGGATGTGCGGATGCGCCTCAGCCGAGCGATACGGCATCTGTGGATGCTGGGGCTGGTGATGCTGTTCCTCGGCGGATGTGATGCGACCTCATCGGAGCCAGTCCGGCTTGCTCCAAAGACCATCACGTTCGAGTTTCCCCAGTTCGGCGCCGATGACGTGCAGGATGGCACGCTGCAGATTGACGCCCTCAATCAGGAGGATCTGGCGAGTGCGTTGCGTGCCGATGGGTTTACACGAGACGAAGTTGTGCAGGCTACGATTACCCGCGTCGAACTGGAGCGGCGCTCGGTCGGGTCCGCTCCTGAAGCAGCCGGGGGCAAGGTCTTTGGCTTTCTCGTGAGCGGCACCGCACAGCTGACGCAGGGCGCCACGACCCAGACGATTGCAGAACGCGATGCGTTCGATCCCAACGCAGCCGCCACGCCAATGACCATCACCGATGGACAGGCCACATCGATTGTGGCGGCGTCATCGCCCTTCGGCGCGCGCCTCACGCTGGGCGTTGACGGCATCGGGCCAGGGGCCTTTCGCGTGGCCCTGGCGGTTACATTCCGCGTAGACGTGGAAGGCGTTTAGCGGACGGCCACGCACGACACTTCGACGCGCGCGTTTCGCGGGAGCGCAGCGATTTGCACGGCCTGGCGCGCCGGCGGCGTCTCGTTGAAGTAGCGCGAGTAGACCTCGTTCACCTGCGCGTAATCGTTGACATCCGTTAAGTAGACCGTACAGCGGACCACGTTTTCGTAGGACATGCTTGCGGCACGCAGCACGGCCCCCAGGTTATCGAGCACGCGCTTGGTTTCCTCCTCAATGCTTCCCGTAATCATGCTGTCGGTCTCTGGATCGATCGCAATCTGGCCCGAACAGTACAGCGTGTTGTCCACGAGAATAGCTTGGCTGTAGGGGCCAATAGCGGCCGGTGCAAGCGGGGTCGTGATGATCGAGCGAGTCGCCGAGGAACCTTGGGCCATAAGAAATGCCGATTTGAGCGGTAATAATGTGGATTAAACATCCGTCGCATCGGGGCCCATACACAAGCGAATATTGGTTTAAGATCGGCTTGCAGGCCTATTATCGTCGAACTTGAAGAAGAATTCGCGGTCAAGAGGCGCCGCATCAATCAGTGGAGGAACGCGCGTTTTGTGTGCTCCGTTTTCAGTGTCGGCCCATCAACCTCATCCATTCCGGATCCTATAACGACCATGAGCGCCCAAGGACGTGTTCTCGTAGCCATGAGCGGCGGGGTCGATTCCTCCGTCACAGCGGTGCTGCTCGCCGAGCAGGGCTACGATGTGGTTGGTATTACCATGAAAACGTGGGACTACTCCACGAGCGGCGGGCGCGACGGCAAAGAGGTCGGCTGCTGCTCGCTGGAGTCGATGAACGACGCCCGCGCCGTGGCGATGAAGCACGATTTTACGCATTTCATCGTCGATATCCGCGAGGAGTTTGGCGACTGGGTGATCGAGCGCTTCACCGAGGAGTACCTCGCCGGGCGCACGCCCAACCCGTGTGTGTTGTGCAATACACATATCAAGTGGGCGGCCCTCCTGCGCCGCGCCGATGATCTCGACTGCGAGTACATCGCCACCGGCCACTACGCTCGGGTCCGTCACGATGAGGCGCTGGATCGCTACGTGCTCAGCCGCGGCACCGACCGCAACAAGGACCAGAGCTATGCGCTGTGGGGACTGCCGCAGGAGCATCTGGCGCGCTCCATCTTCCCCCTCGGCGAATACACGAAGCCCCAAATTCGCCAGATGGCATCCGACTTCGGTCTCGACCGCGTGGCCGACAAGCCCGACTCCTACGAGATTTGTTTCATCCCCGATAATGACTATCCGCGCTTCCTCAAGGACCGTGTCGACGGGCTCGAAGAGGAGGTCCGTGGGGGCGATTTCGTGCTGAAAGACGGCACCGTCGTCGGCCAGCACGAGGGGTATCCGTTCTACACCATTGGGCAGCGGCGGGGCCTCGACCTGGCACTGGGCGAGCGGGTGTATGTGACCGACATCGACCCCGATACGAACATCATCACCGTGGGACCGCGCGAGGATCTGATGCAGCAGACGCTCATCGCTCGCGAGATCAACATGGTCAAGTACCCGCAGATCGACGAGGAGCGGCCCGCGTGGGGCACCATCCGCTATAACGATCCCGGCGCGCCCTGCCTGCTCTGGCAGACGGGAGACAACGAAATCAAGGTCGCCTTCAAAGAGCCGCGCCGCGCCATTACCGCCGGGCAGTCGGTCGTGCTGTACGAGGATGACGATGTGCTGGGGGGCGGGTGGATACACGAGGTCGGCACGGCCGAGCGCGTCGGCGACGCCTCGGCTGCCGAAACGGCCCCTGCCACCGCCTCCGCCTGATTGTCCCGATTACTATGCGTCTCTTGAGTTGGCTTGTTATCGCCGTCGTGGGCCTGGCCGGATGCGCGGGCAGCGATCCGCCCGAGGCCGGCCAATCCGAGGGGGGCGCTCCCGACCCGCACGATGTAATCAGCGGCGTGGGCACCATCCGATACATTGAGCTGGAGGGCGGCTTTTACGGCATCGTCGCCGAGGACAGCACCCGTTACAACCCCTCTGGTTTGGACGAGGCGTTTCGGACGGATGGGCAGCGCGTGCGCTTCCGGCTTCAGGTCCGCGAGGATGTGATGACGACGCAGATGTGGGGCCGGCCCGTCCGGGTGCTCGAGATGGAGCGCCTCTCAATTTGACGGGTGCAGGTCCCGCAATCGATTCACGAATCGACGGGTGCAGGCAGGCGCTCGATCGTGCACAGCGCATGGATTCGCGAAACGGTTCGCTGAAACTTCTCCGCGATATCGCCCGCGATGCCGGCGGAGGCCTCGAACCAGGCGGAGGGAGGCGTCGTCGCGGTGAAGTAGAGCGCTGGCGCCTCGGGGGCGGTGTAGAGGTCATCGATCACCCGCAGGAGGCGCAGCGCATCATCGGTGTTGCGGAGCGCAACATCGGCCAGGTAGAGGCTCTCGTGGCGGTTGATGGCATCTATTAGCCGGGGGTGAGCCGTGGTCCGGGATGCTTCTCGAAACGCATCGAACGACCACCACTTTGCCGCTTGCTCATCCTGCTGATAGGCTGCGCGGAGCACCGGGCGCGTCTGCTCCGGCGGGCCGATCCAGCCCCGCCCCGCCGGAGGGGTAGACTGGCTCTGGCGCCGATAGTCATCGCCGCGCACGACGACGATGCGGTAGCGCTGCTCGAACTCGGTCGAGAGGAAGCGCTTGAAGCGGTTAGGACCCATCCGCGTGGAGATGAAGCGAGTGGGGGCGACGTTGCTGGTGGCAAAGATGGCTACGTTGCGGGCATCGAGCCGGCGCAGGAGCTGGACGAGGCGCATCTCGTTGGCGGGATCATCGATTTCGACCTCGTCCAGGCAGAGCACCTCAAACCGGTCGGCGAGCCGATCGGCGAAGGCCTGGGGCGGCTCGGTGGTGCGGTACAGTGTGCTGCTGTGCATGAAGCCGCACGGCACATCGGGGTGCAAGGCGTGGTAGAGCGCGGCCAGCAAATGTGTTTTGCCGGTACCCACCGGTCCGACGAAATAGAGGCCCTGGGAGGTGGCGCTGGTGTCCGGGTGCAGCCACTGGGAAAGGCGGGACCAGAACGGGGAAGCGGTGCGCAGGCGGCGGACTGCTGTGCGGGCTACATCGAGCGCGTCGGCCTGGCTTTGCGTCTGCGGCACGTACGTGTCGAACGTTGCGTCCGTGAACCGATCGGGGGGTGTCATCGGGGCAGAGGGCATTCGGAAGACAGCCTGATACACACCGGATCGCGCGGGAATGAGTTCCGCAGTGCGACGGAGAATCGGCGGTCAGATGACGGGTTGACACGGAGGCGGATTGGTGGCCGAGTGGAACATGAAGCTCCATGTTATAATTTCAAACAAGGTCAAACCATCATTTAAGAGTTAGGTCCCAGAGGGGTAGGGCACTCGACGTTGCTCCCTCTCGTGCACGAATCCTGCAGGTTATGAATCGGACAGACTTGAAGCGGAGCGGTGACTACCAATGGATCATTCCTGAGTCGTTCCGAGAGGGAATGCGCGTGCCTGTTCACATCTTGGCGAATGAGGGGCTGATCGATGAGATCGTGGGCAGTGAGGCTATCGAGCAGGCCATCCAGACGGCGATGCTGCCGGGGTTGGTCGGCCATCTGGTCGTCATGCCCGATGTGTACAGCGGCCAGGGTGCGCCCGTGGGCATCGTCGCTGCTACCAAATATCCCGTGGGCGTTGTTGCACCCGGAGCTATTGGGCACGACATCAACGCAGGCGTGCGACTGCTGGGCTCCGACATCCGGGCCGAGGACATCGAGGACAACCTCGACGAGCTGGCCGATATTCTCCATCAGCACATCCCATCCGGGGTTGATGCCGAGAGCCCCATCTCTCTGACGCGCAGCGAGGTCGATCATGTGGCGCAGTCGGGTGCGCAGTGGGCGCTGCGGAAGGATCTTGCCCAGCAAGATGACCTGGTGCGCGCCGAGGAGGGCGGCCGCCTCAACGACGCCGATCCAAACAAGGTGAGCGACGCGGCCCGCGCGCTGGGCGCCCAGCAGTTGGGCACCCTGGGGGGAGGCGAGCACTTCATCGAGGTGAACGTTGTCGAAGAGGTCTTTAATCTGGCCGCGTCGCAGACCATGGGTCTCAGCGAAGGCACGGTTGTCGCCCAGATCCATTGCGGCTCGCGCGGGTACGGGCGCCAGATCTGCGCCGATTACATCCAGCGCTTTCAGGAGGCCGCGTCCACGTACGATATCACGCCGCCCCATCCCGATCTCGCCTGTGTGCCGCTCGATGCCTCCGAGGCCGAGGACTACATGGGCGCGATGTGCGCCGCAGCCAACTACGCTTATGCCAACCGGCAGGTGCTTGCACATCGGGTGCGGGAAGCCTTCGACGAGGTGTTGGAGGGCGCGGGTAACAAGCTGCACACCGTCTACGACGTGGCGCACAACCTCGGCCAGATCGAGATGCATCAGGTCGACGGTCGCCACATGCGATGCTACGTTCACCGCAAGGGCGCGGCCCGCGCCTTTGGTCCCGGCACGCCCGGCATCTCCCTGCCGTACCGCGCACTCGGCCAGCCCGTGCTCGTGCCGGGCAGTATGGGCGAACCCTCGTGGGTGCTACTGGCAACCCGCGACAGCATGCGGATCAGCTTTGGCTCGGCGTGTCACGGGGCCGGGCGGACGATGAGCCGCCACGAGGCGGGTCACCACGACGGCGTGCCCGTTGTCGACGAAGAACTGGAGGGCGTGCATGTGCGCTCCAGCTCCGGCCAGCCCACGGCCGGTGGCGTGCGCGTGAAGGAGGACATCGACGCCGTGGTCGAAACGGTGGCAGGGGCCGGGCTCGCCAGCCGCGTCGCCCGACTTCGCCCCGTAGCTGTCGTGCACGGGTGACCGCTGTGCTGATGTTGCATCACCTTTACAGTTAGCGAGGTTCTTTTCGGCACGCTCTGCGTTCACCCCTGAAAGCCGTAGTGCGGCGGGGTAAAACTCCACATCGCAGCGCATGCACGTCGTTCACCGAACGCCCTCCTTCTTATGGTCAGCGCCAGTACCACAACGCACCAACTGCTCATCATTGAGGACGATGATGAGATGAGCACCGGCCTCTCCCTTTTCCTCGAATCCGAGGGATACGAAGTCACGGTTGCAGCCGATGGCGAAACCGGCCAAGAGCAGGCCATGTCGATGCCGGGGTACGATCTCATCATCCTCGACGCAAACCTGCCCGAGCGCAGCGGATTCGACATCCTCCGCGAGTCGCGCTCCGAAGGGGTGAGCACGCCCGTCCTGATGCTCACAGGCCTGGGAGAGCACGAGCACAAGATGCGCGGTTTTCGCCTCGGCGCTGATGACTACCTGACGAAGCCGTTCTCTACGGATGAATTGCTTGCTCGCGTGGAGGCTCTCCTGCGACGGAAAGGCCAGAAAGAAGCGGAGTCCGAAACAGGCGCCTTTCGGGTCGGCGGGCTGCAGGTGGATCTCGACGAGCGCGAAGTAACCCGCGATGGGGAGCCCGTCGATCTCACCGATCTCGAATATCGCCTGCTTCGCTACCTGATTCGCCACCGCGGGCGCACCGCCACCCGCGAGCAGATCCTGCGCGACGTCTGGAACCTGCCCACCGATGTCGAGACGCGCACCATCGACCGGCACGTCAACGCCCTGCGTAGCGTCATGGATGGTGAAGACGAAGACGACTGGGCCATCCAGAGCGTCTACGGCATCGGGTACAAGCTCGTCGGGGCCGAGCGTATCGAGCAGTAGGCGGGCGGCGCGTCCGCGTCAGTCCTCGTAGCGGTAGCCCACGCCGTAGACCGTCTTGATGTACGACGGCGATGAGGGATCCGGCTCAATCTTCTTTCGCACAGAGGCCATATGGCGGTCGATTGTGCGGGTCACGATCTCCTCATCGATACCCCACACATCGCGTAGCAGCTGCTTCCGGGTCACCGTCTGGCCACGGTACTGGATGAGGTAGCGCAGGATATCGAATTCCAGCGCCGTGAAGTTGACCGGCTCGCCGTCCCGGACGGCTTCGTGCGTGCTGAAGTTCACCTTCACTTCCCCGATCTGATGCACGTCCATCGGTGCTTCATCGGGCGGCATCGTGCGCTGTAGAATGGCCTTGACGCGCGCGGAGAGCTCCTCGACGTTAAAGGGCTTGGTGACGTAGTCGTCGGCCCCGAGGCCAAAGCCCCGGAGCTTGGATTCCTGCTCGCCCTTTGCCGTGATCACCAGGATGGGCGCGCTGAGGCCCATCTCCTGGGCGTCTTCCAGCACCTCGAACCCGTCCTTTTTGGGCAGCATCAGATCGAGCAGGACGATGTCGAGCCGGTCGACTTCCTGAAACATGTCGACGGCTTCGACTCCGTTCTCAGCGGTCTCGACGTGATAATCCTCCAACTCGAAATACTCCTGCAGCCCGACCCGGATATCGGGGTCGTCCTCCACGATGAGCATGTGATAGGTAGGGCTGGACGGGCTCGATTCTGCCATAGTACCGCGTGATGGGTGAACGAGAGCGGTGAAAGGAGTAGAACATTATTGCAAGCAGCACCAACTTAATTTCCGAAGATACAATAGCCGAAGGGAAAGAGAAAAGCCGGTGCGTAACAATCTCGATGGAGGGTGGAGGGCAGAGCGGACAACCGCCCGGGGTTGTGCGTATACCCGGCGAACGCGCACGAGCGGGACGCCCCGCCCTTTTCTGTACTCAATCATCAACAGTGTACAAGCATGAACGACGCGGCAAAGCAGTTCCTTTTCGATCTGTTGAACACGCCCAGCCCCACCGGCTTCGAAACGCCAGGCCAGCGCGTATGGACCGATTTTTTGCGCGAGCGCGCCGATCGCGTTGACAACGATAGTTACGGTACTGCGTGGGCGACGGTGGATGGCAGCGCCAGTACGGATGCGCCCCACCTGATGCTCGATGCACACGTGGATGAGATCGGCTATATGGTGCGGCACGTCACCGATGAAGGCTTCATCTACGTGACACGCATCGGCGGCTCCGATCCGGCGATTGCGCGCGGTTTGCGCGTGCGCATCCTGGGCGATGACGGCCCGGTGCGCGGCGTGGTTGGCAACACGGCCATTCACATCCGCGATCGCGACAACGAGAAGGCGCCCAAGGTGCACGAGCTGTTCATCGACATCGGGGCGGACAGCGCCGACGCCGTCGCCGGGCAGGGCATCCGCGTGGGCCATCCGATGATTTTCGATGTGGACGCGATCGACCTGGTCGGCTCGCGGATTACGGGGCGGGCCATCGACAACCGGCTGGGCGGCTTCATCATCGCCCAGGTGATCGCGCGTCTCGCCGCGGACGATGATCGGCCGGCGGCAACCGTCACAGCGGCCAACTCGGTGCAAGAGGAGATTGGCGGGCACGGGGCCAAGATGGTCACGCATCGGCTGGAGCCCGACGTGGCCGTGGCCTTCGACGTAACCCACTCCACCGACTCGCCCGGCATCAGTCAAACCGAGCACGGCAAGATCGAAATGGGCAAAGGGCCAACGGTGACACACGGCACCTCCAACCATCCGAAGGTCATCGAGCGGCTCGTCGACGTGGCCGAGACGAACGACATTCCGCTCCAGCACGAGCCCTCCTCCCGCCGCACCGGCACCGATACCGATAGCATCTTCAAGGTGCGCGCCGGTGTGCCCAGCGGGCTTGTGTCCGTGCCGCTCCGCTATATGCACTCCACGGTCGAGGTCGTCGATCTGGGAGATGTGGAGCACTGCATTCAGCTGCTCACGGCCTTCGCCCTTTCCATCCGCGAGGACGACGTGTTCACCACGGAGCTGTAGTCAGCACATCACAGATAGATCGCATGCGCGCCGTCTGGAGCTCTCCGGGCGGCGCGTTTTGCACATGGGCGAAAGTCGGATTAGCCGCGGCCGTTCATCTGCCGGTATTTGCGGACGATGCTGAAGGCCACCTCCAGCGCTTGCTCGTAGTTGAGCCGCGGGTCGACTTCCGATTTGTAGGCCTGTTCGAGGTCGGCTTCCTGCAGCCCGCGCGCTCCGCCGATGCATTCGGTTACGTTTTCGCCGGTGAGCTCGAAGTGGACCCCGCCGAGGTACGAACCGGCGGCGGCGTGGATGTCGAACGCTTGCTCCAGCTCGGCCATGATGTTGGCGAAGCGGCGGGTTTTGCGCCCGGAGGAGGTGAGCTCGGTGTTGCCGTGCATCGGGTCGCAGCACCAGAGCACGGTGTGGCCGGTGGCGCGGATGGCTTCGATCAGCTGAGGAAGCTTGTCGCCTACGGCATCGGCACCGAAGCGGGTGATCAGGGTCAGGCGTCCCGGTTCCTCGTGCGGGTCGAGCGCCCCGATGAGCCGCTGCAGCCGCGAGGGCGTCATGTCCGGCCCTACCTTGAGCCCGATCGGGTTCTGGATGCCACGCGCGTACTCGATGTGGGCCTCGTCGGGGTGATTGGTGCGCTTGCCGATCCACGGAAAGTGCGTCCCGAGGTTATACGCGCCCTGTTGATGCGGGACGTCGCGGGTGAGCGCCTGCTCGTAGGGAAGATGCAGCGCCTCGTGACTCGTGTAAAACGTGACCCGCTGCAGGTTGTCGATGGGCCGGTCGGTGACGGCGTCGAGGAAGCTGAGGGTGTCCTCGATGGCGTCGACCATGGCGTGATACTCCTCGGCCAGCGGCGAGTGCTGCATGAAGTCGACGTTCCAGTACTCGGGATGATGCAGGTCGGCAAAGCCGCCTTCGCCCAGGCCGCGAACAAGGTTGAGCGTCGCTGCCGAGTTGTGATACGCCCGGACGAGGCGCTGCGGATCGGGGATGCGGTCGGCTTCGGTGAAGGCCGATCCGTTGATCAGGTCGCCCCGGTAGCTGGGCAGCGTGACGCCGTCCCGCGTCTCGGTATCCGAGGAGCGCGGTTTGCCGTACTGCCCGGCGAAGCGCCCCACGCGGACGATGCGCGTGTTGAGGCCGTAGGTGAGCACGAGGCTCATCTGCAGCATGATCTTGAGCCGGCTCGTGATGATGTCGGCCGTGCACTCGGAGAAGCGCTCCGCGCACTCGCCGCCCTGCAGCAGAAATCGCTCCCCGTGGGCGGCCCGCGCGAGATCATCTTTGAGCCCGTTGATCTCCCAGGAGGTGACCAGCGGCGGCAGTGTGGCGAGTTGATCAAGCGCATCCTGCAGCGCGGCCTCGTCGGGATAGGTGGGCAGCTGGTGCGCCGTCTTCTGTTGCCAACTCGTGAGGCTCCAGTCCGGCTGCGCAGGCGTAGGCATGAGGAGGGGGATGCTGGGAAAAAGAAGGTGGGCCAACTATACGGATTCGTGTAGAAAACGTATCCGCGAGTGCTGCGTTGTTTCCGGGGGAAGGGTGAAAAGAACGGGAAGAGAAGATCGTCCGTAACATCGCCTCGGTCGGGACCACGAAAGGGGTGCATCATGCATTCACCACCAAACCGGTCCCGTCCGTGATGAACAATCAGTCATCCACCATGACCTCGGAGGCGCAAATTCTCGTCATCGAAGATGAGGATGATATTGCGGATCTGGTCCAGCTCCATCTGGGTGATCTCGGGCACACCGTCGACGTCGTGGGCAACGGCACCGAGGGGTTGGAGCAGGCGCTGAACGTCGAGTACGATCTGATTATTCTCGATATCATGCTGCCTGGGATGGACGGCTTCGACGTGTGCAAGCGGATCCGGGCGGAAAAGCGGTCGCTGCCCATCCTGATGCTGACGGCAAAGTCGGAGGAGCTGGATAAGGTGCTGGGCCTCGAACTGGGCGCCGACGATTACATTACGAAGCCCTTCAGCATTCGCGAGCTGCTCGCTCGCGTAAAGGCCATCTTCCGGCGCATCGAACTGGACCAGACCGACGAGCGGGCATCCGATACCCGCGATCGGTCGCCGATCCGCCTCGGTGCGCTGAAGATCGAACCCGAGAAGCGCAAAGTCGTCCGAGAGGGTACGCCCATCGAGCTGACGAACAAGGAGTTCGAGCTGCTGCTGCTATTTGCGCGCAATCCAGGCCGCGTTTACAGCCGGCAAGAGCTGCTCGATCAGGTGTGGGGCTACCAGCACAGCGGCTACAGCCACACGGTCAACACGCACATCAACCGGCTGCGCAGTAAGATTGAAGAGAACCCGTCGGAGCCGACGTACGTGAGGACGGTGTGGGGCGTGGGGTACCGGTTTGTCGAACGCAGTGAGCTCGAATCGACCAGTGAGTGACGGTGGAGAACGTGTGGACCCAGTTGGCATCGGTGGTGCGGCGCCTGACGCGGAGTTTCTACGGCAAGCTCTCGGCGCTTTTTCTGGTGCTGATTTTGGGCCTCGGGGTGGTGCTGGGGAGTCTGGGCGTGCAGGCCGCGCGCCGCTATGCCCAGGAAGCCGAGCAGAAACTCAACCGCACCCTGGCCGCCGACCTCGCGCCCCGGTTTCAGCCGTCGCTGCGCGATAGCGTGCACTACGCCGGCATCCAGTCCACCATCGAGCAGATGATGGGCATCAACCGGCGCATCGAGATCTACCTGCTGGAAGCGGACGGGGCGATTAAGGCCTCGTTTACCAGTGCGGATCAGGCCCTGGAGCAGGCGGCCGTCGACCTCGCTCCCATCCGCCGCTTTATCCGGGGTGATGCGCTTCCCATTCTCGGTGACGATCCGCTGCATCGAGGCCAACAGGTCCCCTTTTCCGCCGCGAATATCACCATCGCGGGCGAGGGCAGCTGTTACCTCTACATCGTGCTCCACAGCGGCCAGTACGCCTCGATGATGGACCTCGTGGGCGACAGCTACATCATGCAGACAGCCCTGCAGGGGCTCGGGCTGATTCTGCTGGTAACGGCGGGCGTGGGCCTGCTGCTCTTTGGCGGATTGACGCGGCGCCTCCGCTCGATGACTGCCGTGGTGGCGTCCTTTGAGCAAGGCGACTTCGATCAACGGATGGATGCGACGGCGAAAGATGAGATCGGGCAGCTGGCTCGCTGCTTCAACCGGATGGCCGATACGCTGGTCGACACGATGGAGGAGCTCCGGCAGGCTGACCGTATGCGCCGCGAGCTGGTGGCCAACGTATCGCACGATTTGCGCAGTCCGCTGGCATCGATTCAGGGGTACCTGGAGACGGTGCTCATGAAGGGCGATGCGCTGGAGCCGGGTGAGCGCGAGCGCTACATCCGGACGAGCCTCCGTAACACGCGGCGGCTCAATACACTCGTGGCGCAGTTGTTCGAGCTGTCCAAGCTCGACGCCCGCGATATCGAGCCGCAGGTAGAGCCCTTCTCCCTCACCGAGCTGGTGCAGGACGTGGTGATGCAGTTTAAGCCCCGCGCCGAGGCCTGTGGTATCGACCTGTGTGCCGACCTGCCGGAACGGCTCACCCTCGTCCGTGCCGACATTGCGCTCATCGAACGGGCCCTTTCCAATCTGATCGACAATGCGCTGCAGTACACGAGTGCGGAGGACACCGTGCATATTACGGTGACGAATAACGGATCGACTGTCGCCACGCGCGTGAGCGATACAGGGCCCGGCATCCCCGAGGACGACCTGCCGCACATCTTCGATCGCTTCTACCGCGTCGAAAAGAGCCGCAACCGTGAGCAGGGGGGCGCCGGATTGGGCCTGGCAATTGCACAGAAAATTATGCACCTTCACGATCAAACGCTGGAGGTGGATAGCGTCATGGGAGAAGGGACTGCTTTCGCTTTTACGCTTCCTGCAGCTCAGAAGACGTAAAATCAACCGCTCGATGGGGCGTTTTTACGCGTTTCTTCGTTGGCGCACTCCCTCATAGCCAAAACTCCAACCGGGGAGTAGTTTTTCCTCGCCTATGATTCTGCGTCTCTTTATCTTAATATGGTGTCGGATGATACGGAGGCCGTCTGCACCACCCCAGGGGGCGTTGGGCCCATGCTTTTTCGCATCCGCTCCATCCGTGAGGTTGCCCGCGGCATGGACGTACCCCGGCAAGCTCGGCTGGCTTTCGAAACTCCCCGCTATCTTTCACCAAACGCCACGTCATCTCCCCGCTCCGGGCGCGCCAGCGCAGTGACGTTGAAGTCCTCTCGACCCATGAGTAACCCCCGAGCCATCATCAGCGAATTGCGTTCATATCTCGACGATCTCGCGTCCGAGGTCGGGAAGCTGCAGGACCAGGTCGAGCGATTGCAAGATAAGAACGAGCAGCTCACACAAGAAAATAAGCGACTTCAGCAAGAGAACAAGTCGCTGCGCGAAGAGGTGACGGTCGTGCGGCTGTATCAGGAGGTGAGTGAGGACGAAGATGTAGGGGAGGAGCCCAGTTCATCGGTTTCCCGGCAGGCGCTCATTCTATATCGGGAGTTGCCCGCGGCCTTTAAATTTGCGGAGTTCTTCCAAATCGCCGATCAGCAGGACATCGATCCGGCCGTCGCGCGCGAGGCGCTGCTCCAACTGCTCCGTGAGGATATGCTCGTGCAGAAGGGCGCTCGCATCGAGAAATCGGAGCCGGCGTCGCGCCGCTTCGAAGTGGAGAAACACATGCAGCCGAGTCGGCTGTAACCCGGCTCTGCTTCCGCATCCGCTTGAGGGATTCGGCTGCGAGGAAAACACAGTCATCCTTCTATCCCTCGTCCACCAACGAGGCCGGAGGCGTTGGAGTCACTCGATTCCGTCGTAGAGTGCGCCGTACTTGGTGCGGATATAGTCGAGCCACGCATCCGCCCCCAGGGCAGATCCAGTGATGCGGTGTAGGAGCTCTGGCGCTTCAAACTTGCGCCCGTGCTGGTGGAGGTGCGTGCGCAGCCACGTCAGCAGTGGCTCAAACTGCCCCTCAGCGATCTGCGCACCGAGAGCTGGAATGTCGTCCCGGCACCGATCGAAGATCTGGACGGACATCAGGTTGCCGAGGGCGTACGTGGGGAAGTAGCCGATAGCGCCGAGCGCCCAGTGGACGTCTTGTAGCACGCCGTCTGCGTCGGTATCCGGCCGGAGGCCCAGATAGTCCTCCATCGTCTCGTTCCAGGCGCCGGGCAGATCGGCCACAGCGAGGTCGCCCTCGATCAGCGCTCGTTCCAGCTCGAAGCGCAGCATGATGTGCAGGTTGTACGTCACCTCATCGGCTTCGACGCGGATGAGCGACGGCTCCACTTTGTTGATGGCTCGGTAAAACGAGGACCGCGACACGGGTCCCAGCGCCGCCGGAAAGCGGTCCTGCAGGTCGCCGTAGTAGTGATTCCAGAACGGGCGACTGCGGCCCACGAGATTTTCCCATAGGCGCGACTGCGATTCATGGAGACCCAGTGAGGCGCCCTCGGCCAGGGGCGTGCGCTCCAGCGCGGGATCGATGCCCTGCTCATAGAGGCCGTGTCCGGCTTCGTGCAGTGTGGCGAAAAAGCCCGAGGGGAAGAAGTCGGGCGCGTAGCGTGTGGTGAGGCGCACGTCATTCACTGAAAACGAGGCCGTGAACGGATGCGCGGAGAGATCCTGCCGGCCCCGGTCGAAATCATATCCGAACGCGGCAATCACCCGCTCACCGAAGGCTTTCTGCCGATCGGGGGCGTAGGGCTGATGAAGAAAGGCGTCCTCTGGTGGCTCTTGCGCAGCGATGGCGTCGACGATGGGGACGAGGTCACGGCGCAGGGCGCGAAAGGTGGCTGCCACCGTTTCGGTTGGCATGCCGGGCTCGTACTCGTCCAGCAGCGCATCGTACGGTTCGTCGTCGTAGCCGAGCGCTTCCGCTTTCTGGCGGCTGAGGTCGACGATCCGTTCGAGATAGGGCCCGAAGTGATCGAAGTCGTCCTCGGTGCGGGCGTGCTTCCAGGCCTGCTTGGCGCGAGAGGTGACCTCCGACAACTTCGCGACGAGGTCGGCGGGTAGTTTGCGGGCCCGTTCGTACTCGCGGCGCGTCACCTGCACGAGCCGGGCTGCGTGCGAATCGGAATCGCGGTCGGCTACGTGTGCGGCAGCGTCGTTCAGGAGGTCGCCGATCGCATCGGCGGTGAACTGTTCGTGTGCGAGCGTCTGCAGCGTCGATAGCTGGCGGGCGCGCGCATCGGCCCCGCCATCGGGCATGTACGTCTCCTGATCCCACGATAGCAGCTCGGCGGCATTCTTCAGGTCTTCGATGCGGCCGAGGGCGGATTGCAGGCGGTTGAGCGACGTGGACATAAGCAGGGCACTTGTGATGAATGGTGAAACCAAATGCTACGCGGAAGCCGCCGCTTCCGGTTCGAGGTCGCCGGGCAGAAACGTCCGCTCGATGCCTTCGAGCAGGGCAAGCAGTACGACGGTGAGCAGCGCCGCCGGCACCATGCCCTCCATGATGAGCCCCATATCGGCCCGGCGGATGCCGGTGAGGATAGGTTGGCCATATCCGCCCGCGCCGATCAGCGCGCCGAGCGTCGCCGTCCCGATGTTGATGACGGCGGCGATCTTGATGCCCGCGAGGATCGACCGGGCGGCGAGCGGCAACTCCACCAGGCGCAGCCGGGCGCCATCGGAGAGCCCCAGCGCCACGGCCGACTCCCGCAGCGGCTCGCTGATATCGTTCAGGCCCGTGTACGTGTTCCACACGATGGGTAGCAGGCTGTAGAGGAACAGCGCCACGATGGCCGGCACGCGCCCCAGGCCCAGCGGCGGCACCATCAGCGCGAGGAGGGCCAGCGATGGAATCGTGTACGTGACGCCAACGATCAGCAAGAGGACCTGACCCGTCCAGCCCGTTTTGGCGGCGACGATACCCATTGGGATGGCGAGCAGAATCGCGAGGAGCAGCGACACGACGACGAGCACCAGATGCTCCTGCGTCCGCATCCATACGCGCTCGGGCCGGCTCATCGTCTGGGCAGTGACGCGCTGCCCCACATCGAGTGAGTCGTTGATGAACGCCGCCGCCACCTCCGATTCCGGCACGCCGTCGATCTTGGCTCGCTTGTTTAGCTGCGTCATGGTAGCAGCCGGCAGACGCCCTTCCATCTGCTGGAGCGCATCCACCGCCTGCGGGGCGCGCTCGGCCAGGTCGGTGCGGTACACGTACACGGCCTGGTAGGCGGGGAAATGGTCGAGGGAATCCGTCAGGATCCGCAGATCGTAGGCGGCGATCTCGGCATCGGTCGAGTAGAGGTCAATCACATCGACGGCGCCGTTGGCAAGGGCGCGGTAGCTGAGGTCGTGGTCAATGCCGCGGACGTTTTGCTGCGGCAGGTCGTAGGTGGCTTGCAGCGACGGCCAGCCATCGCCCCGGTCCATGAACTCGTTCGAGAAGCCGAAGCGCAGCTCCGGATGCGCGCGCAGATCGCTGATCGTCTGGATGCCGAGCGAATCGGCGAGCGGGGCGCGCATGCCCAGCGCGTAGGTGTTGTTGAAGCCCAGCGGATCGGTCATACGGATGCCGAGGCGGGCGAGCACGTCGGCCAGGGGGGCACGGGTCACCTCGGCATCCGACAGGATTTCCTGGATGAGCGTGCCCGTGTATTCGGGATAGGCGTCGATGTCGCCGCGCCGCAGCGCCTCCCACAGAAAGCGCGATCCGCCCAGTTCGGCCCGATGGGTTGCTGCAAAGCCCTTGCTGCGAAGCAACAGCGTTGCCATCTCGCCGAGGATCACGTTCTCGGTGAACTTCTTCGAGCCGATGGCCAGGGTGGAGTCCTGCGCGCGGGCCTCCGCTGAAAAGAGCAGCGCGATCAGCAGCCCGGCCGCGAGCCGCGCTATGGTGCACAGAGAAGAAGACGGCACGGAGTCACGTATCGAGTTGTTCGAGCGGTTTGCGCTGGGCCTGGATGAACCTGCTGACGAAGTCTTCCGCCGGGGCGTGCACGAGGTCGTGCATGGTGCCGGTCTGGACGATCTGCCCCTGCCGGAGGAGCACGATCCGGTCGCCGAAGTAGCCGGCTTCGCCGATGTCGTGGGTCACGAGGACCACCGTTTTGTTGAGCTGGCGGAAGATGCGGCGGAGGTCGGCCTGCAGGTCGGCGCGGATCATGGGGTCGAGGGCGCCGAGGGGTTCGTCGAGCAGCAGCACGTCGGGGTCGAGCATGAGCGCGCGCATCAGGCTGATGCGCTGGCGTTGGCCGCCGGAGAGCTGCTGGGGGCGCGGGTTGAGGCGGTCGGGGTGGAGCTGGACGAGCTCGGTGAGCTTGGCGATGCGCTCGTCCACGCGGGCGTCGCTCCAGCCGAGGTGCCGCGCCAGCAGGGCGACGTTCTCGCGCGCCGAGAGGTGCGGGAAGAGCCCGCCCTCCTGTATCACGTAGCCCATCCGATGGCGCAGCGACTGGAGGTTGGAGCGGGCGAGCGGCGTCCCGTCGAAGCGCACCGTTCCCCGATCCGGGGTGATGAGGCCGATCATCAGGCGCAGCAGCGTCGATTTGCCGCTGCCGCTGGGGCCGATCAGTACCGTGGTCTGGTGTCTGGGGGCGTCGAGCGAGAGCGGGGCGACAGCCTGCGTCGAGCCGAATCGCTTCGCCACCTGATCAAGCTGGATCATAGAGGAGGGAGCGCTCAATAAAGGCGAAAGGAGCGGTACATGAAAAAGACGTGAGGTCGCTTAGATCCGCTATACGAGCCGATTGAGCCCGGATCTTAGAAGTTGACGCTGCGTGGTATCCAACCTACATTGGGACGTCGCCAAATCAGCCAACGTAGCTCAGCTGGTAGAGCAGTCCCCTCGTAAGGGACAGGCCGTCGGTTCGAGTCCGACCGTTGGCTCCGGCCCCGCAATCGCTACTGCGGTTGTGGGGTTTTTGCGTTCAGAGTGGAATGTCGAATCAAAGTTGAAAATACAGCTTCGCATCGCGATCTTAGGAGCAGATCAGCGGGCCGATGGGCCCGACTGTACATCCGGCGGTATAAATTGAATGCGAGGGTAGTATGAACCGGAGAGTCCGAAAACAAATTTTGATTGCCTTGGGCGTCTTGGCCGGTTTTGTGGGGCTGATGGTTCTAATCAGCCAGCTTGCCTAAGTTCACGCTGTGTCTATTCCTACCGAGGAGCCTCGCCGATGAGCCTACGGGCCGTTTGTGTCGTTTTGGTTGCGCTGCTGAGCAGTGCGGTTTCCGTGACGCCGGCGCATGGGCAGGTCAATACCGAGAAGATGCGCGCCTTCGAAGTCGATGGCTTTGCAACGACCCTTGGAGGGGACGTGGCCGTCGAATCGGGGAATGCCGATTTGTTTGAGGTCGGAATCGGAACGCGCTTTGACTACCGGACGGGGCCGCATTATCTGTTTCTGATTGGCCGCGTGCGATACGGCGAAGAGGGCGGAGCGACGTTCAAAAACCAGTCGTTTGCGCACCTGCGGTACAATCGGGAGCTCATCCCGTGGCTTGTGGCGGAAACGTTCACCCAGCTCCAACAGGATGCGTTCAAGTTGCTACGGTTGCGCGTGCTCGTGGGTAGCGGCATCCGATTCCGCTACGTTGATACCGATCGCATCGGGCTCTATCAGGGTACGACGCTGATGTATGAATACGAAACCCTCGACGCTGGAAAGGTGGGAACGCATCCGGCGACGCAATCGGTCGGGCGTTGGAGCAACTACGTTAATGTTCGCCTCCGGCTGACGGAGAAGACCTCCATCATCAACACGGTCTACGTCCAGCCGCGCCTCGATGCGTTTGACGACATCCGCATTCTGGATGAAGCTGCGCTGGCAGTGGCGCTGACCAAGCACGTCACGCTCCAGACGAGCTTCAGTCTCAGCTATGACAGCCGCCCCCCGGGGGCAGTGGAATCGCTCGATGTGGCGGTGCGCAATGGGATTGAGGTTTCCTTTTAGAGGGGGCTTTCCCGTGTGAATCAGGGGCGGGCCTCGTCGAGTGCGCGGAGGCGCTTCCAGGCGTAAATGCCGTCGTTGTGGCCGTCATCCCAGGTAATGCGCAGGCCATAGCTGCCCACCGTCTCGACGCGCACCTCGGTCCACTCGCGGTGCGGATCGGCATCGAGCCCTTCTGCTGCGGCCTCCAGATCGTATCCCGTAGTGTGCCCGCCACGGCAGTTGGCGCAGGGGCAGGCCCGGCGGAGGCCATCCATCGGGTAGACCGAGCGGTGATCGTCGGCCCAGGCGATGGTGATCTGCTGAGCGGAGGTGTCAACGGACACTTGGGTGGGAGTGGTTGAATCGGCCATGGGGAGGAAGTCTGCAGGGGCGGGCGGGGCAGAGGCGCGCCGGGACCAGACGCAAAAACGCCGGCCCCGAAATCCGGAGCCGGCGTTGGATTGCCTTCGTGCTACAGTGGATTATTCCGCTTGCTGAAAGGGGTACACGTCTTTCAGGAGCGCCTGGAGCTTGGTCCGGCCGCGGTTGATGCGGCTCTTGACCGTGCCCATCGGAAGGCCGGTGATCTCGGCGATCTCGTCGTAGGCGAGCTGCTGGATATCGCGCAGCACCACGACTTCGCGGAAGGCCGGCGGAATCTCATTCATTGCTTCCTGAATGTACCGGTCCTGAATCGTGCTCTCCGCATGCCGATCCGGGGAGAACGACTCATCCGGGATCTCCATCTCATACTCTTCGTTGTCCCGGTTCACCGACTGGATGGACTGCATCCGGCGGCGCTTACGCTTCCGGTATTCGGACCGGGCCAAGTTCCCGGCGATCGTATAAAGCCAAGTCGAGAACTTCGCGATGCGCCGGTAGGAGTGCCGGTTGCGGTGGACACGTAAGAACGTTTCCTGCAACAGGTCCTCACACCGCTTCTTGTCACCCAAGAACCGATAGAGATACTGCATGAGCCGGTCGGAATACCGATCGACCAAGATGTTGAAGGCCTCCACGGTCCCAGCCTGAAACTGAGACATGAGGTCCTCATCGCTCATTTCTTGCAGCGCTTCGTACTGATTAAACGCCTTATTATCCTTCTTCTTTTTAACTACGGTCTCCTTCGCCATATAGGATCGATTGCTGCTACGTGATGTCGTGCGAGGATGGACGGCGCTCAATTTGATGCACCTCAATGTCAACAAAAGACATCCAAGGTGCAAATCGGAATTTGTTACGAATCCGGCAAGTCGCCGCTATGTTCCCAACGAGTTATCATGGACGTTTATTGTGCTACAAATTGCAAGCCATCCACCCAAAACCCCTGAATCTTCATTAAGGGTGCAGGAACCGCTCCATTTCTCCGTCAGAACGGCGGTGGGCCCGCCGGGACGGCATGCGGCCCGACAGGATGGCAGGCAGGGGATTGGGGGCGGTGGCGTTTCCCGCCGGGGTTTTCTACTTTAGCAGCACATGTGCATACGTCTTCATCATCAATCGGGTACGGTCATGTTGGGAGTTCGGGGAACGCGCTGGATGGCAGGTCTGCTGTTTATCATCGCGTGCAGTGTAATGAGTATGGGAACGGCTGAAACAGTTACGGCACAGCCAGCGCCGGGCAAGACGGCAATCGTGATTCACGGGGGCGCGGGCACGATCCTGCCCGAGAATATGACCCCGGAGCAGGAAGAGGCGTACCGGTCGGCGTTGCAGACAGCGCTCGAAGCCGGCCACGAGGTGTTGCAGCAGGGCGGCAGTAGCGTCGAGGCCGTGGAGGCGGCGCTCCGCACCATGGAAGATTCGCCGCTCTTCAACGCAGGCAAGGGCGCCGTCTTTACCAGCGAGAACACCGTCGAGCTCGACGCTTCGATCATGGACGGCGCGACGCTCAGCGCCGGCGCCCTCACGGGCGTTAAGCACATCCGCAACCCGATCAGTCTTGCGCGGCTCATCATGGAGGAGTCGGTGCACGTGATGATGGCGCAGGAGGGTGCCGAGGCGTTCGCCGAGCAGCACGGGATAGAAATGGTCGAGAATAGCTACTTCTACACCGAGCGCCGCCGTCAGCAGGCCGAAAAGGCGCGCGGGAACGACAGCGGCGATGCCGACGCGGACTCGGACGACCGCTCGCCCGACCTGCGCCCCGATCAGGATAAATTCGGGACGGTGGGCGCTGCAGCGCTCGACCAGAACGGCAACCTGGCGGCCGGCACGACCACGGGCGGCATGACAAATAAGCGCTTCGGCCGCGTGGGCGACTCGCCCATCATCGGGGCGGGGACCTACGCCGATAACGCCTCCTGCGCGGTGTCGGCGACCGGGCATGGCGAATACTTCATCCGCGCCGCCGTCGCGCATGACATTTGTGCGCGGATGGAGCACGGCGGCATGACGCTGCAGGAAGCGGCCGAGTCTATCATTATGGATAAGCTCCCGCAGATGAGCCCCGATGGCGGATCGGGCGGTGTCATCGCGCTCGACCGCGAGGGCAATATCGCTATGCCATTTAACACGCCCGGCATGTATCGCGGCTACATCGACACCGCAGGCAACACGGTGATTCGCATCTACAAGGAGGAAGACGAGTGAGCCCAAATCCATGCGAGGCTGTTTGAAATAATGGACAGTTCGGATGGGGCGGGGCATCCGGGGGGCGCCCTGTTCAGGGCTGGCGGATTGGGAGCGCGATTTGCACGGGAATGACCCACCTGCCCGCCGTGGATTATACGGTGACGCTCGGATACGCCTTCGAGGCGGGTTTTCTGGAGGTGTTCTACGAAGCCTCGACCGATATCGTAATCGACGATTTGCCCGATCAGACCATCAAGGTCGTCGTCTTTGAGGACGTCGCCGCCGCCCGCGCATCCCGCGTCGATCTAACCGACTACAACGCCGTCGCCAATCACTTCGGGCTCCAATGACCCGATGAGTGTGTCAGCCCCTTCTCGATGGATCGCGGTCGTTCTGCTTGTCAGCGCGCTGGGATGGACTGCCGCGTCCACCGCCGCCTGTCAGCGGACCGGGTCAAGGACCGATAGCACTTCGTTGGTTCCGGCCGACACGTCCGATGTCTACACGCGCAAGCCGCCGAGCCGCGACGGCATTGGCAAGGTGTACATGGGCCGCGAGATTTCGGAGGTGATGGGCCATCGCGGCGCCTCGTGGCTGGAGCGGCCCGAGCGCGCCGACAACGAGCGTCCCGATCTCGTCGTCGATAGCATGAACCTCGCGCCCTCCGATGTGGTGGCCGACCTCGGTGCGGGCACTGGCTACTTTACGTTCCGCCTCGCCGATCGGGTGCCCGCAGGCCGCGTCTTCGCCGTCGATATCCAGCCCGAGATGCTCGACATCATGCGGCAACGCTTAGAGGAGCAGAACGTCGACAACGTGACGCTCGTCCGCGGCGAAATCACCGATCCGCAGCTTCCGTCCGATTCCATCGATGCCGCGCTGATGGTGGACGCCTACCATGAGTTCTCGCATCCGCGCGAGATGATGCGCAATCTCGTCGAGGCCTTGGTGCCCGGCGGACGCGTTATCCTCATCGAATATCGGAATGAGGACCCCAGCATTCCGATCAAGCCGCTTCACAAGATGAGCGAGGCGCAGGTGCGCAAGGAGATGGAGGCGGTGGGGCTGGAGTGGGTCAACACGAAAGACATGCTCCCGCGGCAGCACTTCCTCGTCTTTCGCAAGCCGATGACGAATCAGTAGCCCCTGTATCCCGCATGGACGACGCCACCGAATATCCGATCGACGGCGTGCTCGACCTGCACGTCTTCGAGCCGAGCGACATCGGCGACTTGGTGCCCGATTATCTGGAGTTGTCCCGCGAGAAGGGTATCCTGCGCGTGCGCATCATACACGGCAAGGGAACCGGGACGCTCCGTCGCGGCGTCCACGCCATCCTCGACCGGATGGATATGGTGGGGCGCTACGAGCAAGCAACAGATCAAAGCGGATGGGGCGCGACGATTGTGTTTCTTGTCCCCGAGGGCGCCGCTTCGGAGTAGCGGGAGGCCAATCCATCGGTGAGGTCCCAAGCCGAGCAGGCCCCCCGGACGACGCCTCCGAGCGGGCCTGTGTGGTTTGGGCGAATCCCGAAAGTGGGCCGTCGAGCTGCCTCACATCCGGCCGCGGAGCATGCCGTTCCAGTACATGCGTGGCAGGCCGTAGGCTTTGAGCGCGTACATGCTGTAGCGCTCGCGGCTCTGGTCGAAGGGGAACGACTCCTGCGGGTTCTTATCGTAGTCAAACTCGGCGAGGACGAGCTTGCCGTAGCCGGTGACGAGCGGGCACGAGGTGTAGCCGTCGTACACGCCGTTCGTCGGCTTGGTCTCGTTGATCGACGCCATCAGGTTGTCGACGAGCACCGGCGCCTGTTTGCGGACGGCCGCGCCCGTTTTCGACGTGGGCAGGTTGCTGTTGTCGCCCAGTGCAAAGACGTTATCGTACGTTTGGTGGCGCAGCGTTTCCGGGTCGACATCGACCCAGCCCTCCTCGTCTGAAAGCGGGCTCTCAGCGATGAAATCGGGTGCCGACATCGGCGGGGTGACGTGGAGCAGGTCGTAGGGCTCCGTGGATTCTTCGCCCGTCTCCAGGTTCTTGAAGACGGCTTCTTTGCTGTCGGGTTTGATCTCGATCAGCTCCGTCATCAGGTTCACCTCGATGCCCTTCCGATCGACGATCTCATAAAGCGACTTCTCGTACTTCGGCGCGGAGAACAGCTTCCCCTTTGCTTTCATGAACGCGATGCGGCTACCCTCGCGCACGCCCTGGCGCCGGAAGGCTTCATCGGCGAGGTACATGATCTTCTGCGGCGCCCCGCCACACTTGACGCCCATCGTGGGCTCCGTAAAGAAAGCGGTGCCGCCTTTCGGGAAGTTCTGAATGGCGGTCCACGTCGACTCCACCGTGTCGTACGAGTAGTTGCTGACGACGCCGGTGTCCGGTTTGCCGACGGACTCCGCAAGGCCGGGGATGGCATCCCAGTCGATCTGGATGCCAGCGGCCATCACGAGGTAGTCGTACGTGAACGTGTCACCCCCGGCGGTGGTGACGCTGTTGTTCTCGGGGTCGAACGTGGCCGCAGCGTCTTGAATCCAGGTGGCTCCCTCGGGGATGAAGTCGCCCTCCTTGCGTTCGCTCTCTTCCTTCGGGAAAACGCCCCCGCCGATGAGCGTCCACAGCGGCTGGTAGTAGTGGGTATCGGATGGTTCGATGACGCCGACCGTGGGGGCGTCGTCCCGGGCGCAGAGCTGCGAGGCAACGGTGAGTCCGCCGGTGCCCCCGCCAACGATAAGTACTTGATAGTGCGTGTTCATGGCGCAGTCGCTGGTCTGATGAGAAAGTGCAAGAGTGCGGATTACTGGCGCATGTGCCGGCCAAAGTGTTTGGCAAACTGCATCACGAAGCCAAGCGCGTGCTGCACGTCTGGGTCGCGCAGGGCCCCGAGCAGGCCGAAGAAGCCCAGCTGAGGCGTCTGCCCGCGGGCGGCCTCGTCCTGGCTCTGCACGAGCGCGGTGCCCAGGCTACCCACAGCGCGTAGCGCCTGGGGGTCGAGCACGCCAGAGTCGAGCAGCGCCTGAAACTCATCGGTGCGGAACAGCTCGCCCAGCCGGCCCATCGCACTGAAGGCCTGGCGCAGCGTCTGCTCCGGATCGTACCCATGCTCGGCTGCGCGGGCGTACTCGGCGTCAACCATGTCGGCGAGCATCGCGATGAAGTCGGGAGCCTGCTCAGCCAGTGCGGCCAACTGCTCCAACTGATCGGCTTGGTCCATGAGGGCATGGAGCGCTCGGGCCGTTTCGGGCTCGGTGAGCTTTTCGGCCAGCTTCAGCGCCTCGCCAGCGCGTTCGTCGAGTACCACGCCCCGGTCAGCTGCGCGGGTGAGCGCGTCATCGGCGATGTCGGCGGTCGTGGCCAGCGCCGCTGGCAGCTGATCGGCCAGATCGGCCAACTGCTCCAGCTGATCGATGCGCTCCATCAGCCGGGTGAGCACTGCGACGGTGCGCGGCTCGGTGAGCTTTTCGGCGAGCTTTAATGCTTCACGAGCTCGCTCGTCGAAGACCACCCCGCGATCGGCAGCGCGCGTCAGCTCCTCGTCGATCGTATCGGTGGCGATATTGAGCGCTGCGGGGAGCTGCTCATCCAGCTGCTCCACCACGTCGACGGCGCGCTCGATCGTATCCAGCCGATCCAGCAGCCGGTTGAGTTGAGCCGCCGTCTCAGGATCGTCCAGGCGAGCCTGCAGGGCGGCGGTTCCGTTGGGGGAAGACGATGGGGCCATGGCTGTACCTTCGGGCTCGGTGCAAGGAGTGCAAAACGGGATTGTAAGCGCTTACACGATTAAAATATAAAATGTATTACCTGTAATTACAAGTAGGAATTACGGGAGCGTGTCCGGAACGAACACGGAGTAGAGGCCGCGCAGATCGCCCGCTTCAAACCCGAAGGCTTTGTCTTCCGGATAATTTGCCTTCACGAAAGCGGGGCGGTCGGCTTTGGCGCCGTGGCAGGCCAGGCACGAGGACTCGACGGTGATTCGGCGGAAGTAGCGCCAGCCGGGGGTGCCGTTACGCTCGGTGCGCGTCCAGAGGCGCACGGCGTCGGGGTTTTGTTTGAAACGCTCGAAGAAGGGCTTTGCCGGTGTATCCAGCTGATGAGCCGGGTTACGGTAGCGTGCGGCAATTTGCCGGACGCCCCAGTTATGCTCGCCCGCGATCTGTTTGGCTCGCTGGCCGACGGGTTTGCAGACCCGCGCAAACGTCTGCTGGTCAACCGATTCGTCGCTGCTGATCGTTTGGGCCAGCCGGGAGCGCATCGCGTCGAGCGCCTCGATCTCCTGCTCGACCACGGCCTGCAGGGCCGAGTCGGGGTCGGCGGATTCGGCCGTCTTGGTCTGATCAGAGGGGGCATCGGTGCGGCCGCATCCGGCCGTCAGCACGAAAATGAGCGATAGTAGAAGGGCAGCAGTGCGCATGACGAGGGGACAGGTTATTCGGTATCGATGGTGGAAACGCGGGCTGAGGGGTCCATTGCGGCTCCGTTGGCGAAGCGGGGTTGGGTCTCGGCGACGGCCTCGACGGCGTTGTGCACCTCCATGAAGAAGTGGTTCTCGCCGATGAGGTCGACGACCCCGGCCTTTTTCAGTACATCCATCACGGGGCCTTTCACGCCGGCGAAGTAAAATTCGTAGCCTTTCTCTTGGAAGTCTTCGATGATCTCCTTGAGCGCTTCGGCGCCGGTGGCGTCGATATCATTCACCGGGTAGGCATCGAACACGAGCCGTTTCAGCGCCTCGTCCTGCACCATGATCTCGTTGATCTCGTCCTTCAGGAAGGCAGCATTGGCGAAGTAGAGCGAGGCATCCATCCGGTAAACGACCACGTCGCTGCGCGTGAGTGCATCGGGATGGCGCTTGACGTTGCGGAACGTGTTGGTCTCGGGCAGGCGGCCCATCGTGGCGGTGTGGGGCCGCGAGGTGCGATGGATGACGACGATCAGCGAAACGATGACGCCGACGAGGATGCCCTCTTCGATGCCGAGGCCCAGCGTGGCGAGAAAGGTGAGCATCATCAGCGCGAAGTCTTTCCGCTTGACGCGCCAGAGGAAGCGTGCTTCGGCCACGTCGATGAGGCTTGCGACGGCGACCATGACGATGGCGGCCAGCACAGCGTTCGGCATGTAGTAGAAGAGGGGCGTCAGGAGGAGCAGCGTGAGGGCGATGACGCCCGCGCTGATGAGCCCGGCGAGATTAGTCCGCGCGCCCGATTCGGCATTGACGGCCGTCCGCGAGAAGCCGCCCGTTACCGGATACGACTGCAACAAAGCGCCGCCGATGTTGGCCAGCCCGAGCCCAATCAGCTCTTGATTGGCATCGACCTCGTAGCGGTTTTTGGAGGCGTATACCTTGGCTACGGCAATCGACTCCATGAAGCCCACGAGCGCAATGGCCATGGCGGTTGGCCAGAGGGCTTGCAGGTCCGCCAGGGCGAGCGAGGGCACGGTGGGAGCGGGCAGCCCCTCGGGTACGCTACCTACGATGCGCACGCCGTGCTCGTGCAGGCCGAAGCCCCATACGGCGAGGGTGCTGAGCACGACTACCACGAGCGATGCCGGAAAGGCCTTCTTCCAGCGCTTCAATCCCACGAGGATGGCAATGCTGCCGAGGCCCACGAGCAACGTGAGCGGATTCGTCGCTCCCAGATTCTGGAGCGCTCCCCACAGGATTTCGTGGACGTAGCTGGAGCGCTCCAGGTCGAGGCCCAGAAGGTGCTTTAACTGGTTCAGCCCAATGATGAGCGCCGCCGCCGAGGTAAAGCCGCTGAGCACAGGGTGTGAGAGAAAGTTCGTTAAAAACCCGAAGCGGGCGACGCCCAGCGCAAACTGGATGACGCCCACCATAAAGGCCAGTAGGACAGCGAGGGTGATATAGCGTTCGACATCGCCCCCGGCGAGGGGAGCCACCCCCGCGGCCACCAGCAGCGACACCATCGCCACCGGACCCACAGCCAGCTGCCTCGAGGTGCCAAACAGCGCGTACAGCACGAGTGGCAGCAGCGAAGCGTACAGCCCGTAGATGGGCGGCAGGCCGGCGATCAGGGCGTAGGCCATCCCCTGCGGGATGAGCATGACGCCGACGGTAAAGCCTGCCGTGAGGTCGCCGCGCAGGTCGTCGGTTTCGTATGCGGGGAGCCAGTCGAGCGGAGGAAAAAAGCGCGAAAGGGCATTCATGAAGCTAAAAACCAAGCACGAAAGAAATCATAAAACGGACAGAGCGGAGGGCCTCCGGGCTCTCCGCTCTGTCCGTTGAGCGGCTTACGCCGCCGTCGCTGCTTTTTCTTGGCCTTGGGCAACCTCGCCCATCTGCTCCCACGTCTCGAAGTCGTCGTTCACGTATTCGACCTTGTGACCGAAGCGCTCCAGCAGCGAGGACGCCGCCGCGGCCCGCGCACCGCTCTGGCAGTGGACGAGTAGCGTGTTGTCCTCCGGCACTTCATCCTGGCGGACGAACAGCCGCGTGTGCGCCAGATTCGCTGCGCCCGGCACGTGGCCTTCCTCGTACTCCGAGATGCCGCGTACATCGAACACCAGCGCATCAGCATCCTCCATGCGCTGTTGCATTGCGCTGAAGTCGATCTCCGGCGTCCGGTCCAGATCGTCGATCTGATCGAGCATATCGGGCGTCGCGAAGCCCTCCACATTATCCAGCCCGATGCGCACGAGATCGCGGATGGCTTCGCTCAGCTTATCTTCCTCGATGATCAGCACGATGGGCGTGTCTTCCTCGATGAAGGAGCCCGTGATCGTGGGGAAGGTCTTATTGAGCGGGGCGTAGATGGAGCCGGGCAGGTGGGCGTGCATGAACGAGGAGCGGTCGAGCCGCGTGTCGACCACGGCCACGTCGGTGCTGTTGGCGAGCGCTTTCAACTCCTTGACCATCAGCTTCTTCGGTTGCGGCAGGCGGCCGCCCAGTACGGTGGGGCCGAGCTTGTTGTCGCGCTTCATCCGGGCGAAGTACATCGGCGGCTCGGGTTGGCCGGAGAGGATGAAGTCGACGAAGTGGTCCTCGGTGTCGGAGGCCTGGATCGAGGCGTTGTTGCGCAGCTCGTAGCCGACGGTCGAAAGCGGGATGTCGCCGAGGGCTTTGCCGCAGGCACTTCCGGCACCATGTGCGGGCCACACCTGCAGGAACTCGGGCATCTCTTTCTTGAAGCGCTCGACTGAGTCGTAGAGCACCTTGGCGCCTTCGACCATCGTGCCTTCGAGGCCGGCGGCGGTTTCGAGCAGATCCGGACGGCCGAGGTCGCCTACGAAGACGAAGTCGCCGGTGGCAACCGCAATCGGCTCGTCGGCGCCGCTGCCGTGGTCGGTGATGATGTAGCTCAGGTGCTCGGGCGTGTGGCCGGGCGAGTGAACAGCTTCGATTTCGATGTTGCCGACCATGAACGTATCGCCATCGGTAAGCAGCTCGTAGTCGTAATCCGAATCGAGGAGCCACTCATATTTCCAGTCGGCATCGCCTTCATCGGAGGCGTACACCTTCACGCCACGCTCGGCAAATTCGCGCATGCCGGTGAGGTAGTCGGCGTGGATGTGGGTGTCGACGACGGCGGTGATTTCCAGCTCGTTCTCTTCGGCGAGGTCGATGTACTGGTCGATGTCGCGCTCGGGGTCGATGATGAGCGCTTCGCCCGTAGCCGGACAGCCCACGAGGTAGGCGTATTGTGCGAGTTTGGGGTCGAAAACCTGTCGGACAAGCATGGTCGTGTAGAGGTTGGTGTGAGAGGGTGCGTGGTGAGGATATCAGACTGGGCAGGGCGGGATCAGTGGGGCAGTCGCGGTTGCAGCTGGCCGTAGGCCCAGGCACCGGCGATAGCGCTTACGAGGCCGACGATCACCGGCGTGAAGCCCGCGCCGATCAGCGCATAGATTGGGCCCGGGCAGGCGCCCAGCAGGCCCCATCCGAGGCCAAAGATGATGCCGCCCAGAATCTGGCTTTGGCCCGTCTCGTAGCTTTTTGGCTTGATGGTGATCGGCTCGCCGCGGATCGTGCGGACATCCGCCCGCTTGATCCATTGGACCGACAGCGCCGCGACGACGACGGCGCTTCCGATGATGCCGTACATGTGGACCGCCTGGAAGCGGAACATCTCTTGGATGCGAAACCAGGATACGACCTCACTTTTGATGAGGATGATACCGAAACCAATGCCCATCGCCAGGTAGATGAGCAGATCGCTGATACGGGGGGCAGCGTCCTCAGTGAGGGCCGGGTCCGCCTGCGCGTCGGACTGCATCGTGGGAGTGCTCATGGTCGTACGGAGGATGCGTTACAGAAGGATCGGGAGGACGACGTGGGTGATAAACAGGCCGCCAATGAAGAAGCCGATGACGGCAATCAGCGAGGGCTTTTGTAGCGTGGCAAGGCCCGTGATGGCGTGGCCGGAGGTGCATCCGCCGGCGTAGCGCGCCCCGAAGCCTACGAGGAAGCCACCGAGCACGATGACCATCAGCCCGGGGACCGTCGTTAGGCTCGACCAACTAAACAAATCGGCCGGGAGCAGCGTCGAAAAATCCTGAATGCCGAGGTCGCTCAGCGCCGTTCGCGTCGCCTCGGAGATAGCAACCGGATTGGGGTTATGCAGCACCGTTCCGGCGATCAGCCCGCCAATAAGGATGCCGACGACAAAGACGATATTCCAGAGGCCGCGCCGGATCCAGTCGTATTGAAAGTACGGGGCCGAGCCGGGGATCGTCGCGGTGCACACGTGGCGCAGGCTCGACGAGATCCCGAAGGCTTTACCGGTCAGCACCAGTAGCAGAGGAACCATCAGCCCAATAATGGGACCGGCCACGTACCAGGGCCAGGGTTGAGAGAGAGTTTCCAGCATGATCGCTCAGGCAGTTCGCGAAAGTCAGGGGGCGATGATATATTATGTCTTGTTATTACAACTCGGTGTTCGGATGTATTCTCATATGGTAGTATAGTTTCATTCGTTCACCGGATTTTAACAAACGGGGTGCAAAAGTGTTTGCGTGTGTGCATCGATTGGGTTGTTTGGCCGAGGCGAGGAAAGCTATGTGATGCTATCGGAACGGCGGGAATTCCAATCGAGCACAGCCGGATGCGCCTCGGCTCTGCTGGAGCGCCCCTTCGGCAGACTCTCTTTCATGACATTTAATGCAACCTCGTATTGCTTGATGGTTATATTTACTACACTGGGATGATGCTTGTACTCAAACAGAAGGGAAAAGACATGAACGCACTCCATCCGTTTTTTCGAGGTGCCTGGGCGCGCGCGTTGAGCCTCGGGGCGCTCGCGATCGTGCTGATCGGGTTGGGCGTCCGCGCGGGCTACGCGCAGAGCACCGATCCGAGCGGCATCCCGACCAAGCTCGTGGTTCGGGCAGTGTCGCAGGATGCGAAGTTGATCCAGGATCCTGTGGGCGGCGCGCACATCACCGTCCGCAACGCCGAGACGGGCGAGGTGCTTGCCGAGGGAGTGCAGCAGGGCGACTCGGGCAGTACCGCCCAGATCATGCGGCAGCCGCACGAACGCGGGGCAGACATTTACGATACGCCCGGCGCTGCCGTCTTCTCCACGACGCTGGCTTTGACTGAGCCTACCCGCATCGAAATCACCGCCGAGGGGCCGCTGGGCTATCCGCGGGCCATGCAGTCCGCTTCGACGACACTGCTCATGGTGCCCGGCAAGGACGTCGTCGGCAATGGCGTGGTGCTCACGCTGCACGGGTTCATCGTCGAGGTGTTGGCGCCGCAGGACGCCTCGGCTGCCGTGCCGGGGGATGAGCTCGCCGTGCAGGCCCGCGTCCGCATGATGTGCGGTTGCCCGACGGAGCCCGGCGGCCTCTGGGATGCGAGTCGGTACGACATCCGCGCGCAGTTGCTCAAAGACGGCAAGATCGTGAGCGCGACGCCGCTGCAGTTCGCGGGACGCACCAGCATCTACGGCGCAACGATCAGTGTGCCCGCCGAAGGCGCCGATCAGCTCCGCGTGGTCGCCACCGATGCCGACCGCGTCAACTTTGGCATGGACACAATGATGCTCATCGAATGACCGCTTCTCCGATGGATCCTTCGTTCTGGAACGACCGCTTCGCCACAGACGACTGGGTGTATGGCGCGACGCCGAATGCGTTCATCGCCCAGCAGAGTGAGCGCCTGCCCGATGGCGCATCGGTCATCGAGCTGGGGGCCGGCGAGGGGCGCAATACCGTCTTTCTTGCCGAGCAGGGCTTCGCCGTGACGGCGCTCGATTACAGCGCCGAGGGCCTCCGCAAGACCCGCGCACTCGCCGATGAGCGCGGCGTATCCGTCGACACGGTGCAGGTCGATGTCACGCAGTGGCAGCCCGAGCGCACATGGGACGCCGTCGTGATCGCGTTCCTGCATCTGCCGCCCGAGGCGCGCCCGGCGCTGCACCGGCGCATCCGGCAGATCCTCCGACCCGGCGGGTGGCTCATCGCCGAGTGGTTCCGGCCCGAGCAGGTCACCGCGGGCTACACGAGCGGCGGCCCGCCCCGCGCCGCCATGATGCTCACGCCCGACGAGCTGCGCTCCGATTTTCCGGAGGCAGGCATCCAGCAGGTGGACGCCGTCGAAACCGAGCTGCGCGAAGGGCCGCATCATCAGGGGCCGGCGGCCGTCGTCCGGTTCGTGTGGCAGCAGTCCGATTCGCAGGCCGGCTAATCGCTCGCGCCGGCCGAAGGCGAGAGGTCGATCACCAGCGCAATCGCGCCGCCAACGACCTGCCACGTCCCCCACGAGCCATCGTACACGTTGACGACGACGCTGTACCACAGCAAAAACGTGGGCGTGAACACGAAACCGAGGATCGGCCAGAGGAGCGTGTCGAAAACGCCCGCGAACCAGTTGGTGAACAGATACGTGCCGATGACGACGAGGCGCGGAACAAAGAGCGCAAATAGCGCGGCGAGACAGGGCATAAGGCAGGCGCGGATGGATTTGAGAAGCTAACGGCGTATCTCAAACATAGGCCGCGTCCGGTGCCGACGCAATCGCCATGGGGCAGATCGGGGCGCGTCACGGGCCAACGCGATGGCGCGTGAGCACCTCTGGGTCGATGGCGATGCGGCCTTTTGCGTCGAGAAAACGCTCGGCGCTGTCGGCGGGAAAGCGGATCAGGTCGATGGGCGCGCGGCGGTTGACGTCGCGGACGGCGTCTGCGACGATGTCGACGAACGGATCGAGCGCCATCGCCCACTTCGACAGGGCGAAGTGCGTGTCCGGATAGCGCTGGACGAGCGCCTCAATCTTGTCGACGCCCACCGATCCGGCCTCACCCCAGAAACGCGGCCGCCCGCGCCGCGCATCCACCGACACCACATCCGGCTTGTACTTGTCGCCGACCCGAATTTCCACCGAAAGATCGGGATACGCCGGCAAGTAGAGCGCCCACAGAAACGCCTTCATCCAGACGTGCTCGATACGCTCCTGCTTTTGCTTGACGAAGACGACCTGCTCGCCGTGGGCGCGTAGCGTGAGCTTGCGGCGGAGGTGACGCTCCGAGGTCATTGCAGACGAAGATGGACCGAAACGACAGGCGGCGGATACAAGCGTTCCACCCCTTTGCAACGGATTGCCAGCGACGGTGATCGCGCCATGCCGATGATGCGCTTCCTTCGATGGATCGGGGCCGTGCTTCTGCTGATGGGCGGGCTCGCGACCGCATCCGCCGATGCGCAGATCCGCGGCCGCGTCGAAGGTAGGGTGCTCGATGCGCACTCGGGCGACCCGATTTCGCGCGCCACCGTGCAAGTGCGCATCGACCCGACGAGCCGCGTGGCAGCGCAGGTCAACGACCGCGGCACGTTTCAGCTCGGCCTGCCCGCCGGGCGCCGCACGCTCATCGTCCGCGCGCCGGGCTATCGGACGCACCGCGAGCCCGTGCAGGTGCAAGCGGGCGGTGTCGTGTTCGTCGAAATCAAGTTGAAGCCCCGACGTTCGCCCATCCATTACTCATCTCCACCGATTCCATGAAGGCCCCGCTCGGACTCAAGATGTTCACCGTTTTTGTATTCGTCGCTTTTGCGGCCAGCCGCGTGCTGGAGGCGTTCTTTGCGGCATCGACGGCGGCGTGGATTGGCGGGACGGGGCTGAGTGCCGTTGTCACCGGAGCGCTGCTGTGGTTCATGTGGCGCGGCGAGCACATCCGTGCTCGCTACCACCAGCGGCTCGATGCGCTGTTCGACCGGGGCGACGAAGCCGAGGGCGGCGCGTGACCGTGTAGATTCAAAATAGACCGCGCGGGGCGCTTTACCCTGAGCCGCCGTGCGCTTACCTTACCCGATCGCTCCCCATCGCGGAGCCGTCGCGCGCTCCGTTCGCCGTATCCCCCGATGTACCGATTCGCACCCGCATGAGTACGCAGCCTGCCCCCGCTGCCTCGATTCCCGGCCTCGCCCCCGCCCCCGACTTCCAGTTTCGCCGTGGCCAGCGCGCTTTTCTGCAGAAGCTCACCGATGCCTTCGAGCGCGGCGCGTACAACCACCTCGGCGTGTTTGTCCCCGGCTACGGCAAGACGCTCACGGCGCTGGCGTCCTTCGCCGTCGCTCGCGCCATGGGCATCTGCGACCGGCTCGTCGTCTTCGTCCCGCGCGGCAACCTGCGCGACCAGTACGCCGACCCCGACGAACTCGCGCAGATGCTCCACTGGATCGGCGCCCCGCCAATGCCCTTCTGCGTCGCGGATTCGAGCGAAGTCTACCTCAAGAACGACGACATCCCGATTCTGATTGCGACGTACCAGTACGCGGTCGGCACGTCGGGCAATCGGGCGCTCAAGCAGTACTGCCGCCAGGGGCGTCCGCTGTTTGTGCTGGATGAGATCCACCATCTGCCCGAAGAGGGGGCGTGGTCGGCGGCGGTCGGCAATCTGCCGTACACGGCGCTCGTGGGCTTGTCGGGCACGCCGCTGCGGAGCGACGGCCAGCCGCTCTTCGGCGTGCCGCACGAAACGACGGTGCACGACGACGGCACGGAGGAAACGTTCTACCGGGCGC
Source organism: uncultured Rhodothermales bacterium (assembly GCA_964448045.1). Classification (GTDB taxonomy): domain Bacteria; phylum Bacteroidota; class Rhodothermia; order Rhodothermales; family Salinibacteraceae; genus CAYUVF01. Next base: position 45,801 of record CAYUVF010000016.1, read on the forward strand.
TGCACGAGGTATCGTTGCGCGACGCCCATGCCGAGGGCGGTATCCTGAAGCGCGTCGAGGCGCACGTGGTCGACTACGCGATCACAATGGTGGAGGAGGACTCGGGCCGCGAGGTCCAGTTTACGCTCGCCGAGCTCAAGAACGAGCTTGCCGGCGAAACCGACATCGACAGCTACTTCGCCCGGCGCCACCTGCGCTTCCACGACGTGTATCTGGAAACGCTGCTCGGCCCGGCGATCGCGCGCTTCCAGTCGAAACGGGCGCAGCACCGCGGCCGCCACGGGCGCGACGTGCGCACTCATCAGATGCTCGTCATCTGCATGAGCAACCGCCACGCCGCGGACGTGCTCAACTTCATCGAGCGGCGCTACGGCTGGCTCAGCGCCACGCGCATCGGGCAGGATGTGCCGCCACAGACGCGCGAGGAGCGGTTGGAAGCCTACCGGCGCGGCGAGCTCGACATCATGGTGCAGGTCGACATGATTGGGGAGGGGACCGACATCAAGACGATCAGCGTCATCGCCAAGCTCGACCTCGTGAGCGCCCGCTCGAAGTCGCTCCAGCAGATCTTCCGCGGGATGCGCTACTTCGATGCGTGGAGTGAGGACGCGAACGTGTGCGACGTGTACACCTCGGGCGACCTCGGCCTCTCCGACACGCTCGACTGGATGACGCGCGAGATTCAGGAGGGCATCCGCACGCGCAAGGCAGACGAGAACCGCACGCCGCCGCAGAAGGCAAGCTCGGATGGCGAGCGGTCGCGCTGGAACGTCAAGTCCGTCAGCGAGAGCGAGTTCGAGACGCACCGTGTGGAGATGGAGGGCTCGGGCGAGTTGCGCGTGCGGCGGCAGGCCTACGAGCGGCCCGATCCATCGAGCCTCGACGTGAAGGCGCAGGAGGAGCAGCTCCGCACGGAGTGCGCCGAGCTGGCGACCGAGCTGGCGTACATCCTGCAGGATCGCGGCCGATCCGTGAGCATCCGCGATGTGCACGGGGCGGCGAAGCGCAAGTTTGGCGCCGGGCAGGCGGAGATGAGCCTGCAGACGCTCCGCCAGAAAAAGCGGTGGCTGGAGCGGTGCCAGCGTATGCGCCGGCTGGTGTGATGGGCCGATTATGCAGCTGCCGAGGGGCGATCGGGTTTTTCCATGCGCACCGCGTCGAGAACCACGCCGTCTGGCAGATCGATCGGCACCGGCTCGACTTTCCGATAGCCGGCGGCCGTGTAAAACGGCACGCCAGTGAGGGTAGCTACCAGCTCGAAACAGCGAAAACCGGCGGCGCGGGCGGCGGCTTCGCTGGCGTCGAGCAACCGCTGGCCCACGCCGCGGCGCGTCCAGTCGGGATGAACGAAGAATGCGCGGATCACCGCGGGATCGGTGGCCGGATCGCGCCATCGGGCATCGCGCACATCCGTCGCCTGATCGCCGCCGAAGGCCGTCTTGCGCGCGCTCCATCCGCCGGCGCCCACCAGTGATCCCTCGGCCTCGACGACAAAGTACGTCCCGTCGTCGATCATCTGCGTATCGACGCCAAAGAGGTGCGTCAGCGCGCTTTCAATTTGGACAGGATCGTAGCGCCGCGCCCCGATCTGGCGGATCGATGCCTCGATGAGGGCGGTCAGGCCGGGAATGTCGGACGGGCGAGCGGGGCGGAGCTGCATAGTCAGCAGGTCGCTGAAGGCGGATCTGCGTGATGTGGAGTGGATCGGTTATGGGGCGGACCGGGCGGAGCGCGGATCGGCCGAGGGGGCTCCTTCGCGGGGTGGCGCGTGCTGACGGCGGAGACCCCACAGCGTCAGTCCGCACACCCCGATCATGGCAATCGAGAGCGAAAGCAGCAGCGCGTCGATCAGTCCCTCTTGCACCGGGGTGCCGGCGTGGCCCTCCGCCGCGATGGGCATCGACCGGCCCGCGCCCCAGAGACCGGCGAGGAGGGTGACGACCACGTTGGCAACCGTGCCGTACAGGGCCAGACCAAACAGCACAGCGGCGGATCTGGACGAGAGGGCGATCCGGGGCCAGACCAACCCGAGGGCGATCAGGAAGAGCCCGTTGAGGATGCCTTGCAGATGGCTCGCCAGGCCCATGCGAGGGTTCGTTAGCGCAGGAATGGCTAACCCGATCAACAGGCCCACCAGGAAAAGGAGAAATCCCAGTTGTATCAGGCGATCGCCTCGGTCGGGGGGTGGCAGACGGGTCATGATAGGAGCGCGAATACATGGCTGGCCCTGTGTACTTCGTCGCTAAGATACGAAGCGAAGCGAGGAACAGCCACCGGGGCGAAGGCCGACGGGAAACACTGGCACGAGCATACAGCTGAAGCCTGCGCGCCCAGATGCGCCCGATTAGGCCGATCATTCATCTTCAGATAGGAAGGCATCGGCCTCGATCTCGACCTGGGCTTCGGGCTCAATCAACCGGCTCACCTCGACCATGCTCGTCGCGGGGCAGATCGCGTTGAAAAAAGCCCCGTGCGCTTTCCCGATCTGCTCCCAGTGGTCGATGTCCGTCACGTACATTCGCGTTCGTACTACGTCCTCCAGCGTAGCCCCGGCATCGTGGAGCGCCGTCTGAATGTTCTTGATCGCTTGGACCGTCTGCTCGTACGGGTCGTCCGATTCGATCAGATCCCCACTCGGCCCGGTGGCCACCGTTCCGGCAACGTGGATGTGCGGCCCGATTTTGACGGCGCGCGAGTAGCCTACGACCGATTCCCACTTTGCCCCGCTTGCGATGTTGGTTCGCTTCATCTTGGGAGGTCGATTCTTGCTTTTATGGGATGTAGTCGATGGAACTCAGGTGCAAGCGATCTTCGGCCTACAAATGGGTTTCAAGATGCGGGCCCCGATCCCCTGAAAAGTGTCAACCATCTGCCCGGTCTGTTCGGTCAGGGATCTACCCGCCCCCTTCACCCCCTTACTTTCTACCGCCTGACTCCGATCAACACCTACCATGTCCTGTTCTTTAGACCGGCAATGGTATCTCCTGAGTCATTGCTCTCAGGCACCGATGCTGTCAGGTCCACTGTCTGGCGAACTTCCACGAGTAAGGGGAGTGGAAGAAAATAAAGTTCGATTCCTACGCCGCCCGTAACCCCCAGCATGGTGTTACGGTAGCGGTCTACGATTTCAGATCGAATGACCTCATCGTCGAACTGAAAGGTGCCTGCTTTTCGACCCACTAACAGGTCAAGCCGTGGACCAAGCAAGCCATAGGGAGTGACCTTCAGTTGCTTCACTGTGTGCCTGCCCTTCATCAGAAGCGGCACAGAGAGATAGTGTAGTCGAGAGGCTGCACGCGTAGTTGTAACGGTAGGTCCTTCCAATTCGCGCACTGCAGTTTCCTGTACAAACCCGCGTTGTAGATACTCTACGTGTGGGAGAAGTGCCAATACAGTGCTCAAACGCCATTCAGCGAAGAGCGCCACCGAGACCTGCGAGCGATTGGGCCTGTACGGGAGCTTCCGTCAGCAACAAGCAACCGAGTGAAAGTACAACTACGGCGGTACGCATACAACTCTGGATACGGAAGCGGCGGGGGAGATAGGGCGCCATAACCTACACGCGTCCGATGGTTTTCGGCAGCCTAACGGTCCTGAGATCCGCGGAAAAGCAGCACACTATGCAGAACGGAGCCAGCGGCTAAAATGGCCAGTAGCATCCAGAACCCCAATCCGGGCGCTGCTGGGAAACTGCCAAGCAGAGCCAGTGCCCCGACAATCGAGAACGCCAAGTTGCCGATAACAACGGCTCGGCCGTAGATACCTCCAACGGGTGAGTGGCGTGCGATCCAGTTGGAGGCGGCAAAACCAATGAAGGCAGCCCCCAAGAGTTGCACGAAAAGAGCGTGGCCCGCAGCAGTCTGACTTGTGAGTGCGCCTATCTCTTCCGGCACAAAAAGCAAAGCGATTCCGGCGAGCAGCAGGAACGCAGCGTAAAACGTGATCAGCTTCATAGGAAAAGTGGCATAGTAGTGGATCTCTGCTGCGCTGGGCGACGAAACCTTGCGAACAAGGCTGAAGAGTCGCCATCTTCGAACCCAGCATCGGCCCAGCGTCAGTTGCAGCGTTGGGGTATTACCAAGAAGGACCTCCGTCGGCTACTTTACGCGTAGTCAATCGAATACAGCACCCACTAAGGAGGTCCCCATGGCTACTTCAACATACTACACGGGTATCGATTTGCACAAGCGAACCGCTTATCTGACGACCGTTGATGAGCGCGGCCAGGTTGCCAGGAAGAAGAAGCTCACCTGCCATCACATCCAATGTGTCAATCGTGATCAGTGTCTCGTCTCCTGCCTATGGGGCATGGAAGTGCGGTGGATTGTGGTCGTCGTAATACATCTTGATCCGCACCACCTTCGCCCGGCAGGTGGCCAATCTCTGGAAGATGAAAGAGCGGCTTTGGCAGGTGCTCCAGCGGCTGATCTGTTTCAATCCGATGATTGCAATGGTCGACAGTTTTCCAATGCCGGTTTGCCGCTTTGCACGCGCCTACCGCTGCCGGCGCCTGGCCGGCGTAGCCGCTTTTGGCCACGACGAGATGGCCATGCAGACCTTCTACGGGATGCGCGGCCACCTGGCCGTGAGCTTGTCCGGGGTGATCACCGGCGCCGAGCTGGCCCCGGCCAACACGAGCGACATCGCCCTGGGGCCGCGCGTGCTGGATCAGCTGGATCAGAGGCGCGGTTGGGCCTTGGGCGACCGCAATTCCTGTAGCCCCGATCTGTTTAAGCAGCTGCGCCGGGAGGAGCTTCGACTTCTGGCGCCGCCTCGGTCGAACAAGCCCGAAGCGGCCAGTCGCTGGTCGTTCGCGTTGACGCCGATGCGGCGCCGGGTCGAGACGGTCATCGTTCCGCTTACCGAACGGTTCAACGTCAAGAAAGTGTGGGCGCACGGCCGGGGGCACGTCTACTCGCAGTGGACGCGTAAAATGGCCAGTCGTACGATGGCGGTGCTCTTGTGCCGGCGCGAGGGCTTGCCGCCCTTGCGGTTTGCCGAGCTGATCACCGACTGAAAACGTGCATAGCGCGTCAGCTACGTGACATCCGCAAATTTATGCGTCCTGACCAGAACGACGAGAGGTAAACAATCTCGCCACCTCTTGCGGCGTGAATGCCTTCTCGAATTTACACCGGCTGTGAGACTTGATCTCTTTTCCTCGTTCATCCCGTCCCGTTCTCATATCCCCCTCCGATGTCGTTGACGCGGCGCAGACGGCCATCTGGGCCCGCCGCCTTTCAACCGATCCGCGCAGTGGGGAGACACGGTGGCATCACGCCTCGCGCTCTGCCTTCCAGAAAGCGGTCAAGAAGGCCCGTGGCGCCGTCGACGTCGATACCCTGGGCTCCTGGCATATCTTCCGCCACTTCTTTCCTTCGCTACGCTTCGTGAACTTCCCTGCGGTCGGTTTGCGACCCATCTCATCGAGGACGGATACGACATTCGGACCGTGCAGGGACTCCTCGGGCACGAGGATCTGCGTACCACGATGATATATACCCATGTCCTAAACCGCGGCGGACGCGGCGTTCAGGGTTCGGGGGATCGGACGAAAGGGCAGCGATAACCAAGGATCGAGCAAAGATCGAGCGCGCCCGCGTTCAACGATTCCGCAGGCAACAAAAAAGCCTCCCCGACGGCGGTGCACCGGGGAGGCTTGAAGTCGAAATGAGCGGGTGATTAGCCGATAGCGCCTTCTTCTTTGAGGCGCTCCAGGTTGTCCAGGTTGTCCTGCACGTGCTCAGCGGAGGTCTGCATCAGCGCCTGCTCGTCGTCGTTGAGGTCGACTTCGATGATGTCCTCGACGCCATTGGCGCCCAGGCGCACCGGCACGCCGATGAACATGTCTTCGATGTCGTACTCGCCGTCGACGTACGCCGCGGCGGGCAGGACGCGGCCCGAGTCCTTGATGATCGACTCGGCCATCTCTGCGGCGGCTGCGCCGGGGGCGTACCAGGCGGAGGTGCCCATCAGCTCTACGATTTCGCCGCCGCCGCCTTTCGTGCGCTCGACGATGCCCTCGATCGTGTCGTCGTCCATCAGCTCAGTCAGCGGGATGCCGCCGACCGTGGTGTAGCGGGGGAGGGGCACCATCGTGTCGCCGTGGCCGCCCATCAGCAGCGCGTTAATGTCGCGCACCGAAACGCCCAGTTCCATCGCGATGAAGGCGCGGAAGCGCGCGGTGTCCAGCACGCCGGCCATGCCCATCACCTTGTTGGCGTTGAAGCCGCTTTCCTCGAAGGCGACGTACGTCATCACATCGAGCGGATTCGAGACGACGATCAGGGCGCTGTCGGGGCTGCCGCTTACAAACTGATTCGTGACGGTGCCCACGATTTCGGCGTTTTTCGCCAGCAGGTCGTCGCGGCTCATGCCCGGCTTGCGCGGCAGGCCGGCGGTGATGATGCACACGTCCGAGCCCTCGGTCGGACCGTAGTCGTTCGTGCCGATGACGGTGGTGTCGAAGCCATGGATGGGGGCCGATTCCATCATGTCGAGCGCCTTGCCCTGCGGCATGCCCTCCTGGATGTCGACCATGACCACTTCCTTGACCATGTCTTTGCGGGCGACGCACTCGGCGGCGGTCGCGCCGACGTTGCCGGCTCCTATTACAGTTACTTTCATAGCGGTTGCCTCGTCAAGTTGGATCTGCAAAATTTGGCTGCGCGTAATGCATCGTTTAAAAAAGACAATCCCCGACGGGGTTGTTGCCAATATTTCGCAAAAAGCCGGATCGGCCAGCCGGCCGCCCACGCTCGACGGGCTGCGGCCGGAGCGTCAAATGAAGACGGCGGATGGGGCAGAGCGCCAGCGCCCCGGTCCCGAGCGCCCAAGCCCCCGCACGCCCATCCGAGAGCTCCTCACTCAAATCGCTCCTTTACCTTTGCGGCGTAGCGGCGGCTCATGGTAACGGGCTCGTCCACCGCGCTGAGGTGCACGCGGTACGCGTAACTGGGCGTTCGCTTCACGGCGGTCACGTGCTCGAGGTGGACGAGCGTCGAGCGATGAATCCGCACGAAGTGCTGATCGGGCAGGCGGTCTTCCCATTCGTGGAGGGGCCGCAGCGCGAGGTGCATCCGTCCATCCGCCAGGTGGACCTCCGTGTAGTCGCCTGCCGCGGCGATGTAGACGATGTCGCGCACCATGAAAAAGTGCATCCGCCCCTGGTCGGGGAGGCAGACGCGATCGCTGAGCTGGAGCGCCTGCGTGGGCGCCGGCTCGGGCGCCGTGTCGTCAGCGAGCCGCTCGATGGCACGCGCCAGCCGGGTCGGGTGGACGGGCTTGAGCAGGTAGTCGAGCGCGTTTACGTCGAAGGCCCGGATCGCGTGCTGGTCGTACGCGGTGACGAAGATCACCTTCAGCGGGTGGTCGACCACGTCGAACAGGTCGAAGCCGGTTTCGCCGGGCATCTGGATGTCGAGGAAGACCACATCCGGATCAAGCGCATCGATCTGCTCGGTGGCCGAGGCGATGTCATCGGCTTCCCCGACGACGTCGATCGTGTCATGCGCATCCAGCAGCGAGCGCAATTCCTTTCGCGCGAGGCGCTCGTCGTCCACCAGCAGGGCGCGGTACGTCATGGAGCCACGGGAGTCGATTCGGGAGCAGAGGCGGTGATCACGACGCGCGCCCGTACCCAGCCATCGGCTTCGGTAAGGGTGAAGGCGTGGCGGTCGGGGAAGAGCTGCCCGAGGCGCTGGCGGACGTTCGTCAGGCCGATGCCGTTTGAGGGAAGGGCGACGGTGGAGGACGGATCGGACAGGTGCCCGGTGTTGGCGACCTCGATCTGAAATCCGTCGTCCGTGGGCGCTGCCTCCAGCCGGATGCGCAGCGGGCGCGGACTCGTCGCCATGCCGTGCTTGACGGCGTTCTCAACGAGCGAGTGCACCAGAAACGGTGGCACCGGTCGCGACGCGACCGACGGATCGACGTCCACCTCCACCTGCAGCCGATCTTCGAAGCGGATCTTTTCGATCGCGAGGTAGGTGCGCGTCACGTCGACTTCATCGCGCAGCGGAACCGTTGGCGCGTTGAGGTCGAGCAGCGAGTAGCGCAGAAAATCCGACAGCTCGGTCACGATGCGCTTGGCGCGCTGGTCGTCGTCGCCGATGAGGGCGCGCAGCGTGTTCAGCGTGTTGAACAGGAAATGCGGGTTGAGCTGGTAGCGCAGCATATCGAGCTGGGCCTCGCGCGCCAGCGTCTCGGCGCGGAGGGTGCGGCGCTGCTGCCGCTGCAGATCGTGCTGGTACTTGACGCCGAAGTAGAGCGCGCTCCAGGCCATCAGCACAAGCGCGTTGCTCACGTAAGGCCGGGCGAAGGCCCAGATGGAGGCGCCCTGGAAGGCGGGCGCGTCCATCGGCCACTTGATCCCCTCGAAGAGCACGATCCAGACCACCGTGCCGAGGAGCGCACAGCCCACCACGATGGGTAGCAGCTTAACCAGCGGCGCGTTGCGGCGCCAGAGCCGCCGGTAGAGCGGGCGAAACGCAAGCGTCAGCAGCGCGCCAATCGTCACGTAGTAGCCGACGCGCACTGCGGCGATCGCGGGGGAGGCGCCGAGATCAGCATAGCCGGGCAGCGACGCCAGGTACCAGATCAGCCCGTACGCGCCCCAGCCGATCAGGTGCAGCGTCCAGAACGAGAAATGGAGGGGCGACTGGCGGTCGGCGTGCATTGCGGGCGGACGTAGCGTGAAGGGCATCGAGTCCTCCTGTTCGACGCAGCACTGTGCTTAGAGGGTCCAGGCGTAGCCCAGCTTCAGGAAGTAGCTCCGGTCCATCTGCGTCATCCCGACATCGTCGCTGCCGAGCGCGTTGCCGGAGTAGCCGACGAAGACGACCGACTGCGGGTTGAGCGTGTAGGAGAAGAGCAGCTGCGTGAAGACCCGGTTCGTCTGCGCATCGACCGGCGCGGCGTAGTTGGCGACGTTGCGGTCGACGGAGCGGTACTGTACTGTGGCGCGGACGAAGGCGCGCACGTTGAAGTGGTAGAGCAGGCGCGTCTGCAGCAACTGCTCGGTGAAGACGTGGGCGCCCTCCGCTTCGAGCCGCTGCATCGAGTATTTGAGGTTCAGGTTGATGTGGCGGCCGAGCTTCCACGTCAGTGTCGGGTCGAGGCGGACGCTGTTTGCCGGGCGCTGATTGGCATAATCGATCCCGTCGCCAAAGTATGACAGCACCTCCATCTGAAGCGAACCCGTGGGCTGCAAGCGGCCCATGGCGACGACCCCCGTTTTGTTATACGTGCGCCCGGCGAATCGGATGGATTCGAGGTTGATTTGCGCGTGGTAGACCGACTGCATCGGGCCGCGGTAGGTGGCGAGCAAGATCAAGTTCTGATCGGTCATGTCGCCGTCGTAGTTGAGGGTCCGCTCGGCATTGAAGCCGAACCCAATCGACGAGAACCACGAGCGGTTGCCACTCCAGATGGTGCGGATGGCCTGCAGCTCGCCGGTGCGCGTGTTGACCCGCGAGAAGAAGCCGCTGTCGTCGCGGAAGGTGGGCGAGAGGTCCTCGTAGCGCGCAAAGGCCGACCAGTGACGCGTGCGGTGGGCGAGCGTCGCTTCGAGCGCGTCCCCGCCGAACAGCCCCGATTGCTGATCGTGCTGCTCGACGATGGCCGACGGATATTTCGTCGCCGAACTCAGGTACTGGAACGCCAGCGTGTTCGCCCGCGAGAGGCGCATGAACCCGTCAAGGCCGACGACGTGGTTGCGGTAGCCGTCCGATTCGCGCCCCGCGTACAGCCCGCCGATCGCCGATCCTTTGCCGACGTCGCGCCGGTAGCGCAGCACGCCGCTATTCACGTCCTGCTCCAACTGCGCCGCGCCGGTGCGCTGGTTCGACGGCAGCAGCAGGTTGTTGACACGATCCCGCGTGGCAAAGACGCCGACCGTGTTGCGGCCGAAGGTGCTCGTCGTCTTGACGCCGCCGATGGGGTCGGCCACGGTGCGGGTGAAGACGGCTTGCATCGGCGTCTGGAAGACGTCGAGCCCTTCGAGGAAGAAGGGGCGCCGCTCCGGGTAAAAGAGCGCGAAGCGGTTGTTGGCTTCGAGCTGGGCCGCGTCGGCTTCAACTTGTGAGAAATCCGGGTTGATGGTGCCGTTGACGGTCGTGTTCGGCGTGGGGCTCCAGCGGGCGGTCAGGCCGGGGTGCGGCGCAACCGATCCGGCATCGAAGCCGCCAGCGGGCCCTTCGGTGCGGCGGTCGGTGCGGCTCGCGGTGAAGGTTGGCGCCACCTCGACGTTGTGGCCAGACGAGATATCGGCGAGGCCCGTCAGCTTGTTGAATTGGCAGAGCGTGCAGCTCCGGTTGCGGTCGCGCGGGTTTGAGGCGATCCGGTGACGCACGCTGCGCGGATACGAGCGCCCGGCCGCGAAGCCCCACGTCTGCACCGCCGCCGTGCTCGGGAAGCGCAGCTGATTGAACGGGATCGCCAACTCGACGACATAGCCTGTCGGCGTGATCTGCCCGGCCGACGCCCAGATTGCATCCCACGAAAAGTCTTCGTCGCCATCGAGTTCGCTGAAGACGGCATCGGCCTGCACGCCGAGCGGGTTCACGCGAAACTGAAAGCCGCGCCGCTCATCGTTGAACGGGTCGATGGTGATCGACACGTGATCGTCCTGCGTTAGCGTGCTGATGGCGTCGCGGTCCATCAAATGCGCGCGGATCGCCTCCGGATTGGGGTCCTCCGCCTCGAAGGCGACGTACAGGTGCTCGTCGTCGAACGTCACGAAGCAGGTCGTGGCGACGGGGGGGCGGACGCCATCGCCCGGCATCCACTCGTAGCGCAGCGGAATTACCGTCGCCTGCTGCCAGGCCGGCTCGTTCAGCGTGCCGTCGACGCTGACCGTCGAGGCCGCTGGTTCTACATTGTACTGCAGCGCTGCGGGCGGCTCGGCTTCGTCCGATGCCGGCGCGCCGAAAGCCATCGGGTTGGGCATGAGAACAAGAGCGAGAAACGTCGAGATCGCGATGGAGAGGAGCAGTCGCATGAGTCCGAACGGGTGGTCGTCGAGGGTATCGGTTGATGCCGCGACGCCATGAATACCCCGCGCGATCCGGTTTGGCAAGAAATGATCGGTAAGCGGGCAGACGGGTCGGCGAGTGGCAAATGCCGGTCCCCGACTTGGGTGAAAATGACGTGGGAAGGGCGTCCGGCGGTTGTGCGGAAGGGAAATCGCTGATACCTTACCGTATGTGCTGATTGCATGTGCTGCGCCCCGCGCGATTCCCCTCACCGAAGCCGGTTCCTCCGATGCTCCATCGCTCATCGACGCTCGCTCTCCCCCTGATCGGCGTCCTGCTGGTGGGTACGCTCGCCGCTTGCTCCGCCCCCCGCCCCGCGACCGATCAGGCGGGTCAATCCGAGCAGGATAGCCTGCGCGCGGTCGCCCAGTTCAGCGATCCGAACCTGCACAGCACGCTCTGGACGCAGACATCCGTCGAATATGGCGCCGTGGCCCGGCAGGCGTATGCGCTGGCCGAGGTGATGCTGGAGCGTGCGTTGCAAGACAGCGTGTGGACCGCATCCATCGAACAGGCCGAGATGGGCAGCGCCGCGTATCGCGATCTGCCGCCCGCCGTTGTGCTCGACGTGGACGAAACGGTGCTCGACAACGCGGCCTATCAGGCGCGGCTCATCCGCGAAAATGCGACGTACAATTCCGCCGGCTGGCAGGACTGGGTGCGCGAGCGCAAGGCCACGCCGGTGCCGGGTGCCGTCGAATTCACCCGCGCCGCCGCACGGATGGGCGTCGCGGTGATCTACCTGACGAACCGCGACCATGCCGTCGAAGAAGCGACCCGCGATAACCTGCGCCGCTTCGACTTCCCACTGAATCCTGACGAGGATCTGCTGCTGACCGAGAACGAGCGCCCCGCATGGGACGGCTCCAAGACGCCGCGCCGCCGCTATCTGGCCGACCGGTACCGCATTCTGCTGCTCATCGGCGACAACTTTGGCGACTTTGCGCCGGGGGCCGAGGCGTCCCTGGGCGAACGCCAGCGCCTCAGCCAGACGTATCAGCGCTACTGGGGCACCCGCTGGATCGCCCTGCCGAATGCACAGTACGGCTCATGGGAGGCCGCGCTCTACGAGTTCGACTATGGCCTGCCGTTCCTCGACAAGCTGGAGCGGAAGTACCGCCACCTCGATCCCGCGCAGGACGCCGACACGCAAGAGTAAACCTCGACGTTTGTCCCCACATGCAGCTCCGCGACGCCACATTTGTCGTCACCGATACCGAGACGACGGGCACCGCCCCGAAGTCAGATCGGATCATTGAGCTGGCCGCCGTCAAGGTGGAAGGCGGCGAGGTCGTCGATACGTTTCAGCAGCTCATCAATCCGGGGCGGTCCATCCCCAAACGCATCACGCAGATCACAGGCATCAGCACGGGGATGGTGTTCGATGCGCCGCCGATGGAGGACGTGCTCCCGCGCTACCTCGATTTCCTGGGCGAGGGCGTGCTCACCGCGCACAACCTGTCGTTCGACCGCAATTTCCTGAACGCCGAGTTGCAGCGCCTCGGTCGATCCGAACTCTCCAACGACACGCTCTGTACGCTGCGGCTGGCGCGGCGGCTCCTGCCCGGCCTCAAGTCGAAGGGCCTCTCGCGGCTCATCCAGTTTTACGATCTGAACGTCAACGGGCGGCACCGCGCCCTCGGCGATGCCAAGGCGACGGCGACGATCCTCCAGCAGTTTTTTTCGCAGCTCGATTTCGAGCATGAGATTACGACGCTCGATGAGCTGCTGACCTTCCAGCACCGCAGCTACCGGCAGGTGCGTCGTACGCCGAACCACATCCAGCGCCTCCGCGACGAGGTGCTGCCCGAGCTGCCCGAGCGGCCCGGCGTCTACTTCATGAAGCGCAGCAACGGCACGATCCTGTACATCGGCAAGGCCAAGCAGCTGAGCGACCGCGTGCGCAGCTACTTCAACGCCATCGAGTCGCACAGCGCGCGCCGGCGCAAGCTGATGAATAAGGTGCGCCGGGTCGAGTGGACGACCACGACGACCGAGCTGGAGGCGCTGCTGCTGGAGTCGCGGCTCATCAAGGAGCACAAGCCCACGTACAACCGCGCGCAGCGCCGCTACCGGAGCCGCCCGTTCGTGCGGCTCGACATGGGCGAAGACTTCCCGCGGATCGGCTGGAGCTACAACCTCGCCGACGACGGGGCCGAGTACTACGGGCCGCTGCGCAACCGCGAGCAGGCCGAGCTCGTGGTGGACGTGGCGAGCCGCTTCTTCCGCCTCCGCGAGTGCGACAACGACGAGCTGCGCCTCGGCCGGCGCTGCCTCTACGCCGACATCGACCGGTGCACCGCACCCTGCGAAACCGGCGACGCCGCGCGCTACCGCGACGAGCTCGACCGCGTCCGCGCCTTCCTGACGGGGCAAGACCGCTCCGTCCTCGACGCCATCGAAGAGCGCATGCAGCAGGCCGCGGCGGATCTCGACTTCGAGCAGGCCGCCACCTTCCGCGACGGGCTCGAACAGCTCGAAGGCATCCTCGCGCGCCAGCAGATCGTGGCGGCACCCATCCAGCAGCACAATGCCGTGCTGGTCGTACCTGCGCCGGCGACGGAAGCGCTGCAACTTATGGCCATCCGCTACGGGCGGCCCGTTTCATCGGTGACGCTGGCAGGCGACCGCATCGAGGAGGCTGCGGCGCGTATCGAGGCCGTTGTGCAGGCGCATTTTACAGGAGAAGAGGAGCGGCCCGGGTCGTTTTCCAAGCGCGACGTGGACGAGATCCGGCTGCTCGCCCACTGGATCCACACGCATCAGGGCGACTGTGTGCACCTCCGCTGGTGGAACGATGAGACGCCGGAGGATTTTACGGTGCGCATCCGCACGTCTGCCCTGTCTATTTGTTAAAATTTTGTGTAGTATAGGATAGGAGGAGTGTCGCCGTGGCCGTTCGGTGGCCGGGCTCTCGCATGTCTATGTGAATGTACACGGATGTAAAACTGAGTTTTGAGGGACCAATGGCTCGATTGATGACGAAGCGAGGACAGGGAGTGTGGTCACTGGCGCTGTGGGCACTGGCGCTGTGTGTGGCGATGGGGAGTGTGGTGCCAACCGCTGCGGCGCAGAAGCAACTCAAAAAGCGGGTGGCCGTGCTCAACTTTGAGGACAAGACCGAGCAGCGCTACACCTGGGGCGGCGGCAAAACGCCTGGCTCCGGCATGGCCGATATGCTGGTGACGGCGCTCGTAAAATCGGATGCGTACACGGTGATCGAGCGGGCCGAGATCGACCGCGTGCTGCAGGAGCAGGACCTGGGCGCATCGGGCATCGTCACGCAGCAGTCGGCCGCCAAGGTGGGGAAGATGCTCGGTGCCGAGATCGTAATTTTCGGCTCGGTGACGGAGTTCGGCTACAAGGACCGCTCGGTGGGCGGCGCGACGCGCAGGTTTGGCGTCGGAATCGAGAGCCAGTCGGCCGTCGTGGCGACGGATGTGCGGATGGTCAACTCCACCACGGGTGAGATCATTGCGGCCGAGAACGTGCGCAAGCAGGAAAGCAAGCGCGGCCTGAGCGTCGACACCCGCAAGCTCGACTTCGGTACGCAGAGCGATTTCGACGAATCGCTCGTGGGTGAGGCGACTCGCGATGCGATCGACACCATTGTGGACCTGATCAACGACAACGCCCCGAACATCCCGTGGGAGGCGAAGGTCGTGACGACGCAGGGGGACGCCGTCTTCATTAACGCCGGCGCGCAGGCCGGGGTCGAAATCGGCGACACCTTCATCGTGAAGCGCCCGGGAGAAACGCTCGTCGACCCCGATACGGGGTTGGAGCTGGGCTCGGTCGAGGAAGACGTGGGCATAATCAAGGTGGTCGACAACAACATGGGGAACGGCAAGGCGGCACGGTGTGCGGTCGTGTCGGGCGGCACCTTTCAGCGCGGCGACCTCGTGCGCGAGCAGCAGTAAAAATCAGCAGTAAACACCGTGTTGAGGTGGGGGAAAGCGCCGCGTTCCGGGGAAGGAGGGCGGCGCTTTCTATGGGCGGGCCCGAACGGCAGGCCGGCGAGATTCGTTTGTTTGCAAGCCCTCTGGGCTGTATCCTGTGGCCTCCCACTCCCTGATTTCGACCGAGTCTCATGGATTCTGATGAACCGACGCCGCGTTCGGTGCGCCGCGCGGCCTGTATCGTACTGCCCGATCTGGAGGACCCCGACGTAGCGCCGGTTCCCGAACGCGTCTGCGTGATTGACCTGGGCACCAACTCGTTTCATGCCATCATCGTCGACGCCTATCCCAACGGTGCGTACAAGGTGGTCGACCGGATGAAGGAGATGGTGCGCCTCGGAAAGTCGGGATTACTGGCGGGTGTCCTGCCCGATGATGCTATCGAGCGGGGCATCCGGGCGCTGCGGCGCATCCACATCCTGGCACGCGGATGGGGCGTGCAAGAGTATCTCGCGTTTGCGACGAGTGCGATCCGCGAGGCGAAAAATGGCGGCGAGTTCATCCGGCGCGTCCGCCGCGAGGTGGGCCTGCGCATCCGGGCGATCAGTGGGGCGCAAGAGGCCGAGCTCATCTACCAAGGCGTCACCCACGCCGTCGACATCACCGGGCCAACGCTGGTGGTCGACATCGGCGGTGGATCGGTGGAATGCATCGTAAGCACGCCCGAGGCGGTGCATTACGCGAGGAGCCTGAAGCTGGGAGCGGCGCGGATGACCGAGCAGTTCGTCTCGACGGATCCGCTCAGTGCGGAGGAGCAGGAAGCGCTTCGCACGCACTACGAGCGGGAGCTGGCCTCGGTGGTGGAGGCGGCGCGCGCCCACGGCGTAGCGACCATCGTGGGGTCGTCCGGCACGGCCAAAAGCCTCGCCCGCGTCGCCGTCGACCGGTCGGAGGGAGCCGAGCGGCCCATCTATCACAAGGCCATCGACGTGGCTGCGTTGCGCGAGGCGCTGGAGGTCATCGTCGCGGCGGATCGGGACGAGCGGGCTGCGATGCCCGGCATCGGAACCAAGCGCGTCGATCAGATCGGCGCAGGGGCGCTGCTACTGCAAGTCATCACCGAGCAGCTCTCGGCGAGCGAGCTGCGCATCTCTCCGCATGCGCTGCGCGAAGGCATGGTCGAGCACTTTATCGCCGAGAATTACGCCCGGCTGCGGCGGCTCGCTCCGTTTGCCGATGTGCGTCGACGCAGCGTCTACGAGGCCGGGTTTCGCTTCGATTGGGACGAGGCGCATGCGCAGCACGTGGCGGCCACCGCGCTGCTGCTTTACGACACCTGCGCGTCGATCCTAACGGGACCGCGGCGCGACCGCGAGCTGCTCGAATATGCGGCGCTGCTGCACGACGTGGGCTATCACATCAGCCACAGCGGCCACCACAAACACTCGCGGTATCTCATCGAGAATGCCGATTTCTTGGGGTTTCAAGCGGATGAGGTGGCAATTATGGCCAACGTGGCACGATACCACCGCAAAAGCCATCCCAAGCCGAAGCACAAGCCGTTCCGGCGACTGACGCCCCGGCAGCAACGCCGCGTGCGCGAACTGGCGTCGATCCTCCGCATCGCCGAGGGGCTCGATCGCAGTCACTTTCAGAACGTCGTCGCTATACAGGCCGAGTTGGACGATCAGCGGCTCGCGATTACGGTCGATACCAAGGGGGATCCGCAGCTGGAGGTGTGGGGCGCCCTGCACGACGCCGCGCTCTTCGAGGGGACCTTTGGGCGGAAGGTGGAGGCGCAGGCTGGCGCGGTCAATGGCGACCTCGCCGGGATGACCGTCCCGGCGTTTGACGAGGTCGACTGAGCGGGATTTGAGGCCGAGCACGTATTCATCCGGGCTTAACTGGCGCGGCGCTTGCCGAACAGCTGCGCTTTGGCTACTTTGCGGTCTGCATGCGCGAAGCGAGCGCATCGCCGTCACCGACCTGGAATCACGCCTGTTCTGCCTCTATGGCTGCACAATTCGTGTTTTTTCTGCTGGCGACCGTCGCGGTCGCATCGGCCATTGCCGTGCTCGTGGCCCGCAATCCCGTCACCAGCGCGCTATGGCTCGTGCTGAATCTCTTCTGCATCGCCGGGGTCTACCTGACCCTGAATGCATCCTTCATCGGCGTGATTCAGATTCTGGTTTATGCCGGGGCAATTATGGTACTATTCCTCTTTGTCATCATGCTCCTGAACTTGCAGGCGCTTCCCCGGCTGCAGGATCTGGACTGGACGAAGGTGCTGGCGTTTATCCTGGGCATGGGGGTCCTGGCCCAGCTCGTGTACGTGGTCGCCACCCGCCTCAACGTGCCGATTGATCCCGTCTCGTCCGCGCAAGCCGCCGATACCGGCTCAGCCGAGGTGTTGGCGCAGGAGCTGTTTACCCGTTATGCGATCCACCTGGAGATGGCGGGGATTCTTCTGTTAGCCGCTACCATCGGCGCTGTTATGCTGGCCAAGCGGCGCTTTGAATAGTTTCGGTTGCTGGTTTTCAGGTTGCATGGTCCATGTTGACTACCCTGAAACCGTCTGCCCCATAACCTGAGCCCTGAAGACATGGAAGTCGCTCTCAACTGGTATCTGGCCCTCAGCGCCGTGATCTTCACCATCGGTGTGCTGGGCGTGCTGTTCAAGCGCAACGCCATCGTCGTGCTCATGTCCATCGAGCTAATGCTCAACGCCGTCAACCTGACGCTCGTCGCCTTCAGCCAGTCGATGGGCGACGCCTCCGGGCAGATCCTCGTCTTCTTCTCGATTGCGGTCGCCGCTGCCGAAGCCGCCGTCGGTCTCGCGATCGTAATTGCGATCTTCCGCGGCAAAGTGACCGTCGACATCAATGAGATCAACCTGTTTAAGTACTGATGGTTGGCAGGTTTGCAGGTTGCAGGTTCCACGTTTGGGACGCTCAACCTGTAATCAGAAAACCTGGAACCTGAAACCACCTTCCATTCATGGACACTGACTTTCTCGTTCGCCTCATTCTGCTGCTCCCGCTGGCCGGAGCCGTGTTCAACGGATTGGCCCCGCTGTTCCTGAAAAACCTGCGCCAGCGTGAGGGGCTGATCGGGGCGGTGGGCACCGCCGCCGTCGCCATTCCCTTTGCGCTCGCGGCCTATCTCTTCGCGACGTACCCCGGCGATCCCGTCGTCGCGACCTTCTTCACGTGGATGCAGGCGGGCGATCTGACGCTCGAATTCGCCTACCGGGTGGATGAGCTCTCGCTCATCATGACGCTCATCGTCACCGGCGTGGGCGGCGTGATTCACTACTACTCAACCGGCTACATGCACGGCGATACAGGCTACTGGCGCTTCTTCGCCTACCTCAACCTGTTCATCTTCGCCATGCTCAACCTCGTGCTGGCGAACAACCTGCCGGTCCTCTTCCTCGGCTGGGAAGGCGTCGGGCTCTGCTCCTATCTGCTGATCGGCTTCTGGTTTACCGATCTGAAAAACAGCGCCGCCGCCAACAAAGCCTTCATCGTCAACCGGATCGGTGACTTCGCCTTCCTGATGGCGATGTTTCTGCTGTTTCGGGAGCTCGGCAGCCTCGACTTCGGCGTGCTGCTGGAGCAGGGGCCGCTCCTCTCCCAGGCGACGCTGAACTGGGTGATTCTTCTGCTCTTTATCGGAGCGACCGGCAAGAGCGCGCAGATCCCCCTGTTCGTGTGGCTGCCCGATGCCATGGCCGGCCCCACGCCCGTCTCCGCCCTCATCCACGCAGCGACGATGGTGACCTCCGGCCTCTACCTGCTGGCTCGCCTCTCGGCGCTCGTGTTGGCCTCCCCCGTCATGATGGCGCTGATTGCCATCGTTGGGGCCCTCACCGCGCTGATGGCGGCTACCATCGCCATCACACAGAACGACATCAAGCGCGTGTTGGCATACTCGACGGTGTCGCAGCTGGGTTACATGTTCATGGCTGCGGGCGTGGGCGCCTTCTTCGTCGCCATCTTCCACGTCCTCACGCATGCCTTTTTCAAGGCTTGCCTCTTCCTCGGCTCCGGCAGCGTGATCCACTCGATGGAGCACGTCGAGCACGAGCTCGAAGAGGAGGGGCACGACATGTCCGATTTCGATCCGCAGGACATGCGAACGATGGGCGGTCTCCAGAAATACATGCCGTCGACCGGATGGACGTACTGGATTGCCACCATCGCCATTGCCGGCATCCCGCTGACCGCCGGCTTTTTCTCGAAGGATGAGATTTTATTCAAGGCGTTTGAGTATGGCTACAATGGCGAGGCCTACGCCTATTTCGTGTGGATCGTAGGCGTCATCACCGCGGCGCTCACCGCCTTCTACATGGTGCGCTCGTACGTGTTGACGTTCGAAGGCGAGGCCCGCTGGCCCGAAGCCGACACGGTCCACGCCCACGAATCGGCCTCGTCGATGACGATCCCGCTGTGGATTCTGGCGGCGGGTTCGCTGACGACCGGGTTCCTCGGCATCCCGGCGGTGATCGCGCACGGCGACTGGAACTGGATTCACCACTACCTCGGTGCAGAGTATGGCGGTCCGGTCGCAGAGGCTGCGCTCTCTGCGCATGTGCCGCTGGGGCTGGAGTGGGGGCTCATCGCCCTCAGCTCCGTGATTGCCATTGGCGTGTACTTCTTCGCCCGCAACGTGTACCGCGCACACGGGCTGTCCTACGACGCGCAACTCGAAGAGCGCTTCGGCGGGATCTACCGGCTCTGGCAGGGCAAGTACTACTGGGACGAGGCGTACGACCTTGGCGTCGTGCGGCCGCTGATCGAAGGGGCGCGCAAAGGCCTCTGGCCCTTCGATGACTACGTGATCGACGGCATCGTGAACGGCCTCGCCCGCCTCACGCAGGGCCTCAGTGGGGTGCTGCGGCGCCTCCAGACGGGTGTCGTCCAGAACTACGCGCTCGCCATCGTCGCGGGCGTGGTGCTCGTCATCGGCCTCATGCTCTTTGGATGACCGTGGCGTCTTCTTCAGCCCCACAGTAAGGGCGGATGGCATCCGTCCCTACATCGGACACAACGATCAACAATCGGACATGGACATCCCCTACCTGACATCGCTGGTCATCTTCCTCCCGGTCGTCGGGGCGCTGCTCGTGATGCTGATGCGCAGCGTCGACGCGATCCGGTGGACGGCCCTCGGCACGACGACGCTGACGTTCCTGCTGTCGATCGGGCTGTACCTCGGCTACGATCCGGGGGTGAGCACGGCGCAGGCGCCCCAGCTGATGGACCTCTCGGCCGCATGGTTTCCCGAGACGCTCGACATCAAGTACTTCGTCGGCATCGACGGGCTGAACATCCTGCTCGTGATGCTGACGACGCTGCTCGGGCCCATCGTCGTGCTCTCGTCGTGGACCTACATCGAGTCGAAGCACACTGGCTACTATGCGCTGCTCCTGCTGCTGCAGACGGGCATCACCGGCGTGTTCGTCTCCTACGATGTCTTCCTGTTCTACATTTTCTTCGAGCTCACGCTCATCCCGATGTACTTCATCATCGGGGTCTGGGGCGGGAAAGATCGCATCTACGCCGCTGTCAAGTTCGTGATTTACACGCTCGTTGGCTCACTGCTGATGCTCGTGGGCATCGTGTACCTCGGCTATGCAGCCGGCGAGGCGATTAACGCGGGCGTCTTCACGACGGACTGGTACAAGCTGTTGAGCTACAACGTCCCGCTGGAAACACAGACGTGGCTGTTTTTCCTGTTTGCGCTCTCGTTTGCGATCAAGGTGCCGCTCTTCCCGCTGCACACGTGGCTGCCCGACGCCCACGTGCAGGCGCCCACCGGCGGCTCGGTCATCCTGGCCGGCGTGCTCCTGAAGATGGGCACCTACGGGCTCGTGCGCTTCTGCCTGCCCTTCTTCCCGAATGCCGCGCAGGAGTTCGCGATGCTCATCGCCGTGCTGGCCGTCATCGGCATCATCTACGGCGCGCTCGTCGCCCGCGTCCAGCCCGACGCCAAGAGCCTCGTCGCCTACTCGTCGGTGAGTCACCTTGGCTTCGTCGTGCTCGGCATCTTCGCCTTCACGACCGAGGCCATGCAGGGCGCCATCATCCAGATGGTCAATCACGGCATCTCAACGGGGGCGCTCTTCCTGCTCGTGGGCATGCTCTACGAGCGGCGCCATACCCGGCTGATGGAAGATTTTGGCGGATTGGCCACATCCGTTCCCGTGCTGTCGTTTTTTATGGTCTTCACCGTGCTCGCCTCGGCGGGCCTACCCGGCCTGAATGGCTTCGTCGGCGAGTTTCTGATTCTGCTCGGGGCGTTCAAGAGCGCGTTCGTCGGCAGCCCGGCGCTCATCGCGCTGGCGACCACGGGCGTCATCCTCGCGGCGGTCTACCTGCTGTGGATGGTCTACAAGACCTTCTTTGGCGAGCTGACCATCGAGGCCAATCGCACGATGGCGGACGTCAACCTGCGCGAGTTCGTGCTGATGGCGCCGCTCGTCGTGCTGATGCTCGTGCTCGGCTTCGCGCCGAATCCATTCCTGCAGCAGACCGAGCCGGCGACCGATTTCCTGCTGGACACGATTGAGTCGAAGCGCGCCGCTGTCCTCAACGGCGAGATTCGCTATCAAGTCGCCGCGCCCGATGCCGAGCGCCTTCCGCTCCACGCCGAGCACGGCACCGACTGACGCCCCGAGCTTTTTGCATCCTCTGCCGAAGCAACCAAACCCATCCCGATATGCCCGATCGCATGCCGCTTACGACCGACGAAATCAACGATGCGCTGGCCGATCTGGATGGTTGGCGCTACGAAGATGACAAGCTGAAGAAGACGTTCGAGCTCAGCGACTTTCGCGCGGCCATCAGCTTCATCGTGCGGATGTCGTTCTACGCCGAGGAGATGAACCATCACCCCGAGCTGGAAAACGTATACAACACCGTCGACATCGCCCTGACCACGCACGACGCCGGCGGCAAGGTGACCGCTACCGACGTCGAGCTCGCCCGAAAGATTGAACACTTTTCCTGGGTGTAGGGCGTCCCGAATGTTGAATGGCGAATGACGCATAGTGGACATCGTCATTCATTCGAACCTCGCAAATCGCAACTCGAAATTTGATGGACCTTTCGCAAGCTTACGCTTCCTTCGGTGCGGACTTGGCCGGCATCTTTTCGATGGCGCTCGTGAGCGTCGTCGGGTTGGCCCTGGTCGTGCTCGATGCGTTTCGGAATAATGACCGTTCGATCCCGTGGATCGGTGGAGCGGCGGTGCTCGTCGCCATCGGGTGGGAGGTGCTCTCGCTCGGTGCCGAATCGGGCACGGTCTTTTTCGGCGCGATCCGCACCGGCGGGTTGGCGGCGCTCATCAACCTGATCATTCTGTTTTCCGGGCTGGTCAGCATCATCCTGTCCGTGCCGTATCTGAAGCGGATTGAGCATAACTACGGCGAAGTCTACGCGCTCATCATGTTCGCCACGGCGGGGATGATCATGCTGGGCACGGCCAACAGCCTCGTGTCGATTTTCGTCGGGCTGGAGACGATGTCCGTCTGCCTCTACATCATGACCGGGCTGGTGCGCGAGGATGAAGGCTCCATCGAAAGCGCGCTCAAGTACTTCCTGCTCGGCGCCTTCTCGACGGGCTTTTTCCTTTACGGCATTGCGCTCATCTACGGCGCGACCGGGACAATGTATCTGCCGGAAATGACGGGCGCGCTGAGTTCCACTGAGCCGAACCTGCTGTTCTGGGCGGGCGTGGCGCTTCTGATGATCGGGTTCATGTTCAAAGTGAGCGCGGTGCCGTTCCACATGTGGACGCCGGATGTCTACCAGGGCGCGCCGACGACGCTTGCGGGCTACATGTCGACCGCCTCGAAAGCCTCCGCCTTCGCCGCGCTGATTCTCGTGCTCTACTACGCGTTACCGGCGGAGCGTTGGAGCTTTGTACTGGCCGTCATCGCCGTGATCACGATGGTGATGGGCAACGTGTTGGCGCTCTCGCAGCCCAACGTGAAACGCATGCTGGCGTACTCGTCGATTGCCCACGCCGGCTACGTGCTTGTTGGGCTCGCGGCCGGGACCGCTGCGGGCTACGCGGGGGCGCTTTACTACTTGCTCGTTTATGCCGTGATGAACCTCGGGGCCTTTGGCGTGATGGCGTTCCTCGAATGGGACGGCAAAGGGGGCCGGATGCAGACGCTCGATTCGCTCGCCGGCGCCGGATTCCAGCGACCGCTCTTGGGCGTCACGATGGGCTTCTTTATGTTCAGTCTGACCGGCCTACCCCCCCTCGCCGGGTTCACGGGCAAGTACTTCGTCTTTGCCCCAGCCGTCGATGCCGGGCTGACGTGGCTGGTGATCATCGCCGTGTTGGCCAGCGCCGTGTCGGCGTATTACTACCTGCGCGTGATCTACGTTTTCTGGATGCGCGCGCCCGAGGAGGTGCCCGAAGCGCAGCAGGTTGACTTTGCGACAATGCCAGCGCCGTCACTGCTGCCGGCGACCGTGCTGGTTGTCTGTGCCGTGGCGCTGCTCGTGCTGTTCGTCGGATCGGGGGGCGTGATCGGATTTGCGGATGCCTTTTTCCACGAGGCGAGCATGGCAGCGCTGCCGTAGTGCCCCCGATGCGATGGGCGGGAACGACGAAATCGAGCCGCCGTCCAAGTCACTCCCCGCATGTGCAGGCGGATCGGCTCCCCGAAGGCCGCCGCGTCCTTTCATTCTCGATGCCCGGCGCAGCCCCTCCGATGGATACACTCATCCGCGATCTAATCCCGCACGCGCCCCAGATGGGCCTCTACGTCGCGCCCGAGGTGCCGTCCGATAAGCGGCGCAACGCGATTCAGGACTATGCGCCCGACGTCAACCCGGAGGACGTGCTGGCCCTCTACGATGCCACCCTCATGGGCAACGCCAAAGACGGAGCGCTCTTTACGCCCGAGTGCGTCGTCTTCCAGAACACGGATCTGGAGTCGCCCCAGACGGTGCGCTATCGCGATCTCGTGGGCATCAAGCTGAAGAAGCGACTGCTCGGTGGGCGGAAGGTGCGCCTCGATGTGAACCGCGGACGGGCGACGTTTGAGCTGACGCTCGATTTCTCCGGGGCGAGTGAGGCGGCCGAGTACGTCAAGCGGTTTCTGGAGGCCGCGATGCACGAAAGCGCGCAGCAAGAACACCCGATCGGTCCGGGCTCGCGCCCCGCCGAGGCCACCGATGTTGAAGCGGTGCAGCGCGCCCTGGACGAGTTGCACGAATCCGGCCAGCTCGCCGATTCAGACTACCGGCGGCTCTTGCGCGCCCTCGGCGCATGAACGCGTCCTGGTCTACAACCTGATCTGTGATGGTGGATCAGGGCCGGTCGGGGGGAGCCGGAAACGGCGTGGCAGCTACCTCGCCCGAGGGACCACTTTCGTTGTCGTTGGTGTCCACAGCCGTCACGCGATAGTAGTACGTGGTCCCATTCGAGACACCGTCATCCATCAATGCCGGACTGCTGAGCAGCGAGCCGTTCACCGGGGTGCGGTCGCCAATCGAGGTGAACGACTGCGTATCACGGTAAACATTGTACCCATCGAGATCCGAGGCGCTGACCGACGACCAGCTCAGCTCGATCGAGCCATCGTTCGAGACGGCTTCGAGTCCGGAGGGAACGGCGGGCGGCGTGGTGTCCTCGGGCGGGGGCGGATCGGGGTCAGGGTCGTTGCTGCCTCCACCCGAACAGGCTGATAGGCTCACGGCGAGGAAAAGAGCGATGGCGGAGGTGCGGAGGAGCGAGCGGGCGAGCATGGTTAGAGGGGTTAATGGAGGGGAAAACGGAAGCGCGGGGAATGCACGTTATCGGAGCAGCGTCGCCTTCTGAAGGCGCGTCTGGCCATCGGCGTCGAGACGGATCAGGTAGAGTCCGCTGGCAACCGGCGCGCCCGCGCTATTTCGTCCGTCCCAGGTGATTTCATGGCGCCCGGCCGTGTGGTTGCCGTCGGCCAGTATGCGGACACGCCGCCCGAGCACATCATAGATAGCGATCTGCACGTCGGCAGACGCGGGCAGGGCGTATTCGAGCGTCGTCTGACTGCGAAACGGATTGGGGTAGCCGGGGCGAAACGCGAGCCGTTCGGGGGTGGCCTTCGCCATTTCATGATCCACATACGCCGCACTCCCGATGACGAGGCGAAGCGGGAGATCCTCATCCTGGCTTGGTTGGAGCGTGACCGAGGGCGCGGTCGTCAAATCGTGCGATTGGCCCGTCGCGGGATTGATGAGCGCAACCTCGCGGTCCTGAAAGGCGCTGACGTTCGATGCGACGAGGCGCACCGGAGCCGATCGATCACTTTGCAGGATCAACTCGAACGACTGGCCCTCGCCGTCCAGCGGGCGCCACTCGTGGGCAAGGTAGCGGCGCCGGCTGGATGACGGCGCTGCAGGCGCCATCAGATACGCACGCGCTGGGATAAACCGGCCGGGGGGCGCAACCTGATCGAGTGCATCCAGGCCCTGCTTGGCGTCGGGATGCAAGCCGACGCGGATGCGCGAGGTGGTACGTCCGGCCTGGTGAACGGCGAGGCCGAGGGTCGATCCGTCGTCGCTCGATGCCGAGGCATCCGCCGGGCTCGCCGAAGCGGAGGCTTGCGGAAGGGGAAGTACCAACTCCTCCAGGTTCTGGTCATTCAGAAAGTAGAAGGCTTCGCCGGATGACGCGGAAGCGAACGTCGAGGCCTCCGAAAAGCCTCCGTCCCACTGCCAGAGCGCCTGCAGCGTGGCTCCGTTCGTGGTCTCTACCGCACTCCACGCCACGTCCTGCGCCAACGGATTGGAGATAATGTTCCATCCGCTATGCAGCGGAATCGTGGTCGTCAGGCCGTCGCTCAGATCGGCGCCAGGCAGGGTCGTGTCGATCGTCCAATTGGACGTGCTGATCAGCCAAAAGCCGCGCCCCGCTGTAAAGTTGAACTGATCGGATCCGTCGAAGCGCACGAGGAAGTCGCTCTGCGCGCCATTATCCCACCAGGCCTGCCAGTCTGCATTAGGGTCGCCGCTGAGCGTACCGGCCAGCGGGCGGCCCGATTGCCCGGGAAGCGCCACTAACTGGTAGCTCTGTCCGTCAGACGGGTCGGCGAACGACCGGTCGATTTGTACGGAGAGCGCCGAGGCAAGGTTGGAGAGCGTGCTGATGTTTCCGACCACGTCAACAGCAGCGATGCGGTAGTAGAAGGTGGTGCCCGAGGGGGGCGCCGAATCGGTGAAATTCGCAGTGAGCGAATCGACCACCTGGATGCGGGCCCCGGTCGTGTCGAAACCGGCGCTGGTCCCGCGATAGATCAGTTGGCGAGTGACATCGTCGTTGGCGGGGGCCGTCCAGTTTAGTTCCACATTAGCGTCTTGAGGCGTGACGGAGAGGTTGCCGGGGGCCTCCGGGGGCGTCGTGTCTTCTTCGACGGTGAGGCGTGGCGTATCGGCCGTAGAGCTTATCTCCTGGCCATTTTGATCGAAGAAGAGCAGCTCCTGAAACGTAAGAATGGTTTCGCCCGGCGAGGCGACAGTCCCCGTCAGTCTCAGCAGCGTACCGCTCCCCTGCAGGGCATCACTCGACGCGTACGCGACGCGGATTTCTCCCTCAGATTGGCCGACGGAGATGGACCCGGAGGACGACAGTGTGTTTTTTGCATCGATTCCCGTGAAGTTGACGACCGACGGGTCGTACGTCAGAGTAAATTGATAGGCGCTCGCGTCCTCGCCCGCCACCTCTTCAACGCGAATCGGGAAGCTAATGGACCGGCCCTCCTGCACGGTCGTATCCGGCAGCGTCACCTGGATGGGGGCTGCTGTAGTGGCGACGGTATTGGGGAAGGAGGCGTCAGGAGCCTGGGCGTGAAGGTGGGCACCGGACCATAGGAGAAGCGGTACGAGCGCTCCGAGGGCAAGAGCAATTCGTGACAACGAGCGCATGGCAGTGAAGGTTGATGATGGGGAATGAGAGGCAAGGCCTGCGGGCGCGGGCCCGGCGCACGAGCGCGTACTGCGAAATAATTACAACCGCATGGGTGCTTTTTCACGGGGCATCCAGAATGTGAGCCGCTCCAAATATGATGAGACTGCGGGATCTCATCAAGGGCAAGAGCCGCCGAGCCGTCCCGGTCCCGCTCACAGCCGGGACGGGGCCACTGAATGAACAGGGTATTCAAATCAATCAGCCATTGCATGATCCAGTCGTATCAAAAATGGCACCACGGGATTAATAGGCTATGCCACCGTTCGGGTTTTCCGTCCGAAAAAACCTCATCGATCTCAGCATTCTGAGCACGCGCGCGGTGCCATTCGGTGCATCACGATTTGCGCCGAGGGGGATAGCCAAGAAGAGGGGGCGATCGTACGTTTCTCATCCGCTGGCGTTCTGCTTTGCGTCCGCACGTGACAGCACCGTCGTGCAAAGCAGAGAATGAGACACTGAATCTGCCACTTCACGGTTGAGAACTATGATGCGCGTTTTATCCGTTGCTACTGCCGTTTCCGCTCTCCTGCTCACGATGGTTGGGGTATCTCCTGCCTACGCTCAGGATGCGCCCACGCCGACGCGTTTCGAGAACGTCGACTGGGGCCGGGTTGTCTTCGTCGACTACCACGCGGGCAAGCGCGACCGGGCGCTGGAGATCATCGAGGCTCACTTCATTCCCGCAGCCGAAAAGGCAGAGCTCAGTTTGCCCATCATGGTGGAGCTCATGAGCGGTCCGTGGGACACGATGATGCTTTGGTCGATGCCCGAAGGCCCTGCCGAGATGACCTGGGAGAGGAGCCCCAATGGCATGAAGTGGTGGCAGGCCCTTGTAGAGTTGACGGGCGGAGAGGAAGAGGCGCAGAAGATCGACGAAGAGTACAACCGTCTGGTTGCTCGCACCACATCCTACATCGGCTTCTCGGGC
>CAYUVF010000017.1:0-73203 GCA_964448045.1 uncultured Rhodothermales bacterium
CGCTGGCTCGCGTAGGCCGCAACGGCAACAACGGATAGCACCCCGCTTCATTCTTTTCGGGACGGCCAACACGCGCCGCACCATCCACTCAACTGACTTCAAGTTCATGGCTGATTTTGACAATCCCGCAGATGACCCCCAAGGTATCAACATTCAGGTGGATGAGGAGACCGCCGAAGGGACCTATTCCAACCTGGTGATGATCGCGCATTCCCCCGAAGAGTTTATCCTCGACTTCATCCGCGTTGTGCCCGGCGTGCAACAGGCCAAAGTCAAAAGTCGCATCATCATTTCCCCGCAGCACGCGCGCCGGCTGCTGAATGCGCTGGAAGAGAACATCGAGCGCTACGAGGAGGCCCATGGCCAGATTGGCCAGCAGGGCGGTTTCGACCGGCCGATTCAGTTCGGCGGGCCGGATGCGAAAGCCTGACGCCCAGGCCGGGCCTGATGACGCCGGGCGCAACTTCAGGTGTGCGAGAGCGCGATTAATGTCGCGATTAATGTTCCGTCCGGAAGGGGTTCTTCACTTTCGCACGCGCCACAGCGCAAGCAGCGCGATCAGTGCGAAGATGGCGTGCGGCGCCCAGGCGACGAAATGGGCCGGCAGATCGCCCGAGTAGCCCCAGGGCTCGGTTAGCTTTTGCAGGGACAGATACGTGAATGCCGTAAGCAGCCCGATGGCTAAACGCACGGCCTGCCCGCCCCGCCGCCGCACCGCGGCGATGGGGAGGCTGAGGAGCACGAGAATGAGATTGGCGAAGGGGTAGGTAAACTTCGTATAGAAGGCGACGAGGGGGCGCCCGAGGTCGCCTGCGCCGGAGCGCCGAAGCGCATCTACGTAATCGGCGGCGGCCGGGATGGTCATGGCTTCCACGTCGCGGCCCGTGCGGGCAAAGTCGCGCGGATAGATCTGGAGCGTTGTATCGACCGTGCCGATCTGACGGACGCTCTGCATCTGTCCGTTTACGAAGGTGCGTTTCGTCGCATCGGTGAGGCGCCACACGCCGAGCGAATCGATCCAGGTCATCCGCGGGGCATCGATCCGGGAGGCCAGGGAGGAGGGCGACTCGAATGCTTGCAGCGACACGCGATGTCCCACCTTATCGGTGCGGTCGTAGTAGCCGACGCTCACAATCATGCCGGGACGGTTCTGCCGGTGGATCTTGTCGATGTCCACGGCGCGCTCACCGGTGTTCAGGTACTCGGTGTCGTATTCGACCACGGTTTCGTTGGTCTGGGGCACGACCCATCCGTTAAACCCGAACATGCCGCCCGTGACGAAGAGCCCCACAACTACGTAGGGGACCATCAGGCGGTAGAGAGAGACGCCACTCGTCTGCAGGGCAATCAGTTGGAGCTCCTGCGCCAGTTTGCCCGTCACGTAGATGCAAGCGAGAAAGATGGCGAGCGGGGAGGTGAGGCGGATAATTTCGGGGATGTAGCTCGGATAGTACACGAGGAAGACCTCGCGGAGGGAAGCCCCGCCGTCAAAGAAATCGTCGCTGTACTCCACGTAATGGAGCACGATAAAAAAGATGATGAGGACGCCGACGAAGAAGCAAAACCCCTTCACGAGCCGCAGCATGATATGGCGGTCGAACGTCGTCACGATCGGTGGGGGAGGCGGGGTGTAGGGGGAGGCGGCGCAGGCAAGACGGCCCGCGTTCCGAGGGCGTTCCACGAACAGTCCGCAAAAATCCGCAATCCGTTCGCTTCTTTCACATCACGCTGTTTACTTTACCTGAGCCAAACTGTTCACCGAACTCGTCCAACCTCCAGTCCATGAAAGTTCACGAGTATCAAGCCAAAGACATCCTCCGTGACTACGGCGTGGCCATCCCGCCGGGTATCGTTGCCGAAACGGTTGATGAGGCCGTCGACGCCGCGCAGCACCTCCACGATGAGGAAGGGGCCGATGCCTTCGTCGTCAAAGCGCAGATCCACGCCGGCGGGCGCGGCAAGGGGGGCGGCGTGAAGCTGGCCGACAGCATCGAAGAGGTCCGCCAGTATGCGGATGACATCCTCGGCATGAATCTCGTTACCCACCAGACGGGCGAGGAGGGGCAGAAGGTACGCAAGGTGCTCGTCACCGAGGCCGTGGGAATCGAGCACGAGTTTTACGTGGGCGTGACCCTCGACCGCGAGCGCAAGATGAACGTTATCATGGTGTCCACCGAGGGCGGCGTTGACATCGAAACGGTCGCCGAAGAAGCGCCGGAGAAGATTGTCAAGGAGTGGATCGACCCGACGACCGGCCTCCAACCCTATCAGATGCGCCGTTTGGCCTTCGGGTTGGGGCTCACGGGCGATGCGTTTAAGCAGGCCACAGGCTTCATCAAGGCCCTCTATCAGGCGTTTGAAGAGACGGACAGCACGCTGGCGGAGATCAACCCGCTCGTCCTCACCGATACGGGCGACGTGGTCGCTGTCGATGCCAAGATCAACTTGGATGACAACGCACTCTTCCGCCACCAGGACCTCGCTGAGTTGCGCGATATCCACGAGGAAGATCCCACCGAGGTCGAGGCCAGCGAGTACGGCCTCAGCTACATCAAGCTGGATGGGAACGTGGGCTGCATGGTGAACGGCGCCGGACTTGCTATGGCTACGATGGACATCATCAAGCTGGCAGGCGGCGAACCGGCAAATTTCCTCGACGTGGGCGGCTCAGCGAGTGCTGAGACGGTCGAGGCCGGGTTTCGCATCATCCTGAAAGATCCGGCCGTGGAGGCCATTCTGGTCAATATCTTCGGTGGCATCGTGCGCTGCGATCGGGTTGCGAAAGGCGTGATCGAGGCCGCGAGGAACATCGAGATCAGTGTGCCGCTCATCGTGCGGCTGCAGGGGACCAATGCCGAGGAGGGCAAGCAGCTCCTCGAGGAAAGCGACATCGAGCTGCAGTCTGCCATCCTTCTCAAGGAAGCTGCCGACAAAGTCACGCAGGCCCTCGGCCGCGGCGACGAAGTGACGGCCTGAACGCCCCCGTTCCATTCGTTCCGTTTCGCATCGAAACGCCCGGGTCGCGCTGCGGTCCGGGCGTTTTTCGTGGGTGTTAGGGCGGTCGGAGGGAATCAGAAGCGGGAGTTGCCCCCGAAAGCATCGCCAAAGCGTCCGCGCGGATCGGCGTTGGGGAGGTTGAGGCGGAGCAGGTCGCGTAGCGGGCCCGTTTTCAATTGGAGCGAGAAGCTGTAGGATTGGAAGCGGCCAATCGGGTACCACGAGAAGGACATCACCCAGCAGCAAAACTCACGGGTGATGTTGATCTGCGTCGTCGTCACGCGCTGGTCCACGAAATCGTACCCCGTGTTGCCCTGCACGCGCCACATCGGCGTAGGGGAGAAGCCGTAGTTGATGTTGATGCTCAGGTCTCGATTCGTTCGTCCGCTGAACTTCCGCAGCCCATAGCGCAGGTTGAGATCCAGATTCCAGGGGACCGAGAAGTTAGCATACGGCGTATTGGGCACCCGCGCACTGCCAGATCCCACGCCCCGCATCGACGACATATCTGGACTGCGAGCTTGGCCCCGTTGGCCCCGTTGGCCCCGTTGGCCCCGTTGGCCCCGTTGGCCCCGTTGGCCCTGCTGCCGCTGCGATCGCGAGCGCTCCTGCGACGATTGGCCCCCGCGAAAGGACGTGTTCACGGTGAGGCCCAGGTTCGTCAGCCGGAGGGGCGTGAGAATCGAGTTCTCGACCATGTACCGGTCGATGCGCTGGCCGCCCGGCGTCGTCGCGTACGGCGAGAAGGTGGAATTGAACGAGATGTTGTACTGGTTGCGGATGTTCGTGCGGGCCGTCAGGCTGATATCGCTGAGGTTGAGCGAATCGGCGGCGAAGTTGTAACCGGTGGAGACGTTTGCATTCAGGAGTTGAAGGGTCTGGGACTGCTCCTCGCCGGTGGAGTCGACGCGCACCTGCTTGGTTTCGAAGACGTTGCCCATCGAGAAGCCGAGGCTGCGCTGCTCGGTCGTGCCCGTGACGCGGCGCCCGTTGCGGATATCGTAGCGCACTTCGTTCCCCTCGGCGTTGGTATACGTGCGCGTGTACCCCCAGAAATCGGCGTTGAAGTTGGGCTGATAATTGAAGGACAGCGAGGGGCGCACCGTGTGCCGCAGCCCTTGAAACGCACCGGCACTTAGCGGAAAGATGCCGTAGAACGTGGTGTTGGCCGACAGGCTGGCGTTGAACTCCCGGCGCGAGAAAAACCCCGGCACCGAGCGCTCCTTCACCACCGGCTGCACCACCGTCGAATCCGGGCCGACCTGCGTGGTGTCGCTCGTCAACGTCTGCCGCGTCGTGCGCAGGAACCACTCCGAGTCGAAGTTGAGGCTCGGCGAGAGGTTCAGCCGGTAGCGGTCCAAGAAGAAGTTCATCGAGAGCGGGACGCGATGCGTCGCTGTGAAATCGAACGGTTCGTCATCGCCGGTTGCACGCCGGTATTTACTCGGCGAGAGCAGCGCCTCGTACCACGTGATATCGGCTGCGGCCGAGTCGCCGCGCTCTGCCAGCTGATCCTCGCTCAGCGGATTGAAGGTGTAGCGGTTTTCGAGGCGCCCGCTGTAACTGGTCGTAATCCGCTCGTACCAGCGCTCGTCTTGACCAGGGGCGCGCTGATC
This sequence comes from uncultured Rhodothermales bacterium, assembly GCA_964448045.1. GTDB lineage: Bacteria > Bacteroidota > Rhodothermia > Rhodothermales > Salinibacteraceae > CAYUVF01. Next base: position 4,614 of record CAYUVF010000017.1, read on the forward strand.
CTGCTGAAACGGTTTGAACGACGATTGTGAGAAGGAGAGTGTGGGCAGCGTGAGGTTGGCCGTGCCGTCGGCAAAGGATTGGTTCTGGCTGGCATTGACGCTCAGCCGCTGATCGCCCCCCGACCACCGCTTCGAGTAGCGCAGGCTGGAGCTAATCGACTGACGCACGCGGTCGTCGAACTCGTCGGAATCGAGGCGCAGGTGTTGGGAGGAAGAGACGAAGTTGACGTTTCCTCCAAATTGAGAGGTCGGGTTGATCTCCTGATCGTGACTCCAGTTGAGCCGCCACTGGTTATTCAACGAAAAGTCGGGATCCTCTTCTTCGCCGCGGCGATTGCGGGTGTAGTTGAAGAAGAGGTTGCCGCCGTAGCTGTACCGCTTTTCATAGCGGAAGCGCGACTCGGCCTTCCAACTGCCCTGGCTCCAGATCCCGAAGCGCAGCTGCAAATCCATGTAGTCATTCATGGCAAAGTACCAGCCCCAGTCGCTCAGGTAAAAGCCGCGCTCGTCTTCGCCATACTGTGGGGGGAGCGGACCGCTTCGCCGCCCCTGCACATTCGGCAGAAAACCAAACGGCAGCCACAGCGGAGTGGGGATATTGAAGAGGTAGAGCTGAATGGGGCCGGTGTACACCCATTTGTCCGCGACTTTCATGCGGGTCGAGCGCAGCGAGTACGAGGGGGTCTCCGAGGCGCAGTTGCACGTCGTGTACGTGCCAGTCCGGACGAACAGCGTGCTGTCTTCGTAGATTTTCATCACGTCGCCCGATACGAAGCTCTCGCCCGAGGCGCTCAAGCCGAGGCTGGATGCGCCGCCCGAACTTCCTCCGCCTCCGCCGCCCATGGATGTTTCGGCACCAACGACGCGGCCCCGCTGCGTACGGAGATTGTACGAGAGCGTACGTCCCGAAAAGCCCTCGCTATCGCCGCGTTGAAACCGAGGCTGTGCGTTGGATGTGCCGCCGTCGGGGGGGAACGCCTGCAGGATGCTCCGATCCAGCAGCATGTTGATGCGCGCGGCCTGCAACGAGGCGTCGCCGTAGGTCATCTCCGCGTTGCCGTAGAGCGTCGCTTCGTCTCCCTCGTTTCCGCCGAGGTCCAGGATAAGTGAATCTTCGGCTGCGAGTTCGACGGGTTCCTCCAGGCCGGAGCCCCCATTGGCGTTCGAGGGTTGAGCAGAAGGGAGAGGGCGGCTCTGGCGGTTGGGGAGGGGACTGCGCAGCGAGTCGGCCGGTGTTTCCACCGTATCGGGGGGAGCTGGGGGCCGGTCCGTCTGCTGGGCGACGGCGGGCAACGCCACCAGGTGTATTGCAACCCCCACCATCAACCCCGCGATCCACGCTGCATATCGCATAATAATCCGCTACTTCATTCCAGCGTCCGGCCGGATGTCCAGATGCCTCACTTGTCGCCGTGCTGAAAGACCAGGTGGGCCGCTCCCAGGAGCCCGACGTCGTTCCCGCCCTCTTCGCGCAGGATCTTGAGACCGTCGTGCAGGCCGGGGACGACGTAGCGCGGAAGCGTCTCGCGGGCCGGATCCAAGATGTACGCGCCTGCCGCCGATACGCCGCCGCCCACGATAATCGTACGGATGTCCAGCAGGTTGACGGCGGAGCCAAGCACGCAGCCCAGCTTGTGTCCGGCCCAGGCCAGCACCTCGCGTGCGGGTTCGTCCCCGGCCTCCGCGGCGTGGTAGAGCATCTCCGGGGTGATGTCCGTCAAGTCGTCGTTCGCCATCGCGTGAATGCGGCTCTCCGGGCGTTGCAGGAGGCGGTAGCGGGCATGGCGCGAGAGGAACTGCTGTCCGAGGTAGCCCTCGATGGCCCCGGCTACGCCGGAACGGGCAAACGGCCCCTCGTAGTCGATCGTCATATGCCCGATCTCGCCGGCGCCGCCGGTGCTTCCGCGAAAGATACGGTTCTGATAGATGATAGCCCCGCCAACCCCCGTTCCCAGGGTCACCATTATAAACGAGTCGTACGGCTGGCCCGTGCTGTAGTGGGCTGATCCGAGCCCGGCCACGTTGGCATCATTCCCGACGACGACCGGCATCTGAGATCCGAAGACGGACTGCAATTCGGTGCGCAGGTTGCGCGACGTCCATCCGGGAAAGTTGGGCGGCTGCGAAACCGTGCTTCGCTCCCAATTGATTGCTCCCGGCGCACCAATCCCGATCCCCGCGACCGTGCCTTCGGGCGACTGATCGATCAACTCGCCGACAAGTGAGGCGATCCGCTGGATCACATGCTCCGGCCCCTGATCGGCCTCCGTTGGCATCCGACTGGTCTCGACGAGGCCGGTGTTGCGCTCCACCAGCGCGCCTTTCAGGTTCGTTCCGCCCAGGTCAATTCCAATTGCGTACGTACTCATAACGCGGGAGACTAAACACGGATAGACAAGGTGGGAGGTGCGAATCTCTCAGGGCGTCTCGATGGGGTAGACCATCTCGCCGGGGCGCTTCATGCCGTACTCCTCGCGAGCGATTCGCTCCACGGTGTCATCGGGCAGGGGCTGATCGAGCTTCTTTTCCAGCGCGTCGATTTGCTGGCGCAGCTTCTGGTTCTCAGCGGTCAGGGCTTCGTGTTCTTGATGCCACCGGACGCGCTTGAGCGCGCTATGGCTGTCGAACAGGAGCACCCACAGGAGCACAACGGCGAGGGTCCCGTAGCCGATCCATTGGCGGAGGTTGCTGCCCGAGCGGGGAAGAGAGACACCCATGATGGGAGAGGAAGCGGTGATTAGAAGCGAAAGGCGTCACGGCCGGGATAGCGGGCGGCGCTGCCCAGCTGCTCCTCGATGCGAAGAAGCTGGTTATATTTCGCTGTGCGGTCGCTCCGGCTGGCCGATCCCGTTTTGATCTGCCCGGTGCCGGTTGCCACGGCAAGGTCGGCAATCGTGGTGTCCTCGGTTTCGCCGGAGCGATGACTCACGATGGAGGTGAAACCGTTGGCATGAGCCATTTCGATGGCTTCTACCGTTTCGGTGAGTGTGCCGATCTGGTTTGGTTTGATGAGGATCGAGTTGGCAGATTGTTCCTCGATGCCTCGCGCCAGCCGTTCCGTATTCGTGACGAAGAGATCGTCACCCACGAGCTGGACGCGATCACCGACGGCTTCGGTTAGCTGTGCCCATCCGTCCCAATCGTTTTCATCCATTGCATCCTCGATCGAGATGATGGGATACCGGTCGACCCACTTCGTCCAGTACTCGACCATCGCCTCGGAGGAGCGGGGCGCATCTGGAGCACTCTTCCAGAAGACGTACTGTCCATTTTCGTACATCTCGGCGGTGGCCGGGTCAAGGGCGATGAAGACATCAGATCCCGCGCTATATCCGGAGGCGTCGATCGCATCGAGAATGACCTCGATTGCTTCCTGATTTGAGCTGAGGTCGGGTGCGAAGCCGCCTTCGTCGCCGACGGCTGTGCTGTAGTTGCGTTTCTTGAGCACGCCTTTAAGGCTGTGGAAGACCTCGACGCCCATCCGCAGGGCCTCGCTGAATGACGAGGCGCCGACGGGTGCGATCATGAATTCCTGCATGTCGACGCTGTTGTCAGCGTGGCGCCCGCCGTTGAGGATATTCATCAGGGGCACGGGGAGGACGCGGGCGCTGGCGCCCCCCAGATAGCGGAAGAGGGGCAGGCCCAACGTGGCGGCGGCCGCTTTGGCCGCGGCGAGCGAGACGCCCAGGATGGCATTGGCGCCCAACTGCCGTTTGTTGGAAGTGCCATCCAACTCCACCAGTCGCTGATCCAACTCGACCTGATTGAGGATGCTGGCCTTTTTCAGGGCAGGGGCGATGGTATCGTTGACGTTGGCGACGGCCTTGCGCACGCCCTTGCCATTGTAGCGATCGGGATCGCCATCGCGCAGTTCGATAACTTCGTGCTCGCCGGTGGAGGCTCCGCTGGGGACGGCGGCGCGGCCCATCACGCCGTCAGTGGTCGTGACGTCGACTTCGACTGTGGGATTGCCCCTGCTGTCGAGGATCTGACGGGCGACAATGGATCGGATAGCTGCCATGGTAGAGAGGGGGAGTCGTGACATGAAGATAGCGCGTCGGGATGACCGTCAGTCGTAGCCGGTGAATCACGGGTACGCCTAAGGTCGCGAACGTGATTCGTAATAACAAGATGAAAACAGGCCTCGCGCACACTGGCCATAAAAAAGCCGGCGAGAGAGAACTCCCGCCGGCTTCGTCTCGGGTAGATACAAATGGTGCGACGTTGCTACTGCTTGCGAACCGTGGTAGTCCGGTTAATCCACGAGTAGCAGCCGTAGTCAATCCGGAAGGATTCGCCCTCCTCCCAGTCGTCGCGGTAGAAGACATCCTCGGCCGTGGGGAAGTACTGCCGGTAGGTGGAAATCTTCGAGTTTGCCGTGGACGCCACCGAGGGATCGGCCTGCTTGGCACGCTGATACATGTCGACAGCGAGCCAGTAGACGGCGCGGTCGTTCCGGGCCATCTTGCTGCCGCCGCAGTCCGAGACGGCCTGCGCGTACAGGTCGCCGATAGAAATGTAGGCGCGACCGAAGCTGGAGTCCTGGTCGATTGCTTTCCGGAAGTACTGCCGCGCTTTCGCCGGATTGTTCATCTGGCGCTGGGCCACGCCCATGTTGTAGTAGTACTGGGCCGATGGCTCGGCGTCTTTCTCCAGTCCCTGCTGGTACAGATCAAATGCTTCCTGCGCGCGGCCGTCCTCCAGGCGCATCTTGGCAATCTGCTGGATGATCTCCTGGGATGGGGTGCTGTTCAGCACCTCGGTGGATAGCTGCTGTGCTTTGTCGCGATAGCCCTGGCGCATGTAGAGCTGGAAGAGCTCGGTCTTAAGTTGCGTGTCATCCGGATTCTCCTCCAGCTTCTTCTCCATGAACTCGATTCGTGCAGCCGGATTGCGCCCGAAGACCTGTTGCCGGTACGGCTCAAGGATCTTCTGGATTTCCTGGCTATCGCCGCGCTTGGATTCGACCGTCTCCATGAACTCCAGCGCTTTCTGCTGCTTTTCCTGTTCCATCAGGCTCTTGATGAGCTGATCGATGTAGTAGGGCTGGATCTTCTGAGGCGCCATCTGGAAGGCTTGGCGGTAGTATTGGACATGCTCGCCTTCTTCGACCGCATCAATCTGGCTACCAAACTGCTGGACAAAACGGCCCTTCCGCATGATCCACTCGTACTTGTCGTACTCGGCATCGAGCCGCTCCAGCCGGTCGGGGGCGCGGTTGACGACGGCGTAGGCCGAGTCGATATAGGTCCGTTTCTTATCGGGATCCTCGGTGCTCTTGGCAAGCTCAGAGTACGCGTTGAACGCGCGGCGGAAGTGCCGGTCGTCGCCCGTGTCGGAGTTGGGCGTCCAGGTTGGGGCATGCTTCAGGAACCAGCGGAGGTCCTTCAGTGCACTGGCGAAGTTATCGTTCTTATAGTTTTCCCAGTAGAGGCTATAGTGAACGAGTTTGTCCTGCTCGCTGGGGCCGCTGCCTCCATTCGTTGCCTGTGCGACGGTGTCTTGCGCCTGAGCGGTGCTAAGGGAGAGCACCAGGGCGAAGACGCCAATCAGTAAAGGCCGAAGGGGTGGGGTGGGAAGCCAGGTAAGCATGGGAGGTATCAAAGTCAGTCCAGAGTACGGTATTTGTTTAGACCGGGTGAATTCATCGTAGTTTCCGCTCGCGGAACCACCGTTCACCGATGTTTACATTTAGGGAGATACCATAGAACGTATCTCGTACTAAGTTTTGACTGGTCGTGCCGCGGGTTCCAACTTCCAGGTTGAGGTCGATCCGGGTGCCGGAGAGCAGGGTGGGGAGGCTGATGCCAGCCGTCGCTGCCATCACATTTATGTTGTGCCCATCAACGGGAGACACGTACGATCGTTCGAAATAGCCTCCCAACCGGTAGCCCGTCCGTGCGAAGAAGGGGGCCAATCCCTCTTCGCCCGCCGGGAGATATTCGAAGCCGCCGCTCATGCGGAAGCGGTCGGTCATCATGTCCGAGCCGCCCACGGGAAAGGCACTCGGACCTACGGCGCTGCCGTCGAAGCTGCTCTCGAGCTCGCTCCACGGCGCGTAGCTCCCATCCAGCACCACGAGCCAGCGTGCATCGGGGCGGTAGGCAAGCCCCAGCCGGGCTTCCCAGGGTAGATCGACTGATCCATTGACTTCGGTGCCCAGCGTATCGCGGTCCAGGCTCTCGTCCAGCGTCCGCACGCGCGATCCGGTCAGATTGGTTGGCAGCGTGATGGCAGTGCCGATCGAGAGGTTGTCGCCCTCGGTGAGTACGTTGGAGAGGGTCGCGAGACCGCCCAGGGTCCCGGTAACGCCCGAGAGGCGAGTGGCATCGGTAAAGTTAGCCTGATCGAAGCGGGGATCCTCGAAGGAAGTGCGAATACCTTCCTCCAGGATGCCGAAAATCACATCGAGGGAGGCGCCCACGCTAATCGCGTCGTTGATCCGATAGCCCAACCCGCCGCGCACCTGTTGCAGTCCACCACGCCCTTCGAAGTTGATCTGATAGTTGGTAGTGTCCCGGCCGAAAATCAACGGCTCATCTTGCTGCTGAACGACGCGATAGTTCGTCCGCGAGTAGGGCTGGAACCCAATCCCCACGCCCAGTTTGCGTGAGTAGAGTGGGAAGCTGAACTGGATGGCGTTGAGCATCCCGGCGGTTAGTTCACTGGTGGCGCCTGTGCCATCGGTGGCGCTGATTTCGCGGAAGTTGACGCCGGTAGCCATGCGGGTGAGCACCTGATCGCCCCACAGGGCCGGATTCGTAAATCCGGTATAGTTTAGTGAGCGTGCGGCCGTGCCGCCCCCGCCCATCGCCTGGGACCGCGGGGAGGAAAAGGTGTACAACTCGCCCACACCAAAGCGCGAGTAAATGGTACCGTCGCCGGTCGACTGGCCTGCGGCTGGTGTAGCGAGCCAGGCCATGCAGGCCAGCAGCAGGACCGTCAGCGTCCAGCGGGTGCGTGCAGATGCAATCATGAAATAAGCGGCCACGTCGGTGAACAGGCTGGCGGAGGTCAAAGACTTACTGCGAAAGCGTCACGGTGATAAGCGCTCTCGGCTGGCGATCGGGATCAGCATTCGGCCCGAAAACGAGCAGGCTATTCAGCGTGTTGGAGGTCGGCGTCAAGCGGAGGATGTACCGGTCGATCTGCGGATTGCCCAGCAGCGCCTCCTGAAAGAGCGTTTGAATCTGATTTTGGTCGCCCTCGAAGATGTAGCGCCCTTCGCCATCGTAGGAGAGCGTGCTGATCGTCAGTGGCGCATCGCTGCCGGTGGGAACGCCGAGCAGGCTCGCCTGCGTGATGCGAGGACGGATGAAGTCCTGATTGTTCGGAAGCGTCGCGCCCAGCCCGGATGTATCCGCCGTGAGCTGGATAGCCGCGCGATTGAGCGGCGCATCCTTGAGCGAGTCTGGCAGATTGAACGTAAACGAGACGGCGGTGCCGAGGCCGTCTTGCAGTAGGAACCGGTCCGCGGGAATGTTTTCATCAGAGCGCTCCATCCCGCTGAATGTTTTGATGACGGGGAAGGCAATCGGGTTCACATCTGCGGTTGCGCGCAGCTGAGTGTTCAGCCGGTTGAACCCGACGACCGCGTTGTTGTTGGCGCCCTCGACCGGGGCGATCTGGAAGCCATGAAAGCGGTCGACGAATGCGCTCGACGTGTCGCGCAGCACCTCGTCATTGGCCTGCACCCACGCCTCGGGCATTTCCACCGTTACGACCGAGTCAGTAGGGCTGAAGGAGAACTCGGTAATCAGGTCGCCCCTAAATCCAACGAGGGTGGTATCGGAGGGGAGGCCGCTGCTCGGCCATTCCTGGTTCATATCGTAGACTCCGAGTGTGACAGTGTCGACGGTATCGCCATAGACATAATTGGGGAAGAGGCGCAGCTCCGCCGAGCGCACGGGGCCTTCGACGAAGCCCGTCGTCGGGTTGTTGGGGCGGTTCAGGTCGATGTAGCCGGTGGAGGTGATGCGGCCCGCGATGGGATCCTGCACCTGTCCGATCAGCACCCGGTTGGAGTTGCCGGTGATGTCTCGGATTGAGTCGGCGGCGAAGGAGGTGGGTGCGAGCTCAAGGGTAGTGGGGGTGCCCCCGCCTAAATCGCCGCCCACGCCGAGGCCAACGTTCGAGGGGTCGTCGCAGCCTGTGGTCGTGAGGAGCATCGTGCTGCAGACCAAGACAGCGAAAAAGCGAACATAGGGCTTCATGGGCAGAGCGAATATGGCGCAGATAGTCAATGCAGGACGGTGGTACAACGCGTCACCGGTTGGGGTTATTGTGGGACCGGTGGCGTTACAGCCGAAAACCCCATACGACAGGATGTCGATGGGGTTCGCGGATGAGCGAAACGAATGGGCGCGACCCGCCTGAGGCCGCGGGAGGTTCAGGCGGGCACTTCGCTCAGCATCTCGTCATAGAGGCTAACGAGTTGGTCGGCGCGAGTTCCAGCGTCGTCGTCAAACTGATAGGCCCCGCCATCAGCGGTGAGGAACGGCGGATAGATGGTCGCATCGGCGTGTGCAGTGCCGAGGTCGACGAGGGACTGGCCGTTCACGTCGCCGTTGCCCTGCAGATGCATGGCCGTTGAGAAATCGGCGGGGAGGGTCGTTGTGCCGTCGACGGCATCTGGAGTGAAGACGACCTTGGCGTTTCCGAGCACGTCATCGGCAGTGTACTCGGTGTTCATCAACAAGGGGACGAGGCCGGCCGTCCAGCCGAATCCGTGAATCACATCGGGGCCCCAGCGCAGCTTGCGAATGGTTTCGAGCACCGAGCGGGTGTAAAAGAGGGCGCGGTGGGCATTGTCCTCGAACGCCTGGCCGTCTTCATCGGTGGCAATCGCCTTGCGGCCAAAATACTTGTCGTGGTCCATGAAGTAGACCTGCAGGCGCACGTCCGGGAGGGAAGCGACCTTCACGGTTAGCGTTTCCGTGGTGTCTCCCATGGAGACTTCAGTGCCAGAGAGCCGGATGACTTCGTGCAGCCGGTTGCTCCGCTCGTTGATCGTTCCATACCGGGGCATGGTGATGCGCACTTCGTAGTCGCCCTGGTCTTGGAGGTGTTCGGGCAGAGAGCGCACGAGATCGGCCATTTCGGATACCTGCGCGAAGGGCGTGACTTCTCCGGCGATAAACAGAATACGCTTGCTTTGGGCCATGCTTCCAGTGGGGTTGGTGGTAAAAGATGAGTGCGCCTGCGCCCCACGTCTGCACTAAAGGCCAAAAATCGGATGCCAGCAGGCCGGGGCGCGGAGGACCACCGAGGCGTATCGGTGGCTTGTATTTACGGGTTCAGGTGGACAAAATCCGTTTTCCAGATCGCAAGAAAATACCGACGAATCCTCTCAAATTCAATGGAACGGCCGGCGCTTTGGCCCTAAACGATGCGAAAAGCCCGAGAAGTGCTCCGCTGCTTGGGCCAATCCATTCCCCCGTGAGTATTCTGCAGCTCCGGGTGCAGCGGAGGGGGATGACTCTTCGGTTGGAGGGGATCAAGCGTGGAGCGCCACGATCTAACAACTACAGTCTAATGGTCCTCCGTATCCTTTTGTGGTCAACCTCTCCGGTACGATGCCCGACGGGTCGTCGCCTACATTCCCCTCGCATCCCGACGCGCTGCAAGCACAGATCAGCAGGCATGGCGTGGTGCTGTTCGATGGGGTATGTAACCTGTGCAACGGGGCGGTCAACTTCGTGATTGACCGTGATCCCGAAGGCTACTTCAAGTTTGCCGCCTTGCAGTCGGAGGAGGGGACAGCGTTGCTGGAGGCGGTGGGCGTGACTGGTGAGGTGATGAGCAGCATCGTACTCGTGGAGGGAGGCCGGGTGTACCGGAAGTCCAGTGCGGCGTTGCGCATCGCGCGCAGACTGAGTGGCGCCTGGCCGCTACTCTATCTGTTCATCGTCGTACCGCGGCCCCTCCGCGATGTGGTGTACGACTGGATTGCCCGCCACCGCTACGACTGGTTCGGGCAACGAGATCAGTGTCGGATTCCTACGCCCGAGCTGCGGTCGCGCTTTCTGTAGCTCGGGCGAGCCGGCCGCTACGGGCAGGCTACTGGGAGCCGGTATCCTGCTGCTTCTGCAAGAGCTCGAAGTACCGCTTGATAAGCTCCTCGTAATCCGGGGCGTAGCCGGTTTCGAGCGCACGGATGAGGTCGCGCCGGAGCCGGTCGATCTGCTCCTCGCGGGTGAGTTCGCCGGGGCTTGGACGGGTGACGTCCTGCTCGGGCTGATCGCCTTTCCGCTGGTCGTCCTTGCCCTGCTTCTGGAGCGAACGCTGGGCCTGCAGCATGCGCGTCAGGATTTGCTGCTGGCGCTCGACGGTCCGCTGAGTCTGCTCGCCGCGTTGCAGCTCCTGAATGGTCTTCTGCATCTCCTCGGCGATGCGGTTGAGATCACCCAGTACCTGGTCCTGAAAGTCCGTCCCGCGTCCAAGCTCCTCCAGTTGTTTTTTGATCTGCTGCTGCTGGCGGGCCATCTGCTTCAACCGCTCCTGCTGGTCGACCGACAGCCGGTTGCCCTGCATGTCGTTGAGGAACTGCTGGATCTGCTGATTGAGCTGCTGCTGCTGTCCCGACATCTTCTTGAGCTGCTCCATCATTTGTTGCATGGACATGCTCCCGCCGCCTCCGCCGCCCTGGGCGTTCATCATCTGCTCCATCAGGTCGGAGAGCAGGAGGGCCAGCTCGTTCAGGTGCATCATCGAGCTCTTTTGGGCGCTGCTGGCCTGCTGGGCGTTGCGTTCGCTGAGCGCGGATGTAGCCTCATCCATTTGCCGCAGGGCGTTGCCCGTCTCCCGCTGGATCGCGCGCGACATCTGGGGGATCTGCTGGGCCAACTGCTGTAACGAATCGCTTACCACGCGCAGCCCTTCCTCCAGGCTGACTTGATCTTGCGCGTAGGGCCGCAGGTTGGGGCTCTCGGAGGATAGGGCCCGAACCTCGCGGCGGAGCCCTTCCTGGTCTTCAGAGAGCGAAAGCGTGTTGGACAGTGCCGCCTGGAGGCCGGCAAGGTTGATCTGCAGCTGTTGGCCTTGCATGCCCTGCTTCATCTGCTGGAGGCGCTGGCTGAGCTGCTGCAGTTGCTGTTGCATCTGCTGTTGGCCCTGCTGGGCGTCCTGCATCTGATTCTGTCGCAGCTGCTGGCTGTTTTGCTGCATCTGCTCCGGCAACTGCTGTTGTTGGAGCTCATCCGAGAGCTGCTTCATCTGTTGCGTCGGTGCGCCGCGCAGCTCCTCCATCTGCTCACGCATTTTCTGAATCTCATCTTCCAGGTCCTTCATCTCCTCGCTGGCGCGCTGCTGCTCCTGCGCGAGATCCTCGTTGGGCGCGTCGGAGGACTCATTTTCGCCCGAGTTGCTTGATTCGGAATCAGCGGCTTCACTGTTGGATTCGTCAGCTTCAGAGGACTGGTCTCCGGATTCTCCTTCGGTGGATCCGCTTTCATCAGATTCACTTTCATCAGATTCGCTCTCGTCCGAAGCCTCCTCTTGCTGCTCGTCCTGAGATGCCGTACCGGATGAGTCGGCCGCCGCGTCCATCCGCTTTTCAGTTTCCTGCGCGATGCGCTCTTGCTGCTGCGCGAGGTCCTCGGCCCGGCGGGCCGCTTCCTCCATTTTTTGCTGTGCTCGGATCTGTTTGAACAGCTCCAACGACCGCTGCAGGCGCTTCTCGTACTGCTTCTCGTTGAACTCGAAGTCCTCCAGCGACTGCTGCATCTGCTCCAGGCTGAAGTCTTCGACCGACTTTTGAAGCTCCTCCAGCGCCTTCATCATTTCCGGCGAGTTAATGTCCCGGATGACCTCTTGCAGCTCCTGGTACTTCTGCATCGTTTCGGGACTGACCAGGTCGTTCTTCTGCATCTCCTGCGTGATCGATTCCATCTTGCGCGCCATCTCATCGACGCGTGACTCCATCTGTTGCTGTCGCTGCTTCAACTGCTCGATCTGTCGCTGATCCTCCCAGTCGGCGTCTTGCTTGCGGCGCAGCTCGTCCCGTAGCTCGCGAAATTGCTGCTGAATCGACTCCGTCTCCTGCTTCAGGTCCTCCATTTCGCTGGCCAGGTCGGACTGCTCCTCGTCGACCTGCTCGTATTTCTCGGCGAGGGAGGGCAGGCGGAGGCGCTGCGTCTGCGTCTGGGCCGATTTGTAGCCGGCGAACGCGTCGTTATCCCAGACGCGCACGTAGTATTCGACCACGTCTCCGGGCACCAGATCGAGGTTCGCCTCCTGATCGAGTTGCCACAGATAGTCGATCCGCTGATCGAGCTGACTCGTGTTGTTCAGCGGGAGGTCCAGCGAGGCAAATGTCGAATCGGCCCCGCCGAAGCGACGCTCGGCGACGCGGTAGTAGAGCCGGAGTTGTGAGAAGCCAAAGTCGTCACTGAGGCGCAGCCGCAGCCGCTGACGGAGCGCTTCGGTCAGGTCGGCGGTCTGTTCGGGGGCGAGGAAGACCACATTGGGGCGGGCGTCGTCGCGAAGGCGCATCGTATACCGGATCGGGGCCCGGTTCGAGACGCCGTTCTCGCTCGTGAGCGTGATCCAGTACGTACCCTCGCGCTGGAGGGTAAACGTCCCGGTCGCGCCGTTGTCATCGAGCGCGAGCACCTGCTCGGATCCGTCATCAAAGCGCACGAGGGCGCTGTCGACAGGGGGACCGCCCAGTCCCACATCGAGCGTGACCTGCGTGCCGGGGAGTCCGGTCACATCGCCCACATTGGGATCGAGGCGTTCGGTGGGAAGATCGGCGTAAGACGGGGGTGTCAGCGTCACCTGAAGCGTGCGCACGAGGGGGCGGGCGGTGACGGCAGCGGTGTACCAGCGCGTCTGCACGGGCTCGGCCTCGACGCGGTAACGCAGCGGTTGGCGGACGTTGACGAGCGTGTGCTCGAAGGCACCGTGGCCGTTTGGCGTGAGTTCGATCCGGTCGATGACCGCTTCGTTTTCGTTGTTGATCGCGAGCGTCACCGCGTTGGGGCGCTCTTCGCCCGCCGCCTCGACGCGGATCTGGAGGGAGTCGCCCTTGACGAGATCGGCGTCGCCGGGCTGTATGCTCAGGCTAAACGGTGCGGGGCGCTCGAAGACCGTGTTTGGCGCGAGCAGGCGTTGCGAGGCGTCCCAGAACGTGCCGGGGGCCGCCAGCACGAACAGCAGCAGCCCCACGAGGGGCAGCGAGGCCAGGCGGCTCGCGCGGCGGGCCCGGCCAAAGTCTTCAACCTCTTCGAACGGAACGGGCTCGACGTCTTCGCTGAGGGAGCGCACCGCCTCGTCAATCAGCGGGGCCGGCGCGTTCGTGCGGCGCCCATCGACCAGATCCAGCACATTCACGAGCCGATCCGAGACCTCCGGATAGCGTTGGCCGATGCGCCGGGCCACATCCGTCTCGTTGAGGCCCGCGGCCAGGCCCAGAAGCTGGAGAAGCGGTCGGCCCAGCAGGTACAACCCCGCCCCGATGGTGATCGCACCGACGGCGCCGATCAACAGCGAGCGGAGAGTAGGGTCGAGCCACAAACCGGCTTCCACAACAGCCGAAACCAGCCACAGTGCGGCAAGCAAGCCAACGATGACGGCGGCACCGAACGCCACTTGCGCAAGCGTGATGCGCCGGATTGTAGTGCGAAGCCGCGACCGCAGGCGGTCGACGAGTCGGGCAGTGTGCTCGCTCATGGGCGACAGGGACATCCAGCAGTGAAGAAATGGTGGAGGAGACTGTACCCCGACCGCTGCAAGGGTGTTTCGGTCATAGAAGGCAAATCGATTGGATTCGGGAGAGGACGTTCGGTACTTTTCGAGAGCGGAAGTGCCCGGCTTTCGCTCCGTCCACTGTGCTCACCAACCGCTATCTGACCATGCTGCTCGTCAACGTAGGATCTCACACCATCAATATCGATCACGTCGTGGCGTTCGTCGACAAGGACACCGCCATCGATATCATTTTTAGCGACGGCCACCCCGGCCAACCAGACGACGAAAGCCGATTCGTGCTCACGCTCTCCGATGAAGAGGCCGACCGGATGCGCGCCTGGCTGGAGCGGAATGCGGAGGGCGTCCGCGGCACCGAGCAGACCGGCTTTCACATCGGATGAGGGCTCGCTGGGGGGCTATCATTGTACATGATGCTGCACGCCTGTGTATGGCACAGTGGACGTCGCCAGCGGGCGTGGGCCGCTGGCGTCTGCTGGTCGGATTCTTGTTGGACTCACCACGATCCTCTACAGCTGTGCTCTGGGTCATCGCTCAGAGGACATCTGTTGCCGACCGAAAGCAGATGTCCTCCGTGAAAAAGAGCGGAAGACCCGCGCGGTAGCATGAAACGAAGTGCAAAAAGCGAAATATTAGGGAGCACTCATCGCGAGTGATTCACCGATGGGGGTTTTCCCTTTCCTATTTCGCCTCTGGCCTGATCCGACGCCTTATGACTGCCTCAACCCGCCTGGTTTTTGTCGCGCTGCTCGTTGTCCTGCTTGCGACCACCGGATGTCGTACGTACGGCGGCTACGGCTCGGAAGAAGGAACCATTGAACAGATCCAACAGGCCAACTCGGACTTTGCCTCTCAGCTCGATCAGGCTCGGTCGGATCTCAATCTGCTGGAGGAGTCGGCCCAGGCGAATTCGGCGCTCGACGCGCTCGTGCCCGTATATCGGGACGTGGTGGCGCTCCATGAGGAGAAGTTGGCGCTCCACCGGGACTATGCCAACGACGTGACTGCCGAGTCGGGCTACCGTGAGATCAGCCGGAAGTATGGCGCCATCCTGTCGGAGCAGCGGCTCCTCTCCATCCGCTATCAGGAGATGCACGAGCGCGTGCGGCAGGCCCTCCGTGGCGAGGCGTCTTCGGCCGAGCAAGCGGCACTTCAGAGCAGCTATCAGGTCGTGCCGCTTTTCTACCGCCGTGCCGAGAACGAGGCGAGCGATTTGACGATGCGGGAGGCGCTGCAGGTCACGGAGTGAGGGCCCCCCGCAGGGCCAGCCGTTTGTTGCAGGCTATGTGTAACGCCGGGGCAGTGCTGTGGAGGATACGCCCCATTGTTTTCCTCACATTCAACACCCTCGACGTTACTCTTATGTTGACTGCTTTTCTCCGCCAGATCGGCGCATTCATCCTCACCGCGCTGATCATCGGTACCATTCCCGCCGCCGCGCAATCCGGCTCGATTGAAGGGCGCGTGCTCGATGCCGAAACCGGCGAGCCCATTCCAACGGCCAATGTAATCGCACGGGACGACGGTCAAGTCCAGGGCACCACGACGGATGCGGAGGGCCGCTTCCAGTTGAGCAATCTGTCCCCGGCCCGGTACGTCGTCGAAGTGTCGATTATCGGCTATCAGTCGATTCAGGAGCGGGTCCGCGTGCAGGCGGGGGCTACGGCGCGCCTGGAGATTGCGCTCCGCCCGCAGTCGTACGAACTGAATGAAATCGTCGTTCGTGGTGTGCAGATGGGGGCCGAAGGCTACACTTCGACGCTGCAACGCGTGGAACCGCAGGCCATCGCGCGTCAGGACGCCGCTGATGTCTCCGAACTGGCCCAGCTGATCCCGGCCACGCACGTTGCCACGAACTCGCGCGGGCAGACCATCCTATACTTCCGAAACGCGGGCGACCGGCAGGTCGGGCAGTTTTTCGATGGAGCATTGCTCAACATCCCGTGGGACAATCGCGTCGACATCAGCCTCGTGCCCTCCAGTGTAGTGGAGGAAGTGACGGCTGCGAAAGGGGTGGTGCCCGTCCAGTATGGCACCAACGTGATCGGTGGGGCCGTCAACTTTCAGTCGCGCACGCTCGATCAGAAAGGGCAGAAGACAGAGGTTTCGGGCCAGATCGGGACGGCGGCGCACCGCCGCACTGCGGTCACGCATCTGGGGCGTACCGATCACTGGGACTACACGGCTGCTTTTCAGTACACCGAGCGCGGCAATCAGCCCCTGCCACACGATGTCGATCTGCCCTTCAGTCAGCCGGGCTCGGACCGCCGGGTGAATACCGATCGGGCGCTGTGGAGCGGATTTGCGCGCGGAAGCTACCGGTTCGACTCGGGCGCTCAGTTGGCTGTCACCGGGATGCACGTCGACGCCGAGCAGGGTGTGGCGCCCGAGAGCCATCTCAACCCGACGCAGACCGGCGTGCGCTACTGGCGTTATCCGCTCTGGCGGAAGTCGGCGCTGATCGCCAACGGAACGGCCTCGCTGGGATCGCGGACGGCGATCCGGGGGGCGATCTGGGGGAGCCGCTTTGCCCAGGATATCGCCCAGTACCAGTCGGTCACGTACAGCGCGCTCGACGAATTTCAGGAAGACCGCGATTTAACGGGCGGCGTTCGCCTGATTGCCACGCAAGACCTACCCACGGGCACCCTGGTGCTGGCTGCCAATGGCCTGACGTCGCGCCACGAGCAGACCATCACAGCGTTTGATGCCGCGGGTCGCGCCCAGCCCGATTCGGTGTCTACTTTTCGGCAGCACATCTTCAGCATCGGTGGCGAATATGAGGTTGATCTGACGCCGGATCTTACCGCCACCGCGGGCATCAGCCTCGACGGCACGGCCACGCCGGATACGGGACCGTTTCCCGAACGCGATCCCTTTTATGCCGTCGGTGCGACGGGCGGGCTGTCGTACGTCCTGAACGAGAGGTATCGACTGCGCGCCTCGGGCGGCCGTAAGGGCCGTTTCCCGACGATGCGTGAGCTTTTCGGGGCGGCACTCGGTAAGTTTGTTCCGAATCCCAATCTGGAGCCCGTCACCGCCTGGATCGGCGAAGTGGGCGTCGAGCGGCGCGGCCCCGCGCTGTCGGGGAGCGCCACCGTCTTCCTCAATCGGGTACAGGACACCATCGACAAACGGACGTTCCAAACAGGACCGAACGAAGGCAAAGAGCAGCGCATCAATCTGGACGGCAGCCGGGTCTATGGTATCGAAACGACGGCCCGCTGGCAGATCCGCGAGACGCTGCTGTTTGATGGGCACTTCACGTGGTCGCAGCCGCGCGGAATCGATGGGGATGATACGCAGCCGCTCGATGAAAAGCCGAGGTGGTTGGGCACCGGTAGCCTGACGTACGAGAGCCCCTTTGGGCTGTCGCTGATGGGGCAGGCGCGCTACACCGGCGGCACTCAGACGCGCAACGAGCAGAATAACTTCGTGGATCTGCCCGATGCGCTCGTGTTGGATGCGCGCGTGGGCTATGCCATCGGAGCTTGGCTGCCGCGGCTGGGCAGCGGCGAACTCTTCGCCCGCGTCGACAACATCACAGATGAAGCGCGATTCCTGCAGCTGGGCCTTCCGGGGCCGGGGCGGAGTTTCCGGGTGGGCGCGACCGTCTCATTCTGAGGAATCTGCCTGTGCTTGCGTGTCGATGGCTGCAGCGGACCGCGCCACCGTGTAGCTGTGCGCGCGGGGGGCGGCGGCAAACCAGGGCTTGACCTCCGCCCACGTCGTGCGAAACAGATCGCTGTGCCGGTAGCGTTCCAGCGCGCCCGCCTCCGTCCAGTGGCTGTAAGTCGTGCACACGTTGGCAAAGCGCGCATCTTGCCACAACTCCAGGTGTTCACATCCTTCAAATCGGCGGATGCGTGGCGACACGCCCTCGAAGTGATGCAGAAAGGAGTCGAGCTTGGACGGACGAAACGTCATGCGGACGATGCGAATCAGCACAGCATTGGAGCGTTGGATGAGAGATCAGCAGCGGGCTCCAACATAGGGGTTGAGCACGGACTTGTCGAGGAGGGCGAGCTGCTTCGACGCCTCAGTCAGTGCTCGGCCAATAGCTGCTGCCCGATGGCGCACTGCAAACATCCCCCGGCTTTGCAGTAGCGCCGGTAAAGCCGATGCATGCCTTGGCTTTCCAGCGCAGAGGCGGGGCGGAGATCCAGATTGGTGAAGCAGCGCGTGATCGAATCGCGCTCGGCCGGAAGCTGGTCGAGCAGGTCCGGGATGCGGGCGATCCAGGCGGGCCGCTCGTGCTGCTCGGCCACGAGCAAGAGTACGGGCAGCACGGCGTTGATCAGCAACGTATCGATTCGCGACGGCCCGATGGACGACGCGCGCGGTTTCGTCGATCGGACGAGCCGGACGTGCGTCTCCCAGAACGGGGCCGGAGCAGCGTCGAAGCAAGCGCGCAGCGACGCGATGGGGGTGGCAGAATGTGCGGCGTCGAGCGCCGTGCCGATGGGATCGTGATGAAGCAACCCGCCCGGGAGGAGGAGCGCCGCGCCCTGCGCGATGCGGATCGGTGGAAAGTTGGCAGGACGGAGCCGGAAGAAGCTCCACCGCTCGCGGGAGAGTGGATCCAGTTCGTGTTGGACTCGATATCGCCGCCAGCGTTGGCGTAGCTCCATCACGTAATCGGCCGTCGCCCGGTCGGCGTCGAGCAGATCCTCGGGGGAGGGGAGCAGTCCGGCCGTGCCCAGAAACAGCGCTTCGAGATCAGCGGCTTCGGTCCACTGCCGCACGAACGACAGGGGCAGGCGCCGCGCTAAATCGGTCATCGGCTCGTCGTTTTTACTGTATCCGAGTCCGGCGAAGATCCGCTCGTACAGCAGCGCCCCCACATCGGGACGTTGAACGTACGCCTCGGCCAGGGCGCTCATTTTGGCGCGGAGCCGCTGCTCGCCCAGGGCGCGCACCCACGTCCGCCGATCGGCCATCGGCACGTCATCCCACTGCGGCGCGCAGGGGATAGGCGGGGCGTCGTGCGTGTAGAAGGCGCGGAGGAGGGTGCGCAGCGGGGCATGCAAGCGGGGATACAGCACGAGCTCGGGTAGGGGACTTCCGTTGGCGCGCAGCAGCCCGCCGGTCCACTGATCGGGGTGGAGCGTGACGTGCAAGATGACGCTGTTGTATCGTGAATCGCGGTGGTGGTCGTGGGCAAACCAGGTGCCGGAGGTGGTGTGAATCTCGACATCGCCGTGCCATTCGAGGTCGCCGATGCGCAGATGGGCCTCCCGGAAGTCGGCGCCGGCATCGGTGTTGGGCTGGCCGGGATCGACGACGCGGACGGTGCGCCCATCAGTCGTGGACAGCGCCGCGGTGTCGAACTGTTGATGGGCCCAGAGGTCGTGCACCAGCGCCTCGGGGACATCGGGAGCCGGTTGGCTGGGCTCATGGAGCGTCACGGCCACTTCGGTGTCGCCGATCGTGTAGATGTGAGAGGAGGCGCGGTCGGCATCGCGAGCAGATCGGTCCATGGCAAGGCCGCGGTCGGGTGCGGTCGGGGTACGGACCGGGTAGACACCGCAGCCCCGTCAAACATAACCTGCGTTCTCGGCAGTGATGCTATGCTGCCCGGGCGGCGTTGAGCGTGCGGCGCAACTCCTGGGCGGCTTCGCCGGCTGCCATTGCAAAGTTGGTCCCCGACGAGGCGTAGATGATGCTACGGCTGCTGTTAACGAGCACGAGGCCGTCGTTGGTAGCGGCGGCGTCCATGACGGCCTCGGCATCGCCGCCCTGGGCGCCCACGCCCGGAATCAGGAAGGGGAGGGTGGGGCAGGCTGCGCGGAGCCGGCGAAGCGCCTCGACATCGGTGGCGCCGGCGACGAGTCCGCCCGTGCCCGCCGCTTCTGCGGACCATGCTGCCACGTTGTGGGCTACCTGCAGGAACAGCGGCGTTCCGTCGCAGGTGCAGCGCTGGAAGTCGTCGCCGCCCGGGTTGGACGTGCGGGCGAGAGCGAAAGCCGCGGTGCCGGGGGCATCGAGGAAGGGCATCAGGCTGTCGCGGCCCATGTACGGCGAGACGGTGCATGCGTCGCAGCCGAGGTCGTCGAAGATCGCTCGTGCATAGAATTGCGCCGAGTTGCCGATGTCGCCGCGTTTGGCATCGGCGATGACGAGGTGCGAATCGGGGATATGATCGATGGTCCGGCGAAGCACCCTCCAGCCGTCCGATCCGAGCGCTTCGTAAAAGGCGAAGTTGAGCTTGTAGGCGCACGCAAACCGCGCTGTCGCGCCGATGATGGAGGCGTTGAAGCGGATAACCGCTTCGGCGGGGTCGTACGTTCGCATGAAATCGGGTAGCCGACCGGGGTCGGGGTCGAGACCGACGCAGACGACGGAGGACTGCTCGGCTTGGGTGGTGCGGAGTCGTTCGGAGAATGAGGGCGTAGGCATGGCACATCAGGATCAACGGATACGCATTGGGGGGGCAACATACGATGTGTACGGCGAAGAGGCGAACGCGGGGACGCCGGTGGGCATCGGGGACTGGGTGCAGCGGGAGCGCATCGGCCGGTCGTAACGATCTGGATCGAATGTAGCTCGAAGGGCGGCATCAGGAACTGCCATTTTTCTCACACTTTATATCGAATCCCCTGTGTACTGAAAGCCCTTCCGGCGTACATTATAGTTGCTGTTCCAGATGCGGAGGCGACGGTCCGCAGTGTTGATGGCGGTGTGTAGCACGATTTGATTCGGTACAAGTACAGAATAAATTGAGGTGTATTCATGGCGAACAAAGGGCTCAGCAATATTAAAGGTGTCTCGAAGCGTGATCAGCGGATGATCGAGGACATCGAGACGATGATGGGACCAGAACCCGAGGATATGGGCTTCATCAAGAATGCCTTTTGGGGGCGGTTCCGGGACGATCTGGTATTTCCGTATCCGCGCGAGAGTACAGAGGAGAAGGAGAAGTGCGATGCGCTACTCGAAGAGTTGGAGGAGTACCTCGAGAACGAGCATCCGCGCGTCGAGATCGATCAGGAGCAGTATATCCCCGAGTGGGTGATTGATCGCCTGTTCGACATGGGCGTGATGGGCATGATCATCCCCGAGGCATACGGCGGGCTCGGACTGGGCGTGACGAGCTACAACCGCGTGTTGGAGATGATTGGCCGCTACTGTGCATCGACCGCCGTGATGGTTTCGGCCCACCAGTCCATTGGCTGTAAGGCGCTCGTAATGTTTGGCGACGAGGACCAGAAGGAGGAGTACTTGCCGATGGTGGCGCGCGAGAAGCTCTCCGCGTTCTGCCTCTCGGAGCCCAACGTGGGCTCGGATGCCGCTGGCCAGGAGTCGTTCTCCGTCAAGACCAAGGACGGCGACTACGTCCTGAACGGCGAGAAAAAATGGTCCACTTCGGCAGCGCTGAGTGGGCTCTTCACCGTCATGTGCAAGAACATGGTCCGCAACCCGGAGACGGGTGAGCTGGAGCAGAAGGGCGTTAACGCGCTCATTTGCACGCCCGATATGGACGGCGTCGAGATCTTCGAGAACAACCGTGCCAAGACCGGCATCCGTGGGACGTGGCAGGCGCGCATTCGCTTCAACGATGTGCGCGTGCCGAAGGCCAATCTACTATACGAAGAGGGCCGCGGACTCAACGTCGCGCTCTCGTGTCTCAACTACGGCCGCTGCACGCTCTCGGCCGGCGTCACCGGTGCGGCGAAGGCGGCGATGGACCAGGGCATCAAGTGGGCGGAGACC
The DNA here is from genome assembly GCA_964448045.1 of uncultured Rhodothermales bacterium. Taxonomy (GTDB): domain Bacteria; phylum Bacteroidota; class Rhodothermia; order Rhodothermales; family Salinibacteraceae; genus CAYUVF01. Next base: position 26,034 of record CAYUVF010000017.1, read on the forward strand.
CGCTACCAGTTCGGGCGTCCGCTGGCCGACTTCGAGCTCGTCCAGCAGAAAATTGCTCGCATGGCAGCGCTCACGTACGCGATGGACGCCGTGCTCTACATGATGACGGGCATGCTCGATCGCGGCGACAAGGATATCATGGTCGAAACCGCCATCACGAAGGTCTTCTGCAGCCACTACGGCTGGGAGGTCATCGACGAGGTGATGCAGGTGATGGGCGGCGAAGGCTACATGGAAGAGAACGAGTTCGAGCGCAGCTGGCGCGACAACCGCATCCACCGCATCGTCGAGGGCTCCAACGAGGTCATGCAGTCGTTCATCTTCGCCTACGGCGGCAAGCAGCTCGCCGAGCAGATGATCTCGATTCAGGACGCGCTCACGTGGGACAGCGACGAGTCGATCGGCGAGAACCTCTCGCGCATGGTCGCGGCGGGCACCAATCCGACGGTGCTGCAGAAGGCGATTCCGCTGGGGGCGCAGCTCTACCTCGGTGTGAAGCCGGGCGCGCCCGAGATCCGCGGCGTGCATCCGGCGCTCCGCGAGCAGGCCGATCGGCTGGCGAAGCTCATCCAGAAGCACTCGCACTACTTCAAGCTGACGAGCAAGTGGGAGCGCGAGCAGATCGTCAGCCGGCAGGCGCAGCAGGCGCGCGTGGCCGATACCGCCGTCTACATTTACGCGCTGGCTTCGTCGCTCTCGAAGATGGATGATCAGCTGCGCAGCGGCGATTACGGGCCGCGCTTCGAGCGCGATCGCGCGGCGTTCGAGTACCTGTTCGACTGGTTCGAGTTGGAGATCTACAAGAACTTCGGCGAGCTGCGCGATAACGCCGATGAGAGCATGCGCAAAGCGGCCGAGGCTGCGCGTCGCCACAACGACACCCTCCCGAACAAGGATTACTACATCCACGAGGGCTCGCCACTGGGCCGCGATGCCGGCAAAGACGTGCCGACCGAGCACATCAAGCAGTTCCCCGGCGACGGCGTCGATCCGCGCACGCAGGACCGCGATCCGGGCGACACGGCCGACCTCGACCTGGAGGAGCTGGAACATACTGCTGCCTCTGGTGATGGGGCGCCGGATGAGCCCAAACCGGCTGCGGAAGATGGCGTCGCGTAGCGTCTACGCCGATCCGTTCCAAAAACACGAAAGCGCAGCGTTCCTGATCGGAGCGCTGCGCTTTTTATTTGATGCGATGGGGCCGAAGATCAGTCAGCCGGTTCGATGCTAACTGACTGGATGGCATCGCCCTGTTCGATGGACTCGACGACGTCCTGCCCGTCGGTCACTTCGCCGAAGACGGTGTGCTTGCCGTCGAGGTGCGGCTGCCGGTCGTGCGTGATAAAAAACTGGCTGCCGTTGGTATTCGGGCCGGCGTTCGCCATCGAAATGACGCCTTTCTCGTGCGTCAGTGGATTGTCCTCCAGCTCGTCGTTGAAGGTGTATCCGGGGCCGCCGCGTCCCGTTCCCGTCGGGTCGCCGCCCTGAATCATGAAGCCGTCGATGACGCGGTGGAAGGCAACGTCGTCGTAGAAGCCTTCGCGCGCCAGAAAGACGAAGTTGTTAACCGTCTGCGGCGCGTGTTCGGGATGGAGGTCCAGTTCGATCGCGCCCTTGTCCGTCTCCAGTGTGACGTGATATGTCGTGTCCGTGTCAATCTGCATCTCGGGAGGAGCGTCCCATTGTGGGGCAGGCATAAGCCGTACGGGTTCGGTTCGAAGATCCGCGATAGATCGCGATTTGCGTGTGTCCATGTACCCATCAGGGGGTAGCATGTTACGATTGGTGCCGTATCTTGTGGAGAAACGGATACAGGGAGAGATTATGCTTTTTGGGCGGAAGTCGGATCGTGCGGATGCAGATGCGGATCAGCTGGCGCAGCTGCGGGGGGAGAACGAGCGGCTGCGCCGCGCCGTGGGGGAACTCTCACTGCTGAACGAACTCGCGGCCGACATCGGCGCGTCCGACGATCTCGATGCGATTACCCGGCAGATCGTCCGCCGCTCGATTCGCGCCTTAAAAGCCGAGCAAGGCGTCATCACGCTGGTCGATGAGCAGGGAGACGACGCCCCGCTCAAAACGCTCGTACGCACCGCCATCGGCGCCGATCGCCCCGAGTCCCTGCGCCCCGATCAGCATCTGCTCGGCTGGATGCAGGCGCATCGGGCGCCGCTCCGCCTCAACGATCCGCAGCGGGATGAGCGGTTCGCCTTCGTCCCGTGGCCGGATGCGCTCCGTTCCATCCTCTGCGTTCCGCTCACCGTCCGTTCCCGCTTGATTGCCGTCCTCACCGTATACAATAAGCGGGACAAAGCCGGCTTTAGCGAGGCCGATCAGCGGCTGCTCACGATCATCGCGGCCCAGACGGCGCAGGTGATTGAAAATGCGCGACTCGTCGAGGAAGAAAAGGCGCTGCTGCGGATGCGTGAAGAGCTGCGGCTGGCCTACGAGATTCAAACCAACCTGCTACCGCAGGCGGCGCCGGAGCTTCCCGGATACGACATCGCGGGCCGAAGCGTGCCCGCTCAAACCGTGGGCGGCGACTACTTCGATTTTATCGAGTTGGAGCCGCAGCGGTGGGCCCTGTGCGTGGGCGATGCCGTGGGCAAGGGGTTGCCTGCAGCGCTCTTGATGGCGACCGTGCAAGCCACCCTCCGCGGCCAGGCCCGCTCCGATCTCAGCGCCCGAGCCAATCTCGAACGATCTAACGAACTGCTGTGCCGGTCCATCCGCGATGGTGAATTCGTCACCCTGTTTTACGGATGCCTCGACGCCACCACACACCATTTCGTCTTCGCCAACGCCGGGCACAACCGCCCGCTCTGGGCCCGGGCCAATGGGACGATCGGCGAACTCGCATCGGGCGGACTCGTGCTCGGGGCGATGGAAGGGCAAGGCTACGGGCAGGAGGACGTGATCCTGCACTCCGGCGACTGGATCGTGATGTACTCGGATGGCCTCACGGAGGCGACCGATGCGCACGGCACCCCCTTCGGTAGCGAGCGAATGGAGCGCCTGCTCCGTACCCATCGCACGGATTCTGCAAATGCACTGGTCGACCGGTTAATTGCTGCCGTCCGGCGGCACACCCAGGGCATCCCGCAGGCCGATGACATCACCATCGTCACGCTCAAGCGCCTGTGAGGAGTAAAGCGCACGAGGAGATCGATCCGCCTACGGATCGGAACGGTGATGCTATTGCGTACGGTTCGCAAGATCTTTATATTAAGCACAATAAACACGGTGCAGGATTCCACCGCGGCCTTCAGTAACCTGGCTGAAGACGTTCCAGTGGCGGCCACAGACGGGATATTCGTACTGCGCACATCTTTGATGACCATGCAACCCGCCCTCATCGTGCGCGGTTGCCGGACGGACTCGCTGTGGCCTTGACGCTATCGCCCGATCGGATCGAGGAGATCCGGGCTTACTTTGATCAGATTGCAGATGCGCCCGAAAACGAGCAGGGGCGGATCCTCGACGCCGTGCGCCATCGGGATTGGGCTCTATATCAGCATGTCGGGAGCCTGCTTACGGTTAGCGCCCACGTTAGCACGCTGGCAACGCGCTGGGACATTGCGCTCGACGCTCCGTCCTCCCCCTGGGCTCAGATCGAAACGCTGGCTCGGTGGCTGCTCGATCAGCCCTCGCTGGTGCATATGCAGCACCTGGATGAGCTGGATGAGGATGGGCTACACGCGGCGCTGGTCAATACGCTGGTCATCTTCCAGCATGCCCCTGGATCGTCGGGGAGCGCTTCGCTGCCCGTTCCAATGTCCGAAGCTACTGCATCGGCCGATGGCGCGTCCATCATTGGAAGTCAGGTGCGGCAGTATCAGGTGTTGGATCGGCTGGGGGAGGGCGGTATGGGCGTGGTGTACACGGCGCGCGACGGTCGGCTGGGCCGCACCGTGGCCCTCAAGTTTTTGCCGGATCACCTGCAGACCGATGCCGCGGCCCGGGCGCGATTCGAGCAGGAAGCCCGGGCCGCCTCGTCGCTCGACCATCCGCACGTGGGCTACATCCACGAGATCGCAGAGACCGCATCCGGGCGCCTCTTCATCGCGATGGCGTATTATCCGGGGCGCACGCTGCGAACCATGCTCGCCGAGGGGCCGCTTCCATGGGGCGCGGCGCTGGACTACGCCGATCAGATCGCCGATGGACTGGCAGCGGCGCATCAGGCGGGCATCATCCATCGAGACATCAAGCCGAGCAATGTGATCGTCACGGCCGAGGATCGGGCGAAGATTCTGGATTTCGGGTTGGCCAAAGTGCAGGATGTCACGCTAACGCGAACGAAGTCGTGGCTCGGCACCGTCGCCTACATGAGTCCGGAGCAGGTGCGGGGCGAGGCCGTCGATGCGCGAACCGATATCTGGGCCCTCGGCGCGCTCCTGTACGAACTGATCGCGGGGCAACGCCCCTTTCCTGGGGAATACGAAACCGCGGTGATGTACAGTGTGCTGAACGAGGTGCCTGCCCCTCTTTCGTCCACGCAAGACGAGATCCCGGATGGTGTGCAGGCGGTGATCGACCGATGCCTCCAAAAAGATCCCGACGACCGCTACCCCAACGTAGAGATGCTCCGCTTGGCACTTGCGTCGATACGGCAGGGGCGGGCTGCCAAAGGGGCGGGAAGAGATCCCGCTCCTTCGGCTCGTTCATCGCGCTGGAGTCCACGGCGGATGTGGGGAGGTGTGCTCGGGGGGCTGGCCGTTCTGTCGCTGCTCTGGTTCGTTGGGGGACGCGCTTTCCCCGGCAATGCCGCCCTGCAACCGCGCCATTTGGCTGTCTTGCCCTTTCAGGTGATCGGCCCGGCGGATGAGGCCGAGGTCTACGCCGCCGGTTTGCTCGAAACCCTGACGAGCAAAATCACGCAGCTGGAGCAGTTTCACGGGGCCCTGTGGGTGGTGCCCGCCAGCGAAATTTCCGGTCCGATGACGCCCAGTGATGCCCAGAAGCGCTTCGGGGTGTCGATGGTGGTGAGCGGTAGCATCCAGCTCGCCAACGAACAAGTGCGTCTCACCCTCAATCTGATCGATGCCCAAACCCGCCGGCAAATCCGATCGGAGCAGATTGACCATCGCAGCGCGGGCACGCTGTCCCTTCAAAACGAAGCGATCCTGATGGTCGCGCGGATGCTCCGCGTAGAGCTTAAACCCGGCGAACGGGAGGCTCTCACCGCCGGTGGCACAATGGCCCCGGCGGCGAACGACTTCTACTTGCGAGGGCGCGGCTACCTGCGCAACCAGCAGTCGGTGGACGACATTGACCTTGCGATTCGGCTCTTCGAAGCGGCCGTGGGTCAGGATTCCCTTTTCGCATTAGCGTATGCCGGACTGGGCGAGGCCTACTGGCAGAAGTACCGGGCGACCGAGGACGTGCAGTGGGTCGACGCAGCGATCCAATCCAGCCAGCAGGCCCTGACCCTGAATGCCCAGTTGGCTCCCGTTTACGTAACCCTGGGCCTCATCCAACACGGGCGGCGCCAGTATGACGCTGCGCTTGCGGCCTTTCAGCGGGCGCTGGAGATCGATCCGTTCTACGCGGATGCGTACCGCCGGCGCGCTCGGGTCTATCGCAGTCAGGGCCAGTTCGAGCGGGCCGAGGAAGCGTACTCGAAAGCCATCGAGCTAAAGCCGGGCTACTGGCGCGGCTACAACAGCCTCGGGGCATTGTACTACATCACCGGTCGGTATGAGGCGGCCATCAGCCAGTTCGAGCAGGGGACAGCCCTTGCGCCCGAGAACAAAAGCCTGCTGATCAATCTCGGCGCGACGTACTGGCAGCTCGGGCGACTGGAGGCGGCTATTGGGGCGTTCGAGCGGGTCCTGCTTGTCGATCCCGATCAGGCGGCGGCGCAGGCCAATCTGGCGACAGCCTATTTCTATCAGGGCCGGTACGAGCACGCTGCTGATCTGTATCAGGCCCAGTTGGATCGCAACCCACTGGATTACAACGTCCAGGGATTTCTCGCCGATGCGTACTACTGGATGGGTCAGCGAGGCAAGGCCGATGAGGCCTATCGGCGCGCGATCGAACTGGTTGAGGGTCATCTCACCGTGCAGGTGGACGATCCTCATCTGTTGGGCAGTCTCGCCAGTTTTCATGCCCGACTTGAACAGGCGGACCGGGCGGTCGAATATCTGAATCGGTTGGAGGCGATGGTCGACCCGTCCGAGTCCGACGTAGTGTTGGCCTTCGGGATGGGGGAAGTGTATGAGCAGATGGGCCGGCGTGAGGCTGCCTTCCGATGGATGGAACGAGCCCTTCGCATGGGGTACGGCTGGATGCAGATTGACCACTCGCCGTGGCTGGAGGACTTCCGCGCCGACCCCGGCGTGTCACGATGGCTTGCATCCATCCCGCGTCCCGAATCGTAGCGGGCGCTGCCGCTCTCGAATCTCACTCGACCTGTACTTTTATGGTGTTTTCCAACATGGTGCCTTCCGAAATAATCCGTTATTGCAAGAACACCATTGCCCTGCTGGGAGCAATTCTACTTCTTTCCACTGTCACAGACGAGGCCGAGGCCCAGCAGCGCCGCTCGCTGCATCGGATCGAAATCTATCAGCAGGGCGATATGTGCTACTATCGTATTCAAGATCAGGTCAACCAGGAGCAGTTTCGAATTACGCCACTGGGCGCGGTGCTTTTTCAGGCGAAAGGCGGGTTGAAAGTCGAGATCGAAGTGGATGACGCCGAGGTGGCCGACCGGCAGGGGCAGCCGCAGGCCATCGCGGGGTTGGCCGGAGCGCGCAAAACGGAGATTAGCGATCGACGGCCGATTCAGAGTGTAGCCGTTCGGGAAGCGCGCGGCGTCAACTCGGAGCACAAAGTGAACATCCGGTGCTGTACAGGGCGCACCATTCTCGGATGCCGGTGGTCTGATGCGCAGCCGTCCGAAACCGCGACGGGAGGGATTCCTCAGTCCGGCCCGGACCTCAATGCGCTGCTACACCGGGGGCCGCACGCATCGGACGGTTCAATCCCTGTTCAGTCCGAGTGGCGTCTGGAGCGGCTATTTGGCCCCGGTGGTCCCGTCATGAAGATCGAGGAAGACACGTGAGCCGAGCCTCCACGAACCGCAGCAAAACGTTGGGAACGAAGGCTACTGCGCTGGCAGATCCGCGACCGGTCATGCTTAACGGGGGACTGGAGGATCTGGCGGCGGTGCAAGCCTTCGCTGAGGCGCTCTGTACGGGTGCGGGGGTGGTGCCCGAGGTTCGCTTCGCGATGAAGCTGGCGGCGGAGGAAGCCTACGCGAACATTATCACGCACGGATACGGGCCCGAGGCGGCAAGCAGAACCGTCGAACTTCAGGCATACGCCACCGAGCACGAGATCGCGGTCGGGTTGGTAGATCACGGAACGCCATTCGATCCGCAGGCGGCGCCCCCTGTGGACGTCGAAAGCGGATGGAAGGAGCGGCCCATCGGGGGCGTCGGGTGGCATTTAATTCGCCGGCTGACGGATCGCATCGAGTACGATCCCAGCACGGCCTCGGGCAATCAGCTCATGCTGGTCAAACGCCGCCGCTGAACGCACTGACCCAACCTACACGCTCGGATGATCGTCACGATCCAGCAATCCAATGGCACTGTCGTGGCCTCGGTGCGGGGCAGTATCGATGCGCTCACTGCCCCTGATTTGAGTGCGGCATTGGATGCGCGAATCGAGGCCGGTCAGGTGCAAATGGTGGTGGATCTGCGTGGCGTCGAATACATCAGCAGCGCGGGCCTGCGCACCATTCTGCGCTCGCTGAAGCGCGCCCGGCGGGACGGGGGAGACGTGCGTCTTGCGGCGTTGCAGCCCGGTGTGAGCCAGGTCCTCGAACTGAGTGGGTTTACCAGCATCCTGCAATCGTTTGAGTCGGCATCGGATGCCGTCGACAGTTTTGGAAGCTAACCGGGGCGGAGACGTTCAAATCATGGAGTCGTGCATGCACCATGCGGTGTGCAACCGCTCGGCGAACGGCTCGTCGATGGGGACGTCGTGCATCCTTCACGATGAATCTCCAACCAAAGATCGGACGGCATTCGATACTGCACTGGCCGAGCATCGAGCCCAGAGGGGCGATGACTTCAGCTATGTGGTGTTTCCGCCGGGCGTGGAATTTCGAGGGATGACCTTCAGCCCATCGGCCAGCTTCCGAAACGCCCAGTTTCTCGGGGAGGTCTCGTTTGCTGGAGCAACCTTCGACGGAGAAGTTAGTTTTCAAGGCACCGTTTTTCGGCAGGGTGTGAATGCTTCGGGCGTCTCGTTTGGCCGGCGTGCCGCCTTTTCGGACGCGCGCTTCGAGGCCGACGCCGACTTCTCGGGCGCGCACTTCGGCGGGGCCGCTCATTTCGCGGGCGCAGTCTTCGATGATTGGACCTCCTTCGTTGAGGTGACTTTTGGAGGCGGGGCGACCCTGCATCAAGTGCGCTTCAACGGGCCCATTACGTTTTACGAGAGCGTTTTCGAGGGCGACCTGTTGTTCGACGGAGGGGTCGCGCAGAGCGCCGTGGCCTTCAGTCGCGCTCGCTTCGAGCAGCGAGTGATTGTTTCGGGGGTGGACTTCCAGGGGCGCCTGGATGCGTCGCAGGCGACCTTCAGCGGCGAAACAATCTTCGAGGGGCGCGGCCGGGTTCCATTCCTCTTTGACGGCATCCCAGTCAATTTTCAGGATGCGTCTTTTGGATACTACAGCATGGTCTTTATCCGCAATGCGGATCTGCGACGGTGCCGATTTCTCGATACCGATTTGCGAAACGTGGAGTTCACTTCGGTCCGCTGGCCGCGTTTCCGACGGGGCGTCTGCGTCTATGACGAGTTGCAAGGCCAGAAGGAGAGTCCCGGCGATCTACCGTGGGGACAGCTGGCGCGGTTGTACCGCGAACTGAAGCAAAACTACGAGGACCGGCGCAATTACCTGCGGAGCGGCGACTTCCACTACCGCGAAAAGGAGATGCAGCGCCGCAATCCCGAGATGCCCTGGAATCACCGGGCGCTACTCTGGATGTACTGGGCCCTGAGCGGCTACGGCGAGCGGGTTCTTCCCCCGTTGGTCTGGCTAACCGGACTGGTCGCTGGGAGCGCGCTGCTGTACCTTTCGGCGGGAGTGCAGGGTGCCCCGACGGAGCCGGTCCTAACCTGGCACTGGGCCGATGGGTGGCGCGCGGCGTACTACAGTTTGCGTGTCGCGCTCCTCCAAAACCCCACAGATCTGATTCTTTCGCCCATCGGACAAGTGGTTCACACGGTGCAAATTATTCTCTCGCCGATTTTTATCGGGCTGTTGGTTCTTGCCATCCGGCAGCGAGTAAAACGATAGTCGGCACCTCTTTTGGATGAAGCGGCAGCGTCAGGATTTGTCCCACAGGCCAATTAGGGGGATGTCGATGTATGGTGAAGGAGCCATGACTTACAAAACGCAGTAGGAAAAGCGCAGAGGGCTTGAGCGTGTAGACAAGTGCGAACTGTAATTTTGAGTCTACGCTGGACATAGACCGGACAACATCTCTTGGATTACATTATTCAATGGGATGGTCCGCAATCAGCTTGAAAATACCTCCTGCGGCCCACAATGGTATTATCGATGAGCCCCACAATCCTAAAATTTTTCAGGATGAGTCCCCACCACTCTTCCGAAGCAACCTCCAGCAGACTGAAAAAAACGACCCATCGGGGTATTTTACCCTATCGGTTCATTGGTGCGGTGATGATCGCCGTACTCTTGTTGGGCGTCTTCAGCAAATCTCATCCGGCGCGGGCTCAAGAGAAGCCCGTGAAGCCGCCGAGTGTGAAGGAAGAGAACGTCCAGATTAAGCGTGGTCGAGACATCGTGCAGATTCCCAGCGTGTGGTATCAGGAGGGCACCGACGAGCCCGACAGCCTCGGCGTGTTGCGGGTGCCGCGTAAATCGGGAGAGCCCGAGCTGATCACTTATCCCGATAAGCAGTACCGGTTTCCGGTCAATCTGCAGGTTGCGGTTCTTCTCCGCGATGGTCAGGTCGCCGAACTGCCCATCAGCCAGCAAGTGATTAACGGCGTCGTGCCGGGGCGTATTATCATCCGGCCGCCCGCCGATGACTTCTATGATATAGCGGAGCCGTTTGGTGTCGATCCCATTAAGCAGGTACCGGGGGACGAGACCATTATCGATGCGCGCGAGTGGTACGAAGCGGCGCTGTATAATCCCGTGACGAACGAGCGGGCTCCGGAAACAGTCTATCATAACACACGGGAACTCCGCGGACGGCTACGGAGCACTGCGCAAGGGGGCGAAACCATACATTTCTTTATCCCTGCCAGTAAGCGCCCGCAACCTCAAGTGCTTCCTCCTGCGCCGATTCCGCCGGTGTCCGAGCGTATCGTCATCCCCGAAGTGCGCAGTTCGTTTACCTTTCGGCAAGTGCGGGTCCCCAACCTCGATTGGATAACCACGACGGCGGTTCTCGGTGGGCCCAACCGGGCTGATTTACCGGGACGCCCAAACTATTCCGCGAACCGGGTCAAAGGCGATGTGGCCAGCACTTTACGTTTCCATGTGGATGAGAACGAGCTGTACGAAGTGACCTTTTTCGGGAGTACGAATGCGACATTTGGTTCCAGTGGATCCGGGAGTCATAACGATGTGCCGTATGGATTGAGCGTTGCAGCCCGGTTTGGAGAACGGCAGGCGCTGGAGCTGCGCGCCGAGGCGGGATATGAAGATGATCCGTTTCAGGCGCAGACGTTTGGCACGGGCGATGAGCGGCTTCGCGTGCTTTTTGGGTACGATCGGACAACCCCCGCTACGCAGGTTGGCGTCAGCGTGGGGCCCACGTACTTCCGCGATCGGCCCAGCAGCTGGGAAGGGGCTCGTGACGATGCGCGGGAGCTGGGCTTCACGCTCCGCGCAGGGGCCGAGAAGCGGTTCAAGCCCAAGAGTGACCATCCCATTCTCCTGACGGGATCCGCTAATTGGGACCAGTCCTGGGGCTATATCCGCGATGGAGGCAACTCCAATATGGCGATCGAGGGACGCGTCGCCGTAAAGCCCAGCTTCTTTATCAAAACTACCCAAATTGCCGTAGGACCGGTGGCGTATCTGCAGTACACCGAGAGCTGGTACGATGTGATTGATGGCTTCTCGGAATTCAACGCGCAGTTTGGAGTTGAAATGACCACACGCGTCCGCTTCTGATTCGCCGGCCTGAGCCTTGGTTTAAGATACGGACAGCCCGTCTCCCGCTGGGGGACGGGTCTTCGTTTTGAGTGAGCCAGGCACATCCGGTTCGGCAAACTCCAACCGATCTATCGGCCGATGCGGTCGAAGCCGGTGTAGGACTGAAGTATCTCGGGGATGCGCACGGTGCCGTCGGCCTGCTGGTACTGTTCGAGCAGGGCGGCGACGACGCGGGGGAGGGCGAGTCCGCTTCCGTTGAGCGTGTGCGCCGGCTCCGGGCGGGCGTCCCGCTCGGGCCGGTAGCGGAGGTTGAGGCGGCGCGCCTGGAAGGCCTCAAAGTTGGAGATGGAGGAGACCTCCAGCCATTGCTCCTGACCGGCACTCCACACCTCCAGGTCGTACTTCTTCGCCTGCGTGAATCCCATGTCCCCCGTGCACATGAGCAGGCGGCGGTAGGGAAGGCCAAGTTGGTGAAGGGCACGCTCGGCGTCGGTGCGGAGGGCTTCGAGCGCGCGATAGCTCTCATCGGGTTCGACGATCTGGACGAGCTCCACTTTATCGAATTGATGCAGGCGGTTTAGCCCCCGGACATCTTTGCCGTACGACCCGGCTTCCCGTCGAAAGCAGGGCGTATACGCGGAGTACTTGATAGGGAGGTCTTCGGCGTCGAGGATCTCGTCCCGATGGAAGTTGGTCACCGGGACTTCAGCCGTAGGAATCGGATAGAGCTCGTCCCGCGGGATTTCGTACATCAGGTCTTCCTTATCAGGGAGCTGACCGGTCCCACGGGCGCTATCTTCGTTGACGAAGAGCGGCGCTTGCATCTCGGTGTATCCGGCAGATGCAGCAAGATCGAGGAAGAAGGCCACGAGTGCCCGTTGCAGGCGTGCGCCGGCGCCCAGATAGAAGGGAAAGCCTGCTCCGGTTACCTTGGCGCCCCGCTCGAAGTCGATCAGACTGTGAGCCTCCGCGAGCTCCCAGTGTGGCTTCGGATCGAAACTGAAGTGGGGTTTTTCCCCGATCTCCTCCAGTACCTCGTTATCGTCTTCTGAGGTGCCGACCGGGACGCTCGGATGAGGAAGATTCGGGAGGTCGAGCATCAGCCGGTCCTGCTCGGCTTCGAGCGCATCGACCTCGTCTTTCAACGTTTTGATTTTCTCCTTGAGGGCGCGCGTCTCCTCAATCCGTTCCTGCGCTTCGGCGTCTCTTCCGGCCTGCTTGAGCTGACCGATCTTTTGAGAAACCGTGTTAGAACGTTCCTGCGCGTCCTGTAACGCGGTGATGGCCAAGCGGCGTTCTTCATCCAGCTCAAGAATACGGTCGACCACGCCGGGGTCGTCGAGACCCTTGGCACGGATCGCCTCGCGGACGCGGCGCGGGTGGTCTCGGAGGATGCGAAGATCGAGCATGGAGGCAAAAGCAGTTCGTGAGCAAAACGGGCAATCGGGCAGGGCAGTCTGCGTTGTAAAAAGCAAAACGCAGCCCTTATGCTCCACGAACTCTGCGCTAAATTGCGGCGCTCAGGACGAGGCTACAGGCAGATCGAGCTGGGAGCCGAGGTGGCGGAGGGCCTTGCGCAACGGGCGTGGCTTGTAGCCCAGTTCGGTTTCCGCCTTTAGGATGATGAAGCCGGTACGAGGCGGGCGATTCGCGGCCGTGTCGAAGTAGTCGCTCTCCACGGGATGGATGAGCGACGGATCGAAGCCAAAGACATCAGCTACCGTGCAGGCCAGTTCGTGGATGGACACGAAGTCGCGCCCGGAGAGGTGGTACAGGCCCGTCTTTTCGTAATGGATCATCCGCTCGATGCCCTCCGCCAGGTCGTCGACATAGGTGGGCATCCGGTACTGGTCGGTGACGACGTAGACGGGCTCGCCCTGCGCCAGCTGGTCGATCAGCCATAGCACGATGTTGCGGCGCCCCATGTCGTGCGCCGTCCCAAAGAGCAGCATCGTCCGGGCGATAGCCCACTTGGTCAGCCCGGCGTCGCGAGTGGCGTTTTCTCCGGCGAGTTTGGATCGGCCGTAGTAGTTGACCGGGTTGGGCCGGTCACCTTCGCGATAGGGGCCGTCGGTGCCGTCGAACACGAAATCGGTGGAGACTTGCACGAGCCGCGCGCCCTGATCGCGGCAGCAGCTGGCGAGGTGGCGCACGGCGCGGGCATTCACGGCCCAGCAGCGGCTCCGGTTCTCCTCGCACTGGTCGACCTGTGTCATTGCCGCACAGTTAACGACGACGTTAGGCGCGAAGTCCTGAAAAATGTCCTCGACGGTGCCCCGATCGGTGATGTCCATCGGAACGTAGCCGCAGGAGCCCTCGCGAAAGCGCGGGGTGTCGTCGCGGCCGGTCGCCAGGATGTCGTACTCGGGGAAGCGGCTCATCCGCGCGACGAGCGCCTGCCCGAGCAGACCATTGGCTCCGGTAATAAGGATACGATTGTACAGCATGGAAATAGTAGCAGTGAAGCGCCTCGATAGGGAGGATGGGTGCGCAGCAACGCAACGAACCGGCCCGGTGGCAGATCCCCACAACCATAAAGTAGCTGTTGGAGCGGACGAATGCAGCTATCGGGGGCCGCTGGAATGGAAAAGCTTGTTGGAGATTGGCTAAATACGGCTGCTGCGGCTTCACTCCGTTGGGGCGGTGCTCTTCTGCAGCGCCTCAATCATATCGTCCTTCAAGCTTGCGGCATCCTCCAGGTTGATTCGCCCAGAGAGCACGAGGCGTACTTCGCGCCGTTTGGCAGCGGCCTCGTAGCGGGCCCGCTCTGCATCCGTAGACGGCTCGATCGGCGGGACCGGCGTGGGGGTACCGTCTTCATCGATCGCCACGAACGTGTAAAACGCCTGATTGCATTTGCGCCGCGTTTCGGCTCGCGGGTCCTCGGCCCAGACGTTGAGCTCGACTTCCATCGACGTGGTGAAGGCCCGATTGACCTGGCTCTCAACGACGACGACTTCCGATTCCTTGATGGGGCCCTGAAACTCGACGCTGTCCACCGACGCGGTTACGCAGACGCGGTTGGCGTGGCGCTGGGCCGAGATCGCCGCACACTTATCCATCAGATGCAGCAGGCGGCCGCCCATCATGTTGCCGAGGCTGTTCGTATCATTCGGCAAGACGATCTCGGTAGTGACGCATCGCGAACGATCGACGGATTTGGCAGGTTGGGCCATAAGAGGCAGGGGAAAGGCGGATGAGAACGGGCAGGTCAGGTTTTTTGCTTTTGTTTGCGCGCCGCCGGGAAGAGAATATTATTAAGGATCAGCCGGTACCCCGGAGAGCTTTTGTGCAGCGACAAATCCGTCGGCGGATCACCCACAAAGTGCTGGTAGTCTTCGGGATCGTGCCCCGCGTAAAACGTGAAGGTCCCCTGCCCGAGCGTGCCGTGAATGTAGCGGGCCTGATCGCGGTTGGGCGCCTCAGCGAGAATCACGATATCATCTTTAATGAACTGTTTTTGGAAGCTGGTCGTCTGCCCCACGAAGCCCTTAATCGTCGCGACGTGATTCTGCGTCAACATGGTAGGCACGGGATCCCATTTGGCGCTGAACTCAAACAGCGTAAAGTAGTCGAGCGAGGGATCGCGCATCTGAGGCGGCGGCGGACCCGTGTCGATGTTGGAGTGCTTGTACTCGTGCGGGTTGAAATTTGGGGTAAAGCCGGTAAAGGCGATTGATTCGCTGTAATCCAGCTTCGAGGTGGCGTTGGGATCGACGGCGTCCCCGTCATATTCGCGCGGAACGATATCGGTGGTATGAGCGGCGAGGGAAATATCGAACGTATCGGTTCCCGAGCACATCGCAAAAAGGAAGCCGCCCTGGGATACATAGTTGCGGATGCGCTCGGTGACGGCCAGCTTCAGTTCGCTGACCTTGCGGTAGCCGTGCTTGCGCGCCAGTTCCTCGGCCTTGCGCTGCTGTTCCATGTACCACGACGTGTTCTGATAGCGCAGAAACTTGCCGAACTGCCCGGTAAAATCCTCGTGGTGCAGGTGCAGCCAGTCGTATTTGCTGAGGTCGCCATTCAATACGGCGTCATCGTAAATGATGTCGTGGGGCACCTCCGCATATTCAAGGGCCAGGCGCACCGCATCGTCCCAGGGTTGGGCATGGGTGGGCGCATAAACGGCTATTTTGGGCGGTTTTTCCAGCCGCACGACCGACATGTTGCTGCCGTCACTTTCGACCTGTGAGATGATTTGCGCGGTACGGCTTCCGCTCAGCGTCTGATACGATACGCCGCGAACGCGCAACTCTTCTCCGAGGGCGGGCCGGGCGGGCATCAAGAACGAACCGCCTTCGTAGTTGAGCAGCCAGTCTACCGTGTGGCCCTGCTGGAGGGCCCAGTAGGTGGCGCCGTATGCCTTCAGGTGGTTGGACTGGCTCGCATTCATCGGCACGAGCAGGTCTTGCGCCTGCGCGGGCGCCATGGCGAGGGCGAGGCCGGTGATGAGCGCAGCGAGCCAAATGCGGATACGTGCAGACATAGGAAACCGATCGGGTTGGGATGATGCAAAGGGTGGGGTCACGCGTTGCCCGATTGCTGCTCAAGCGACCGGATGCGCGACCGGGCCTGCGAGGCCAGCAGCGATTGCGGATACTCTTGCAACAGGCGCCGGTAAAGTTCGAGCGCCGCCTCGGGGTTGTCGAGCGCCTCCGCCTGGATTTCGGCCGACTCAAACAGGCTGCGGTCGGCGAATGGGCTTTGCGGATGCATCAGCGTGACTTCCGCGAAGGCGTGATGGGCCGCTTCGTACCGGCGCTGCGCGCGCAGGGTTCGCGCACGCTGGAACCGGGCTTCATCGGCCAGGGCGTGCCGGCCATGTGCGGAGAGCAGCGAATCGAGCGTAGCGAGCGCGGCTGCATGCCGGCGCTGACGCTGCTGCAGCTTGGCCTGCCCATACAGCTTGAGCGGCGTGTTGAGCGAATCGGGGCCGGTGTTCTGGAGCATCAGTACGTTCAGCTCGATGGCGTCATTCGCAACATCGGTCGACGTGTTCGCTTTCACGGCCGCCGCTTGCGTCTTGGCAGCTTCCAACTCGCCCCGGTAAAAATGAATCAGGGCGAGCTCGTAGCGGGCCTGCTCCGCCAGATCACCAGTGCGGAGCGAACCGACCAGCCGGGAGAAGGTCAGCCGGGCTTCTTCGAGATTGCCCCGCATCAGGGCGATGCGCCCGAGGTCATAGCGCGCTTCGTCGGCGGCGGGCGAGTCGGGGTATTGGCCGACGACTTGCCGCAGCGTCGACTCCGCCTCGCCGAGCTGCCGAAACACATCTTGCTGAAGCCGGCCCAGTTGCCGCAGCACATACGCGGCGGCATCGGCACTCGGATAGCGTTGCAGGTAAGTCCGGTACGCATCGGCGGCCGCTTCATAATGCGGCGCACTGATGCGATTGCCATCCGAGTCGAACACCTGTTCGTCGAGATGATCTGCCCAGCGGCGGTGGATGTCCCCGAGGCCACGCTGTGCTTCGCGGGCGGTGGAGGCATCGGGATAGCGGTCCAGAATTTCTTGATACGCCGTTTCGGCGGCGGCAAACGCGTTGGCGTCGGCGGCCTGACGGGCGAACGCAATCAGGCGCTGTCCCTGTTTTTGCCCCAGGCGGTCGAGCGCGCGAACTACATCGAGCGCCTCGCTGTAGCGCTCGGCTTCGAGGTAAAGCCAGGCGAGGAGCTCCCGGTACGCCGTGTTGAGCGGCTTATCGCGCACCCCGGCCTCGGCGCCTTTGATGCTGGCAGTCAACGCATCATCTTGCTGGATGAACGTATCGATCCGGTTGCGCACGAAGCCGAGCTGCTGCTCGTTCTGTGCGAGCAGATCCAGATACTCCTGGATGGCGTTTTGGTGTTGCCCGTTCAGGTTGTACAGATAGGCGATCTGTGTCTGGAATGCGTTCGGCGTGCCGAGCCGTTCGCGCCCCTGTTCGAGGACCTCAATGGCCCGGTCGAACCGCCGCAAGTCGACGAGGGCGCGGTAGACAACGTTGTAGGTCGTTTGCTGATCGGGCGCCAGTGCAATCGCGTCGTCCCACGTCTCGAAAGCCTGTTGCTCGTTGCCCTTCAGGTAGAGCAGGCGCGCCTTTTCGGAGAGGGTGGACGGCGCTTTCTGGTTGTCCATTCGCTCCTCGACGAGCGCGATCGCATCGTCGTAGCGTTTAACGTTTTCGTAGGCCTCCTTGAGCTTATTGTAAAATACATATGTGGAGGGCGAGTTGGCGTACAGGTCCTCCAGCATCGTGATGGCACGCTCGGTGCGCCCGGCGCGGAGGTAGCTATCGGCCAGCCGAAAGCGGCGGAGCTCGGTGCTGTCGGGCTGCTGGGCCTGTGCGGGGAAGGCGGGGAGCAGAACCAATACGAGACCAGCGAGGGCGGCGCCCACACGGAGCCGAGAGGTGAAAAAGGGGTTTGTTATCACGTCAGCGGGGGCGTCGATTGGTTTCGGCCACGAAAAGGGCATACATTACGAATGATAGTTGCGGCTGGCACGAAGCAATTCCCGCAGCATCTCGTAGACGCACGTACGAGCCGAGTCTGATTTCCGTTTCCTGGGCGCCCGGCCAATCCGGGCTCAATCACCATGACCTACCCGTCTCTTTCTTCTCCTTCGACCAACGGCCGTCCCCGTCCTGTAGCCGTGCTGGGCTCCACCGGATCCATCGGGACGCAGACGCTGGAGGTGCTTCGCCTTTTTCCGGATCGCTTCCACGTTCGCACGCTGACGGCCGGGAAGAACGTCGATCTGCTGGTGCAGCAGGCCCGCGAGTTCGAGCCCGACTGCGTCGCGATCGGAGACGTAGAGCGGTGGAATGAGCTACAGGATGCGCTGACTGGCACTGGCATCCGCGTGCTGGCAGGCGATGAAGGGCTCTGCGCCGCCGCCGCGGATCCGTCCGTCGAAGTCGTCGTGGCCGCGGTCGTTGGGTTTGCCGGGCTCGATCCGGTGCTGGCAGCGCTCCGGGGGGGCAAGACGGTGGCGCTGGCCAACAAAGAAACGATGGTCGTCGCCGGCGCGACGGTGAACCGCCTGCTGGACGAGCACGGCGGCACGCTGATTCCAGTCGATAGCGAGCACTCGGCCATCTTTCAGTGCCTCGTTGGCGAGAAAGAGCGCGCCGTCGAGGAACTGATTTTAACGGCCTCGGGTGGACCCTTCCGCACGCGCGATGCAGCGTCGTTCGAGTCCATCACTCCGGAGGAAGCGCTCGATCACCCGAACTGGTCGATGGGGGCTAAAATCACCATCGACTCGGCCACGCTGATGAACAAGGGGCTCGAAGTGATCGAAGCGCGATGGCTGTTCGATATCAATTCGAGCGCGATTCGGGTGCTGGTGCATCCGCAGTCCATCGTCCACTCGATGGTGGCGTTTGTAGACGGATCCGTCAAGGCGGAACTGGGCGTGCCCGACATGAAGGTGCCCATCCAGTATGCACTCAGCTATCCCGATCGCTGGCCCGCACCGCACGAACGGATCGACTGGACCGAGCTCCAGCGGCTTGATTTTGAGCTGCCCGATACCGACAAGTTTCCATGCCTCCGGTTGGCGTTCGAGGCGCTGGAGATCGGGGGCACTGCGCCGGCGGTGCTCAACGCGGCCAACGAACAAGCCGTGGCGCTCTTTCTGGATGAGCGCATCGGTTTTACCGACATTCCGCGGGCCATCGCGGGCGCTATATCCGAGTTGGCGGATGGAACGACCGACAGCCTGGAGGCCGTACGCGCCGCCGACGCCGCCGCTCGAAAACACGTGCAGGAACTCAGCCGATCCGTGGCAAATTGAACAACACCTTTGCGCTGTCGAGGGCGCCGGGCAGCCGGACTGCGGCCCATTCTGAGATTAACTGCGATTGCACATGGAGTTGCTTGTAGAAATTCTGACGTCGGCCTTCTGGATTATCCTGGCCATCACGATTCTCGTGTTCGTGCATGAGCTGGGACATTTCCTGAGCGCCAAGTGGTTTGGCATGCGCGTCGAGCGTTTCTCCGTCGGCTTTCCGCCAAAGCTGTTCGGGCGCAAGCTCGGCGGCACAGAGTATGTCGTAGGCGCGACGCCGCTGGGCGGATACGTAAAGATCAGCGGCATGATCGATGAAAGCATGGATACCGACTATCAGCAGACCCCGCCCAAACCGTGGGAATTTCGCTCGAAGCCGGTCTGGCAACGCATCGTCGTCATTACGGCGGGTGTCATTTTTAATGTGTTTCTTGCCGCAATCATCTTCAGCGGGCTCAAGTTCACTTATGGAGAGACCTACATTCCCGCCGAGAACATCGAGTCGGTGTACGTCGATCCGGGGTCCGTCGCACACGAAATGGGCCTGCGAACGGGCGATCGCATCGTTGCGGTCAACGGGAACGCCGTCGAACAACAGGGTGACCTGCGCGACATGAGTGCGCTGCTGGCCGACACACTGACGATCACGGTGCAGCGCGGCGGGGAGCAGCAAACCTTCCGGGGGCCCGACGACATCATGACCCAAGTTAACCGGGCGGGAGGGGGGCTTGGCATCGATTTTCTGCCCCCGCTGGTGGGCGGCGTGCAGAGCGGCTCGCCGGCCGATCAGGCCGGACTGCGATCGGGCGACCGGATCCTCTCGGTCGCGGGCGATACCGTTCGCTTCTGGATGGAGCTGAGCAACCGCATACAGGCGACCGGCGGCGACACGGTCGCGATGCGATGGCAGCGTCCCGACTCGCTTCAATCTGACACATCGTCTGCGGCATTCGTGCGTTCTGGACCGGAGGACGGGCTCTACCAGGCGCGCTTGGCGGCCGAGGAGAGCGATGATGGCGCGCGCTACCTGATCGGCATCCAGTCGCCCTCCCCTGACATGCTGGCGCACGAATTCGGCGTGCGGACCCGGACGTACGGCGTGGGATCGGCGCTGCTTGCAGGGGCGCAGGAGACGTGGGTCACGGGCAAAAACATCGTCGTCAGCTTAAAGCGGATCGTTACCGGGCGCGATGATCTGCGGGAGAACCTGGGGGGACCCGTCATGGTCGCACAGATCACGCAGCGCGCTGCCGAAGTCGGCCCCGATGCTTTCTGGAACATTGTAGCGATTCTCTCGATCACGCTGGCGATCATGAATATCCTCCCGATTCCGGCTCTCGACGGCGGACAGTTGGTCTTCCTTCTCTACGAAGGTATCACCCGCCGGAAGCCCTCGGTTCGCGTGCGCATGGCGGCTCAACAGATCGGCATGATCCTGCTGATCGGGCTCATGGCCTTCCTGATTTTCAACGATATTCTACGGCTTTAGTCCGGCAGAATATGTACCTGATACAAGGGGTGCCGTGGCTGCGCGTTGACGTTGCCATTGGCCGCCTGTAGGTTGACACACGATCCGGCACTTGTCGAAATCACTCGAAGCTGTCGTGGAACACACGATCACCGGAACGGCGCAGACGCAGGAAGATCGCGCACGTCAAGAGGCGCTTCTGGCTCGCGGGGAGCTTCCGCATCATGTCGCCATCATCATGGACGGCAATGGCCGATGGGCGCAGGCGCGGAATAAGAACCGCGTGGTGGGCCATCACGAAGGCGTCGAATCGGTGCGCGATATTACCGAGGCCTCTGCCCAATTAGGCATCGACCACCTTACGCTCTACACCTTCAGCACGGAGAACTGGAACCGCCCCGAGGGCGAAGTCAACGCGCTGATGGAGTTGCTCATCCATACGGTGCAGCACGAGCGGGAGACGCTGCTGGAGAATAACGTGTGCCTGAACACGATTGGTGATCTTTCGATGCTTCCGCCCGCGTGCCAGCAGGAACTGGCGGAGACGAAAGAGACCACGGCAGAAAACGCGCGACTGACCCTCACGCTGGCGCTGTCCTACAGTGGTCGGTGGGATCTCACCCAAGCCATGCAAGCGCTTGCGCGGCGAGTGCAGCACGGGCAGTTGGAGCCAGACGCAATCAACGAAGCGCTGATTGCCGACCACCTCGCCACAGCCGATCTGCCCGACCCCGATCTGAT
Source organism: uncultured Rhodothermales bacterium (assembly GCA_964448045.1). GTDB lineage: Bacteria > Bacteroidota > Rhodothermia > Rhodothermales > Salinibacteraceae > CAYUVF01. The sequence continues at coordinate 47,174 of CAYUVF010000017.1, forward strand.
CGTCCGCACCGGCGGGGAGTACCGGCTCTCCAACTTCCTGCTCTGGCAGGCTGCCTACGCCGAGATGTACATCACGGATGACTTTTGGCCCGACTTCCGGCGCGATCAACTCTACCGGGCCATCCGTGATTATCAGGATCGGGATCGTCGTTTCGGGCGCGTCTCGGCCTGATCCGCTCTGCAACATTTTCGGCGGATGGGGCACACAATAATCCATCCGGCCGCCGCGTTATGATCACCGCAGGTCGCGCTGGGGGCACGAAACCCCTCAGAAGCGCACTGGTTTAGTACGGCGGTCTGCACGAGGCTCCCTCACCACGACCTCAACCCCTATGCGATTTCGCCTCCTCCTCACCGTATTGCTTGCTGTCTGCTGGACGCTTCCGGCGGCGGCGCAGGTCCCCAGCACCAATGGTGGGGGCGTCGGGACCATGCCCGATCCCAACCAGCCCGCGCGCTACACGATTGGGTCCATCGGCGTCGAGGGGACCGAGACGGAGAGCATGAGCAACTTCGTGATCCGTACGAGCGGCCTCGCTGAGGGCCAGCAGATTACCCTGCCCGGGGATGAAGCCCTCGCGCAAGCTGTTCGATCCATCTACGAGATCCGGATGTTCTCCGATGTGCAAATTGTCCAGGAGAGCCGCCAGGGGCAGACCATCAACCTAACGATCAAGGTGCAGCCCGAGCCCCGCCTGAGCGATTATCGCTTTACGGGCATCAAAGGGCGCCACGAAGATGACCTGCAGAAGCGCGTTCCGCTCTTAAAGGGCAGCCCGGTACGGCCGGGAGACATCGAGCGGGCCAAGCAGGCCATCGAAGACTTCTACACGGAGAAAGGCTACCTGCGGACGACCGTGGAGGTCCAGCGGCAACAGGTGGCCGAGGACCGGATTGAGCTGGCGTTCAACGTCGACCGCAAAGAGAAAGTGGAAGTCGAGGACATCGTCTTCAACGGCAATGAGGTGTTTGATGACGGGAAGCTGCGTGGCCAGATGGACGAAACGAAGGAGAACCGCTGGTGGCGCTTCTGGAAGGGGGAAACCTTTAAGGAGGACAAGTACGAAGAAGATCTCCAGAATGTCATCTCCTATTACAACGAAAAGGGGTACTACGACGCGCAGATCGTCCGCGACTCAGTCTATCTGTCGTCCGATGAGGGGCTGACTGTCGAAGTCACCGTTCAGGAGGGCCGCAAGTATCATGTTCGCGCCATCACGTGGGAAGGCAACACGGTCTACCCGGATCGAGTCTTGACCAACGCATTGGGCATGGAGCCCGGGGATGTGTATAACGGGAAGAAGCTGGAACAGAACCTCTATCAGAACAAGCGCGGTAGCGACCTGTCGAGCCTCTACATGGATCGGGGGTACATGCAGTTCAACGTCGAGCCCCAGATCCGCGTGGTTGGTGAGGATTCGCTCGATATCGCCTTCGACGTGCGAGAGGGCGAAGTATACGACTTCGGTTCGATCACAATTGCTGGTAACGACAAAACGAAAGAGCACGTCATCCGTCGTGAGCTGTACACGGTGCCGGGCGAGACCTTCAGCCGGAGTGCCATTCAGGAGTCGATCCGGCGCCTGATGCAGCTCAGTTACTTCAGCCAGGAGTCGCTGGCACAGGGGCCGAGCATCAATATTGACGATGAAGAGAATGAGGTCGACCTGACCTATTCCGTTGAGGAAGTGGGTAGCGACCAGCTGGAGCTTTCGGGCACGTGGGGCCGCTATGGGCTCGTGCTGCAACTGGGCTTCAAGTTCAATAACTTCTCGGCACAAAATCTCTTCGAAGGAAGCGCCTGGCGTCCCCTGCCCACGGGCGACGGACAGAAGCTCTCAGTTAACGTGCGCACGAATGGGCGATTTTTCCAGAGCTACTCGCTCTCCTTCACCGAGCCGTGGTTCCGCGGGCGCCCGACGCCGCTTGGTGGATCGGTCTCCTATACTCGCTTCAGCCGCGCGCCCTTCAACACGTTTACCGGCACCCGCTCGACCGACGGTACCTTTACAAATATTTCGAGCAACGTCTTTTACGAGCGGCGCCTTCAGTGGCCCGACGACAAGTTCAGCACCTCGAGCTCGATCGGTTATCAGTACTACAACAACGAGAATGAGCTGATCTCAAGCTTGCCCGAAGGCGTCAGCCAGCAGGTGACCTTCCAGCAGGCGCTCACGCGCAATTCGCTCGATAACCCGATGTTTCCGACGCGCGGCTCCAAGATCCGCCTCTCAGCCGAGATTGCGCCGCCGTTTGGAGGCGACATTGTGCAGTACCATAAGTGGCGCTTTAAGACCAACTGGAACGTCCCGTTGGGGAGCAAATTCTCCATCGGTGTGAGCACCGATTATGGCTACATAGGTTCGCTGACGGGCGAAGAGGTCCGGTTTCAGCGCTTCGACGTGGGCGGCTCGGCTTTCGACTACGGCGGCTTCAACTATGGCACCGAGCCCATCTTCATGCGCGGCTACCCGGCGCGCGTAATTGGCCCCCGCCAGGGCGGCGTGCCGGTGGGCGGTCGCATCATGAACAAGTACACGTCCGAGTTTCGATGGAAGGCGGTCGAGTCGCAGCAGCTGCAGGCCCAGCCCTACCTCTTTCTCGATGCAGCCAATAACTGGGATAGCTTCGAGACGTACAATCCGGCGGAGCTGTACCGATCGGCTGGTCTCGGCGTTAAAATCTTTCTCCCCATTGTGGGGATGCTGGAGTTCAACTACGGCTACAACTTCGACTCCTTCACCCCGGTCGAGAGCAGCCAGACGGGGGAACCCGGATGGCGCTTTCAGTTCTCCATCGGACAAGGGTTTGGCAATTAAGACAGCGGGCTTGATTTGATGCGACGTGTGTTGTTATCGGTTGGCTGTGCTCGCGTGATGCGGCGAGTCGTGGGGTGTGCTGTGCTGTTGAGCCTCGTGGCGCTTGGATCGCCGGCGCAGGCGCAGCAGAAAATCGGCTACATCGACTCGAATTACATCCTGAACCAGACGCCCGAGTACGCCACCGTCCAGCAGCAGATTGACCGGTTGGAGCAGCAGTGGCGGCAGGAGATAAAAAATAAGCAGGCAGAAGCGGAAGAGCTTCGTCGCGAGTTTGAAGCGCGCGAGCTGCTCTACACCGAAGAGGAGCGCACGCGCAAGCAGGAGGAGATCCAGCAGGCGCAGCAAGAAGTGGAGCAGCTCCGGGAGCGCTACTTTGGTCCCGATGGGCAGCTCTACCAGCGCCAGCAGGAGTTGATGCGGCCGATCCAGGAGCGCATCCTGACGGCTGTCGAAGAGGTCGCCACCGCCGAGGGCTATGACTACGTCTTCGACAAAAGCGGCGAGTTCCTCTTCATGTTTGCGCGAGACCAGTACGACCTCAGTGATGCCGTCCTCCGCGAACTGGGCATCGATGTGAATGAACAAAGCAGCAATAACCAGTAGCCGCAGAAACGATCGCCACGGCCCGCCGTGGCACACTAAGTACCGACCGCCAACCGTTAACAAGCATGGTTAGCTACGTGATAACTTACCGATACGATATGATTAAGCGTACCCTTGGAACGGCCCTTTTGACGCTGATGCTCGTGCCTCTTGTTGGTACGGTCTCGGCGCAGCAAATTGGCTTTACGAATCAGGAAGCGATCTTGGCCAACATGCCCGAGATGGACAGCGTACGGGCCCAGATTCAGCAGGAGGCTCAGGCGCAGCAACAGGAGTTCCAGCAGGAGCAACAGGAGTTCCAGCAGCAGCTGGAGAAGTATCAGCAGCAGCAAGCGCTGCTCTCCGATGAGCGAAAAGCCCAGCGCGAGCAGGAGCTGCGCCAGCAGCGCCAGGAGTTGCAGCAGTCGGCGCAGGAGCGGGATCAGTACTTGGCCCAGCGCGAGGCCGAGTTGATGCAGCCGCTGCTCGATGAGCTGCAGGGCGCGATCGATGCCGTTGCGCAGCAGCAGAACCTCGATGTGGTTCTGCGCACGCAGGCCCTGCTGTATGTGAATGACGAGTCGGTGGTCGATATTACGCCGGCCGTGGCCGACCGACTGGGGATTCAGCTGGATCAGCAGGCACAGCCGGGGCCCAGCGTCGATAACGTCGAAACTCCCGCGAGCGGAACCGGCAGCGGCGGAAACTAAGCCCTCGGCCACTGAATGAGGTTCAGCGGGCACCGGCCTTCGGGTGGGTGCCCGCTTTTGTTTGTGTGCCAGTGCCCGACGGGTCCGATTCCCGCCCACAGTTTGCGGGACGGTCTTCGTTTTGTACCTTGACGGCGGCCCCGGCGTTGGGCTCACTGCGCCGGCGGCTCGTTCTGCCCGCTGACTGATCCCACTCGACCCCTTGGCTCATGAGCACCCACCCCCAACCGCCCGGCCCGGCCGACGTGCCCCGCGTCACGACGAAGACGCTTCAGGAAATGAAAGACGCCGGGGTCCCCATTTCGATGTTGACGGCGTATGACTATACCTCAGCGCGCATTCTGGACGGTGCCGGCGTCGATGTGCTACTCGTGGGCGACTCGGCGTCGAATGTGATGGCTGGGCACGAGACCACCCTCCCGATGACGCTCGATCACATGATCTACCATGCCCAGTGCGTGGTACGTGCCATCGAACGAGCCCTCGTCGCGGTCGATCTGCCGTTTGGGACGTATCAGGGTGATTCGAAGGAAGCGCTCGTCTCGGCGATCCGGGTGATGAAGGAGTCGAACGCCCACGCAGTCAAAATGGAGGGCGGAGCGCCCATCATCGAGGCCGTGGAGCGGATCATTACGGCGGGCATTCCCGTCATGGGACATCTGGGCCTCACGCCGCAGAGCATCCACAATTTCGGCACCTATCGCGTCCGTGCCCGCGAAGAGGAAGAGGCCGAGCAGCTGCGCCGGGATGCCAAGCGGCTCGAAGCGGCCGGCTGTTTCGCCATCGTGCTGGAGAAAATTCCAGCCGAGCTGGCCAAAGAAGTGAGCGATTCGCTGTCGATTCCTACGATCGGCATCGGGGCGGGTGTGCATTGCGATGGGCAGGTGCTCGTGACGCACGACGCCCTCGGCCTCACGACGGACTTCAATCCCCGGTTCGTGCGCCATTACGCCGAGCTGGCCGATACGATTTCCGATGCCGTGCACGATTATATCGAGGACGTGCGGGCGCGCCGCTTTCCCACCGACGAAGAAAGTTACTGATCAGCGCCGGATTTTTCGTCGGTCTCGGCTTTACATCCTCGGGCGCTTTGTACTGCCGTGCGCGCGGCAGGGCTCGATGTACAAGGGCCGGTCTGTTTTCCCATCCATTCAGCTGTGCTGTTGATTCATGAGTACGCCCTCTGACGAATCGCCGCTCATTCTCATCTGCAACGACGACGGTATCGCCGCGCCGGGCATCATCGCGCTGGCCTCGGCGCTGGATGGGGTAGGCGAGCTCTACGTCGTGGCCCCGGCAGATGAGCAGAGCGCCGTCGGGCACGCCATCACGGTGCGCGATCCGGTGCGGGCGCGGCCTCATACCTTCGAGACCCCGAGCGGCCCGATCGAAGCACGCGCGGTGACGGGCACGCCGGCGGATTGCATCAAGCTGGCGGTAAATCAGCTGCTGCCTCGCATGCCCGATCTGGTCGTTAGCGGCATCAACCAGGGGCCCAACACGGCTGTCAATGTGCTGTACTCGGGCACCGTTAGCGCGGCGACGGAGGCTTCCATTCTGGGCATCGACGCCATCGCCTTTTCGCTCTGCTCGTGGGAGAGCAGCGATTACGAAGTGGCTGCACGCATCGCCCGGAAGATTACGCGCCGGGTGTTGCAGCAGGGCCTTCCGCCCGGCATCCTGCTGAACGTCAATATTCCCGCGCGGCCGGCTGAGGAGATCGAGGGGATGATGGTCACGCGCCAGGCGCGATCGCGCTGGGAGGAGAGCTTCCGTGAGCGCACCGATCCCTTCGATCGCCCCTATTACTGGCTGACCGGCACCTTCGTCAACCTCGACGACGGCGACAACACCGATCTCGACGCCATCGAGCAGGGCTTTGTCTCCATCACCCCGCTCCAGCACGACATGACAGCGCACGACGCGCTGCAGGAACTGGGCGACTGGGAGTGGGACGCCGATGCCTCTACCACCGACTAATTCGGGCCCATGGCTGCCTATCAGGACCGCATCGCGCTATCGACCGATGGACACCGCGACATGCACAATCTGACCGACGCCGTTCGTCGGATTGTGAGTGCATCCGGTATTCAGACCGGTACCGTCAACGTGCACAACATCGGCAGTACTGGTGCGGTGGGGACTATCGAGTTTGAGCCTGGACTGCAAGAGGATCTTCCCGATATCCTCGATACGCTGATGCCGCCGGGGCGCGACTACGGCCATGAGCAGAAATGGCGCGACGGCAACGCGCACTCGCATCTGCAGGCGACGACCCTTGGGCCGTCGCTGACGGTGCCGGTGGGCGAGGGCGAGCCCATACTGGGTACATGGCAGCAGATCTTCCACCTCGAATGCGACATCAAGCCGCGCTCGCGCACGGTGGTCGTTACGGTGCAGGGAGAGTAGCCCGGTCCCCCCAAGTAAGAGCGTACCCCCGGCGTGCGGCCGGGGGCAGGCTCCACCACTCATCGGAAGGGGCGATCCCTTCCGGTTGCTTAGAGTGAGTATGCGGCGGCGATGTTACAGGGGGGCGTTGGGCACGTGTGACTCACCCGGTGGGGCCGAGTTCGAGGCGGTCTTCGAGCTCGTCGATGCGGCTGCGGCTGACGCTCAGCCGGGTGCCGTCGCGTAGCTCGACGGCGTAGTTGCCTCCACCGCCGCGCCGGATGAGTTCGACTTCATCGAGCCGTACGATCGTCGAGCGATGAATGCGAAAAAAATCAGATGGATCGAGGCGCTCGTCGAGCGTTTGCAGCCGCTCGCGAATAAGGTGCGTATCGTCGTCGGTGTGGAGCTCGGCGTACGGGCCGTCGGCAGTGATGTGGGTGATCCGGTCGATGGGAACGACACGCACCTGCCCGCGCTTCTGCACGCCGATGCGTTCGAGGTAGGCGCCGGCGTCCTCCCGGTCGCCCGCTCCAGCCTCATACTCATTCTCGTCCGATTGCATGCTATGCAGGAGCGTCATCATCTGCTGGGATACCTCGTCCAGCTTCTCCGAGGCGATGCGCTTGCGGGCGCGGTCGAACGCCTGCTCGAAGCGTTCATCGTCGAAGGGCTTCAGCAGATAGTCGATCGCGGCGAGCTCGAAGGCGTCGAGGGCGTACTCGTCGTAGGCCGTGACGAAAACAGTGATAGGCATCGCTTCCGGACCGATCTCGCGGATCACATCGAGGCCCGATCCGCCCGGCATCTGAATGTCGAGGAAGACGAGGTCGAGGTTGTCCTCACGGATCAGGTCGATAGCGCTGGCGACGTCGTCGGCTTCACCGGTGATCTGGGCATCGTTGCGTTCGGCCAGCAGATCGCGCAGCCGGTCGCGGGCCAGCTGCTCGTCATCGATGATGCCGACGCGAAGGGAAGCGGGAGACGAGGGGGCCATGGGATAAATCGGTCGATGAGGGGCGCGAGCTACGTCGCAGGCGTCTCGGCGGGTAGATCCGCTTCGGCCGAGGGCGTGTAGAGATCGTCCTCATGGTGGTAGGGGAGCGCGAGCGTCACGGTGAGGCCGCCCGATGGAGAGGCTCCGAACTTGAGGTGATAGGCCGATCCGTAGAGGGCCTCCAACCGCGCTTTCACGTTTGAGAGGCCAGTGCCGCGCTCCATGGCCGTGCTGGCCGGCACGTGCAGGCCGGGCCCGTTATCGGATACCTTCAACACGAGCCATTCCTCGGTGCGGCGCACCTGCACTGCGATCTCGCCCACGTCGGGGTGTTCGCTGGTGCCGTGTTTGATCGCGTTTTCGACGATGGGTTGCAGGATCAGCGTAGGTACGAGCGCGCTTTCGACCTCAGGGTCGACCTCAATGTGAACGTTCAGTCGCCCCTGAAAGCGAATCTCCTGAATCTCGAGGTAGCCGCGCAGGAACTTGATCTCCTCACGGAGCGGTACCTCCTGCTGATCGTTGCCTTCGAGCACGTAACGCAGCAGCAGGCTCAGGCGCGCAATCATGCGGCGAACGCCCTTCGGATCGCGCCCGACCAGGGTGGAGACCGCGTGCAGCGTGTTAAACAGGAAATGGGGATTGAGCTGCATTCGGAGCGCCTGCAGCCGCGCCGCGGAGAGCTGGGCTTCGAGATCGGCCTTTTGCGCTTCGAGTTCTTGGGCTTCTTTCGTCAGCCGGGCTGCCTCCGCCTCGCGCTTGCGCTCGCGGAGGTAGTAGATCCGGGCAAACCCGGTGGCGAGGACGGTGCCGTAGACGGCAAACTCGTCCAGAAACCAGAACCGGAAGATGGCCGTCAGCGGTCGAAACTCGTTGGGGTAAGGCGAGGAGTCGGGGAAGGCGTAGACCCGCAGGAGATCGATAGTTAGGTCCACCGCGAGCGAGACGACCAACCCCGCGGCGAGCAGAGCAAGGATGGTTCGGACCAGCCGCGAGCGTTCGGGCTTGTAGCGCGCGGCGATCCAGAAGATGAGTGGCGTCACCAGGGCCCACAGGTAGAACTCGAAGAAAACGCGCGCAACGCGCGGAAGAATCACGCTGGCCTCCATGCTCCCGCCGCGCGGATCGAGCAGTCGGGTCACCACCGTAAAGATCGCAATGAGCGTCCAGAAGCCGATAATGAGCTTCCATTCAAACCGACTCGGCCAGGCCGATGCCGTGGTATCGTTCATGCAGGGATCTTAGGTCGTGCTATAAAAAACGTGGTTAATACCGTCCGCGCCGGCGTCCTCGATCGCGGTCATTCTGGCCGCCTCCGCCAAAGCTGTACGAGAAGGTAAGCATGATCTGCCGCTGATTCCAATTGCGGCTGCTCTCCGTTACGAACTGATTCGTCTCGCGCTGGACGTTGAAGTTCATCGTATCGAAGACATCGCTGGCGCGGAGGCTGAGGCTGCCCTGGCCGTCGAAGAGTGACTTTTGCAGGGCCACGTTGCTGCTCAGCCGCTCGCTGATGCGCCCGCCGGCAATGTCCATCGGGGCGCGGTAGTACTGGCTGAGTTGGAGACCGAGCCCCGGACCAAGCGAGAACGTGAGGTTGGCGCGGCTCGAATAGGAGATCGCGTCGTTGCTCAGATCCGTGCTGACGTTGCTGGCATCGGTCACCACCCGATGCGCGTTCATGCTGATGTTGCCTCGCACCCAGTCCCGCACGTTGAGGGAGGTGACGAGCTCTACGCCATAGGAGTTGCTGGAGGCGAAGTTGTCAAACGTGAGGACCGTGACGCCGTCGGGGCGCAGCGTCTCACGCCGCTCGATCTCGTTGACCGTGTGGCGGAAGAAGGGGCTCAGCGAGAGCGTGACCGGCGCCCACTTGCGGGTCAGGCTCAGCTCGAAGGAGTGGACGTACTCTGGATCGAGTTGAGGGTTGCCGACGCGCCGAAACGTGGGATCTTCGTTGTCATCAATCGGGTTGAGCTGCCACGAGCTGGGCCGGCGCACGCGCTTGCTGTACGACAGGCGAGCCTGGTACGCCTCATTGGGCTTGTACGTGAGATACGCGCTGGGGAAGACGCTGAAGTAGGTGTTATCGAATGACGCTGCGCGAGCGGGAAGCGTGAAGGTGGTCAGGGCCTGCTCCATCCGTGCGCCACCTTTCAGGCTGACGTCACCCAGCGAGGTGGCCAAGAGTCCGTATGCGGCGTGAGTCCACTCGTCGTAATCGAAGGAGCTATTTTCGGTGGGCTGGAATCCCCTGTTTTCGCCTTCAAACAGCTCGAACAGCTGAACGTTACTCTCGCGCTCCCACTCGCCTTGATATCCAGCCTCGAGGTCGAAGCGTCCGATCGTATTCACGTAATCGAGATCGAGATTGGCCTCTTGCTCACGCTCGCTCATCGTTTCGCGCTCCCGTTCCTGTAGATCGCCCCTCTCCAGGCTGGCGTTCAGGAGCCGCTCCGAGTACAAGCTGTTTTCGTCCTCCCACTCACTTTCGTAGCGGACCTCGGCTTCCAGGTTGTGATCGGAGGCGAAGTTGTGGTTCATCGACAGCCGCGCGTCGAGACTTTGTTCGTCGCTCTCACTGTCGGTCAGCCGCGCAAAGCGATCCAGCGGATTGCCGCCGATCGTCTCACGGATGTAGTTGGTCTGGCCCTCTTGGGTCTCGGCGTCGGTGCTCAGTACGATCTCAGATGAGAGCGTCGTCGCATCGGTGGGGCGGTACTCGGCCTGCGTGTTGAGTGTGTGGGAGCGGCGCGTCTCATTTTCGTCGCTGGATTGATCGAGCACCACGGTGGGATCCTGCGTCAGATTGCGGCGATAGCGGGAACCGCCCTCGTCTTCGGAGCCGCCCCGGAAGCCGTAGTTAGTGAAGAAGCGCCAGGGTCCCGACTGATAGCCGGCATTACCCGAGATGGAGTACGACTGATTGGTGCCGCCGCCGGCGGTGATGCCGCCACTCCATCCGGCCGAGCGGTTGCGCTTCAGCACAATGTTGATGATGCCGGCCGATCCCTCAGGCTCATACTTGGCCGAAGGGTTGGGGATGACTTCGACGCGCTCTACTGACGAGGCGGGGAGGCTCTGCAGAAAGCCTGCGAGTGACTGCCCGGAGAGCGAGGTCGGCTCGCCGTTGATGTGTACGACGACGCCCTCGTTTCCGCGATAGCTGATACTCCCATCGATATCGACCCGGATCGAAGGCAGGTCCTGCAGTACTGTTCGCGCGGATCCACCGGCCGTGACGAGTTGCTTGTTCGTGTTGTAGACCGTCCGGTCGGTTTGCACGTCCACAGCGGGGCGCTCGGCGCTAACGGTGACCTCGCCCATCTGCTCGGTCTGGCGGGCCAGCGTGACCGTGCCCAGCTCCCGTTCGGGGCGAGAGCGAGTCAGGCGCACGTCCGTCACTCGCTTGCTGGCATATCCCACGAAACTGAGGCGCAGGGTGTAGGTATCGAGGGGCAGCTCGGTCACTGTGAAGGCGCCGGTGCTATCGGTCGTCGTGCCGGTGACGAGCGACGAGTCGACGGGGGAGCGGACGGCGACGGTGGCGCCGGAAAGCGGCTGCTCGGTCGACGCCTCTACGATGCGGCCGGTGATGCGGCCCCTCTCATTTGCCGAGGGCGTTTGTGCCTGCAGGGCGTGAACGCCCAACAGCGAGAAGGCAGCCAAAAAGAGGAGTGCGTGCCGAACCATAGCGCGGTGAGGTCGATGAGCTTCATCTATGTGCGCTATGTTGGAGCGGCACGCGCCGTGGGAGTTCGGGGGGATGTCACGAATTGCACCTGTGCGTCATGGACGTCATAGGGTGTAACAGAGCCGTTATTCGGCGGCTGGGCTGCCGTTAGGACCTTTGTCCATGAACGGAGCCTGGTCGAACGCCTTGGCTTCGTCGAGGAAGAGCTGGCGGTGGGGGAAGGGGATTTCGATGTCAGCCTCGCGCAGGGCTTCGCGCACTTTCTCGGTGTACTCCCAGCGCATTGGGATCTCCTGACTGGGATCGCGCAGGTAAAAACGGAGGGTCATGTTGACGCTCGAATCGGCCATCTCGGTGACGACGGCCGAGGGCTCGGGACGCGAAAGAATCCGCTCGTCGTTTTCGGCCAGCGCGACGACTACATCGCGCGCTTCCTGGGGGTACTCCTTGTACGCAATCCCGAAGGGCACATCCACGCGCAGCGTATTTTGCATCGTGTGATTGATGAGCTGCTGCGTGATCATCTGTGAGTTAGGCATCACGATGATTTCGTTGCGCACCGTCTGCAGGCGCGTCGACCGAAGCGTGATCTCATGCACCTTGCCAAGCTGATTGTCAATCTCGATAAAGTCGCCCACGCGAAAGGGGCGGTCAATCAGAATCGTGATGCCGGAGATGAAATTCTCCAGCGAATCGCGCGCGGCCAGACCGACGGCGATGCCGGCAAATCCAATTCCTGCGATGAGCGGTGTGATGGGCACGCCCAGCTGGCTCAGCACGATGAAGCCGATGAAGACATAGGCCACAACCCGATACGTTTTCTGGAGCAGGCTCTGTAATCCGGCGTCGACGGCGCTGCTGCGGTGCAGCACCTGCGACAGCGTGCGATCGATACTCCAGTAGATCGTGAACAAAATGAGGAAGGCCAGGAAGGCCTTCAGCCCGTTCTCGATGAAGAGCCCGGTCACGCCGATGAAGTGCCCGTACAGAAGATTGTACATCTCCTCAAAGCGGCCCTCCAGAAACAGACTGATGGCCTGCCCGAACGCGTTGTTAATCCCCGTAATGTCGATAAACGACGTGTCGGGTGGAGTCGGGGATGTTGCCGGAAGCGATTCGGCCCCGGCCTGGAGTGTATCGGATACAGCCTGCGGGGGAGGCGGCGTAGGGAGGGGCATGGCGAACCAGCAGATCGGTGGAGAGGCGCAGCGAGAGGGGCGTTAGTCGTTTGCCCCGAGGCGGGCAGCGCGCAGGGTGTTCTTCAGCAGCATCGCGCGGGTCATCAGCCCGACGCCGCCGGGCACCGGGGTGATCCAAGAGGCTTTGGGTTCCACGGCGTCGAAGTCCACATCGCCCACGAGCCGGTAGCCCCGGTTGCGCGAGGCATCGTCCACGCGGTTGATGCCCACGTCGATAACCACGGCGCCTTTCTGAACCATATCGGCCGTCACAAATCCAGCCTGCCCTACGGCTGCGACGAGAATATCGGCACGGCCCGCTTTCTGGTCGAGGTCTTTCGTCCGGCTGTGGCAGACGGTGACTGTGGCATCGGTGCCGCGCTGCATGAGTAGGTTGGCCAGCGGCTTGCCGACAATGTTCGAGCGGCCGATGATTACTGCGTCCTGCCCGGACGGGTCGATTCCACAGCGATCCAGCATCTCCATGATGCCGTACGGCGTGGCCGGAATAAACGCCGGATCGCCGATCATGAGCCGACCCAGATTTTCGGGATGAAAGCCGTCGACATCTTTTGCGGGGTCGATGGCGTCGATCACCTTCCGCTCGTCGATGTGGTCCGGGAGGGGGAGTTGTACGAGAACGCCGTCGACGTCATCGTCGGCGTTGAGGTCGCGCACCACATCGAGCAGATCGCTCTCGTTGATGTCGGCGTCAAACCGCAGCGTTTCGCTGCCGATGCCGGCGTGCTCGGCGTCGCGCTGCTTGCCGCGGACGTACGCCTGCGAGGCCGGGTTGTCGCCAACGAGGACGACAGAGAGGAACGGGGGGCGGTGGCCGGCGTCGGTCCATGCGGTGACGTCGGCTTGAACCTCATCGCGAACCTGGGTGGCGATGCGTTTGCCATCAATAAGCTGAGCCAAAACGGGAGGGGAGTTCAGTGAAGTGGAGGATAGCGGTGGGCCCGGGGCGGGCATCCCTAAGATAGCAAAGCAGGGCGGCCCGAACCAAGCGCCGGCTTTCAAGAATCCGCAAACGAATCGCCCAAAAGTGTGGAACACCCTGTGAAGAGGCTCGGTTGCACGACGGCGGAGGCGCACCCATCCACCACTTCTTCTCTCTACACGCAACGATTACTTGGTTATGCCCAGCACACCCCACCTTCGTGTCGGTATTCTGGGGGCCACGGGCGCTGTCGGCCAGCGCTTCGTGCAGCTCCTGGCGGATCATCCCTGGTTTGAAATTACCGCGCTGGCAGCGTCCAAGCGATCCGCCGGGAAACCCTACCGCGAGGCGGTCAATTGGATTGGCGATGCCGCACTGCCCTCCTCGGTGGCCGCAATGGAGGTCCAGCACACCGATACGGCACTGGATTGCGACTTCGTCTTTTCGGGACTAAGCTCCTCTGTCGCCGGATCGGTCGAGAAAGCCTTCGCCGAGGCGGGCTATCCGGTGATCTCCAACGCGAAAAACTACCGGATGGACCCGAGCGTGCCGCTTCTGATTCCGGAGGTCAACCCCGACCACGCGGCGCTGGTCGAAACCCAGGGGTGGGGCGATGGCGGGTTCATCGTGACGAATCCGAATTGCTCTACGGTCGGGCTGGTCTGTGCCCTCCACCCGATTCGGGAGGCCTTTGGGCTGGAGATGATCAACGTCACGACCCTGCAGGCGCTGTCGGGGGCTGGCCATCCCGGCGTCCCATCGCTCGATGCGCTGGGTAACGTGATCCCGTACATCGGCGGGGAGGAGGACAAGATGGCCACGGAGCCGACGAAGCTCTGGGGCACCCTCACGGAGGACGCTATTACCCCGGCCAGGGTGCGCGTGAGTGCGCAGTGCACCCGCGTGCCAGTGATCGATGGGCACCTCGAAAGCATCTCCATTAAGCTATCCGAGGCGGCGTCGCCTTCCGACATCCGTGAGGTGCTGACGGCGTTCGAGTCACCTCTGAACGGGCTGGGTCTGCCGAGTGCGCCCGATCCGTTCATCGAGGTCACCGACGCTCCCGATGGGCCGCAGCCCCGGCGTGATGTCAACGGTGGGGGAGGCATGAAGGTAACCGTCGGGCGTATCCGGCCCTGTACGGTGCTGGACATTCGCCTCGTGGCGCTCGTGCACAACACCATCCGCGGCGCAGCCGGTGGCGCCATCCTCAACGCCGAGCTGCTGGCGAAGCAAGAGTACCTCACGCCCCGGCGATCGGTGTCCGCCGTGGCCTCGTCCTGATCAACCCATCGCCGTCATGACCGATTTTCCAGACGTACGACGCGCTCAGCGCGCCGATCAGGACCGCATCGGAACCCTGTGGCGCGCGTTCCTGCGCGAACAGGAGGCGCTCGATGACCGGCTCACCGTCGCCGAGGACGCGCTGGAGCGCTGGCATAACGACTTCCCGATGTGGCTCGATGACGAGACGCGGCGCATCTACGTCGCCACCTCCGACGGATCGATTCAGGGGTTTGCCACCGCTCATCGTACGGGTCCGCCGCCCATTTATGCGCCGGCTCACGAGGTCTACCTGGATGAGTTGTTCGTTGTGCCCGAGGTGCGACGACAGGGACTCGGGCGTCAGCTCGTACGGGCCGTCCGCCACTGGGCCGAGCAGCTGCCCGCCACCCGCATTCGCCTGCAAACGATGAGTGCCAACGAAACGGCTCAGGCGTTCTGGGAGGCGCTTGGTGCGAGGACGTTCAGCATGGCGCTCACGCTGGAGTTGGAGGCCGAGTCCGAGAGCACGCCGCAGCGTCGTCGTATCGGCTTTTGAGGACGGTCCCCCGGCGCTGATCGGCACATTATCCCATGCGCGTGCTGCGCAGGATGGCGTTGTGCACCATCGCGTCGGTGGGTTGCGGCTCGCAGGCCCATTGGATGGCAGGCGCCAGATGCGCGAATACGCGGCGCTGGCCCCGCTCATTCCGCAGCCGATGGATCAGGAGGTGGACGAACAGGGTATCGATCTCGCGTCCGGTTACGCAGGCGGAGCGCCCATCACCCAGCAGGGGCGCAAGATCCCGCATCTGTTGGATGAGGTGATTCGTCTCATCCGGGGAGGCCACCAGTTGAGTGACTTTCCGGCCGTCCCAGATCAGGGCAAACCCCGGTGACCACCGCGGATGCCCGATGAGTTCCTGCGCGGCGCGATAAATCGTGCGGGTGTTGACGGCGCCAATCAGCCGGATGACGGCTAATCGCTGTGAGGTGTTGATGGTAAGATCAAATGCCATGTGCCTCCTGAGCCTGTAGGACCCCCTTTCTAAGAAGGTTATCGGCATCAAACTGGCGCTTCTTAAGGCGTGCCGATTCGTCCGCGCCCCGTGTTTACTAACGCTGGAACCCTTTTCATCATGGATGCTGGAACAAGCCCCCGCATGTATCTGCTGCGCAGCGCGTCCTCTCCCGATCCGTATATCATGGCCTTTGAAGCGGCCGGACTGGCGGCCCGGTGTGAACCCGTCCTGCAGTTCGAGTTTCCCCATCAGAACGCCCTGGCACAGATGTTGAGTGGTGCTGAGGACTACGGCGGACTGGTGGTGACCAGTCCGCGGGCGGTACGGGCTGTGGCGGAGGTGCTGGAGGCGCATCCATCCTGCCGAGACACGTGGACGGCGAAACCAGCGTTTGCGGTGGGGCCGAAGACAGCGTCGGCACTGCGGACAGCCGGTTTTACGCCCGAGGGAGAGGAAAGCGGCACGGCGGCAGCGCTGGTCGATGTAATCGCCCGCCGGGCTCCCGCTCGTCCGCTGCTCTTCTGTACGGGCAATCGCCGCCGGGATGCACTGCCCGAGGGCCTCACCCGTGCAGGCGTAGCGTTCGAAGAGGTGGAGGTGTATCGCACGCATCCGCGAGTTGAGATACAACTCCCGTCGTCGAACGGGAGCGATTGGCTTCTCTTTTTCAGCCCCTCTGGCATCGAAGCGATCCAGCAGTCGCCCGCGGTGGAGGCGGCCACGTATCGCTGCGGCGCTATCGGGCCCACCACGGCCGCGGCGCTGCGCTCGGTGGGATGGGAACCGGAGGCCGTCGCGAAGGAGCCGGCTCCGGATGCGCTCGTCGCCGCCGTCGTCCGGGCGATCGAGACCGAGGGTTAGGCACGAGTGACGGCCTCATCGAGCGCAGCACGGATACGGGCGGCGGCCTGCTCCGGGTTGTCGGCCGTGGCGACAGCAGAGAGAACGGCCACCCCGTGCGCGCCGACCTCAAGCGTGGGCTGGACGCGCTCCGAGGTGATGCCGGCAATCGCGATGACGGGCACCGGAACGGCCTCGCACGTCGAGGCCAAGCCGTTGAGCCCTTTTACGCTGGAGCGGTTGAATTTGGATTGTGTCGTAAAGACGGGGCCGAAGCCAATATAGTCGGCCCCGGCCTCGAACGCGCGACGCGCCTGATCATCTTTCGTCGCGGTCGCACCGATGATGGCGTCGGGGCCCAACACGCGCCGCGCATCTTCGATGGGGAAGTCATCCTGGCCGAGGTGAACGCCCGCCGCGCCGATGGCCTGCGCGATGTCGATGTGGTCGTTGATGATGAGCGGGACGCCTGCGTCGGCGCAGACGGCCTGCACGCGCTTCGCCTCGATCAGCTTGTTGCGGATGCCCCCGCGCTTCTGGCGAAACTGGATCACATCAGCCCCGCCCGCGATGGCCTGTCGAGCGATCTCGGCATGGGAATGTTGCTGCTGCAGGTGAAAATCGGTAAGCACGTGAAAGCGGCCTATGTCGCGCTCCGTGCTCACGCCGTTTTCGGGGATGGTCATGGAAATCAGAGGAATTTGCGTCGGAAGAAGGGATGGAGTGTGCCGGGGTCGCGCTTCGTTCGTCGGGATGCCCCCATCCTACGCTCCATGACATATCCAACGGACCGCACTGTTCCTGTGGATGCCGAATTCTGCGCTGGGCGGACCGCGCTTGCCGCCGCGCCGCCGCACCGTTACCTTGCCGATACGCATCTGCGCCATCATCGCTCGCTCGCATTTTCATGGCAGGGACCGCCCGTCCCGATCACGATGGCATTGTCCTCCAGCGATCTCAAATCCGATGCGCGTGCGATCTTCGATGCGGCGGTGCGCAGCGTACAGGCCGATCGGCTCCTCATCGGGGAAGCAGTTGCTGCGGCTCCGCTCCATCCGTTGGAGGCCTATTCGCAGATCAACGTGGTGGGAATGGGCAAAGCGGCGATGGCGATGGCGGCGGTGGTCGAGCATCGGTGGGCCGCCTCCATCAGCGGAGGCGCGGTGGTCGTCCCCGAGGGGTATCCCTCTACGTTGCCCGACCGATTTACGCCTCCCGTGCGCATTTCGGTGCAGACCGGCGGCCATCCGATCCCGACGGCCCGGAGCCAGCGCGGTGCGGAGCGCATTCGCTCGATTGCCGCCGGGATGGCCACGGATGAGCTGCTTCTCGTACTGATTTCAGGGGGCGGATCGGCGCTGGTGGCGGATCCGGTGGAGGGCGTGGCGCTGGAAGATGCGCGAGCGACCTTCCGTGCGCTCCTGGAGTCTGGGGCCGGCATCCACGCGATCAATGCCGTCCGCAAACACCTGACTCGTCTCGGTGGCGGCCAGTTGGCTCGGGCGGCTCATCCGGCTGATGTTTGGGCGCTGGTGATCTCCGACGTGGTCGGTGATGACCTGACTACGATTGCCAGCGGCCCTACGGTCCCCGATCCCACCACATTTACCGATGCGGTCGACGTGCTCCGCCAGCACGATCTCTGGCCCGATGTGCCGGCATCAGTTCGCCGCTATATGACCGCGGGGCAGGGCGGGCGCTCCCCCGACACGCTTTCCGCGGGCGATCCGGTGTTCGACCGGGTCCGCACTCATCTGGTGGGGCGCAATCGCACCGCCGTCCAGGCCGCGAAGGAAGCCGCCATGCGGCGAGGCTACCGGACCCGCATTGCGGCCACCGGTGGGATCGGAGAGGCGCGGGAGACGGGCAAGCAGCAGGCACAGCACCTGCTCCAGCACGACCCAGATGCCCCGATGTGCTTGATCTGGGGTGGGGAAACCACGGTTACGGTGCGTGGCACCGGCACCGGCGGGCGCAATCAGGAGGTGGCGCTGGGCGCGGCGCAGCGGCTGGCGGAAGTCGACCGACCGGCGGTTCTGCTCAGCGGCGGCACCGATGGCGTCGACGGGCCCACCGATGCCGCCGGGGCATGGGCGACGCCGCAGACCGTCGCTGCGGCCCAGCGGCAGGGATTCGATCTGCAGGCACATCTGGCCAATAATGACGCCTATCCGCTGCTGGACGCGCTGGATCAGCTCCTGCGGACGGGGCCCACGCACACGAACGTCATGGACGTCCAGATCGGCCTGATCGGGGTGCCGTATTAACCCGACGAAAGAGGCAGAGCGGCATCGGATGACGAAGGGTCTTTCGTTTTGTATACTGGAAAGGCTTCGTTCCTATCGAGGCTGGCTCCTCCCCGAGGACGCCCTCCACCGTAGTTTCTAACAACTTCCCGACCTAACGTATGCGACTCGCTTCTATCATGCGATCTTGTGTGGCGGCTCTCCTCGCTGCTGCTCTGGTAATGCCCGCTGCAGCGCAAGATCTGCCCATCACCATCGACACCCCCGTACCGGGCACCAACAGCTACGACGAATCGATCCCGACGCCGCAGGAGGTCATCGGGTACACTATCGGCGAGCGGCACACGGCGCCGTATCAGGTGATTGACTACTTCGAGGCGGTCGCTGCTGCCAGCGATCGCGTGGTGCTTGCCGAACACGGCCGCACTCACGGCGGGCGGCGCTTGATCCATGCGTTCGTCACCTCGCCCGAGAACCATCAGCAGCTCGACGCCATCAAGGCAGCCAACCAGCGCCTTACCAGTGCTCCCAATGAAGTGACCGATACCGAGCTGGAGGATATGCCGGCAGTGGCGTACATGGGCTACAGCATTCATGGCGACGAGGCCAGTGGTACGGAGGCGGCGTTGCTGCTGCTGTATCACCTGGCTGCTGGCTCCGGGCCCGATGTCGACGCCGTCCTCAATGACGTCGTAACGATCATCGATCCGCTGCTGAATCCCGACGGCCGCAACCGCTTCGTCGACTGGGTCAACGGCAACCGGGGCGAGACGCCGACCGTCGACGGGCAGGACCGCGAGCATAACCAGCCGTGGCCCGGTGGACGAACCAACCACTACTGGTTTGATCTCAACCGCGACTGGCTGCCGGTCCAGCATCCGGCCTCGCAGGGGCGTATCGACATCTTCCAAGAGTGGCGCCCGCAGGTTCTCACCGACTTCCATGAGATGGGCAGCGAGGCGACGTACTTCTTTCAGCCCGGCATCCCCAGCCGTACCAATCCGAATACGCCGCAGCGCAATCAGGATCTGACCGGCCGTATCGCAAGCTACCACGCCGATTATCTCGATCGCATCGGGTCGTTGTATTACACCCGCGAGTCGTTCGATGACTTTTATTATGGCAAGGGCTCGACGTATCCGGATATTAACGGCGCCATCGGCATCCTCTTTGAGCAGGCTTCGTCGCGGGCGCTCAAGACCGAGACGAGCAAGGGCGACATGAGCTACGACTTCACGATTCGCAACCAGTTCACCACATCGCTCTCGTCGCTCAAGGCTATCAGCGAGATGCGGACGGATCTGCTTCAGCATCAGCGCACGTTTTACGCCAACGTCCCGGAGGTGCTCGACGACGTATCGACCCGCGCATACATCATCGATATGTCGGCCAAGCGGTCTCGTGCTCAGGCACTTGCGCAAGTGCTTCAGCGCCATCGGGTTGCGCTGTATGATCTGGATGAGAACATGACTATTGATGGACAGTCGTTTCAGGCCGGCGAGGCGTATGTGGTGCCCCTTGAGCAGGAGCAGGGCCGCTTCGTCAAAGCGGTCATGGAGCGCACGACCGCGTTCCCCGATTCGCTCTTTTACGACGTGTCGACGTGGTCGCTGCCGCTCTCCTTTGGCGTCGATTACGCCGAGTATACCGATCGCCCCGACGGGCTGCTGGGCGCCGAGATGGCACAGGTAGACTACGATGGTGGAGCCGTCGTGGGCGGTCGTTCCGACGTCGCCTACGTGATGGAGTGGGGCCGCTACTTCGCCCCGCGTGCGGTGTATCGGCTGCAGGAAGCCGGTGTTCGGCCACGTCTGATGACAGAGGGGTTTTCGGCCCCAGTGAACGGGCAGAATCGCTCCTTCGAGCGCGGCGCGATCGTCGTTCAGGTGGAGCAGCGTGGCGTTGCGCCAGAGACGGTGCACCAGCTTGTGCGGGAGATGGCCGAGCAGGATCACGTCCGCGTCTATGCGGTCGATAGCGGGATGACACCGATGGGCCCCGACCTGGGCAGCCGCGGCTCCGAGATTCTGGAGCAGCCCGAGATTGCGCTTATCACCGGCACCGGCGGTGGTTCGGGCTACGGCGCCTCGCCGTACAACGCCGGCGAGGTGTGGCATCTGCTCAGCGAGCGGTTTGATATGCGCGTGTCGCTGCTAAACCTCGACCGCGTGAGCCGCGCCGACCTCGACCGCTACAACACCCTGATCCTGGCGGGCGGCAGCTACAGCGATTTGCCGTCGGACAAGGTCGCCGAATGGGTGCGCAGTGGAGGCCGCCTGATCGCCCTCGAAGATGCCGTGCGCTGGCCCATCCAAGAAGGGATGGTGGAGCTGGAGCGCAAGTCGTTCGATGTAGACTCGCTCCTGCAAGATGTGCCCTACAATCAGATTTCCGATACGTATGGCGCGCAGCAAATCGGCGGATCCATCTTCCAGGCCGAACTGGATGTGACGCACCCCATTGCGTACGGATACGACGGCACCGTGCCCGTCTTCCGGACCGGTAACACCTTTTACGAGCCGAGCACCGAGCCCGGCGCGAGCGTCGGCACCTACTCCGAGTCGAATCCGCGCTTGAGCGGTTATGCCTCGGATGAGATGCTGGATCTGGCGCGCGGCAGCGCCTCGATCGAAGCGCACGAGGTGGGCGGCGGGGCCGTCATCCTGTTCATGGATAACCCCAATTTCCGCGCCTATATGTACGGGACAAATGGGTTGTTCTTGAATGCGATCTTCTTCGGCGGCGTGCTCTGAGCTCACCGCTTATTCCGATGCACCGAAAGGGGCGATGTCATCCGGCATCGTCCCTTTTCGTTTGGACCTGTGGGCGAAGGCGCGTCGGACGAATGCACGCGATTTGCTTAAACAGAGGATGGATCTCGCCCCGTCCTGAAGCAGGCATACGGTCCGTGCAGCGATGGGGCGAGCCCTCGGATGTACAATAAACTGGTATCCCTGTGAACACGAATGGACAACGCCCTTTGGACTATTCTGTGTGCATTTGTGCTGATGGGCTGTGCAACAACGCAGTCCGTTTCGGTCAACGACCGCTCGCGGACGTATTCGGCGCCTCCGCCGGTGGTCCGCGATGCCGTGGTCGCAACGTTCACGGCCGAGGGCTATCCGGTCGATTACGTGGATCGCGGCTCCGGACTTGTCAGCACCGGGTACAAGTACGAGCGGGCGTTTTTGGATGAGCGCCGGGTCCGCGCGAACGCCTATCTGGATGGGCTGGATGACGGGCGAACCCGCCTCACGCTGCTGCTTTCGGTCGAAGACATTAACGAGCAGGGGCGCATCAGCGCAGAGACCATGCTCGGGCGGCAGGCTCGCGCGCTCTACCGGGAACTGCTGGATGAAATCGAGGCACGGGTATGAGCCGCTGTTGATTGGCGCTCGCTCCGGTCTTGCACCCTGCACGATACGCATTCCGATGCTTTGTTTTATCTCATCTATCCGATTCATGATGACGCTTCAGAGACTGTGTTGGACCCTTGCGATGGTGCTCATGGCGGGCGGGGTGGCAGCCACGCCCGCCCTCGCCCAGGAGCAGCAAGTTCCGCTGGATCCCGACAGTACCGTTTACACGATCGATGCCGATCTGCGGCAGGAGCTGGGTCTCTTTCCGGAGGTCCAGGGGTTCCAGCAGGCGCAGCTGTTTCAGGTGGAATCGCAGACGTATGAGCTTGTCATTCAGTATGAGCAGCAGGGACAGGTCCTGCGTGAACGCCGCACGCTGACGGCAGCCGATGTGGAGCAGCTCCGGCAGCGTGTGGCCCAACAGCTTCAGTCGACGGGGACACGCGTGGGCATCGAGCAGCCGGGACGGGCCGAGGTGCTCACCTGGACCACGATCCTTGGCCTCGCCGAGGGCGGGCTCATCGTTGGCGCTATCGGGCCGGACGATGGGTCGTTCGCCGCGGGCTTTCCTCTGCTGACGGGGGCACTCGGGTTCTTTGTGCCGCTGTTTGCCACCCAGGATCGGCCCGTTACCGAGGCATCCGGCACGCTCACCGGCTACGGTGGCTTGCAGGGCTATGGGCACATCGCACAGATCGTCGGGCTGATGGGGGGCGATGATGTGGACGACCAGGCTGTAGCAGGGTTGGCAGCGGTGGGGGGCGCCGCCGGGGCGACGGCGGGCTACGTGCTCGGCGCCAAACAGGGCTGGAGTCCGGGCATGGCCGAGATGATCGCGTACAATGGCACCTACGGCAATTTCGTGGGGCTGGGTGCCGGAGCCATGCTGGCGGGGGACGATAACGATCGGCTGGCGGCGGGCACGTCGCTCCTCGGGGCCTGGGCTGGCATGTACGCCGGTCATCGCCTGGGCCGGTCGGGGGCCTACACACGGGGCGATGCGCGCATCTATGCCCTCTCCGGCTTGCTCGGGGCGCGGCTCGCCGGCTCGCTTATCATCGTGAGTGAGATTGAAGAGACGCGGGTCAACGCCGGTCTGCTTACCGGAATGGGACTGGCCGGTCTGGGGGTGGGCACGGCACTCGTAAAGGACCGCGACTTTTCCACGTACGAATCGAATATCATAACCCTCGGGGATCTGGCCGGCTCGCTGCTCGGGGCTGGGCTGGGCACAGTCGTGGACGGCAGCGGCGACACGATTACCGTGATGCAAGCGCTGGGGTCGGTCCTCGGGTTCGGCCTCACCTATGGGATCTTCTCTGGGGATGCGGGTCGCCGCGCCTCCGCAGCCACATCCGGCATCGATCTCGATCTGCAGATCACCCCGTCACTGGGGGCTACCTCGCTTTCGGGGGCGCGACAGGCCGGCTCGCAGGCGCCGTGGATGCCCACGGTAACGCTTCGGGGGACCTTTTGAGATGGACGGCGACAGGCCGGGCACAAACGCGGTGGGCTGCTGATACAAGCCTACGCGCATCCACCACGCTGTCCATCCATCGGTCCATCCGCCATGCCCAACCGACTCGCGCAGACGCAGAGCCCCTATCTGCTACAGCATAAAGACAATCCGGTCGACTGGTATCCGTGGGGGGAGGAGGCCTTCGACAAGGCGCAATCCGAGGACAAGCCCATCTTCCTGTCCATCGGGTACTCAACGTGCCACTGGTGCCATGTGATGGAGCACGAGTCGTTCGAAGACGAGCAAGTGGCCAGGTTGATGAACGACACGTTCGTGTCCATCAAAGTCGACCGTGAGGAGCGGCCCGACATCGACAGCCTGTATATGACCGTCTGCCAGCTGATGAACCAGCGCGGCGGCTGGCCGCTAAATGTGATTCTCACGCCCGATAAGAAGCCGTTTTATGCGACGACGTACGTGCCCAAGGAGGGCCGCTTTGGGCGGATGGGGATGCTCGATCTCGTCCCGCGTATTCAGGAGCTGTGGGCCGAGCAGCGCGACAAGGTGCTGCAGGAAGCCGAAAAGGTGACTGGCACGCTCCAGCAGATTGCCGATCAGCAGTCGGATGGATCGTCGCTGGATCCGGACGTGCTGGAGGAGGCCGCACAGCAGCTGGCCGATCGGTTCGATGAGGCATACGGGGGCTTCGGGCAGGCGCCCAAGTTCCCATCGCCCCACAACCTGCTTTTTCTGCTGCGCCACGCTCGCCGCAGCGGCGATGCACAGGCGACGGCGATGGTGGAGCAAACGCTCGATTGGATGCGCCTCGGCGGCGTGTACGATCACGTGGGCTACGGCTTTCACCGCTATTCCACGGATCGGCAGTGGCTCCTGCCGCACTTCGAGAAGATGCTCTACGATCAGGCGATGCTGATGATGGCTTACACCGAGGCCTATCAGGTGATCGGCACCCCGGCGTACGAGCAGACCGTCCGTGAGATCGCGACGTACGTGCTGCGTGATCTGCGCGATCCGGAGGGGGGATTCTATTCGGCTGAGGACGCCGACAGTGAAGACGCGTCGGGAGCGCGTGAGGAGGGCGCTTTTTACGTGTGGAGCCTCGATGAGCTGCGCGACACGCTCCCGGAAGATTTGGCCGACCTCGTCATCGACGTGTACGATGCGCGCGAGAGCGGCAACTACGAGGACGAGTCGACGCGTCAGCGCACGGGCAAGAATATTCTGCACCTGAACGAACCCCTCCACGCCATCGCCGACGACAGCGGGATGGACGAAGCCACCCTGCGCGAGCGGTGGGCGACGGCGCGTCGGCTGTTGTTTGAGCAGCGGGAGCAGCGCCCCCGCCCCGGTCTCGACGATAAGGTGCTCACCGACTGGAACGGCCTGATGATCGCCGCGCTCGCAAAAGCCGGTCGGGTCTTCGACGCACCGGATCTTACGGACGCCGCCAAAACGGCCGCTACGTTTGTGTTGGAGACGCTTCGCACCGAGGACGGCAGCTTGCTGCACCGCTATCGCAACGGCGACGTCGCCATCCGCGCGCACCTCGACGACTACGCCTTCCTCGTCTGGGGTCTCATCGAGCTGTACGAGACGACCTTCGACGCCCGCTGGCTCGGCGAAGCATTGTGCCTCACCGAAGAAATGATCGACCAGTTCTGGGATGAGGGGCGCGGGGGATTCTTCCTCTCCGCTGATGATGCCGAACCGCTCATCGTCCGCCAGAAAGAGCTGCAGGATGCCGCCATCCCCGCAGGCAACTCCATGGCGCTGCTTAATCTGATTCGTCTGGCGCGATTGACGGGCCGCACCGAGTACGAGGATCGGGCAGATACGCTCGCTCAGTTTGCAGCGCCGCAGGTGCGCTCGCAGCCATCGGCATTTACGGGACTGCTGCTGGGGCTAAACATGGCCTTCACCGACGCGCGAGAAGTGGTGATTGCAGGCGCCGCCGATGCTGCCGACACGCAGGCGCTGATCGAGGCGGTCCGCGGCGTGTACGCGCCCGAGACGGCCGTACTGCACCGCCCGGAGCGCGACGACCCGCTCATCGCGACGTATGCGCCATTCGTTGAGCCGCACCGTCCGCAGAACGGGCAGGCGGCTGCGTACATCTGCGAGCAGTTCCAGTGCCAGGCGCCCACGACCGATCCGGAGGCCGTCCGGGTTGCGCTGGAGGGGTAATGACGGGAGAATGACGATGTGCAGCAGCACCGCGCCGTTCGAAGATCATCCATTTCTCCCATGCTCCTCCTCCCAAATGCACACGAATTGATGGCGCCCGCGGTGTAGCGTGAACGTAGTACTCCGTGTTGTTTGTCGCTGTCCCAACCGGTCCACACCGTGCCTGAAGATCGCCCGCCCCATTCTCATCTTCGCCTCGTGCAGAGCGGCGCCGACGCCTCCGCAGAGGAACTGGAGAACCGCGCCCAGCGGGACTATCGGACGGTGCAGACGTATCGGAAGATCGACCATCTCATCTATCGGGTTCTGCAGTTGCACGATA
>CAYUVF010000018.1:0-44712 GCA_964448045.1 uncultured Rhodothermales bacterium
CCCACGGTGTGGGTCTATTATTCTCACTGTGGGCTGCAAAGGGGATTACGCTATGTCCATGGGACTCCAACAGTTCTTCCAACATCAACATGCATCGATCTGAACCACCGCGCACGTGGTAATAGTGGCCCACATTCAGCACCCGAAGTCGCTCGTCGTTCTCCATAGAAGGATCTATTTGATACTCTGAGTATCGACTTCACCGTTCGCCTCGCGGGAAGCCCTCCGGAGGGTGCGCTGATACGCAAATGCCAGTCCGATGAAAAGCCAGAGGTAAAAGGAAAATTGCCGGATCTCGAAGAATTGGCCGAGGAAGTTGAGGGGGAAAGCGATGCCTAACAGCAGAACAGCAATGCTCGACAATCGACCCGCCTTACCATGCAAAATGCGACTGTCTTCCCAAAGCCAGCCGAAGAGACGAAACAAAAAAGACAGAAGCAGTCCTACTCCAAAGATGCCATAATAGACGAGAAGCGCAGCCCAATAAACGTCTTCTATCATTCCAATTTGATGAATAAGGACTGAGGGGACATCAAACATATTAGAGACCATCTGGCCAAGAATTTCCCGATCCGGCGTGATACCAAAAAGAATGTCAATAGGCCCAAAACCGGAAAGAAAATACGGTATGACCAGTAGAGCGATGCCTAAGCGCTGATTCATGGCTTGCTGCAAATAGTCACCAGAAAATGCCTCGGTAACGTAGTTTCCGGAAAACTCCACCCCAAGCCCCAAAACAACAACGAGAATCAACGGGCTCAAAAAGACTCCCAGCATGAGTTTCTTTCCGAAATGGCCGAGCAAGTACTGATGCAAGCCGACCATCAGTAACACCGCTAAGGTGGTAGCCCGAGAACCCGTGAAATAGGCAAGCAAGAGAAAGCCAACTGCACCCACCCAGTAACGCGTAGGACGGGCGGACTGACCTGTGAGCCAGTACGCAAGCCCGACCAACAAAAACCCACCAAAGCCAATGGTGTGACCAATGGTGCCAAAAATCCATCCATGTTCTGCTTCCCACGTTGCCGTGAACTTCAGTTGCTGGCCGGCCACGGCCTCCTCCGGCGTTCGGGGCAGGAAAAAACTTGCCACCCCGGGTCCACCGGCGAGTTGAATCACACCGACGAGAATCTGGACGGAGAGCGCAGCGATGAAGACGCTTCCGAAAAGCCGGAGCCGAGGTTCATCGATATTAATATTGAGAAGCGTATACGCGACAAGTACATAGCGAAGCAGTGCCTTCAGATTGAGCGCAACGCCCAGGGAATCTGCTCTGTGGAATAGCGCGGACAGAAAAGCACTTACCACAAATAGAACGAGAAGCAGATCTAATCCTCTCCCGAGGATGCGAAAACGCTTCGTCCGGAGTACGCGATCTCCGATAGCGAGACTTGCAGCGATAATAACGAGGAGATCGGTCCCCTGGCGCAATGCGGCATAAACCGCTCCAGGCACCGGAAGCCACTTCAGTACGAAGTCCTCAACCGGAACATAGAACGTTAGGAACAACAGAATGCCAAGAGCGAGGCGGCGCATTTTGGCGTCTAATCTTTGCAGCTATGCTTGCGCGCTATGGACACCTGCCGAATTAGTTCGCTCCTCCCCAAAGAGAAGATGAAGGTATCGGTCGGCTACTGCAGATGGTGAGAAGACACGTGCACGCTCGCGCAGAGACGAACGATCAATGTCGGTATCATTCAGTGCATCTCGCATAGCGCCGGCCAGCGCTACTTCATCGTCTACCGGTACCAAGCGCCCATATCGTCCATCATCCAGAATTTCGCGGGGACCACTTGGGCAATCCGTCGCCACGATATTACACCCAACGGCGAGTGCTTCGATTAAGACGCTCGGCAACCCTTCCCAGTTGGAGGAAAGAGCGTATACATCAGCGCCACGCATGTATGCAAACGGGTTGTCTACAAACCCTGGCATATCTACTTCCTTCCCGATACCCAGATCTTTTGCCAGCTTTTGCAACTCGTTACGTTGCTCACCTTCACCGAGAATGATGAGCCGCGCCGGCCTGTGTCTAATTACATGCGCAAAAGCCCGAAGTAAAAGAGGATAATTCTTCTGCGGAGCCAGTCGACCGACAGCAACGACGACGGGGACACTGTCTTCCATAAACCAAGGGTGATCGACTTGCTCTTCCGCGCACTCCGCAATACCCGGGGCCGCAATAGGATTATATACAACTTCGACATCCTTCGATGGGACATTAAAATTCTCGACTACATCTGTCTTTACACGTTCTGCCACGGCGAACACATGATCAGCGCATCGAAGAACATACGGGAAAATAGCGAGCATTAGTCGTTTGATGGGCTTCGTCCTTGAGTCAAGCTCAACCGAGTGATAATTTTGTACACTCGCAATTCGCTTCGTATTCACCCCTGATAGACGACACGCCAGCACCGCAAGCAAATGGCTAACGGGTTGCACAGTGATCAGAAAATCCGGTCGCTCTGCTTTCAAATACTTGATTAGGGGAAACAATCCAAACAAGTGCCGACGTACGCCAAGATCTACCACTCGTACGCGCGGATCAATATCCGAGACATATGTGCTCCGCTTGCCATCCGACACCACTATGTCAACACGTACTCCGCGCGCAACAAGCTCTGTTGACAAATTAGCCATTGCGCGCTCCGCCCCCCCTCCACCAAGATATGGAACGTGTATAGAAAGGCGGGATGTTTTCTCAGTCATTTCGGTGGGTAGCCCAATTCAAATAGATCAATTCCCGTCAGGGAAACCAACTTCCTGTTTCCCCACTCGCAATCATCCAGCAGACTGCGAATGCGATGCCGATAACCAATCCGGAATAGCTTTCTCTCGTTCAATGAAGGAAGCAGTTTCATCAAAAGGGGATGTCCCCCGCGGATGCGAAAGAAAGGAAATGGGTTGAGACTATTCCGCATAGTAAAACGATTTACTATACGCTTGATCTCCGTTCCCAGAGGAGAAAGGGAAACCCGAACAGGGTCTAATTTTACCTTATCAATTTCTACATTCAGACCAGAGAATTGCATAATTTTATTTAAGTATTTTCTTGGATTCGACTTGAGTATCTCTATTGGAAACACGCCAATATTTTTACTTCCGAAAATATTGCTATATCGCGAAACAAGTCTATTGTATTTAAAGAAGTCAGGATTAAAGTAGGGAAAGTGCTCTGGTTTCGGCGGCTGGATGTATTGATCGAGTGAGGCAATTCCTCCCCCTCTAACATATTCCTTATAGCATGACTCGATGCAAGAAAACTGTTCTCTAATTCCAATTATGATTTTGGCAGTCGGGAAAGTTTTCTTGAGCCGCTGAGCGATACATGTTTGATCAAAGCCACCAGAGTGCGGACTCCCTGACAGTCGCTCACTGGAAAGAAGCAATATCTTCGCATCTGCCCCAGAAGGCGCACGTTCGCGAATCTCTCTCAAAATTTCTGATCTGTTGAATGCATAAGATGAAGTGTGTACAAATCTCTCTGATATTTCTTCATAGTCGTAGGGCTGCCAAGCGTTAGAAGCTTTTGGAAACACTTCCTCCTGCAACCAAGACGTTCCAGTCTTATGATATCCAATATGAATTACAACCTCATTCATATGCAGTGATGCATGTCTGTCACCTGGACTATCCCAGTTCTCATTTAAAACCGCTTCACGGGGATGGCGGGCACAAGAGAAATGGACAACTTGCGATACACGAAAACAGCTGTAAGAACGTTCTGAATAACGATACTGCTGGCTGTTGCGATAGCCGCTCCGACGCCCCCGTAGTACGGGATCAGAATTAGATTGAGGGTAATGTTGGCGATACCAGCAACTGTCACAACATTCCGTAAGGTTGTCTCCCGACCAGTCATCATTAGTAAATACCCAACGGATCCTGTCGCCACATTGACAAACTGCCCCACAGCCAGGATCACAAGGAACACTGATCCACCGGTAAATTCCTCTCCGAATATAGCGAGAATCCAAGAGGGAACGACGATCAACGGAATCACGATAGGAAGAGACGCGATGATAAGAAGGACCGTAGCTCCTCGTGCAGTTTTCTCAAGTTCCTGCATCTGTCCCTGACTGTACAACTCTGAGAATTTGGGGGCGGCTATACTATTAACAGCAATCAGGACGAATGTAGTTAAAATGGCCGTTTTGTAGGCCACCTCGTAAACTCCAACCACCGAACTCGTCTCCCATATACCAAGCATGACCGTATCGGTCCACTTCATCACGAGGTGCATCGATGCAACCCACAGGAGAGGCATACTGCTCTTTAAAATTCCACGGGTAGTGACTCTCTCTTCCTCGGAGCTTGATCTCGGCACAGAGCACCGCCACAAAAAGTACCCGAACGCGGCCGTAACAAACGCTGCGGCAACGTAAGCTGCAGCTACTCCTGATACGCCATATGGCTCAGCCAATGCGATAAACAGCGGAATAGAGAGGAGGGGAACCCCAAACCCCTGCAGCAGCATCGCATAAGGGATCTTCTTTAATCCCTTCAGTAGATGCGTGTAAATGACGATGGCATTTAATAATGGGATGGCACAAGCCATGTACTGAAGGGGAACGGTAAGGGTAGGGTCTTGAAATACAAAAATCGCCAGAGCCTCCGCTCCCACGTACACCGCCAGCGCTACAGCTACTGACGCCCCCGTCATCAGAAGGAGTCCTTTGCGATGAATCACATTGATCCCTTTCCAGTCTCCCTTTGACCGAAAAGACGCTACATAGCGCATAAGCGTCTTATCCAGGCCGAAACGTCCGACGACGCTAGCGATGCCTGTTACTGTCAGTGCCAAGAAGTATACACCGGCCCCTTCAGCTCCCAAGTACCGCGCAACGATAATGTTTACTGCAAAGCTGAATCCTGCTCCTATCACTCGGAGCACAAACGCTACTGAAGACCCCCGAATAACCTCTCGCAGGTTTTCATCGATACTCAGTAAGTAGCGCTTCGCAGCCTTAATCATTATGGTTCAAAGATTCGAGCCGACTACTCAATTTATTAGCAGTGGCACTGGTTATCCTTTCGCCTCCGCTAAAGAGACGCTTCCGAATGAATCGCTGCTGAGCGCTTGCTCACGTATAAGCGACTCATAGCAATCTGTGATGCGCTTCCAGTTGTAATGCATCTCTACCCGTGCCTTGGCTCGCGTCCGAAACCGCTCTATTTCTGCATCAGGTAGATTTATAGCTTTCACGACTGTCCGGATGACATCATCAACATTCTTGTCATAGAAAAGAGCAGCATCGTCCAATACTTCCCGGCTAAATACGGAGTCGAGTGCGAGGATAAAGCTTGCTTCTCCCATGGCTTCAACCAAGGATGGATTGGTTCCCCCGACCTCATGGCCATGAATATACCCGTAAGCCTTACGACGAAGGTGCATGAGAAATGGCTGATCGTAAATCGGGCCAAGGATGTGCACTCGCTCTTCGGCTTCGCTCTTAGCTACAATCCGTTGTAGTTTCTGGTAATACGCGTTTCCTGAATCTCGATTGGTAATAACCAGCAGTTTCTTATTGATTTCTGGCGTTTCCGCGAATGCCTTAGCAATCAGCGCGATATTGTTTTCAGGGACGCATCGGGCTACCTTCATGAAGTACTCCCCCTCTACGAGGTTATGTCCATGTAGAAAGGCGAGGACTTCTTCCTCTACGTTCCGATCAAGGGCGGCTTCATTTTTTGGTGCACCATACTCAACAACAGAGAATCTCTTATCTGGAAGAGCATACTCACTCTGCAGATAGTTCTTTATTGCGACTGCATCGGCGATAATCCGGTCTGCCCGTTTTGCCACGAAACCTTCAGCAAAGTGCAGATATTTCTGAACAACAGCTGGCCAACGCGATCGCTTCCACTCCAATCCGTCCGGGTTAACCCAAAACCGAATGCCTTTTTGCTTTAACTCACGCAGAACGGGCCAGAGAAAGGGTCCGATACCATAACCGAGTAGATAAATGACATCACCACGGTGCGCCAACTCAGCGCAGTGCTTAAGGGCTTTGTAGTCAGATATAAATGTTCTAAGGTGATTATCTGGAGCCTTTGTGTAAATGAGCTTGACACCTTTATAATCGGATCGACCAATTTCATCGTCAGACTCTATTTCGCATGTCACATACACATCAACCCCTCTTTCCACGAGGCGCACTCCTACTTCTTCTGCCAAGGTTTCATACCCCGAGTAGCCAGCCGGAATTCCCCTACTACCCACAATAAACATCTTAGGTAAATGATTATTATTCATTTCTATATTTCTAACTAATCATAGGATGACATATCTTCGAATCAATTACCCTATTATTTATACTTACAAGACAACTTAATCATATTCAAAAAGAAATGTCGTAGTTTTATTAGCTGTGTATTCAAATATCGACCGAAACTTCGCATGCCGGTGGGCCAGTTCTTCGTACGTCCCTTTGCCCACCTTCCGTCCGCGCTCCAACATCAGGATGGTATCGGCGCGGCGGACGGTGCTCAGCCGGTGGGCCATCATGAGGATCATGCGGTCGCCGTCCAGCTCGTAGATGGCCTCATCACGCTTGCCTCCGTCGCCTGATCCAGCGCCCTCGTCGAAGACGTTGGGCACATGAACGAACATATTGTGTGAAGCGAGAGCCGGTGACGAGCTCTTTTAATGGGGCAACGAGCGGCGTGTCTTAGCCTGCACCGTCACGCTGACCTCATCAGCCGGCGTCAGATTCCGTGCGGCTGCATCCATAAACTCAATACTGACCGGCTCCTCATCGGCCCCGTAGCTGATCACCACACCCTCTGGCTCTTCGATGGCGTCCACCGGCGGATCATCGCGTAGAATGAGACAGAGCACATCCGCCTCCGGGTCATAGGTTATCTTCATGATCGTCTGCTCTCCAATATTTGTTGACTTTGCTCGTCCAATACAACGTGAGGAGGATGCGTTCCTGTCCGTCTTGGACAAACGGCACGCGAAGCAAGCCCGGCCCTCGGTGCGACTGGGCAACTTGAGCATCACGCCGACCGGGGACTATTTGCTCGGGATTTCGCACAGTGCGTTCAACCTCCTCACGAGTGATTCCTCGCTGCTCCTGCCACCGTCGTAACCGTTCCTCGGCGTGGTGGGTCCACACAATGTCCATCGACATTATCTAACCTTTCTGTCAGGGAAACCTCTTCCAAACAGGCAAAATTCTGTTTCACCGGGTGCAAACCTTGCGCAATGCATGAGTACTATCCCGAGAGCGCCATCGACTGAAACTTTGCATGCCGGTGGGCCAGCTCATCATACGTCCCCTCGCCCACCTTCCGCCCCCGCTCCAGCATCACGATGGTATCGGCGCGACGGACCGTGCTCAGCCGGTGGGCAATCATGAGGATCGTGTGGTTGTCCTCCAGCGCGTAGATGGCCTTCATCACGCTCGCCTCCGTCGCCTGATCGAGCGCGCTCGTCGCCTCGTCGAAGACGAGCACCGACGGCCGGTGATACAGCGCCCGAGCGATGCCGATGCGCTGGCGCTGCCCACCGGAAAGCTTCACGCCCCGCTCGCCGACGATGGTGTTCCACCGCTGCGGACACTCCTCCTCAACGAAGTCCCCAATGTGCGCCCGGCGCGCGGCGTCGCGGACGGCCTCCATATCGATCTCCTCTTCCGGCACGCCGAAGGCAATGTTGCGCGTCACCGTGTCGTCGGCCAGGTAAATCTGCTGCGGGACGTAGCCGATGTGCTGCTGCCAGCGCCGGATGGTCTCGTCCCGGAGCGGCGTACCATCGACCGCAATGATTCCTTCCTGCGGGCGCAAGAGACCTAAGATAAGATCGACGGTCGTGGTCTTGCCCGAGCCCGTCTTGCCCACAAAGCCCACGGTGGTATGCGCCGGGATCTCCAGAGAGAGGTCCGTGATCGCCGGCTGCTTGGCGCCGGGGTAGGTAAAGGAGACGCTATCGAGCACGAGCCGGTCGGCCAGCGTGAGTGGCGTCTCCGTCGACTCCTTCGTCTCATTCGTAGGCACAGACGCCTTCGCACGCTGCTGGAGGTCGCGATGCAGCGCTTCGAGCGCCGCCGTGTTAAAGCGCGCGCTGGCGAGGCCTTTGAAGGCCTGCTGGAGCGCCGGCATGAGCCGGTAGCCCGCAAACGCGTAGAGGCCCAGCATAGGAATCACCTGTCGGATATTGTCCTGCACGGCAATCAGATAGACCGCAATCAGGATGATCCCGCCAAACGCCACGGCTTCCAGAATGTACCGGGGCGCCTGTTTGATCACCCGGTAGTTGGCCTGCACGCGCGCATACCGCTTCGAGGGATCGTCGTACTGCTCCAGAAACGCCTCTTCCTTGCCACGGAGCTTCACTTCCTTGATGCCCCCGAAGGCTTCACTCACGAACTGATAGCGCTTGGTATTCGATTCCACGCGCTCTTCCCCGGTGCGGTCGAGCCGGTTCCGTACGGCATAATACATCCCCGTGTACGCGAGCCCGAGGATCAGCGTCACCATGAGGGCGACGACCGGATCGACGGCAAACAGAAAGCCAATAATTGCGAACGCGACCATCGCCTTGGCCCCGCCCCGGAGCGCGGGCATCAACATCTCGCTCGTCACCTCCTTCACCTCCTCCAGGATATTTTTCCCTAACTCCGCGCTGTTGCGGATGAGGAAGTATTCGTAGGGCCGGTACAGGTAGCTGCGCAGGAGGCGGCGCGAGAGGTGATGGTTGCGGCCCCACACGTAGCGAAAGAGCGCCCACGTCGTACCCACGATAAACGCGTTGCTCACCACGAGTGCGGCGAGGGCACCCAACCCGAGGGCGATGAGGAATGTATTCGTGCTGCCGAAGCCGAGCGTCTCGTAGGCCCAGTGCAGGTACACGTTCTCGTGCACGCTCGCCGGGTCGGCCGCCACCGAGAGGAAGGGCATGATGGAGGCCACGCTCACCACCTCCAGCCCCGCCATCACGAGCACAGCGCCGAAGAGCAAGTACAGGTTGCGCCGCTCGCGCGGGGTGAGCAGCTCGAAGAATGTTTTGAGGACGCGCATGCCTGCGGGGAAGCGGAAAGGGGGTCAAGAGAGAGGATCGTGAAACGCACCGTCTTCGCTCGTTAGATAGGCTCAAATTACATGCCGAGGCCGGTGAAAGCCAACCGATACCGTTCAACACATCGAATCTTGATGCAGATGGGCAGCCGGAGTTCCGCATTCCGGGCTTCGGGGATGCCAGATTTGTTGGGATACGGAATCAAAAATAGCTGGATCGGTAGAGGCTCGATCGGGTTGCTGCGGTGGCTTGCTCTCGGGGAGCGTCGCTTTGAATACAGCCGTGTCGTCTGGGACGAGGTCCCCCAAGGGGACTCCTTCGCTTCGCTCAAGGCGCCTCGCCGGGCTCGGGATGACGGGTCAGGGAACGAGCTGGAGGACGATCGAAAACGACCGGCAGATCGGATTTCGGATTCACAGTGCGGCGTTTGGGCGCGGCGGAAGCGCCTCCTCGGCGGATGCCAGTCACGATCCCGCCGCGCCGACAGAGGCCTGCACGCCGGGTGCTTCGAACCCCTGAAACCGCTCAATCAGCTCTCGGAGGCCCTCTTTGAGCGTCCGCGTGGGCTGCCACCCCAGGGCGCGGATCCGGGCGCCGTCGGTTTCGAAGGACCAGTGCGAGCGGATGTCCTGATCGGTGGAACGCACGTCGGCGTCGGGGCGGATGGACCGGATGCGCTCGACGAGGTCGAGCACGGAGGCGTTGGTCTGCACCACGTTCAGCACGGCACCGCGCGTATCGGGGCGATGCTGCAGCACCCATCGGATCGCCTCACTGGCATCGCGGACGTGCACGAAGGGGCGCCGCTGCCGGCCCTCGCCGTAGACGGTCAGCGCCCGGCGGACGCCGGCGTGGTACGCAAACTTGTTCGCTACCGAGGCAAACCGCGTGACCGGCGCCGCGCCGAACAGAATGCCGAGGCGCAGGACCGTGGGCGCCAGTCCGCGGCGGATGGCGGCCTGGATGCGCTGCTCGGCTTCGTGCTTGGACCGGGCGTAGGCGCCCTTCGGCTCGCAGGGGGCGTCTTCGGCGAAGGGGCCGCCAGGACCGTAGACGGCGTGGCTGCTGACGAACACGAAGTCGGACACGCCCGCGTCGAGGCAAGCCTCCACGAGATGGGCCGTGCCCCAGTGGTTGACCTGCTGCGCCCAGTTCGGATTGTCGAGGCTGAGCGGCGTATCGACGACGGCAGCCAGATGAACGACGGCATCGACCCCGTCGAGCGCAACGGGCAGAAGCGACGGATCGAGCAGATCGCCTTCCAGCAGCTCGTAGGTGGCGGTCTCGGGCAGGTCCATGAGCGCGCGCGGCCGGCCGCTCTGCCAGTTGTCGAGTACCCGCACGGTCACGGCGCCCCCGTCGCCCATGCCGGCAAGGTCGCGGAGGACCTGCGAGCCGAGGTAGCCGCCTCCGCCGGTAACCAGTATGGTGAGGGTCTCGTCCGATGCCATGTCGTCACGCCGGGTTCGCATCGTTGGAATCTGCTTCCGGAGCGCCGACCTCGGTGTGCAGGCCGCACTCCTGCTTGTCCATGCCGGCCCATCGGCCGTCGCGCTCGTCGCCGCCGTGGCCCGGCCGCCGCGTGCACGGCGCACATCCGATGCTAAAGTATCCTTGTTCGAACAGCGGATGCGCGGGCAGATCGTGCGCATTCAGGTACTGCCAGATGTCGCGGCTCGTCCATGTTGCCATCGGGCACACCTTATAGAGCCCGCTATCGAGCTGCGCCACAACCGGCGTCTCGGCCCGCGCCTCGGTCTGATCGCGCCGGATGCCGCTGATCCAGACCATGTAGTCATCGAGCGCCCGTTCGAGGGGCCGGACCTTGTTGAGGTGGCAGCACAGATCGGGGTCGCGCCGGTGGAGCGCGCCGTGCTTCTTCCGGAAGCCCTCGTGGCCCAGCTGCGTCGTCAGCGACCGCACGTTCAGGCCGAAGGCTTCCTGCAGGTGATCGCGAAATTCGAGCGTCTCGGAGAAGTGGAAGCCGGTATCCAAAAACAGGATTGGGCACTGCGGCATCGTCTGCGCGATCAGGTGGAGCAGCGGCACACTCTGCGTCTGAAACGACGACGTCGCCGCTACGCCCGCGTCGAAGGTGGCGTCCACCCATCCGAGCACCGTCTGCGGATCGGCGGCATCGAACTGCTCGTTGACCACGTCGAGATCGATCGAGCGCATGAAAGGCGTCGCAGAGCGGCAGGGAAGCGGGTCGATGGATACACGTGTCCTAAGAGACGAAGGCGCGCTCAAACATGCAACCGGCCCCGGGCGCTTCGGCGCCCCGCTTACGAGGCCGGTGAACGCCACCGCTCCGGGACCAATCGCTCGCGGATCTCGGCCAGCTTTTCCTGCTCCTCGGCGTCCTCCTCGGTGCTGTCGAAGAAGGCCGCCACAAACGCCGCCCCGATACCCAGAAACCCGCCGAGGATGAGACTTAGCAGTACAATGAGCGTGCGCTTGGGCGCGCTGCGCTCCATCGGGGGGACGGGTTGTTCGACGGTCGTGATCACGGGCGTGCTTCGCTGGAGCTCGATCCGCGCCTGCGTGAGCTGCGTCTGCAACTCGCTGTACAGGTCCGAGGCAAAGCGCACCTGCCGCTGGAGGCGCTCCTGTTCGGTGCGCAGCTGGGCCGAGGTGATGCGCTGGTTGCGATCGGTGAACTGGGCCAGGCGCTGCTCGGCTGCGCGGAGCTCGGCTTTCGCCTCTTCGAAGCGCTGCTCCACAAACTCCACGTTCTGCCGGGCCTTATCGGTGCGGATCGTGCGGACGCGCTCCGTAAGATGGCGCAGGAAGCTATCGGCCAGCGCCGCCGCCAGGCCCGGCTCGCCCGCCGTGACGTTGATCGTCATCAGCCCGCTCTCCTGATCGACCGAGGACGAAACCTTGTCGGCAATCACCTTGATTGCATCCTCCTCTGCTTCGGTGGGATAAATGGGGGCGCCCGCCGAATCGGTGCCGGCCGGGCGCGGCGTGGACGGGACGAGGGCGGCCTTGATGGTCCATGGCAAACGGAGGGTGTACTTGAACAGCGTTTCGGCGAGACCCGCCGGTTGGTCGACGTACGCCACGTACGTCATCTGGGCCTCCTCATCGGCAAAGTAGAACGTGTCGCGCACAACGGCGAGGCGCACCTCCCGGCTCGTCAGGATGCTCGGATAGGCCTCCGGCGTGAGCCCGCTGGCGGCCCCGCCCAGGTTGATCCCCAACCCGCGCAGCGCCGAAATTCCGCCGGGCAGGGTTCCGCTCTCCGACTGGGCCTCGCGGACGACGCGCGCCGTGGAGGTATACTCGGGGGGCTTCAGCACCGCGTAGAGCACGCCCACCACCGTCACCACAAGCACCGTCCGCACGATCAGCCGCTTGTAGCGGGCGATGACGAGGAGGATGTCGAGCAGGGACACTTCGTCCTCGGCATACGGGCGGCGTTTGCGCTCGGGGGCGCCGTTTTCAGCAGACTGTGAGTGCTTAGATTCGCTCATAAATACCGTTGTGTGGCAAAGGCCCCGACTGCCGGATTTAGACCCTGTTTTCATTCATGTTTCAGGGCTCCGAGCGGCCCCGATGGGCCGCAGGTCACCCCCTGGGTGCAAATCGCCCCCGACCTCGGCCCGTAGCTCTACTACGAACCCCCGTCGAGGTCCGATTTTCGCCGCGTTGTTGCGTGCGCTCGCCATCTGATTCAACATCAAAACGAGTTCTTATACCCGTTGCGAAAGTTGAGCGTACACTTGAAGAAAGAGCACCTGAATCATCGGAACCAACGTCATCCCCGACATGATCGGGGATCCAGTCTGCAAAGGTGTCTTCTGGATTCCCGCTTTACTGGCGTGCGTCGCTTCGCTCGTCTCGCGGGAATGACAGCTCTATTGTGCACAGCGATCCTGAGCATTTGGTATTAGGCTGCCCCGATCAGTTGAACGCCCGCGTTGCGAGGACGATGATCGTGAGCGCACTGGAGAGAATACCGGTAACGTCGCGGATGGTTTGGCCGATGTCGACTTGCTGCTGCTCGGGCTTGGGCGGTTCCTGAGTAACGCGGATGATGGCGCCGTCGTCGACCTCGGGCGTCAGCCGAAACCAGCCGGTCTTCACCTTGAAGGTCGCTCCGGAGGCCTGCGTCAGGAAGATATTTTCCGAGTCGTCCATAGCGCCACCGGCCCGGTCCAGATAATACTCGACGCGGCGGCCCGGCTGAAACTTGATCAGCCCTTCGTTGGCGACGTTCCCCCGCACGGCCACCGTGTTGGGCTGCGGCGGAATCACCACTTCATCGCCGGCCTGCAGAATGACATCGCTGTCGCGATCGCCCCGGATCGCCCGGCCCATCTCGACGATGACCTGCTCGTCACCCCGGAGCAGCCGCCCGCCCTTTGGATACGCCGTCGACCGCACTCCACCCGCGCGCTGAATGAGATTGGAGAGCGTTTCGTTGTCTTGTAGGAGCGTATAATCGCCCGGAAAGCGCACCTCGCCGCGCACGGTCACCGTCTCCTGTGGCTGGAAGCCCGGATCGGTGCGCACGTAGACCCGGTCGCGGTGTTGCAATTGGAACGAGCGGGCCGCCTGCAGGGCGCGCGTCGTGTCGGTGAGGCCAAAGCTGACGCGGGTATCCGCGGGGTCATCGGTAAGCGGTACTTCCATCGTCACGGCCCGCTGCCCATCACTCTCCTCATCGGGCAGGCGGGTCACCTCGACGGCCTGGAGCGAGGCCCCTTCGCGAAAGCCCTCGGCCTGGAGGATGAGGTCCTTGAGCGTCAGATTCTCTCGGTACATGTACTGGCCCGGCTCTTTCACGGCCCCGCTGATCTCGACGAACCGGTCGCGGATGACTTCGACGTCGAGGGGGTAGATGCGAATTTCGTCACCGGGGCGCAGCGGCTCATCGGCGAAGCCGTCGCCGTCGAGCGCATCCCCAAGGTGAAATGGAATGACGCGCTCCGAGCGGCCATCGAGCGACTCCCGGTACAGATCAGCTCGGCCCTTGAAGACGTTCTTGAGGTACTCGTCGTCAGCCAAGCCCCCCGCCGTGAAGAGCAGATCCCCCACCGTCATCTCGTCCCGATAGGCGTAGTAGCCCGGCTGGCGCACCTGCCCCGTGATCCGAACCGTGCGCTCCGCTTCCAGATCGCGCACCGACGCCACATGCAGGCTATCCCCCGGACGGAGGACCACGTTGGCCGTCGGCGCATCGGCCATAACGTCCTCGATGTTGAGGGAGCGAACGGCCGCGTTCAGATTCTCATTGAGGCGGAAGAGTTGCGCGCGTTGGCGGTAGGCGTCGCCCCTCAGGCCATCGGCGCGCTCGATAAGGTCACGCACGGTGCGCAGGCTGTCACTCAGTTCATACCGCCCCGGCTGAAAGACGGCGCCGCCTACGCTGGCCGCTTCGACCTGGGCGGACACGGCCGGTTCGCTGGCCTCCATGATCGAGAGGATGCGCACGCGATCTCCATCGGCCAGAGGAACGGGCTGCCGGCCGCTTCGCGCGGCGTTCAGGTTGAAGTCGAGCACCCGCCGCGCCACGGTAAATTCCTCCCGCTCCTCAAACGGCACGATGCGCTCGATCTGGAAGCGTTTCGTGTACGCCTCGGGGTTGAGCCCACCTGCGTATTC
Organism: uncultured Rhodothermales bacterium; assembly: GCA_964448045.1. Classification (GTDB taxonomy): domain Bacteria; phylum Bacteroidota; class Rhodothermia; order Rhodothermales; family Salinibacteraceae; genus CAYUVF01. Next base: position 14,639 of record CAYUVF010000018.1, read on the forward strand.
GAGCAGATCGGTAAACGTCTCGTCCGCTTTCATCTCGTAGAAGGCCGGCCGCTTGACGGCGCCCTGAATGCCGACCGTCCGTCCCCGCGGCGGAATGAAAATATAGTCGTTACTCTGGAGCTGCACCGGATTGGGCTCGGATCCGCGCAGCAGATAATTGTAGAGATCGACCGTTGCCACCACCTCGCCGTCGCGCACCACTTTGATGTTGCGCAGGCTGCCACGCTCCAACGGGCCGCCCACACTGTAGAGCGCATTGAAGACGGTCGAGTAGCTGCTCACCGTATACCCGCCCGGCTGCGCCACCTCGCCCAGCACAAAGACCTGCACGGGACGCACCCGCGTCACCGTCAGGTCCATGTAGATCGTCGGGGGATCGGAGGAAAGGCCGGCGAAATCCTGGGAGAGCCACGAGCGCATGTCGCGACGCAGCTCGTCGAGCCGCTTGCCGGCTACCGTGAACTGACCGACTTCCGGAATGTAGACGCGCCCCTCGCGATCGACCTGCAAATCGCGCTGCAGATCGGTGCCGCCCCAGAGCGTCAGGCGCAACTCGTCGTTGGGCCCGACGATGTAGCCGTCGTCCACCGGGCCCACGGGGCTTGGGCGAAACGACGCCGGGACCTCATCGAAGGTGTTGTAGCCAAAATAGTCGAGCTCGGCGCGCCGGGCGCGCGGCTGCCGGTCGCGGTCGCGGTCCACTTGCTCCGAGGTGATGAGGAGGCGCTGATTGGTCCGCAAGACGGTGCTCGTATCCGCGGCCCCCACACGCACGAACAGCGGCCAAGTCCCGGCCGATGTGTCACTGGGCACTGTGTAGCTCCCGCCCCACACGCCATCAATCACCGATCCGCTGATGCGCTGCACGCCTTCAACGCGCGCCGTGTCGCCCGACGTCGTCAGAAAAAACGGCTCCACGCGCTGGATGATGTCGGCCTCCTCGTTGCGGAGCGGAACCTCCACCTGCACGGCCTGAGGCAGGCGATCCATCCGCAGCGTATCGGGGCTGATGGTGGCCTGGCCCGAAAGCGTAGGGAGCGTTCGCCCCGCCGTGGGCGCGCTGACGCCTGCCAGCGAAGCACCCTCCCGGCTCGACCGCACCGCCTGCAGTAGCGCCTGGATCCGCGCTTCGGGAATGCCCAACTCGCGGGCGCGGCGAATCGCCTGATCGGGATTCGAGAGGTCGATGCCCAGTTGACGGGCCCGCTCGCGGGCCTCCTCCGGGGTGAGTCCCTGTCGATCCAATTCGCGCTGGACCGACTCGGGGATGTTCTGGGCCTGCGCAGCCCCCCCCGTTCCCACAAATCCTACAACAATGACCAGTAGCAGCAGGGCTGCGCTGCGATGCAGCATAAGACGTAATTCCTCAGTGAGTGACAACGTGGAGCACAACCGTGCCGACCAGGCAGCCCATGGCACAACGATGGGGCCCAGCCGGGCGCCGCGGGGTAAAGCAGCGCGTCGACCGGGCATACAATGCCACAAGCATGCCGACTTGATTTCACAAAGTGCCCCGCATGACCCATACTGTCAAGTCCGGGGGGCAGTCGCGGTCATCTTACGGGGCTCTTCATACGAGTACGCCGCCGATTCTCGCTCGCTTCCACGCGCGGCGCCCCGGCGATTCGCTTGCAGCAGACGCCCTTCTCTGCCGAACGATCCGCCCCGCTGCAGAAATTTTTTCCGGCGGCGTCCATGTCCCATCCGTCCCCAAATCGGCCCCACCACAAAAGGCCGACCGCCGAAGCGGCCGGCCCGTGTGAGGCGCTCTGGTAGTGTCACTGGGATCTGGTAGTGCCGGCTCACGGCCGGGGTGGAATCAATCCCTGCGCTTCCAATAATTCGATGACGGTGTCGACGCTCTCCTCAATCGTCTGCGCATCCGTGTCGAGCACGAGCTCCGGATCGACCGGCGCCTCGTACGGCGCCGAGATACCGGTAAAGTTCGTGATATCGCCGCGCTCGGCTTTCTCGTAGAGCCCCTTCGGATCGCGCTCCTTGCACGTTTCGATGTCGGCATCGACGTGCACCTCGACGAACCGGCCGTCGGGCACGAGCGACCGCACCTGATCGCGATCTTCCTGATAGGGCGAGACGAACGTGCAGAGCGTCAGGTTGCCCTGTTCGAAGAAGAGCCGGGCCACCTCGCCGACGCGCCGGATGTTCTCCTTGCGGTCGGCCGCCGTAAAGCCGAGGTCGCCGCAGAGCCCATGGCGGACGTTGTCGCCGTCGAGCATTATCGTCTGCAGGCCGCGCTCGAAGAGCCGCTGCTCCACGTTGCGGGCCACGGTCGACTTGCCCGAGCCGGAGAAGCCGGTGAACCAGAGCACGGCGGCCTTGTGCTCATTCTGCTGCTCGCGCGCCTCGCGGTCGATGTTGAGCCCTTCCCAGACGACGTTCGGCGAGCTCGTGCGCGTCGCTTTCTCGACGCTCTCTTCACCCACCGGCGTAATGTCCTGCGCGACGCCGCGAATCATCCCCGCCGCGACGGTCTCATTCGTGTCGGGGTCGATCATGATGAAGGCGCCCGTCTGCCGGTTGATGCGGTACGGGTCGATGAAGAGCGGATCGCCCGTGGTGATCTCGACGCGGCCGATGTCGTTGAGCTCAAACGTGTCGACCGACTCGCGGTGCAGCGTGTCGACGTTAATCCGATAGACGATCGTCGAGACGAAGCCCTGCACGCGGCGCGTCGTGTGCTGGATGATGTAGGCCTTATCCTGCTGCATTGGCTGCTCGCTCATCCAGCAGAGATCCGCGTCGACCCCGCGGGTCACCTCCGGCTGATTGCGCGAGCGGACGATCATGTCGCCCCGGCTGATGTCGAGTTCATCCTCCACCTCGACCACGACCGATTCGCCCGGGCCGGCCTCGTCCCGCTCGCCGTCGAGCGTGACGATGGAGTCGACTCTGGTGACTTTGCCCGAGGGCAGCACCGTGATCTCCTCATCGGGCCGGATGGTCCCCGATGCGATCTGTCCGGCATACCCCCGGAAGTCCTGATTCGGACGGATGACGTTTTGGACGGGAAAGCGGAAGTCGACCTGGTTGCGATCGGCCTGGGGCTTGACGCTTTCCAGGACGTGGAGTAGCGTCGCGCCGTTATACCACGGCATGTGGTCGCCCGCATCGACCACGTTGTCGCCCTTCAGCGCCGAGATCGGAATGTACGTGATGTCGCTGATGTCGAGTTGCTCGGAGAACTCCCGATAGTCGTCGACGATGTCGCGGTAGACCTGCTCGTCGTAGCCCACGAGGTCCATCTTGTTAACCGCGACGATCATGTGCGGGATCTGCAGAAGCGAGGCGATGAAGCCGTGGCGCTTCGTGTGTGGCAGCATGCCCTTCCGCGCATCGATGAGCACGATGGCCAGCCCCGCCGTCGAGGCGCCGGTAACCATGTTGCGAGTGTACTGGACGTGCCCCGGCGTGTCGGCGATGATAAACTTGCGCTTGGGCGTAGCGAAGTAGCGGTACGCCACGTCGATCGTGATGCCCTGCTCGCGCTCGGCGCGGAGGCCGTCGGTGAGGAGCGCCAGCTCCAGCTCTTCATCGGTGGTCGCGGCGCCGTCGCCCGCTTGCCCGTTCGAGGCCTCGCGGATCTTTTCGAGGCGGTCGTCGAAGATGGCCTGCGTGTCGTAAAGGAGCCGCCCGATCAGCGTGCTCTTGCCGTCATCGACGCTGCCGGCGGTGGTAAAGCGAAGTAAATCCATTGCGATTGGCGAACTGCGAAGGTTGAATTTCGAATGGGTGCGTTGACGAGCGATTCGACATTCGTCACTCGTCATTCGACATTAGAATCATTCGACATTAGAAATAGCCGCGCCGCTTGCGGTCTTCCATCGCGGCCTCGGAGCGCTTGTCGTCGGCGCGGGCGCCGCGCTCGGTGACCTTGGCGGTGGCGACCTCCTCGATCACTTGCTCGATCGTGTCGGCCTCGGATTCGACGGCGCCGGTGCACGTCATGTCGCCGATCGTGCGGAAGCGCACCGTCTTCTCCTCGTAGTGCTCGCCCTCTTTCAGGGCAATGTAGGGCGACTTCGGTAGGAGCACGCCGTCGCGGTTGACGACCTCGCGCTCGTGGGCCAGATAGAGGCTGGGGATCTCCAGACCCTCGCGCTGGATGTACTGCCACACGTCGAGCTCCGTCCAGTTGCTGAGCGGGAAGACGCGGAAGTGCTCGCCGGGGCGGCTCCGGCCGTTGTAGAGGTTCCAGAGCTCGGGCCGCTGGTTCTTCGGATCCCACTGGCCGAACTCGTCGCGGTGGGAGAAGAAGCGCTCCTTGGCGCGGGCCTTCTCCTCGTCGCGCCGGGCGCCGCCGAGGGCCGCGTCGAACTTGAACTCCTCGATCGCATCGAGCAGCGTCACGATCTGCAGCTTGTTGCGGCTCGCGTTCGGCCCTTCCTCTTCCGTGACGCGCCCTTTGTCGATCGACTCTTGCACCGTGCGCACGATGAGCCGCGCGCCGATCTCCTCCATCAGGCTGTCGCGGAAGTCGAGCGTTTCGGGGAAGTTGTGCCCCGTGTCGACGTGGAGGATCGGGAACGGGATCTTCGCCGGGAAGAAGGCCTTGCGAGCCAGGTGCACCATCACGAGCGAGTCTTTTCCGCCCGAGAACATGAGCGTGGGACGCTCGAACTGCGCCTCCGTCTCACGCATCACATGGATGGCTTCGGATTCGAGGCGATCGAGATGCCGCGCCTCGTCTTCATGCATGGTCATAAGCAGCCAGGTAGATGGGATTCAAAAGAGCACATCGCAAACGAGCACGTCGGGCGCCGATTACGCCTCCGCTTTCTCCGCAGCAGTCGTTTCAATGCCCAGCGCCTCGCGGAAATAATCGAGCGTGCGGCGCAGGCCCTCCGAGCGGTCGACCTTCGGCGCCCAATCGAGCACCTCGCGCGCTTTGCTGATGTCGGGCTCGCGCACCTGCGGGTCGTCCTTCGGGAGCGGCTCGTACGTGATCGTGCTGTCGGTGCCGGTCAGCTGAATGATTTCCTCGGCGAACTCCTTGATGGTGATCTCATCGGGATTGCCGATGTTGACGGGCGCGACCTCGTCGCTCATCAGCAGGCGATAGATGCCGTCGACCAGATCGGTCACGTAGCAGAACGAGCGCGTCTGGCTCCCGTCGCCGTAGACGGTGAGCGGCTCGCCGCGGAGGGCCTGCTCCATGAACGTCGGCAGCGCCCGCCCGTCGCCGATCCGCATGCGCGGGCCGTACGTGTTAAAGATGCGGACGATGCGCGTTTCGACGCCGTGGTAGCGGTGGTACGCCATCGCGAGCGCCTCGGCGAAGCGCTTGGCCTCGTCGTAGACGCCGCGCTGCCCCACCGGATTTACGTTGCCCCAGTAGTCCTCGGGCTGTGGGTGGATCTGCGGGTCGCCGTAGACCTCGCTCGTCGAGGCGAGCAGGAACCGGGCGTCCTTGGCCTTCGCCAGCCCCAGCGCCTTGTGCGTCCCCAGTGCGCCCACCTTGAGCGTCTGGATCGGCAGGCGCAGGTAGTCATCGGGCGAGGCGGGACTCGCAAAGTGCAGGATGTAATCCAGCGGCCCGTTGACGTGCAGGTAATCCGTCACGTCGTACTTGACGAAGCGGAACCGCTCCTGCCCGAGTTCGATCAGGTGCGCGATGTTATCGGCATTGCCGGTGATCAGATTGTCCAGGCAGATGACCTGATGGCCTTCTTCGATCAGCCGGTCGCAGAGATGCGAGCCGAGGAAGCCGGCGCCTCCGGTGATCAGCGTGCGGGGTTGACTCATAGTATACCAGCGTCGTTGAGGGTAAAGGAGTGGACGGGTAGACGCACGGACGGTTTTCACGTTCACCCGTCCATCCATCACCCATCCCAAATCCGGACGGACTTGCTCTATGCCACTCCGTTTTCCATGATGGCCGTTTCGATGGCCTGTTTATCGTCCTCGGGCGCGAGGTGCGGCCGCCCGATGCTGTAGTAATCGAAGCCCATCTCGGCCATGCGGCTCGGATCGTAGAGGTTGCGCCCGTCGAAGATGACCGGCCGGTCCATCCGATCCTGCATCCGCCCGAATTCAGGCCGGCGGAACTCGTGCCACTCGGTGCAGATGACGAGCGACTCGGCGTCGTTGAGCGCCTCGTACATGTTCGGCGCGTACGTGATCTGATCGCCGAAGACGGTGCGCGTCGTCTCGATCGCTTCGGGATCGAAGGCGACGATGTTGGCGCCGCGGTCGAGCAGCTCGCGAATGATGATGTGCGAGGGCGCCTCGCGGATGTCGTCTGTGTTGGGCTTGAATGCGAGGCCCCAGATCGCGATGTCGCGGCCCGCGAGGTCGCCGTCGAAATAGTCGTCAAGCTGGTCGACGAGCTTGCGGCGCTGGGCATCGTTCACGTCGAGCACCGACTCCAGGATCTGGAACTCGTAGTCGTACTTCTTTCCGGTGCGGGCGAGCGCTTGCACGTCCTTCGGGAAGCAGCTCCCGCCGAAGCCGATGCCGGCGTAGAGGAAGTGCTTGCCGATCCGGTGGTCTTTGCTGATGCCCAGCCGCACCTTGTCGACGTTGGCGCCGACGCGCTCGCAGAGGTTGGCGATCTCGTTCATGAAGGAAATGCGGGTGGCCAAGATCGCATTCGCGGCGTACTTGATCATCTCGGCCGAGCGCTCATCGACGACGAGAATCGGATTGCCCTGGCGGACGAACGGCTCGTAGAGGCGCTCCATCTTCTGCGCCGCCTGGTCGCTGGAGGTGCCGATGACGACACGGTCGGGCTTCATGAAGTCGTCGACCGCCGCGCCTTCGCGTAAGAATTCGGGGTTCGAGACCACGTCGAAGTGCGTCCCCGCGTCGAGGCCGCGCTCTTCCATTACGCCCCGCACCCGGTCGGCCGTACCGACGGGCACCGTGCTCTTGTTCACGATGATGCGGTATTGGGGCTCGTCTTCGGCGGCCAGCAGATCCGCGACGTCGCCGGCCGCATTCAAGACATACGACAGATCGGCCGACCCGTCGTCGCCCGGCGGCGTAGGCAGCGCCATGAAGAGGATCTCGGCAGACGCAAACGCGTCGGCCAGGTTCGTCGTAAATTGAAGGCGTCCGTCTTCGCGGTTGCGGTCGAAGTAGCGATCCAGATCCGGCTCATAAATCGGCATCTCGCCGTTGCGGAGCATCTTGACTTTCGATTCGTCGATGTCCACGCAGGTGACCGTGTTGCCCATTTCGGCAAAACACGTCCCCGTAACGAGTCCGACGTAGCCAGTTCCGATAACTGCGATATTCATACGTACTCAGGATTTTAATCGTGTAGTGCGATCCATGGGGCAGACCAGCCCGCATCCGAGATGATCAACCAATCGTAGGGCCGCATGCCGCTGCAAAAAGCACTCCGAATCATCGAGCGCAGCGGATGGGCACGTGAGCGGAGGCGAACCAGAGTCGCCGCCAAAAGGTCCGTTTCCACTCGATACGCGACGCATTTTGATCGAAAAATAGTACGAACGCGATCGATCGACCCGGTGCGCGTGGCGCACGCCGCCCGTCGGCGCTCCATTCGGGCACGCCGCGACAGCATTATAGGGGTACGTGCACCTGCCGTGGAGATGACGTCGCATTTGGCTCATAGAGAAAGGACATGCGCAGGACATGTCCCTTATCTTTTGGAGGACATCTTATGCGCTATACCGCGTTATCTTCGGCGGGATTTACTTGCTGATCTCCGGCCATTACCTTGGATCGTATGAATACCTCCGCCTCGAACTCCATCCAGCCGCCTGCGCCCCGCGCCGCCCGTCCGACTTCCGAGGACGAGGCGGCGATTCCGCTGGCGCGCCCGAGCATCACCGATCGCGAGCGGCGCTACGTCGCCGCAGTGCTCGACTCCTCGCAGTTGGCCCTCGGCCCGTGGATGGAGCGCTTCGAGCAGCAGATGGCCGAGCGCTGCGGTACCCGCCATGCTATCGCCGTAAGCAGCGGGACGGCGGCACTGCACTGCATCGTTCGAGCACTCGGGCTCGGCGCGAGCGACGAGGTGATCACGACGCCGTTCAGCTTCGTCGCCTCCGCCAACGCGCTGCTCTTCGAGGACATTCGGCCCCGCTTCGTGGACATCGATCCGCACACGTACAATGTGGATGTGGATCGGATCGAGGCCGCGATCACGCCGGACACCCGCGCGATTCTCGCGGTCGACGTGTTCGGCGTGCCGGCCGATTGGCCCCCCCTCACGGCCCGTGCCGATGCGCACGACCTCATGCTGATCGACGACGCCTGCGAGGCGCTGGGCAGTTCGATTGGCGGACAGCCCATCGGGCAGTGGGGCGACGCGGCGGCTTTCGGGTTCTACCCCAACAAACAGATCACCACCGGCGAAGGCGGCTGCATCACAACCGATTCGGACGACCTGGCCCGCCGCTGCCGCTCGCTCCGCAACCAGGGCCGCGCCGAGAGCGGCCGGATGCGCCACGACCGCCTCGGCTACAACTACCGGATGAGCGAGTGTACCGCGGCGCTGGGATGCGCACAGCTGGAACGCCTGCCCGAACTGATCGACCGGCGCTCGGCCGTCGCGGCCCGATACCAGGCCGCCCTCGCTCCACTGGCCGACGATCTCGTTCTTCCCTCGACTCTCGAATCGGATACGGTGAGTCCATTTGTGTATGTCGTCCGGCTACGCGATCATATGGATGCTGGGGCCCGTGACCACTTGATGGCGACGTTACGCGAGCGCGGCATCGGCTGCGCGCCCTACTTCCCCCCGATCCACCTGCAGCCGCTCTACCGCGAGCGCTTCGGCTACGCCCCGGGCGACTTCCCCGTATGCGAATCCGTCTCGGCGCGGACGCTGGCCCTCCCGTTCTCGCCGGACCTGACTGAGGCCCAGATCGACCGCGTCGCCGGCGCCCTCCGCGACGCGCTGCCGGACCTTCCCCATGGCTAAACCATCCCGTCCGATGTCTATATCTCAATCGCGTGTTGCGGAGCCGGAGCCCTACTCCCTTCGGGCGGGAGTACGCCCGCTCGTGATTCTCGGTGCGGCGCGATCCGGCACCAAGTTTCTGCGACATCTTCTCGGCGCCAGCGCGGCCTGCACCGCAGTGCCACACGGCCTGAATTTCGTCTGGCGAGAGGGTGCCCCCACCCATTCCCACGATGCAATCCCTGCCGAGGCCTACTCCGCCACGGTGCGACAGTCCATCCGCAAGACGGTGCTGCGCCTCGCGGGCGCTTCATCTCCCTCTGACGTGCGATTCGTCGTCGAGCGGACCTGTGCAAACACGCTTCGCCTTCCCGCCGTGCATACCGTATTCCCCGATGCTCGGTACATTCACATTGTGCGCGATGGACGGGACGTCGCCGCCTCGGCCTCGGAACAGTGGGCGCAATCACCGGCCCTTCTACCCCGCATTCGCAAGTGGTTCGCTGCTCCCGGTGCCGCGTGGCGTCATGCCAAACGCCGCTTTACATCCAGTACGCGATCGGCTCCGACGTCGACCGGATGGGGCCCCCACTACCCCGGCATGGAAGACGACCTGCAACAGTTCACCGCGGCCGAGGTATGTGCGCTTCAGTGGCGCGCTTGCATCGAAGCCTGCCAACGCGACCGAGCGCCTCTCATCCCGGCCGACCGTTTCTTCACGGTTCGCTACGAGGAGCTCGTCACCGATCCGGAGATCGTAGTGCGCCTCTGCGCTTGTATCGACCTTCCCGATCCATCCGCCGTGCTGGACCGCTACCGCCAAACCGTTCGGTGCGACTCGATCGGTCGCTGGAAACGCACCTTTAATCCGGTAACTGCCGGGCGGGTGCAGGCACGCATCGCATCCACGCTCCAGCATCTGGGATACGCGGCATGATGGACCGTTCCTCGCACCGCCCAAATTCCACCTACGACCGCATCAAACGAATCATGGATCTCGGCTGCGCACTCGCGCTGTCAGTGACCCTGATGCCCACCCTGCTGGCCATCGGCCTCCTCATCTGGCTCGACGATGGGCGACCTATCCTCTTCAGTCAGATGCGTGTGGGACGAGGCGGCACCCTCTTCCGGCTGTACAAATTTCGGACGCTTCCCACCGACGCCCCAGCCACCGTTCAGGCCGAGGACGCGACGCGCATCGGCCGCTTACTTCGCCGATGGGCGCTGGACGAGCTTCCCCAGTTGTGGAATATCCTCCGCGGCGAGATGAGCCTGGTCGGGCCCCGCCCTATTCTACCCGAGGAGGCCACGCACTACACTCCTCGCCAACGGCAGCGCCTGAGCGTTCGCCCCGGCCTCACCGGATGGGCCCAGATCCACGGTCGCAACGCGCTACCCTGGCACGAGCGCATCAAGTACGACCTCTGCTACGTGCAGAACCGTAGTCTCGGACTCGACCTCCGCATCCTCCTCCGCACGCCCGGCGTCCTGCTCGACGGGAACGGCGTCTATGGCCCCGGCAATGACGACCCAGACGCCGAAGACTTTGCGGCTCATCGGCTTCGCTCGGTGGAGCCACGACGCTGACCATGCACATCCTTTGCCTGTACCTACACTACCACACGCCCGACTGCCCGTCCAGCGCTCGCGCTTACAGCCTCCTGAAACGCCTCGGCCAACACCACAAGGTCACGCTCCTCACCGGATCGGCCTGGCGCGACCAGCGAATCACAACCCAACACGAGTGGACCCCACCCGGCGTCACGGCCCGCCTGCTGGATGTGCCCTACGCCAACAATATGGGACCCTTCCGGCGTCTACTCGCCTACGTTGGCTTCCCACTCTGGGCGCTGGCTCGCGGTCTATGGGAAAGTCCGCCCGATCTCATTTATGGCATCTCGACCCCGTTAAGCACCGGATGGGCCGCTGCACAGCTCGCCCGGTATTACCAGATCCCCTGGATCTTCGAGGTACGTGACCTCTGGCCTGCGTTTCCCATTCAGATGGGCGCGATCTCCAACCCGGTGCTGATTCGGCTGCTCCGCGCGCTGGAATGCTCACTCTACCGCAGCGCCGCACACGTGATCACGCTGTCGCCGGATATGGAGGCGCACGTCCGGCACCAGGCGCCGGACGCAACTGTGACCACCATCGAATATGGGACGGAGTTCGATCTTGTCGATTCGGTCGACGGGTCCGACGTCCATGACCTGCAGCAGGACTACGATCTCCCCGAGGCCGGAATCGTACTCTACGCCGGCACATTTGGCCGGGCCAATGCCATTCCTACGCTCATCCAAACGGCCCGCCACCTGCGCAGCCGAACCAATGTATGCTTCGTATTTGCCGGGCACGGGTACTATGAGCCGCACCTCCGCGCAGCCGCCCGCACGGGGCCAAACATTCGCCTCGTGCCTCCCCTGCCGCGCTCGCGAGCTCTCGGCCTCTTTAAATTGGCCGACGTGTCCATCGCCTCATTCATCGATCGGCCCGTATTGGCTACCAACGCGCCCTCGAAACTACTCGACAGCCTCGCCATGAGCACACCCGTCCTCGTCACCAATCCGGGCTGGACTCGCCGGCTGGTGGAGGAGCACGGCTGTGGTTGGTTTGTCCCGCCCGAGCAGCCCGAAGCCCTGGCCACACGGCTCGGCACGCTGTTCGACGAGCCCACCGCCCTGCGCACAGCTGGCGCACGCGGAGCTGCCCTCGCGCGCGAGCGGTTCAACCGCGCCGATCACATGGATCGGCTGGCCGACCTCGTGGAATCAGTTGCCTTGTAAGCCTGCCGATGACCAGACGGGCAACCTCCGTCGCCGATCCGCATTTACAAGCCACCCTTTTTCTGTAGTTTCATGCGCGCTATGCCTCGCGACATTCCCGCCGGTTCCGGCTTGCCCTCCCCTAACGGTCGTAATGGACACATCCATTCGGATGTGCTTGATGGACTGCACCTCAGCGATCTTATCGATCGCCCTGCGATCGCCATCGACCGGGCCGCACTACGACAGTATCTGCACTCTCGCACCGTACTGGTGACCGGCGCAGGCGGATCGATCGGAACTGAGCTCACGGGCCAACTGCTTGACCTCGACCCGAAGCAGCTGGTGCTCGTCGATCGTAACGAGCACAACCTGTTTCAACTGGAACGCCATCTGGCCGATTCGGACTCCGATATCGTCCTCAGCCTGACCGACGTGCGGGACCGCGCTTCGATGGCGCGCCTCTTTGACCGCACCGGGCCTGATCTCGTGATTCACGCGGCAGCGTACAAACACGTGCCACTCATCGAGCGCCATCCGATCGCTGGCTTTCAAAACAATACGCTGGCGACGGCCCGTCTGATGGAGGTCTGCGAGGGCCGTGCCATCGAACAGTTGGTTCTCGTCTCCACGGACAAAGCCGTCGAGCCCCGCAGCGTCCTCGGCGCCACCAAGCGACTGGCCGAGTGGATCGTGCGCCGATTGGATGGCAGCCTACAGCCTAAGATTGTGCGATTCGGAAACGTCTTCGGTAGCCGGGGGAGTGTTATTCCACTTTTTGCCGAGCAGCTGGCCGCCGGGGGGCCGCTGAAGGTCACCCACCCCGATATGCAGCGCTACTTCATGAGCGCCCCCGACGCCTGCCGGCTGATCCTCCAGACGCTACTGCTCGATGAGGCGCCTATTTACGCCCTAAAGATGGGCGACCCCATCCGCATTGAGTGGCTGGCCCGGCAGATCCTCCAGCGCGTCCGCCCCGATGCCGATCCCGCATCGATGATCACTTTCACCGGCCGCCGTCCGGGCGAAAAGCTCCACGAGCAGCTCGTCGCCCCCTCCGAAACGGCGCACTCGACCGCTCATGCCCACATCAACGGAGTGTCGGGCTCGACCGCCCCACCGCACGAGCAGCTCATGCTCCTGCTGGAGCAACTCACCCACTACGCCGAGACCGACGCCGCAGCACTTCGGGATGCGCTGCTGGAACCAGTCGATCATCTCGTTTAAACCCTCTCAACTCTTGGTCTGCCTTTATTTTCCGATTTGCTGCAACTTGTGCATTCATAAAGTCGGATCGGACACGCTGAAGCAGACCACTATGATCTACACTGGGTCACCGGTGCGATAAGTGCGGTGGCACGCGCTATGCAGGAACTCCACCATACAGCCGATCAGTACGAGTCGATGCAAATACGCCGGTTCGCGCTCGATCGATTTGGGACGCAAGCCTTCGTCGATCGCGTGAGCACGATGTACGAAGCGGCTGGGTCCTCTCGTCGCATCCCGTCCACTTGATCGCTCCCTCGCTGATCCGCCATGGCTTTTTTCCAACGCCTCTGTGCTCTGCTCGTGGCGACGTGCATCCTGTTGAGTGGACCGGCCGCCTCGGTCGCGCAAGACGCGTACGACCCATCCTGGTATGCCCCTGATGCGCCCCACGTCAAAATCGCAGTCGTCGAAGACGGCGTCTACCGCGTGCCCCAATCCGCCCTGAATACTGCGGGCGTCCCTGCCGATGTCAACCCCTCCACGTTTCGCCTTGTCGAAAACGGGCGCGAAGTGCCTCTCGACTACCGCGCGGACGAAGACGCCCTTATTTTTGTCGGCCAGCGCAATCGGGGGACCGATGAAGTCTGGGCCTACAATTACAACCCCACCTGGCAGAGCAGCACAAACCGCAGCCTCTACAGCGACACCACCTTCTACTGGCTCACTTGGGGCGGCGACGCCGGTCAGCGCTATCGGGATGGCTCCAGTGTGGAGGGGCCCCCGACCTCAACCGTGCGCGATACGCTCCGCCGCGAACAAGACAACACCTACTTTTACGGCGAAAACTCGTGGGATCCGCGCTACACGCCGGGCGAGGGCTACTACTGGCGTAATCTTCGCCTGAATAGCACCGGGACAAGCGCCCGAGAAACGATCGCCCTCCCACTGGATCGGCTCGACCGCTCCGCTTCGGACTCGCTCACGCTCACCGTGCGCCTCTGGGGCAGCTCCGGGTCGTGCCACCGTGCGACGCTGGACGTAAACGTAGCGGATAACGGCGGAACCAGCTTCGAGCCCATCGACGAGGTCGAGTGGAACCGCTACACAGAAGCAACCCTTTCGGGAACGATCGCTCCCGACCAAGTGCCCTCGACGGGCTCTCTGGACCTCCGGATCACCACCTATGCCGATGCCTCTTGCGGCACGCCTAACTTTGTGCTGCTCGACTGGGTCGAAGCCGCCTATCCGCGCCGTCTCGAAGCCGATGCCGATGCCCAGCCCGTCTCCGTACCCGCCGGGACCTACACGTTCAACCTGTCCGGCCACAGCGCACCGCCCACCATCTACAACCCTACTGATGGGACGCGCTACGAAGCTGCCTCCTCGGCCGGATCCGCCTACACCTTCTCAGCCGCCCCGTCCGCCCCCACGACCTTCTGGGCTACCGGTCCGGATGGATACCGCTCCCCCGTTGCCATCCAACCCGATGCCTCCAGCAATTGGGCCGACGCAGCCAACGCTGCCGATTATGTGATTCTGACGACCGATGCGCTGATGCCCACGGCGCAGCAACTCGCCCAGTACCGCGAAGCGCAGAGCGGATATGCCGTGGAAATCGCCCGCGTGCAGGATGTATTCGACCAGTTCGATTACGGTCGCCCCACCCCCATCGCCATCCGTCGCTTCGTGCGGGCCACGCAAGAATGGGACACGCCGCCTCGCTTCCTCGCCATCTGGGCCGACGCGCCGTATCCCGTCTACACCGAAAACAACTTCGGCCAAGAGCGCCCGAACTGGGCCGTTCCCTCCTTCGGCTATGGCCCCTCGGACGGCTGGTTTGCGATGCAAAACAATGGACTCGACGACTGGTCGGAGTCCCTCGCGGTGGGGCGCATTCCCATCCGCACGAACGCGCAGGGCACAATCTTTCTGGAGAAGCTGCAACGCTACGAAAGCACGCCGCTGGCCGACTGGCAAAAGCGGATGCTGATGCTTGCGGGCGGTACGTCGTCGAGTGAACAGCGCTCGCTTCAGTTCTACAGCGAGCAGTGGGCGATGGCGGCCACCGGCGTGCCGGGGGACACGCTCTACGCGGCCGGAATGGACACCCTGTACTACTTCAAGCGCTCGGATGAGGTGCTCGACACGAGCTTTCAGGATTCGCTGGGCGTCGACCTACGCCGTGGGGCCGGATGGCTGAACTACTTCGGCCACTCGGGCGCGCAAACGTGGGAGATCGTCACCGATCCGCCAGACGACTTCGACAACGCCGGGCGTCTACCGTTCGTCGTTTCGCTGGCCTGCAAGACGGGCTCGTTCGCTGGCGGACGATTCGAAGAGAAAGATGAACCATCACTCGGAGAGGCGCTCGTGGTGGGCTCGCCGAATGGCGGCATTGCGCACTGGGGCACCTCCGAACTCGGGAATCTGCTGCCCTCGGCGCGGCTCAATGATGCCGTCATCGAACGTGTGTTTCAAGATACGATGCGGGTTGCTGGCCTCGCCATCCAGGAGGCCAAAGCGGCCATCAACGACGCGTTTGGACAGAGCACCCTGTACGCGCGCCACCTCCTGCAGTATGGGCTGATCGGCGATCCCGCTCTGCAGCTCAACCTGCCGACGCGGCCCGACTTCCACCTGTCCCCGGAGCTCGTCCGAACGTCGCCGCTTGCCCCCACGCCCGGAGAGAGCCTGACGCTGTCGGTAACGCTCCGCAACCGCGGCCTCGTCCCGGCCGATAGCCTCACGCTGGAGGTGACGCACGAGCGCCCCGATGGCGAACAGAACACGCGCGCCCGCCGGATTTCCCGCTTCCCGCTGGAAGAAAACATCGACTTCTCCTATCTGCTCGATGAGGGCACGCTGGGCTCCAACACCTTCCGCGTCCGCGCCGATCCGGCCAACACTTACGCCGAAACCAACGAAGCCAACAACGAAACCGACAAGACAGCCACTGTCTCCAGTACCGGGCTGGCCATCGTTCGCCCACTGGACGAGGGTATCGCCCTTTCGACGGCCCCGACGCTGCGCTGGTACGTTGCACGACCGTCGACCGAGTCGATTCCCGTGACCGTTGAGCTCGATTCGGTGTCGACCTTTGACTCAGACGCCTTCCAGCGCGCCGAACTCTCGGCTGATGGCATCTCCCTCGACTGGCAGCCTCCTATCGCTCTCGACGATGGCGTGACGTATTTCTGGCGGGCTCGCATTGCAGACGGCACCCCCAATGCCACCTGGCAGTCGGGCTCTTTCACCGTGCGCACTGAGCTAACAAAGACCGGCTGGCTTCAGCAAGATGCCCAGCTTGCCGAGGCCTCCGAACTGTCGCGTCTTCACTACGAGAATGGGACGTGGAATTTTGATCCTTTTGAACTTGAAATAAAGGCATCTTCCGAGCGCGGTGCTGGTGTTCAAAAGGGACAATTCGTCGTAGCAAGTACCCAACGATACGAGCGTCTCGGTCGAGGATTTGGCGTACTGGTCATTGACGATACCACTGGTCAAGTCAAGGATCACGCTTCCTTCTGCACCTACGAAGTGCCCGAAACCTTGCTCGACGATGAACGCTGCACAGGAAACGTCGACGGGGAAGCGGCTATCGACAATCTCCAGTCTTTTCTGACGAGCGTAAGGAACGGCGATTACGTCTTCACACGCACCCGTCATCTTGGCCGGCGCAGCGGACCGACGATTCCGACTGAAGTCAAAGACCTTTTTTGCTCGCTCGGAACCTCAGGCCGTCAGTGTGACGATGAGGCGGCGGTGACCTACAGCGACAGCATCGCAACGCTCACCTACAATGACCTCTGGTTGATGCAGGCACGCAAGGGGTTCCCGGAGGAAACGGTCGAGCGCGTCGCTCGGAGCGACGAAGACACGAACGAGATCACGCGCCGGACGCGCCTACCTTTCGCTCACGCCAGCGGCC
Source organism: uncultured Rhodothermales bacterium (assembly GCA_964448045.1). Classification (GTDB taxonomy): domain Bacteria; phylum Bacteroidota; class Rhodothermia; order Rhodothermales; family Salinibacteraceae; genus CAYUVF01. The sequence goes on from CAYUVF010000018.1 coordinate 31,431, forward strand.
AAATCACTTCTCCCCGTATCGGACCGGCTGCTTCCTGGACGGAAATCGATGGGATAACCTCTTTCCCGTCTTCCACCGGCGAGGTGCGCATCGATGTGCTCAACGGCACAGGATCATCGGTGCTGCAAACCATCCGGCTCAAGGCTTCGGCTCCTCCCGAGCGCCTCGCAGACGTCGACGCTACCGACCACCCCTTCATTCGCCTACGGGCGACGCTGGCCGATTCGACCAACCGCGTCGCTCCACAGCTCTCGGAATGGCGCGTTGCGCACACGGTCACGGCCGATCTCACCGGCGACCCCGCAGCCCTCCAGTCTATCCCCGATACGTCCCAGGAGGGGCAATCGCTTTCCGTTCGCCTGCCCGTCATCAACCTGGGGGCCACCCCATCGAACGCGGTTCGGGTGCGCTATGACATCACCGACGCCTCCAACCGCACCCAAACGGTAGCCGTCGATACGCTGTCGAGTGTGGACCCAGGTGATCCGCAAGTTAGCGAAGTGACACTCTCGACCGTCGACCTGAGCGGCGAAAACGTAATCACAGCAACGATCGTACAGACCGGCGCGCCAGAGCCGATTCCGTTCAACAACACCCTCGTACGCAATTTTTACGTCCGGCCCGACCGGACGTCTCCCGTACTTAACGTCGTTGCCGATGGACAGGAGCTGCAACGCAACCCTGAGCCGGTCACCAATCTGCAGGATCCCAGCTTGCCATTCGTATCGACGCAGCCCACCATCGAGATTCGCATGACCGACGAAAATGCTTTCTTCCCGCTCTCGGACACCGCGCTGGTGGACGTGCGGCTCGATGAGCGGCTGATCCCCTTCTCCAGCCCGGATCTCACCTTCGAGCCCGCCTCCGCCCCCAGCGATGAGGCACTCATCTTGTTTACGCCGGACTTCAGCGGACAGGACACCACCCATACGCTTCGTGTGGAAGCGGAGGATGCAAGCGGCAACGAGCTCGACGAGCCATATCAGACCCACTTTCGCGTTAGCACCGAACAGGTGATCCGCGACCTGTACCCGTATCCAAACCCGATGAACACGCACACGACCTTTGCCTTCCGGGTTGAGGGCGGGACGCACTCTCCACGCGACTTCACCCTCCGGATCTATACGCTCTCCGGCCGGCTAATTCGCACGTTCGACGGTGTCGACGTGAACGAGGGGGCCGGGCTGCGTATCGGGTGGAACAAACTGCGCTGGGACGGCCGCGACGAGGACGGTGACCGTGTGGCGACCGGCGTGTACCTGTACCGCGTGTCAATGCGCGGCGACGAGGGCACGTTCGAGGGCGACGTAGAGAAGATTGCGGTGATCCGGTAGCTCACAAGAGCATGTCATCATAAAGCTGAACGAGCCGAGAACCCATTTTTTTCCATCGATACTGCTTAGAGGCCTCGCGGGCAGCTCGGGAATGCATCCGATATTCGTCGGGGTTCGATTGCCACCGCCTCAGTACCTGAACAGCCGCCTCGGCATCGCCGGGGGGCACTACGGCTCCGCAGTTATGCATTTCAATAAAGCGGCGCCAGCGAGGAAAGTCAGAGCAGAGAATGGGTAATCCAAAGTACAGGTATTCGTAAAACTTGGTGGGAATTTTCTGGATTTGATTCGGGTGATTTGTGCCGAGCACAACACCAACATCTGCAGCTCGGAAATACGGGATCATATCCTCCCACGGAACATAGCTGTCCCATCCGACGCGCCGAACAATATCATCTAACTCCTCTTTTTGAATCCGCTTCTCTGCTTCTCGACGCACTGATTCTATATAACAGACGCCCACCAAATCAAGCTGCCAGTCGACTCCTGTCTGTTTGATTGTGCAAGCGAGATCAATAAGTTGAGATAATCCTCTTCCGCCCTCATTACTCATCACGCCCGCATACAGCAGCCGAAGCGGATCTGTTGGCTCGGGGTTTCTATCTTGGATGTGGTCAGGAGGTCTGAAGTAATTCGCAATGTGAGTTGTGGGTACTCCTGATGGCTGGGTAATGCGGGCTTGGGCGGTATTGGCAATAACAACATGATCCACCCACGAAAAGCACCACCGCTCCAAGGCGCGAATCAGCCGACCTTCTACCGGACCATGCCAGCGGTAGTCCTCGTGCATATCGTAAATTACACGCCCCCCAGCGGTTTTCTTTAAGAAGTACCCAACCGGAATGAGCTCAGGATCGTGGAAGTGATAGCAGTCGGCCTCAAGCGCACGAGCCACCCGATACGCGGGCCACTGAAGCCAGATGCGCTGAAATCGTCCGCGGACCTCCGGCAACGCCACGATGGGAATCCCATCGACCACTTCTGAGCGCTCGTGTGGCGCCACCAGATGAACATCGTATCCCGCATCCCGCAGCGACTTAAGCTGCTTGTGGAAGATCCGCGGGTCGAAGGGGTGGTGAACCGTCGTGAGATGTGTAATTCTAGCTTTTGGCCATCTCCACATCTATTTCCAATGCTAATCATTTGTTTAACTCTGACTGAAACTGTCTTTATGGGCAGTGTTTGAAAACTTGTATTTGCGGGAGCAGCGCCGGATGAAGTGCAGCTTAACCACCACCAGGTAGCACTACGATGGAAAGGTAACGGGATCAACCTGCTTTCCACTTTTTCCAGTCACTCCATGTGTGTACGCGATAAATAATACTCTTAATCGAAGACACTTAAAATTATCAAATGCTATTATAGCCGCTACACCACGCACCAAATGCACGAGTCCTACTACATAGCCATACCATCTTCCAAATGGTGTTTGTGCGTGACGTCGAACGATCAGAAGCTTATTGCGAAGCGCATAATATTTGCGCCAATAGGATCGAATCGGACGTTTTCGCAAGAAGCGATCAAGCAGGGTATTGGGAAGTTTCTTATTTTCTTCTGCATCATGGTGTATGACCTTGCTATTTCTAACCAAATAAACTAGTCCATTTTGTGACAAACGAAATACATATTCATTATCATCAGCATGGATAAAATAGTCAGCCTCCGGTAGACCAATCCTGCTTACCGTTGTCGCCCGAACCATCAATCCAACGAAGGTGGCATATCCAATCTGCTCCCAACATCCCCCCTCTTTGCCCACCAGGTCATATTTCATCTTCAAGGGGTGATACCATCCCACCGAACCCTTTTGCATAGAACCATCAGGGTTTACCCTTAGTGAGGTGAGCGCCACTGTATCCTCGTTGTGATGCAGCCCTGGCGCAAAGAGCTGCTCCAGCGCATCAGAAACCGGCTCGGCATCGTCGTCCATTACCCAGATCCAGTCGACCTCGCGCTCCATCGCCCGCCTCATTCCTGCGTGAAAGCCGCCAGCTCCTCCCCGGTTCTCCTCCAACGCCAGCAGGTCAACCTCCGGATATGCCTCACGTACCATCGCTCGCGTACCGTCGGTGCTGGCGTTGTCGACCACGATAATCTCCGCCAGCGGATGGGTCTGCTCCTGCAGCGCGTCGAGACACTGCTGTAGCAACGCCTTCCGGTTGTACGTGACCACTACCGCCGCTACACGCTCCTCCGCCTCCAGAGACTTTTCTTTTTCGGAAGAACCAAATCCTACTCGTTTTACCATGACACCAGTGCCTCACTGCGAATTTAAATGACTGATTGACTCAGCAGAGGATACTGCTTTTCACTACTCAGCGAAGCGCGCGGGATCAATAACTTTACCATCACGTCCCCGGATTCCATGTAGGAAGCCTAACCCAACAACCCAAACCCGTCTCCATTTATTGTTCTCGTCGTACAACATGGTCGACAAGATCCGGCGCAAAACTTGATATAGGGCACTGCCATATCCCCGGCAGCGTTGAAGCAAGTCGGATTCGTGCTTGTGAAGCGCAAGCATGGGATTCCGGTATCGATAATAAAACCGCCAGTAGTACGAAAGAGGCCGGTTGCGCCACGGCTTCTCCCCAGGTTTCGGCGGTGGTCCCGAATCGGCCACGTGATGCGTAATGCGACTTGAACGAACAAGGTAAAGCCGACCCACCTGGGCTAACCGCATACAGTATTCAACGTCATCATACCAGATGAAGAACCCAGGATCCGGCAAGCCCACCTGTCTGACTACTTGTTTCCGCACGAGCAGCCCGACGAATGAGCCGTATTTGATTTCGGTAATGGAATCTTTAGCGGGTTTAACCGCAACGATTTCCATCTTCAGAGGCTGATACCACCCGGTCTGATCGTACTGTGGACGTCCATCGGGGAACATTTTCAGGGAGGTGAGCGCCACTGTATCCTCGTTGTGATGCAGCCCTGGCGCAAAGAGCTGCTCCAGCGCATCAGAAACCGGCTCGGCATCGTCGTCCATTACCCAGATCCAGTCGACCTCGCGCTCCATCGCCCGCCTCATTCCTGCGTGAAAGCCGCCAGCTCCTCCCCGGTTCTCCTCCAACGCCAGCAGGTCAACCTCCGGATATGCCTCACGTACCATCGCTCGCGTACCGTCGGTGCTGGCGTTGTCGACCACGATAATCTCCGCCAGCGGATGGGTCTGCTCCTGCAGCGCGTCGAGACACTGCTGTAGCAACGCCTTCCGGTTGTACGTGACCACTACCGCCGCTACACGCTTCATATCTCACCACGTGACTGTATTTCCAATGAATAAACCGTCACGCAATGAATCGGCAATCCCCTGAAAGGTCCACCGCCCATACCGCCCCATCATGAGAACATCATTGGCCTTTAGTAAATCCAGTGCTTCATCTCGCCAATTGGAATCCGGCCAGGACCATGTATAGGCTACATCAATCCAAGTAGGATCGACGACTTCAGGCTCCGCGATATATCCCCATTCGGTAAGCTCTTCCAACACCTGCTCGGTATACTGCTCCACCTCTTTATCCGAGGGACGATCACCCCCTGGATACGCTCTCTCAACGTAGATACTTACCCGATCTTGGGGTTCTTCTCTGGGAAGAAAATCAGAGTCCACATTGGAATAAAAACCTACGCGGTGAAATCCCGACACGCTTTCCGGCACATAGATCCAGTGATAGTCCGGACACCGCGGCCCCTGCAGGGCCCCAACATTGAGCACAAGCACAGAAGTAAAAGGATCGGTCCGAGCCTCCGTCGAAAGCCTTGTTATATCCAGCATTCGATTAAGCGGAAGCGTTGAAAGCAAGACCTCGTATGACAGATGGGTCCCATCCGCAAAGGTGACTACCTTCTTATCGACATCAACGTGCGTAGCCTGCTTTCCATAGCGGACATCACACCGATCAGCTAACCGCTGCATCAGCACATTGAGCCCCCCCTTGGGATAGAGAAAATCGACATTGTAGCCAACTTCCTCGGCCGCACCGAACGCGCCTCGGATTACATCTTCGACCGTGGCAGGAGATTTGTACGGATCTTGCGGTGCAATGTCTTGCCAGAGCCCAGCAGTATATAACTCGTGAAAGGGCGCAAAAAAAAGATCAAAAAGAGCATCACCGAAGTGGCTTCGTAGCCATTTATCCATGGTAGGCCCCGGTTGCTCCGGCGAATTGACCATATCCACAAGCGCATCAGCCGCAAACTCATCGCTGAGTTGGTTCAAATGATTTTGCATCGGATAGGGAAGATAGCAATTATGGGACGGGAGATACACCGCCGAGTCGCGCTGATACTTCTCCAACGAAACCAAGCGAGCCATAAACCGCTTGACCGCAGGATCACCCCCGAAAATCCAGTGTCCACCACCGATCTCAAACCGATAGGTCGATTTATCCTCGGGCCGCCGGTGGAGTCGCTCCGCCCCCCCAGGCTCCATGTAATAGGAAGCACAAATGCCACCTGGCTCTCTTCTGGCCTCATAAACAGGACAACCTGATGCGAATCCGGCAGACAACCCCGTAATTCCACCTCCTAATATAATGCCTCTTTCCATGTCATCAATGTCTGAATGAATTACTTACGACTGCACCCAAGCTGCAAGCACTGATTCTTCTCAGAATCATCTGCCTATAGTATACACACTGAATTACCTCTTTCTCAGACTCCACTGCTCGCCCGAGCCCGAAACTGATAATCTCTTCCCATTCAAGCCTGCAAAATATTCCTCTTCCACGGCAATCGATACAGGATATGTCAGATGTGCCTCAACCTAGCCCGTCCAACAGTAACAACCCAAACCTCGCTAAAAATGAGGGTAACGACCTACGCCATCGCGACGTTCATTTCTGTCCCTTCCCCCATGACGCGTAGAGCTGAGACATGGTTGCAGGGCGGATGCAGAGCCGCCTACCTGAGGTAGACCGGCCCGATAGAGCCAGTGGATCGGTCGAAAGAGGCAAACGCACTGCCTGGATTCGAGAATCCGTGAAACCTGCTCGTGCGGATCTGCAGCAAGGAACCAGCCGGGCGAGTTCGATGTGACGCATCTCCACGGGCCGACGTTCGGGTAGATTGACTTCCCCGGCCCGATCTCGTCCCCCACTCGACGATTCTACTCGACGATTCTCTTCGGCTTCATGCGTCTTTTTGTTGCCTGGCGCGTCAGTGCCATCACCGAGGGCCTCTCGTACCTCCTCCTTTTACTGGTAGCCATGCCGCTCAAATATATCTACGGTATAGCCGAGGCCGTGCGCCTCGTGGGCGCCATCCACGGCGGCCTCTTCATCCTTTTCATGGCGCTCCTGATCGCCGTCTATCTCCGTGGCACAATGACGCTCAAGCAGTGCGCGGCTGCGTTCGTCGCCTCGCTCCTGCCGTTCGGCGCATTCGCATTCGACGCGTATATCAAGCAGCGCGTCCCCGCCTCAGCGACGGCATAAGCAGCCCATTTCATGCACCGGCCCCTTCGGCTGCATCCGATGAGGCCCCCGGCACCTCGACCTGTACGCTCTGCCGTGCCAGGCCCATATTATTCTCGTCTGCGATCCGGTCGAGCGCCAGTCCGATTCGTTCGACAGCTTCATCCGGCGGCACGGTACCGAGTACATACAGATGGACGGCCGCTCTCTCATCGTGGTCGACATCGCCCGCTTCGAGGGCGTCTACGCCGGTGATGATTTCCGCGTACGCCTCGCCGGTACGGCTGATATGCGCCTCGATGGTTTCGAAGACCACATCGAGAAACGGAGCCGAGCCTTCCAGGGCAACGATGTATTCAGTGGGTGCGTCATTCGCGGCCATAAGCGCTTCGGGGTATCGATGCGTGGTAGCGTGAGATCGGGCGGATGCCGTGGGCTAATCCCTACCCGCGATCGCCGACGCCGTTTCTGATGCTATGCTGCACGCGCCAAACAGTCCGTCACCTCCCATGCGTTGCGCGCGGCGGACCCGAAAAAATAAACTCGTACGCTATTGACGCCGCTCTGTGAAACCCATCCCCCGCTGAACCTTTCAAGTGCAGCGTCTGCTTCCGAAATGGCTTCTTGAACCAACCGTCCAATCGCCCCTGCACCACCGCTACGACGCTTATTTTTGTTCGCACAACCTCGTAGATGTGATGCGTTGGATTGGAGCTCTTGCGCTTAGCCTCGTGCTGCTCGCCCCCTCAGCAGCCACCGCGCAGAATTGGGGCACGGTCGAAGGACGGGTGACGGAGCCGCCCAATGCCTCGCCGCTCCCCGGCGTGACGGTCGTTGTCGAAGGCACGAACTACGGCACAGCCACGAATGCCGAGGGCTACTACTCGCTGCGCCTCCCCGAAGGTGCCTATCAGCTTCGCTTCTCGACGGTCGGCTACACCGCCCACACAGACTCCGTCGTCGTCATCCGTGATCAGGCGACTACGCTGAACATCAGTCTGGAGTCGACCGTCCTTGAGATGGATGAGCTCACCGTCGAGGATACGTCCCCGCCCCAAGACGCCGGCGTCTACGAGGTCAAGCCCGAAGACGTCCAGAACATCCCCTCCCCCTTCAAGGACGGCTTCCGCGCGCTCAAAGTCCTCCCCGGCGTGGCGACGAATAACGAACTGACCCAGCAGTACTCCGTGCGCGGCGGCGGCTACAATGAAAACCTGATCTTTATCAACGGCTTTCAGGTGCATATGCCCTTTCGCCCGCGACAGGGCGAGCAGGAAGGCCTGGGTCTCCTGAACCCCGACCTCGCGCAGAGCATTACCTTTTACGCCGGCGGCTTTCCGGCGAAGTACGGCGGCAAGCTCTCCTCGGCGCTGGACGTGCAGTACGCCCAACCCGAAGGCGCCGTCAGCGGCGAGGCTTCGGTGTCGATGCTCGATGCGAGCGTCAACGCCGGCGCGTCGGCGCTGGATGGGCGCTTCACCTGGAACGTGGGCGTGCGCAAGATGCGGGCGAATCGGTTCTTTGCCACGCAGGAGACGAAAGGCGATTACGATCCCGATTTTACCGATGTGCAGGGCAATTTCTCGTATGAACTGATGGAGGGCCACACGCTGGAAGCCCTCGGCATCTGGGCCGATCATGAGTTTCGGCTGGAGCCCAGCAATCGGAAGACCTACTTTGGCATCATCAGCCAGGACCCGCGGATTCCCTCGGATTTGCAGGCGCTCTGGACGCGCTTCTCCGGGGAGCAGCGCGACGGCTACACGACACAGTTCGGCGGGCTCCGGCTCATCAATGAGTGGTCGGATCGCTTCCAGTTTGAGCACGATGTCTCCTACTTCGGCACCGAAGAAACCGAGTTTCGCCGCATCGAGGGCCAGTCCGAGCTCTTCCAGGTCAATCCGGGGGGCGATCCGAACTCGGGGGAGGGGCACTTTGGGATCGGCCTTTCCGAACAGCGAGATTACGCCGATAACTCGGTCGTGGTCAACACGCTTACGGGCAACGGGCAGTACAATCTGCTGCTGGACCGCCACGCGCTCGAAACCGGATGGCATGTGCGCGGGCTGCACTTCGAGGATGACATCGACGAGAAAGCCTCCATCACGGTGCGGCTCGACGATCAGACGCAGGAGCGCAAGCGCATCGTGGTCGATAGCCTCCGCGACAGCGCGACGTTCGACGCGACGCAGGCCGGCTTCTACGTGCAGGACACGTTCGACGCCCTCCCCGAGCGCGACCGCCTGACGGTGACGGCGGGCGTGCGCTCCGATTACTACTCGTTCAATGGCGAGTGGACGATCTCGCCCCGCCTCTCGGCCCGCTACCGCCACTCCGAGCGCCTGACGCTCACCGGCTCGTGGGGCATCTACCACCAGAAGCCCGTCTACCGCGAGCTGCGCGGCAAACCCGATCCGGGGGAGTCGATCCTCAACGCACTCAACCGCGACTTGGAGTCGCAACGTTCGATGCAGTTCGTGCTCGGCGGCGAATACTTCTTCCCGCAGCGCCGCATCTACCTTCGCGCCGAGGCCTACTACAAAGACCTCGACAACCTGATCTCGTACGACATCGACAACGTTCGCGTTGAGTACTCGGGTGAGAACGATTCGTACGGGTACACCTACGGGCTCGACCTCCAGCTGCGCGGCGAGTTTGTGCCGGGGCTGGAGAGCTGGTTCAACTACAGCTACATGGTGGCGAAGGAGAACTTTAAGCCGGCCTTCGAGACCAACTTTACCGAGGGATGGATCCCGCGTCCCACCGATCAGCGGCATACCTTTTCCGCCTTTGTGCAGGACTACGTGCCGGGCGATAAGTCGTGGAAACTCCACATGCGCCTCCTCTACGGCAGCGGCTTGCCCTACACGCCTCCCGTGCGCGGGCCCAGCGACGGCCCCGAGGGCGTCGTGATGGTACCCGGCCCGCGCAACCAGGGGCGCCTCAGCGACTATCGGCGCGTCGACATGGGCGCCACCAAAGAGCTCACGGTGGTAGATAACGGCGTCGGATCGACTCCGATCACGCTTAACCTCACGCTCGAAGTGCTCAATATCTTCGACATGACGAATACCGTCGCATACTCGTGGGTGCCCGATGGCCAAAACAACTGGACGCGCGTGCCGAAGCGCCTCACTCCGCGCACGCTCAATGCCCGGGTGCGCCTCAACTTTTAACACGTGTACTCGGCCGGATCAGGCAGGGCGTTGTGTCAAAAATGCAGCCCGACCGGACCACGATTTTCTACGGATCGTAGTATTGGGGTTGAATCGTGCTTCATCAGCCGCACTGAGGACCCCTGATTTATGACCGACGCTTCCGAATCCGACGATGCCTTCTTCGAGTCGGGCCGCCCCCGTCACGAGCAGCTCAGCGACTGGCTGCGTGAGCGCATCGAAGCGGGCACGTACGAAACCGATGACCAGCTCCCGTCCGAGCATCAGCTCGGGCAGCGTTTCGGGATCAGCCGGATCACCGTCCGGCGCGCCCTGCAGACCCTCGAGCATGAGGGCCTGATCTACCGCCGCCAGGGCCTGGGCTCCTTCGTGCGCGACCGGCGGACGCGCCAGGGCCTCGTTCGCCTGACCGACTTTGCGCAAGACATGGCGCAGGCCGGCTTCGAAGCCTCCTCGAAGGTGCTCCACCACGATCAGGAACCGGTGCCGCCCGCCGTGGCCACCCACCTCGGCCTCGACCCGGAAACGACGGTCGCCCGCCTCGATCGCCTCCGCCTCGGCGACGGCGCGCCCATCGCCTTCGACCGGACCTGGCTGCCCGTCTTTTACGCGCAGCTCATTGAGGGGCACGATCTGACCCACGAGACGATCTACGGCATCCTGGAGCAGGAATACGAAATTCCCGTGCTGCGCGGCCGCTACTGGATCCGCGCCGCAAACGCCACGCCTCCCCTCGCCGACGCGCTGGACGTCCCCAACGACCGGGCGCTGCTCCTCATCGAACGCCTTTCGCTGACGCAGGGCGACAAGCCGGTCTACTTCCAACGGCGCTACTACCGCAGCGACCGGGTGGCGTACGAGCTGGAGCTGGAGCGCAACGGCGGCACGCCCGACCCCGCCCGCGGCATGCCGCTGCAAACGTTCGAGCCCGTCTTCGACCCCTCCGATCCCGAGGAATAGCGGCGTCTCCTCCTGCTTTGGCGACCCGCCCGATCCCATGGCCCCACTCACGGAGTACGCCGCCAACCGCGACCTCGACGCCTCACCGGAGCCCGGCGCCACCGCCTCGGATGCCGACGTGCCCATCTTCGTGATTCAGCAGCACGACGCCCAGACTCTGCACTACGATTTTCGGCTGGCCGTGGGCGGCGTGCTCGTATCGTGGGCCGTACCCAAAGGCCCCTCGACCGACCCGTCGGAGAAACGGCTGGCACTACGCACCGAGAACCATCCCCTCGATTATGCCGACTTCGAAGGCGTCATTCCCAAGGGCCACTACGGCGCCGGTCCCGTACTGGTCTGGGACACCGGCCCCTATCGTAACCTGCGCGCGAAGAAGGAGGACGCAAGCGTGTCGATGGAGCAGGCCCTCGACGACGGCAAGATCGAAGTGGACCTGGAGGGCGAGAAGATCAAGGGTGGATACGCGCTCATCCGCACCGACGACGCGGAGGACCGGTGGCTCCTCATCAAGATGGACGATGAGCACGCCGACGCCCGGCGCCACCCGACAAGCACCGAGCCCGAATCCGTGCTGAGTGGCCGCACAATCGACGACCTCGCGCAGGAAGCCGGAGCCGACGATGAGTAACCCTTCCGTGCCTGAATCCCGGGCGGCAATGTAGACCCCGAAGGATGCCGTCCACGAAACGCCACCATAGCTTCCCGTCATGAGCGAACGCACCTTCGACGTAGACGGACAGTCCGTTCCCATCTCCGACGCCGATAAAGTACTCTTTCCCGGCGCAGAGATCACAAAAGGCGACCTCGTCAGGTACTACGCCGATCTCGCCGATATCATGGTGCCGCACCTTGCGGGGCGCCCGCTCACCCTGCAGCGCTTTCCCGACGGCATTGACGCCGAGGGCTTCTACCAGAAGAACGCGCCCGCACACTTTCCGGATTGGATTCGCCGGGTATCCATTGAGGTTAAGGGTCGCGGTGAACGCCAGCCGCAGATCGTCTGCGACGACGCGGCCACGCTCGTCTACCTCGCCAATCAGGCGTGCATCACGCCGCACCCCTGGCTGAGCCGCGCCGATAAGCTCCACCACCCCGACCGGCTCATCTTTGACCTCGATCCGCCCTCGGATAATTTCGCGCCGGTCCGCTTCGCCGCGCAGGTGCTCCGCGAGGCCCTCGACGATCTCGACCTCGAACCGTTCGTGATGACGACCGGCTCGCGGGGTGCGCACGTCGTCGTCCCGATCGACCGGTCAGCCCCGTTCGATCCGGTCCGCGCCTTCGCCCGCGACCTCGCCAAAGTCGTCGCCCACCGCCACCCCGACCGGCTCACGACGGCAACACGGAAGGCCAAGCGAAACGGCCGCGTCTTTCTCGACTACCTGCGCAACTCGTATGCGCAGAACAGCGTGGCACCGTACGCCGTCCGAGCCCTTCCCGGCGCACCGGTCGCCACGCCGCTCACCTGGGACGAACTGGCGGATCCCGATCTGCACGCACAGACGTACACGCTGACCAACATCCGCCGGCGCCTGGGCCAGACGGACGATCCGTGGACGGAGCTCCCCCGGCGCGGCCGCTCTCTCGACGCGCGGCGCGACCAGCTCGATGCGTTGCTCGACGAAATCGGTCGCGCCCCGTCCAGCAGCGACAATTCGTAAGCTCCCGCATCGGCGATATCACCCTGAACGCTTTCACCGAACCCCTTACCACCACGACGCAGGACGGAACACCGGAGACACAATTGCCCTCTGATCAGCGTGAAGTTTGCACATCGGGCAGGTGCTGTTCGACCGTTTCAGAAAGTTTCAGATGGGTGAAGGGTTTGGCCACGTACGCGTCGAATCCGGCCGCGAGTAAACGACGCCGATCGCCGGGTAATGCGTGTGCTGTGATGGCAACTAACGGCGCGTTTGCGTATCTCGGCTCTGCCCGAAGCCGCTTGAGCAAGTCTATGCCGTTGCGCGTTCCGCCGAGCGAAATATCGATCAGGACGAGGTCGAACGGTATTTGTCGCGCATGCTTCAGCGCTGTTTCCACATCTGAGGCAAAGGTGAGAGCGTAGTCGTCCTGTAGCACGATGCGATAGAGCATCCGGGCTCCGGGATCGTCTTCAACGGCTAAAATCTGGGGCGCGTCGGTGTCCGGAGAATTATTCGGGAGCAATGGATGCATTGGATGGGGGGAGCATCAAGGAGGAAACGAGGAGGGGATGCTACTTCAGTACCTCGTCGACCATCTGACAAATCCGAGCGGGATCGATGGGCTTCGATAGTGTGAACGTTGCACCCAACTGGCCGGCACTCTGTAGATAATCGGTGCCGCTGGCGAAGCGACCTCCGCCGGAAATGGCGATAATCGGCAGCGTCGGCAAGGCGCGGCGAAGTGC
>CAYUVF010000018.1:44812-67928 GCA_964448045.1 uncultured Rhodothermales bacterium
GCTTCGGGGCTAAGGCATGTGGTTACGACGCAGCCCATCTGGCGGAGGCGCTCGGCTTCGACCTCGATGATATCGGGGTTGTCGTCGACGACGAGTAACCGAGCCCCCTCCACCGGCGGCAGATCGGGGTCGAGGGTGGGTATGGCTTCTGGAGTCGCCTGCTCGGCCACGGGCAAATACACGTGGAACGTGGTCCCCTCGCCGAGCTCCGAGTACAGGGTAATGGCCCCATCGTGATTGCGCACGATGCCGTGCACCACCGAGAGGCCGAGCCCCGTTCCTTCTCCGACCTCTTTCGTGGTGAAGAACGGGTCGAAAACCCGTTCCTGCGTCTCGCTGTTCATGCCCGGCCCGGTATCCCCCACGGTGATGCGCACGTACGATCCCGGGCTGAGTTGTACGTTGCGCGCGGCCAAGTCCTCATCCACGACGACGGCGCGCACCTGAACATCGAGCACGCGGCGCGCCTCTTGATCGATCTCGCCGAGCGCGTGCGTTGCATTTGTGAGCAGATTCATAAGCACCTGTTGGAGCTGATCGGGATCGCCCAGTATGGGCGGCGCCTCGCCCAAATCGAGGCGCAGGTCCGTCTCCGGCGGCAGCGTCGGACGAATCAGATCGAGCGCCTCCTGGACGTCATCGGTGATCGCCACCGGTTTTTTGTCGTCGACATCCTCCTGCCGGCTGAACGTCATGAGCTGATTCACGAGCCTCTTGGCCCGCTTCACCCCCCGGTCTGCCCGGCGAAGATATTCCTGCTCGGCCGATTCTTCCGGCAATCCATCACGCGTCAGATGCACGTAGGCACCCACCGCATGCAGAATATTGTTAAAATCGTGAGCGACGCCCCCTGCCAGCGTGCCCACCATCTCCATCTTTTGCACCTGTCGAAGCTGCGACTCGAGACGTTTGCGCTCGCTTAGGTCAATACCGATACCGACTTCGGTGGCATCGGAGAGGCGGATACTGGTCCACGAAGTTGGAATGCGCGTGCCAGATTTCGTCTGCATTGTGAAGTCGCGCCAGCCCTCTCCAGGATGATCCATAAAGGCCTCCACCTCATCCCGGACTGAAGGATTTGGATAGCAGGCGGTCAACAGATCGCGCTTATTCGCGTCTTCGGTGCTCCACCCAAGCACCCGCTCGAACTCCGCGTTGACTTCAAAATTCTGCAGATCGGGGTCGTACAGCGTAATCATCACGGGGATGGAGTCGAAAAGTGCTTCCAGGAGCTCACGCTTCTGGGTCAACTCCGCCTCGGCACGCGTACGCTCGGTGATATCGAAGTGGGTGCCGGTGATGTGGGTCTGCCCCTGTTCGTCGACGTGACTGCGCGCGCCTCGCGCCTCGACGTGGCGAATGGTGCCGTCGGTTGCCAGTAATCGGATCTCGCTGTGGTGCGGTTCACCGTCGCGCATCATTTGCTCGATGAATTGCTCGGCTCGATCCCGGTCGGCCGGGTGAACGGCATCGAAGCAGTCCTGCAGCGTCGGGTCGAACGCCCCGGGCTCATGACCCAACATGCGGTAGAGTTCATCTGACCACGTTGCCTCGCCCGATTCGGGCACAATCGTCCAGTACCCAAACTGGGCGATGCGCTGCGCCTCCTTCACTCGGTCCTCGATGTGGCGTCGTTCGGTCACGTCCAGCACGGTGCCCGTCATTTCAACGGGTGTGTCTCCGTCCCACCGCGTCACCCGTCCCCGCTCCTCGACGACTCGGATAGTACCGTCGGGCCGAATCACCCGGTGCTCGACCTGATAGGTCTGATTCTGGACGCCCTTCTCGATGGTGTCTCGATCGTCGGGGTGGACCATCGAAAGAAAGGCCTCATAGGTCGGCTCGAACGTGTCCGGGTCAACCCCGAAAATGCGGTACACCTCGTCCGACCACTCGAGCGTTCCCTGGTTCATATCCCAGACCCAGTGGCCCAGATGAGCGATCCGCTGCGCTTCCTGCAAGCGCTGGCGGTGAACGTGCAGTTCGCGTTCGCGGTAGACGCGCTCGGTCACGTCTTGAAAGAAGGCAAAAACAACGGGTTGCCCGTTCAAATCGGTAAACCGCCCCGTAATATTAGCCAGGCCGTCGTCCCGTCCGACGCGCCGGACGGGAAAGGCGCGTACGCGAGCGGTCTTCTGATTGCGTGCTGTTTGGACGAACTTCTCGAACCGTTGCATCGCCTCTTCAGCCAGATCTGGCGGATGTAGTTCCCGTTGGTGCTGCCCGATGAGAGCCTCCCTGGTCTGACCGAAGAAGTCGCACGCCGCCTGATTCACGTCCACGAGGTGGCCCGTTTTCGGATCGGCAACGACGATGGGCTCCGGCGCTGCCTCTACGAGCGTCCGGTAGCGCGCCTCACTCTGGCGCAGGCGCTGCTCGGCCGCTCGCTTCTCCGTCCGGTCGTGCATGACGGTTTGCGCGGCCGGCTGCCCATCATATTCAATAGGCATGGAGTAGGTCTCGACGATCCGCTTTTCGCCATCACGCCGCGTAATTGTGTGCTCCCAGGGCTCGGTTGCCTCACCCCGATAGACACAGCGCAAGCGCACACGGAGTTGGGCCCGCCCTTCACCGGGCTGCTTAAAGTCGAAGACCGACTGCCCGACAATATCACTGGGATCTGCGCCTCCCAGCACCTCAGCGCCTGCCGGATTAACGTACACGATTTGACCATCGATCACGACGAGAATAGGATCCCGATTTCGTTCGACGAGGCGGCGCCACCGTGCCCGGTTTTGGCGAAGCTCATCTCGACGGCGACGCTCATCGGTGACATCGCGGATAGCACTTACGACAAAACGCGTTCCGTCGACCTCAATGGGACGCAGGCTGATATCGGCAGGGAAGGTCGATCCGTCTTTGCGGCGAGCCTCGAGGTCGTGGCCCTGCCCCATCCGCCGATGCCGCGGCCGGCTGTGAAAGTGTTCCACGTGCTGCTTGTGGGCGGGGCGCGCGGGCTCGGGCACCAGCCGGCTTAACGGGGCAGCGTGCAGTTCGCCGGACTCATATCCGAATAGCCGCTCCGCCGCGTCGTTAACTGCAACGATCCGGCTGGCGTCGTTGACCACCACCAAGGCATCGGGGGCGGCATCGAGAAACGGTTGAAGATCAGCCGTCGAGAAAATTTCCATCGTCCTGCGTACTCGCGGGTCTGCTCAGTTAGGGTAAAGGAATGTCAAGCGGGGTGCTCCAGGGTAGAGCGAAAGCATGTGATGCACATAAGAGAAATCAGATTCTTCCGCATGACCTCGACCGAAGCCCGTGGGTCTATTTGCAGACCCCACGCTCGCTACGATCGGGACCGTTCCCCAACTCGGCTCGAATGCCTCCTGCGACGATGTGATAAATCGGTTGCCCACCGGCCCTAAGGAGCAGGCCGGAACTTCGAGGCAACGCCAGCAGATCCACCCGAAGATCGAGCGGACGCATCTGTATCGAGAGCGCCACAGACGCGAGGCCGATCATTGCGGCCGCTTCCGAGCGACCGGACAGGGAGCGGCATCGCCGGACGCCTCCGCTGGAGAAGCAACATCGTTGGGAGCAGTCCCCCGCGCTTGCTGAATTCGAGCCAGTTCTTTTGCCAGCAGATGCAGCTGGTGCGCACGTTCTTCGAGGAGGCAGATCGCTTCGCTAAGTTCTTTGAGTTGGTTACTCATGCTATGAGAGGGGTATTGGGGGCTTGGTCAAGGAATGAACGTCGTGGTAGTGCCAAACAGGCGCATCAGTGAGCAACAGGACATCCGCCCGCCTCCGATGCGGCGGCGCTGGACGGAGCGGCGCCGTTCGACGACGCCGTCGTAGAAGCTTGCGGCTCATCCGTAATAGCCTGGGCCTCGCTCCCACCCATATTGTCAACGAGCGATTGCAGGTCGCTGGTAGCTGAGCGCAGCTCAGACATCACGCGTGCAATCTCGCTCACCCCCTGAGCCTGATTTTGCGCTACCGTCGAAATGGACTCTACGTTACGGGAGATTTCTTCGCTCGTGACGGACTGCTGCTCTGTGGCTGCGGCAATCTCACCGATCCGGCTGGCGATTTCTTCTGCACCGGCCACGATTTCCTCGAATGCCTTTCGCGTCTGCTGGGCCAACTCAATTCCGGCCTCGACCTCGCTTCGGCCGGTCCGCATCGCGGCGACGGCGTTCTGGGTTTCCTGCTGAACCGACTCGGTCATATCTTCGATCTCGTCGGTAGCCTGAACAGTGCGCTCAGCCAACTGGCGCACCTCGTCGGCGACGACAGCGAAGCCTTTGCCGTGCTCGCCCGCACGGGCCGCCTCTATCGCTGCGTTCAAGGCCAAGAGGTTTGTTTGATCAGCAATCTCGTCGATGGTGGCGACGATCTCGCTAATCTTCTTGCTCGATTCGCCCAGTTTCAGCACCCGGTCGGCCGACTTGCTCACGACCTCGCCAATCTCTTCCATCTTTTCGACCGTGTTGAGGATCACCTCTCCGTTTTCGCGGGCCATCTCACCGTTTGTATCAGCAATTTCGGCGGTCTGGGTGGCCGTCTGGGCATTGTCGACGATCGTGCGGCTCATCTCTTCCATCGACGCCGCGACCTCGTCGGCCTGGGCGGCCTGCTCCTGTGCACCGCTCGCCAACTGCTCGGTAGCGCCTTGCACCTGCTCCGCCGTCGACGCGGTGGTATCGGTCGCATGTTGCACCCGCTCCACCAACTGCTCCAGATTCGCGATCACCTGCTCGTTTTCCTGGCTGGCCATCTTTTCCTGAATGACAATGGCCGACAGCGCGGCTGCCGTTTCGACGAACCGCTCATCGGCTGCGCTGAACGCGCCGGTCGCACCGCCTCCAAGCCGCTTATCCGAAAGGTACAAGTTGCCAATCGAGCGGCCCTGGTAGGTGATAGGCGTGGCCAGAAGGCTCTCCATAGGTGGATGACCACTTGGAAACCCAATCGATGCCGGGTGCTCTTCCATGTGTTCAAGCCGGACCGTCTCTTGACGGTCCTGAATGTGGCCGAGCAACCCTCGCCCTTCGGGGAAGCGCCCGATGCGCCGCTTGTCGGCTTCAGACATTCCCAGCGTGATGAAGTTGTCAATGTTGCCCTGGCCGTCGAAGACGCTCAGGGCTGCATACTGCGCCTGGGTCGTCTCGCGGACGCCTCGAAGGAACGCGTTGAGGGCACTGTCGAGGTCGGGTTCGGAGCTGGTGCGCGTGAGTAGTTCGACGAGCGCCTGCGCATCGGAGCGACTCCGCTCGGCATCGTGAGCAAGATCGCGCAGATCGGTGACGAGTGCGTCGTTCCACCCGGCTGCGGCCAACGGATCGGGGTCGAGCGTGATAAAGTCGTCATCCGTACGCTGCAGGGCCGTTTCCAGCGCACGGGATCTTCCACCTGTGCTGCGGAGGGCGACCACCGCAACAGCCCCGACTGCGGCTCCACCTCCAATGAGCACGGGAAGCGTGATTGTGAGCGGCATTCCGGCGCAGAGAACGTATCCTGCAGCGCCCGCGCCGATCGTGGCGAACGCAATGGCACTTAACAAGCGCACCTGATGAGAGCGGCGTTGAACAAGAGACATGATCGGTTCAGCTTAGTTCTGAGTGGTCAGTGAAACGGGCAGCATCTGCGCTCAGGGCCCCAATCCGATCCCTCGAGGCCAACCGGTCCAATAAAAAAGGCACCCTCCACGCGCGCTCCAGATGAAGCATGCGTAAAGGGTGCCTTCGACTCACAGGCCGGTGCGCCTGAGCGACAAGGGGTTCCCACCGACGGCGAGAACGCATTAACCCGAATAGTATGTACCGTAATGGGCGCCGAGCGCCCGGCACAGATGACCCGACGACTCACCTACCGGTTCTCGTCACCTTGCGGTGATACGAAAACAGCAGCGAACCGCCCCACCTGTGCTTATTTGTGTGCAGACATCTAAATGTGAATCCAGAACCGTGCCAAGTTGGAAGCAGATACCATCGTCCAGGGCTCGTCCCTGCGGCGCGCGGTCCCATGCAGACGTGTAATGTTTTCGACTGGCGCTGCGCCGGCTTAAATGCCGAGCGGGTAAGCCGGGCCCGTCCGGAGCCTGAAACGATCCAGCAGGGTGTTACGGAAGCGACGTCTCGGCAAGCGCGTCTTCGAGATCGCTCCGGAGTTGCGCGAGGCGTTTCGACTTGAACGACTTCTTGGTTTCCTCGATGACGTCAATGGCGTCCTGAACGGCCTTAGCGAGCTGCTTTTTCTCCGGGTCGTTGCGCAACACTGCAGACAGCGTTTCCCCACTGTGCTCCTCCACAATCATGCATAGCTGCCGCAGATCGACATAGGCATCGGTGACGTCCTGAAAGATGAGATCAAAAATGGGCCGGAGGAGCGACTCGTCATCACGCAGATCTTCGGTCATTGCGTCCAGCTTATCGAACTCCTGCACTCGCCGCTGCGCCCGATCTCGAACGCGTTGCACCAGCCGCGCTGTCCGCCGCTGCCTGACAGCGTCGTTGACATGATCGAGCAGCTCCTCGAGATCGAACGGTTTCACGAGGTACGCGTGCACGTCACGATTGACCGAATCGACCGCTGTTTCCATCGACGGGTAGCCCGTCACAAGGATGATGGGTACCTTGGGATTCCGTTCCTTGAGCTGCTCCACCAGCTCGAGATTGGCATTGCCGGGCATTCGGATGTCAGCAACCACGACATCGTAGTCTGTTTGCTGGAGCTTCTGCAGAGCCGTAGCGCCGTCCATCGCAACATCGCAGATGTACTCGTTCTGCCGAAGCAGCTCCGCCGTCGAGTCAAGGAATGTCTTCTCGTCGTCGACGATCAGGACCTGTCCGTTCCGGCATATTACATCTGTACTCATTCGCGCAGTAGGAGAATGATTCAAAACGTGGTCCCCAAAACGTACGGCAGTCGCCGCGAAATCACAATCCGCGCGGAGCGCCATACCCAGGAGGAAATTTAGAGCGAGCGATCAAAGAAAGCACCAGCGCCCCTAACTCTGCTACACGGGATGGGACTCTGCCTTGAACGCACGTGGCAACTCGCGAGGGCACTGCAGGACAAAGGTTGTCCCTGTGGGCTCCCGCGCCGTCCACGAGAGCTGTCCCCCCATGGATTCGGCGAGAGCTTTGGAGATGGATAGCCCAAGCCCCATGCCATCCTCTTGGCTGTACATGTGGTCGCGCTGGCTGAAGAAGGGCTCGAAGATGCGCGACTGAATGGACTCCGGAATACCCGCGCCCTCATCCGAGACGCAAATCTTAAACTGTCGCGCTTCCATCTCGACCTCCATCCGAACCGTTCCGCCCGATGGCGTAGCCCGAATCGCATTGCTCAGCACATTGTAGATGATCTGATTGACGCCTCCCTCGGGCAACACGGCTTGGTCGTCGGCTGCAGCGCCGAGGTCGAGCTCGAGGTCGACGCGCTGCTCCCGCGCAGCGGGCCGGAGCACCATCGCGGCGTTCTCAACCACCTCCCGGACCGAAAATGGCACCGGCGCCTCCCGATCCGGACGGTAGAGCGAGTACATCTGCCGTACGATGCTGCTGATGCGGTCGATCTCTTCATCGATCTGCTCCGCAAAATGGGCATAGTCAAAATCCTCTGGAAGCGCGCGACGCACTACCTGAAACGCGTTCTTGATCCCCGCCAGTGGATTGTTAATCTCGTGCGCGATGCCGGCCGCCATCCGGCCCGTAGCGGCAAGCTTTTCTGTCTCGCGCAACGCTTCCTTGATCTGCTTCTGCTCTGTAATATCCGTGTGGATGCCCAAGAGCCCAATAATCTCGCCCTGTTGATCGTGAATGGGATTGGCCCGCAGAGCAATCTCGTGGCGCATGCCATCGCGACCCTCCATCTGCACCTCGCCGTGCCACGATTGCCCGGCGCGCACCGCCTCAAAGACGCGTTCTCCTTGTGCCGAGTCGACAAACAGCACCCCGGGACCGCCTGCTTCGTTCAACATCGACGGCGTGTAGCCGAAAAGCTGCTCGAACGCCGGATTATGATACACGGACTGTCCGCTGTAATCGGCGATTCCGATGGCGTCGCTGGCACTCTCTGCAGCCTGGCGGATCTGGAAGAGTTGCTCCTCGGCGCGGCGGCGCTGGAGCGCGCTGACACACACGTCCGTCATCATGCGTAGTAGCGTTACCGTCTCCTCGGACCACGAGTAGCCCGCCTCTTCTTTACAGAAGGCGGTGAAGCCGTGCAGCATTCCCTCGCGCTGGAGTGGGACGAGCAGGCACGACCGGATGTCGAGGTGCAGCAGAAAGTTGCGCATCGCCGCTGCGGTATCGGGGAGATCGTCAACACTGGGAATGATGACGGGCTGGTTCTCTTGCAGCCGCGTCCACGCCCACGTGAACGTGTCTTGCGCCACACCTTGAAAATCGTCGTGGCGGGGCTGCACGCTCTCGTCCGACCACTCATGAGTGTTGTTGAGTACGGCGCCCTCGCGACCGCGCTGCACGATCCGGCACCGGTCGGCACCAACGAACTGAGCCATGCGCTGCAGAGCCTCGTTGATGAGCTCGTTGATCTCGTTCGAGGGCACGTCGATGAACCGGGTAGAGTACTCGGCCACGAGATGCTCCAGCTTAATCTGACGACGGAGCTGCTCCTCCGCCCGTTTGCGCTCGGTGATGTCCATAGCTGTGCCCACGAGGCGAGCAGACACTTTCCCGGCCGCGTTCGTCAGCTCAGCCTTGGCGCGCACCCACCGCGTGGTTCCATCCGGATGGCAGATGCGAAACGCAACGCTGAACGCTCCCCCCGTCTCCCGAATCGACTTAATCGTCTTCTGTACCTTCGCCCGGTCTGACTCGTGGATACGGTTAAACACTGACTTAAGCGTCGGTGTAAAATCGCCCCTATCGAAGCCAAAGATCCGATACATTGGGTCGGACCAGACCAGGTTGCCCCGATCCAAGTCATACGTCCAGCTGCCCACATCGGCCACATCCTGCGCCTGCGCCAGCCGCTTTGCTTTTGCTTGCAGCGCCTTCTCCGCCTGACGGCGCTCGACGAACTGGCCAATCTGATTGCCGACCAGATCGAGCATCTGAAGCACCTGCTCGTCCGGCTCGCGGATTGTGCGGCTAAAGAATGCCATCACGCCCAGCGTGGCGTCTGAGAGGC
The DNA here is from genome assembly GCA_964448045.1 of uncultured Rhodothermales bacterium. Taxonomy (GTDB): domain Bacteria; phylum Bacteroidota; class Rhodothermia; order Rhodothermales; family Salinibacteraceae; genus CAYUVF01. The sequence continues at coordinate 53,918 of CAYUVF010000018.1, forward strand.
GAATAGGGAATGCAAAGGCGCCGCGCATGCCCGCCTCTTCTGCAGCCCGGGCGCGTACGAAATTGCCATGACTCGTGACGTCGGGAATCCATTTCGGCGTGCCGGATTGCCACACGGTCCCGGGCACCCCCTCCCCCCGGCGGAAGGTGGCTCGATGCGTCGCCGCTCTAAATTCCGGCTGTTCGACGGACGCCTCTTGCCATATCTCCACGACTTCCAGATGATCAGCGTCGTCGGCAGTCATCCAGAGCTCGCCCCAGTCCCAGCTCAGATTCTCGCAGATGGCCTGGAGGATGCGTGGCGTCGCCTCGGCAAGCGACTCGGAGGTGGCCAGTGCACTCGCCGTGGCATGCTGCGCGGCCAATCGGCGTTCTTCTTTCTTCCATCCGCTGATGTCTCGCGCCGACACGCAGAGATGGCCTTTTTTACATATAACAGTGCACCATTCGAACCAGCGGTAGTGGCCCGACTGGTGCTGCACGCGGTGAACGAACGAGTCGACCTCTTCGCCCGCATCAGCCCGTCTTAATATCGCCCGGGTGGGATCGCGATCGTCCGGGTGGACGAGTTCCAGATACGACCGCGCAGTGAGGTCGGTAACCGGATAGCCCAGCGCCTCCTCAAAGGCCTGATTCACGGTCACGACCTTGCCGTCGATACCGATCACTCCCATCGGATGAGGGCTCCGCTCGACGAAGCCGGTTTCCCGCTGCGCTGCTTCCCATTGGGCGATTTCGTCTCCCGCAAACGCGGCAATTTCCCCCAGCCGATTGAGCACCTGCTGATCGGGCTCGCAAGCCGCATTAAAGACTGCGATCAACGCGGACGTATCGTCCATCATTGGCGCGCCTGCGAAGAAGCACGTTTCTTCATCCGCTGGCGCCGACGGATCCTCCGAAAGCCGCGCGGCGGTAGTCAGATCGCTTGCCGAGACAGGCTCCCCTTCGCTGGTTACCTGCTCCGCAAGCGCCGCCCCTTGCTCCCTCGGCAACCGGCGGTCCCCCGAATAGATGGCGTGCCATGCCCCCTGGCGCTGGAGAAAGATCCCGCCTACAGACGCATCAAGCGCCGCCGCAGCCAGGTGGGCAATGCGTTTACAGATCGCATGTAACGAAGGCGACAGGGGAGACGAGGGCATAATCAGACGCCAACGATATTCATTCGAGGAGAACTGACCTCTTTCCTGGTCCGATGGGCAGCTGAACACGTATACGCCGGGAACTACACGTCAGGTTCGACGGCGAGGCCGCACCTCAGTATCAACCGGGATTGCTCAGGGATTACGCGCACTGCGTCGTCGGCTCACCCGCTCTAACTTGTTTGGCTGGGCTACTCGTTTCGTATCGACCTCAATTACAAGCCATACGAGCTGGAGACTGCGCCAACCCTCCTGAGGTCCCGAGCCCCTTCCCCCTAAAAACATCCTGGTGTGACTCCAACCATGTATTTCTGAATGGATCATAGCGCACCGCCCAACCCCGCCTCTGATACGGCGGGATATATCCGGACACGCCGCCGTTTAGTGAATACCCTTTTCGGTATTTTGCTGCGCTCATCGCCCCGATCTGCGACTATGCTTGACGATACGGCCTCCGATCACGGTCCCGAAACCACCTCCCGGAGGACTTTTCTGAAGCATGCCAGTTCAGCGCTTGCGGTATCGACGATTGGCTTTCCCTCCCTTCTTTTCCCCGACCAAAATCGGAAGCTGGGCGTCGCCCTCTGCGGACTCGGCAGCTATAGCACCCGCCAACTTGCCCCCGGTCTGCAGAAAACCGAGCACTGTGAGTTGCGCGGTATCGTGACGGGCTCGCCCCAAAAGATTCCCGTCTGGCAACAGCGCTACGGCATTCCGGATCGCAACGTCTACAATTACGAGACGCTGCCCAACATCGCCAATAACGACGACATCGACGTGGTGTACGTCGTGACGCCGCCCGGCCTGCACGCCCGCGACGCCATCCAAGCCGCCGAGGCGGGCAAGCACGTCTGGTGCGAGAAGCCCATGGCCAAGAACGAGGCGGAATGCCGGGCTATGATCGACGCGGCGCGCAGCAACGGCGTGCAGCTCACGATCGGCTACCGGCTACAGCACGAGCCCAACAACCGCACGATCATGCGCTACGCGGCAGAAGAAACGTACGGCGCGGTGACCGGCGTGCAAACCGGCGCGGGGTACGACGGTGCTCACCCCGATCCCGACGACTGGCGACGGGACGCCGAACGCGGTGGCGGCGCCCTCTACGACATGGGCGTCTACCCCATCAATGCCGCCCGCTACGCCACCGGCAGGGAGCCGATCGCCGTACGGGGCCACACGTGGTCCGAGCGCAACGAGATGTACGGCGAAGTTCCCGAGTTCGCGACGTTCACCCTGGAGTTTCCCGGAGGCGTCACCGCCGAGGGCGAAACCAGCTTCGGCAAGTCGACGAACTACCTCGACGTGACGTGTACCAATGGATGGTACCGGCTCCGTCCGTTTCAATCGTACACCGGCGTGCAGGGCCGTACCAGTGACGGGAAACGTCTTCCACCTGCCTCTCACGACCAGCAGGCCCGGCAGATGGACAACGATGCCCAGGCCATCAAGACGGGTAGCGCGCCGGTCGCCCCCGGCCCCGAAGGGCTGGCCGACATCCGGATCGTGCGCGCTATCATGAAATCGTCCCGGCAGGATGGCGCCCGCATCGAACTGTGACGCTCCCCTCTGGAAGCCGATCAACCCCGCCGTTCCGATGCGCCGCGGGCCATCACCTTCACGGCCGCCTGATCGGCCCGAAGCCGGTCGAGCAACCTTTGCCGGACGGCTCCTTGCAGCCCATCATACTGCCCGGTTTCCAGCGCTTCGATGATCTGGCTGTAGTGATCGAGGGTCTCTTGTACGCGCCGCGCCGTCCCGGTCGGATGCTGAGGCGCGCTTGCAGCGGTCGATGCGTGAATGGTGGCAGCCTCCATAATTCGCTCTGTCCATTCGATCTGAAATAGAAAACAGTACAGTCCGGTGGGCGGACCTCGTCTCTGTCGCCCAGGCAAACTCCCAGGCAAACTAAGTGCGTCACCGCTCGCCGATGTTATCGGGCTGTTGAGATTCTATTACCGCTGTGTAATGCGCTGCGAACCAGAGCAAACACCTCGTCCCCCTTCACCGGTCACCCGCCCTGCGCCGGTTGATAGGCACTGCTGATCCGCCGCCACGGTCCAGTCCGGTATCGCGCATACGTGACGGCGGCCGGCACCCCGTTCTCCAGAAGAAGTGCGCCGTAGAGCCCGGCGAGGCCGAGCGGCGTCATCGCCCCCACATACGCTGCCGGAAGCGCAAACGCGAAAAGTCCCAAGAGGCGCCCGTAGAAGGGCCATCGCGTGTCGCCCCCGGCGCGGAGCGGACCGAGCGCCCCATTCATGATCCCCCACAGCACCACGGCTACGCAGGCCGCACGGATCAGGGCCGTGGTCGTGGGAAGCAGCGCCGAGTCGCTCACGAAGAGCTGACTGATGGGCGCGGCCCCTGCAAAGACGACCGCAGCCACGAGGCCATAGACGGCCACAGCGTGGCGGAGCGCGTCGCGGGCGAAGGCGACGGCTTCCGCGTCGCGGCGCTGCCCCAGCGCACGGCCCACCAGGCTGCTGGAGGCGAGCCCGAAGCCCCATCCAGGCGTGTTCATGAGATCGCGCATCCGAAGCGCCACGACGAAGGCCGCGACGACATCCGGCCCAAAGAGCCCGACGATGGCGAGGAGCGGAAACTGCCCGCCGCTCTGGACGAGGTTCGTCAGAGCGAGTGGCGTTCCAATCTCGGTAAGGTGGCTCGCTGTTTGCCGGTCCCACTGGAGGGCTTCGCAATCGAGCTGCACCGGAAGCGGGCCCCGCCCCGGGAGATGGCCAGCAACCAGCCCCCAGACGAAGGCGGCCGTCCCGGCCACGTTCGCCAACAGCGTGCCGAGCGCAGCGCCGGGAACGCCCCACTCGAAGACGAAGATAAAGAGCACCCCGAGCCCCACATTGCCCACTGCAGCGCCCGCGCGAATGGCCATGGGCGTGCGCGCATCCCCAGCCCCAACGAGGGCGCGCGATCCGATCAGGTTGAGCGCCCCGAACGGCATCGCCAGCGCCGCGATGCGCAGGTATTCCGCTCCGAACGCGATGGCTTCGCCTCCCGTGCCGATGAGCCCGATCAGCGGGCGGGCGAAAAGGGAGCACGCGAGCGCTACCGGCGTGATGACAAGTCCTGTAATGATCGCACTCGTCCACACGGCGCGGGTCACGCCGGCCACATCACCAGCCCCCTCGCTCCGCGCCACAAGGCTGATCGTGCCACCCGCAATGCCGCCCCCCACCGCGAAGGCGAGCCCCCAGTACGGGAGGGCATAGCCAACTCCCGCGATGGCCGCCGGACCCAGCGCGGCGCCAACCATAGCGACATCCGCCGCGGTTTTCGACATCCGCGCCAGCCCCGTCACGACCCGTGGCCAAGCCAGCTCGGCTACGCGACGGGCCCGCTCCCGGTCCACCCACCCGGCGTACGCCAGGGCATCCCCGACGGCCTCGATGAACAGCCGAACTGGATTCAAAAACGAACGAAGCACGGGAGCAGGGAGTGGTAGATCTCAGGACGGGCCGACCGGTTTTTGCCCCAGATCAGAGGCAGTCATCTGGCGGGCCGGTACGGCGTGTCGCCGTCCGATGGGACAGACCGGCCGCGCAGCATCGCGAGGAACTGTCGCCGCTCCTCCGGCGAGAGCGAGCGGTCGGTGATGCGGCGGATGGGCGGATCCGCAGTGGGATCCACCTCGAGCCCCCATAGCGGGGTAAGCGTCGTCGGCAGCATCGAAAAGCGGGCATCGCCGATGACCTGCGGCCGTTCTGGATGGCGCACCACGACCCCATCCGCAAAGCGCACGAACCGCTGCACATCGCGCTGGATCGCCGGGGTCGCCTCCATCGAATCGGGATCAAATAGCGGGGCCGAGGTGCCCGGATAGGTGCGGCTCGATCCTACGCCCACGCGCACGCCATCGGTGTAAACGCGCTCCTTGGTCACCGTCAGCGCGCGCCAGAGAACGAGGTTGGCGATCGTCGGCTTGACGATGAGGCGCTCCACGGGGAGGTCGCGCGCGCGGGCCAGCTCCTGCGCCACAGCCTCGGCGCGCTGGTGCTGCATCCACCCCAGCAGCAGATACGCCGCCGCCAGCGCCACTCCCCAGCGCACCACCTGGCGCCTGCGCCGGACGAGACCGATGCCCAGGGGCACCGCCACCAGCAGCGTAAAGACCGGATCCAGAATCGAGATGATGCTCCACGCGACCGGCGTATCGGTGAATGGCCACCAGAGATGCGTGCCGTAACTCGTGCACGCGTCCAGCAGCCCGGCCAGGCTCGTGCCCAAAAGCGCGTACCTGTAGGTCCGCCCAAAGGACAGGCGGGGATCGATCGGCAGGCCGCGCGCGCCCAGCCAGAACACGGTCGCCGCCGCCAGCGCCATGACGGGCACCATCACCAGCGCATGGGTGACGTAGCGATGGTACTCCAGCACCAGCAGCGGGTCCTCGGCGCTGCGGATGAGCGCATCGGCATCTGGCAGGAGCCCAGCTCCGAGCCCAATGAGGGCAGCGCGGCGGCTCTCCCGGGCCGGAGCCGCAGCCGAGGCCATGGCGGCCCCGACGAGGCCTTGCGTGACGAGGTCCATACGGCGGCTTCAGAGCAGATTCGAGAACCAGGCGGAGCGAGATGACTGGCGCCCCCGGCTCGGGCCGAGGGCACCATCAGAAACGCTCAGCCCGCCACCAGTTCCCCGCTCATCGCAGGCCGGAGCCTCATCAGCGATTATCAGCGCTGGCGGCTCCCTTCCTGCGCGTTCTTCTTCTGCTCGACCTGGTCGAGGAACGGCACGCCCTCGGTGATCCAAGCAGGACCGTCTTCACCCTTCAGATAGTGATCGAACCATTCGAGGACGCGATTGCGGTAGTCGACCGTGTTCTTGTCCTGTTTGCTGATGCCATGGTTTTCGTCGTCGTAAACAAGGAACGCCATCTGCTTGCCGGCCCGCCGCGCCGCGTTGTAGAACTCGACGCCCTGGTTGAACTCGACCGCACCATCGTCGGTGCCGAAGGCCATCAGCAGGGGCGTGGTCATCGCCTCGATGTGGTGCAGCGGCGAGTTGGCCACGTAGGCGTCCATGTCTTCCCAGGGGGGCACTTCCATCCGCCCCTGACTGATTTCGAAGATGCGCGCGTCGGTGCCGCCGCTCCGCCAGTAGATCGAGTTATACATGGAGACGAGGTTCGTGAGCGGCGCCCCGGCCACAGCGGCCTCGAAGATATCCGTCTGCGTGACGGCGAAGGTCGTCTGGTAGCCGCCCCACGAGTGCCCCACGAGGCCGACGCGCGACGAGTCGATCGAAGAAACGTCCTGCAGCGCCGCCTGCACGCCGGGCACAATGGCGTCGACCGCCGAGCGCCCCGGATCGCGCGGGCGATACACGATATCCGGCTGAAAGACGAAGTAGCCCTCCTGCGTGAAGACCGTCGTGTTGTACGGATGCTCGCGGGTGGGGGCGACGTAATTGCGCGCCGAGGGCGAGCGCGTCTCGTAGATGTAGGTGATCATCGGATACGATTGGTCCGGGTCGTAATTGGCCGGATAGAAGAGCGCCCCCTGCAAGGGCTCGCCGTCCCGGTTTGTGTACGATACGAGCGTCGAGCGGCCCCACGCGTACTCGTCCTGAAACGGGTTGATGTTCGTCACCTGACGCGCATCGGCCAGATCGGGCCCAGCGCGGAAGTAGTCCGGCGCGTCCTCGAAGTCTTCCATCCGATAGGCGTACACCTCCGCCCGATCCGCGCGCATGAGTCCGCTGATTGATTTGGGCTGCCAGAGGAGCCGCTCGGGCGTTGCGCCGAGTGCATCGGAACGGGCGTAGCCGTGCTCCTCGGTCCACTCGTCGTAGAGGTCCCAGTAGAGGGGCGCATCGGTGGGGATGACATCGGGTTCGCCCGGCTCCTCGTCGGTGAGATCGGTGTAGCGGTAGCGGACCGAGTCGGGGCGGCCGGTGGTGAGGCGCTCGGCCGCGGAGCCATCCGGGGCCACGCGCCACACGTCGTACTCGTCGTAAATGAGCACATCGCGATCGCCCGCCGTCCATCCCGCCGTGCCGAAGGGCGGCTTCTGCTCAACGGTCAGATCGTTGTCCTCATCGACCACCGAGGTCGGAATATCGGCCGATATATTCGCCGTCGTGCCCGCCTCGGTGTCGTAGGCGACATACTGATCGTCCTTCAGCCACATCAGATAGCGCCCATTGGGGCTGCCGCCCATCCAGTACTGCACTTTTTCGACGATGCGCTCGCGCGCGCCAGAGGCCACGTCGATGAGGTAGATGTCGTGATAGACCGGCCCGAACATGCGCGCCTGCCGGTAGGGCGTCTGGTCGAGCCCCACGGCCCGGTCGCCCCCGCGGAGGACCTGCACATCCTCGGTGAGCTCGGTGCCGAGTTGCGTCCACGGATCGCCGTCCTCGGCCAGATGCCAGGCGGCGAGATAGTTGTCGCGGCGGTCCTGCTCGGCCTGCACCTCCTGCCGCGGGATGATGTCCACATCGCTCGTGTGCCACACCTGCACATCGGCCGGATCGTACTGCTTCAACGTCGAATCGGCGGACGTTGAATCGGCGGCGGTAGTGTCGCTGTCGGCCGCGGGCTGCTCATCCTCGGCGGGCTCGCGCTTTTGCACGCCGAAGAAGAGGCGCTCGCCGTCGGTCGACCACTCGAGATCGCGGTAGTCGACGATGCGAAGCGTGTCGGGGAAGGACTCGATTTCCTCCGGGTCGAAGCGCTGCGCCGGGGCCGATCCGCTGCTGAGGCCCTGCCATGCGAGCAGCACGTGCGTCTTGTGCGCCCACTCGTCGGATTCGCGCACGCGGAGAGCGGCCAGATCATCGGCGGCGGGCCGCCACGTGAGCCCGGTGTAGTCGGCTGGCATCGAGGCGAGCGTCTGCATCTGTCCAGTCGAGGCATCGTAGAGCCGAACGCCGTTCCCCGCCTGATTCGCACCGTCGATCGTCATCGCCAGGAACGGCTCATCGTCGTGCCATGCGAAGCCGGCGACGTTGCCGAAGCTGGTGTACGTGCCGTCGCGCAGGTCGCGCAGGAGCAGATCGGCGCCGCGCATGGCGTCCGGCGCGTCCTGCGGCCGGTAGCGGCGCATCGCGAGGTAGCGGCCGTCGTCGCTGAACGCAAACGCCGACACCGCCTCCACGATGGTCGTATCCCCCGTCTGCAGATCCAGCAGGCCCAGCTTGTTACGGACCGGCTGCTCCTGCTGGCGCAGCTGCTCGCGCCGCTCCTCCGACATCCCGATCTGGTAGGCGAGCCAGCGCCCATCATCCGAAAATGCCGGATTGCGCCCGAAGTCGACGGCGCGCATCGTGTCGCGCTCGGTGTGGTGGATGCGCAGTTCGTGGTTGCCGTTCACGCGGCGGACGGGCACAGCCATCCACGTTCCCTCCGGCGCCAGCGTCGCCCCGCCGAGGCGCTCCCATGGGCCGTAATCGGCTTCATCGAGCGTCGGCTTCGCCTCCTGCGCGAGTGCGGGGCGGAGCGCCCCGGTGAACAGCGCGGCCAGCACGAGAATAAGGGCGAGGCGAGGAATACGAGTGCGACAACGGGAGAGACAACGCATGAGACGACGCAGAAATAAGCGAGGCAGCGGAAACCGTCCCCTATGATACAAAAGATCCCGTGGTCCTTCAGAAACCTGAAATGTAACGATTATCGGACGCGAGGGGTGTGCTGCCGCTCCGGCTGACTACGGATCCTCGTGGCGTGCAACGCATTGCGTCCATCCGCTACCACTGTTCATCGATTCTCACATGTCATGCATGTTGCCATCATCGGAGCCAACGGAGGGATTGGCCGCCGCCTGCTGCCCCGCCTGAAGGACGCCGGCCACACCCCGATGGGCATCGTTCGATCGAAGGACCAGTTCGACCGCATTCGTGAGGCCGGCGCCGAGCCGCGCCTCGGCAACCTCGAAGGGACCTTTGCTCCGGCCCTGGAGGACGCCGAGGCCGTCGTCTTCACGGCCGGATCGGGCGGCTCGACCGGCTGGGACAAGACGCTGATGATCGACCTCTGGGGCGCACGTCGCGCTGTCGACGCCTGCACCGAGCGCGGTATCGACCGGTTCGTCATGATCAGTGCGAGCGGGGCCGCCGACCCGGATGCCGGCCCCGAACCGCTCCGGCCCTACCTCGTCGCCAAGCGCTGCGCGGACGACTACCTGCAAGATGCCCCGCTGCAGGAAACGATTCTGCGTCCCACGACGCTCACCGACGACACCGAAACGGGACGCATCGCCACCGGCGCAGCCGCCCGCGCCAATCGAGCGCCCCATATCCCCCGGGCCGATGTCGCCCGCGCCGTGGTGGCCTGCCTCGGCGACGCCTCCACCATCGGCCGTGCCATCGAACTCTACGGGGGCGATACGCCCATTGAGGATGCGGTCCGCCCCGCGACCTGAGCCGCGAATCGCCCCATCGGAACCGCTTACATCTCGGCGACGAGCCTCAGCATGTCGAGCGAGCTGATGACGCCCTGGATCTGGCCGTTCTCGGTGACGAAGACGCGGTGGATCCCGCCGCGGTACATGACCTGCGCCACCTGCTTGAGCGATGTGTGCCGGCTCACATCGTAGACTTGCGGCGTCATGACGTGCTCGGCCGTGGTCTCACCGCCATCGCTCACGCGCAACTGGTCGACTTCCTCCTCGGCGTACGTGGTTTCGAGCTCGGCGCGGTAGAAGGACGCCGGCCGCTCGGAGGACGCGCCGGAGGTGCTGTTGTGGCGGGCCAGATCGGTGAGGGAGATGACGCCAATCAACGTGCCGTCTTTCACGACGGGAGCGCCGGAGATTTCGTGGTCGATGAGAAACTGCGCCACGCGGTTCACGGGCCACTCGGCATCGACGCTTTTCACGTCGGTGGTCATCAGATCTTTCGCGGAGGTAAATGTCATCAGGTGGTCGATTTGATGGGAGGTGTTGAAGCAATCTGTTGGTACCAACGTGTATATCGATCACTGGCCTTCTGTGTTGCGGCTCGCGAGTTGAATCGACCCGTCCGTTGCAACTACCCCGGCGCCCTCGTAGATTTTTTGCAGCGGCGCTTTCGCACAGGCGCTGTTCTCGCCTCCGTCATCCACTCCCCTCAGCCGCCATGACCAACCCTCGCGATATCGAAAAGGCCTACCCCATCCACGAATTCGTCAACAAACTGCGCCGCCTCGCCGACCGCCTCGAAGCGGGCGAGCAGTTCGAAATTCAGATCGCCGGCGAGCGCATCTACGTCCCGGTCCGCGCCACGTACACCATCGAGCACGAGCGCGACGAGGAGGGCGAAGAGATCGAGTTTCAGATCAAGTGGACACACTGATTTTTCTCCGACAACCCTCCACTTGTGATGCCATGACTCAGGACGAACCGCTGCAGTACCGGAATACTCAAATCGGATACGTGAGTGGCGGAAGCGGACTCGCGGGCCTGCTCATCACGTACGCCGGCCTCCGTACGCCGGCCTCCGCGGCGATCGCGGCGAACTGGATCCATCCGGTCTTGCCCTACTCGGCCGATTCGGCCCTGGATTCTGGACCCGTCAGTTTCCGCTGAGCGCCATCCGCAGCGTAACAACCGTCCGCAACGCGGTCTATCACGGATGCGGCATCCGCTACACGATGCACGGATGGCTCTACAATGTGTCGGGCCTGCGCTCGGGGCCGTTGGATATTGAGAGTGAAGGAATCATTCACATCGGCACCGACAAACCCGAGAGACTCCAGCAAGCGCTGGAAGACACCCTACAGCGAACCTGATTCGCGGCACCGCGGCTTTCACTGGCGCCTTTGCTCCACTATCTTCCCGATGGAGCACTTCGCCACCTGCGTGATGCAGATAACCCATTCGCTCGTATGACTCGACTCGTCGCCCTCATCCTTCTCATGGCCTCCCTCGCCCTCCCGGCGTCCGCGCAACCCATCGCCGACGTCGCCGCCCCCAACGATCGGCTGCGCGTGGCCGTGCACCTCACCGACCGCGGCGTGCCCACCTACCGGGTGACGTACGACGGCCAGACGCTCGTCGCTCCCTCGCGCCTCGGCGTTGTGCTGAGCGGTAGCGATACCCTGGGCGTCGGGATGAAAGTCCTCGGCGCCGAGACGACCTCCCACGACACCACCTGGACGCAGCCGTGGGGCGAGGTCGAGACCATCCGCAACCGCTACCGCGAGCTGCGGTTGCCCCTGCAGGAATCACACGGGGCGGAGCGGCGGATGACGCTCGTCTTCCGCGTCTTCAACGACGGCGTCGGCTTCCGCTACGCGTGGCCGGAGCAGCCCCACCTCGGCGCCTTCCAAATCATGGACGAGCTGACGTCGATGCACTTCGCCGCCGACCCGACGACCTGGTGGATCCGCGCCTACGAGTACAACCGTTACGAATACATCCACCAGGAGACGCCGCTCTCGCGAGCGGGCTACCTGCTCCACACGCCGCTGACGATGGCCTTCTCCGAGAACGGGCCGTACATGGCCGTGCACGAGGCCGCGCTCCTCGACTACGCGGCGATGTCGCTCCGCCGGATCGGCCCGCGCAGCTATCAGGCCGACCTCGCGCCGTGGTCGAACGGCGTTCGCGTCTACGGCGAGACGCCCTTCCACTCGCCCTGGCGCACGCTGCTCGTGGGCGACGACGCGGGCGACCTCCTCACCAACTACGTCACGCTCAACCTCAACGAGCCGAGCACCTTGGATGACACCTCGTGGATTGAGCCGGGCAAGTACGTCGGCATCTGGTGGGCGATGCATCTCGGCCAGTGGACGTGGAGCAGCGGCCCCCAGCACGGCGCCACCACCGAGCACGCCCAGCGCTACATCGACTTCGCCGCCCGGCACGACTTCGACGGCGTGCTCGTCGAGGGCTGGAACCAGGGCTGGGACGGCACCTGGGCCGACGACGGCTCCGACTTCTCGTTCACCACGCCGTATCCGGACTTCGACCTGCAGGCCGTCGCGCAATATGCTCGCGAGCAGGGCACCCGGCTCATCGGCCACCACGAAACCGGCGGCAACGCGCCCAACTACGAGGCGCAGATGGACTCGGCCTACGCGCTGATGAACGACCTCGGCGTGAAAGCGATCAAGACCGGCTACGTCGCCCACGGCATGAACTTCCCCCGCGTCACGGCCGAAGGCGACACCACCCGCGAATGGAACTACGGGCAGCACTACGTGAACCACTACCGGCGCACCCTCGAAGCCGCCGCCGAGCACGAGATCGCGCTCAACATCCACGAGCCGGTAAAAGGCACCGGCCTGCGGCGGACGTATCCGAATCTGCTGACTCGCGAGGGCGCCCGCGGCCAAGAGTTCAACTCGCCGTGGGGCGGCGGCAACGGCCCCGACCACATCCCAACGCTCGTCTTCACCCGGATGCTCGAAGGGCCGATGGACTTCACGCCCGGCATCTTTAGCCTCGACGCCAAGGGCGACAGCGCCAACCACGTCCCGACGACCCTCGCCGGCCAGCTCGCCCTCTACGTCGTGCTCTACAGCCCGCTCCAGATGGCGGCCGATCTGCCGGCCCACTACACCGACCACCTCGACGCCTTCCAGTTCGTCAAAGACGTGCCCGTCGACTGGGCCGAGACGCGCGTGCTCGAAGCCCAAATCGGCGACTACGTGACGATCGTCCGCCAGGACCGCCACTCGGCCGACTGGTACCTCGGCGCCAAAACGGATGGCTCGGCCCGGCGGATGATCGTGCCGCTCGATTTCCTGGAGGCAGGCCAAACCTACACCGCCACGATCTACCGCGACGGCGCCGAGGCCGACTGGGAATCGAATCCGATGGACTATGTCATCGAAACCCAAACGGTGGAATCCAGCGAACGCCTGCGCGTCAACCTCGCCCCGGGCGGCGGGGTGGCCGTGCGCTTCACGCCGGAAGCGGAGTAGAGCCTCATGTTGAGGTCTGGACGAGTGGACGGGTGAACGGATGGATGGGATCAGCCCCTCCGTCTCCGCTGTTTCCCGCCGCGCCAATCAGTCCGGATCGAACCATGCTGCGTGCCGGTTAAGCGCGCTCCGCACCACATCGGGGCGCCCCTGTCCGGGTCCGCCCACGGTCGCATACGTGGCCAGCACGTTGTCGGGCGTGAGGGCCTCGCCATCGGCCGCCGCCCGGTACGCGTCGCGGAAGGGCACGCCCTCCTTCACCCGAGCCAGCGCCCGATGCGTCGCAAATAGCTCGGGCGTGCAGGCCGATTTCATCCGATCTGAGCGGAAGCGCAGCCCATCCACGACCTTCGTCACCGCCGTCAGCAGATCACCCATCAGCAGCACGCTGCGCATCACGGCCTCTTTGGTGAGCTGCAGATCGCGATGGTAGCCCGAGGGCAGGTTGGCGGGCAGCGTAGCGAGCGACTGCTGCTCGGCGAGGAGGCGGTGGTACTGCGCGCGGGCCAGCTCCAACACGTCCGGGTTCTGCTTCTGCGGCATGATGCTGCTCCCCGTGCAATATTCGGCCGGAAGCTCCACGAAGCCGAACTCGGCGGTGTTGAAGAGCACGAGGTCGGACGCCATCCGGTTGATGGTAGCCGCCACCTGCACGAGCGCGTGGACGACGCTGAGCTCCAGCTTGCCGCGCGAGAGCTGCACGGTCGTTGCGTGCGTCTGCACGCCGCGGAAGCCGAGCCGCTCGGCCACGGCGGCGCGCGGGAGGTCGAGGTGCGGCACGCCGTAGCCGGCCGCGCTGCCCAAGGGGGACACGTTGTTCTGCTCGGCTGCGTGCCGCAGGTCGGCCAGGTCGCCCGCCAACAGCTCGGCAAACCCCAGCGCCCAGAGGCCGGCCGTCGACGGCATGGCGCGCTGCATGTGGGTGTAGCCCGGCATGAGATCGCCTTCGTGCTCGGTGCCGAGCGTGCACAATGCCTCGGCCAGGTCGGCGACCTGCCGGCCGAGCGCCTTCA
>CAYUVF010000019.1:0-63986 GCA_964448045.1 uncultured Rhodothermales bacterium
GGTGGATAAACCCGAGGGCCGGGCTGTACCCGGCGGAGACGATGGCGGCGTGGCAGACGCCGTTCAGGCAGGCATTGGCGGCCGAGAGGGCGCGGTTGGGCGCGTCGCTCTCGTTCCAGTCGAAGCGGTCGTACCGCCGGCCGCGCCACGCGATGCCGTAGCGCTCGGCCGCCTCGCGGTAGGCTTTGCGGACGCGGGCGCCCTCACGGCCGCGCACCTGGTCGAGCGAAAGCCCGTCGGGCAGGGGCTCACCGAAGCGCATCTGGTACATGCGGGCGACGACCGCCATGCGCGTTTCGGGATGGGCGGCCAGCTCGGCTTGCTTTTGAAGCGCGTACCCCTTGCGCGTCTCGCCGTGGCCGTGGGCGTAGAAGCGCACGCCGGCCTCGCCGACCCAGAGCAGCGAGCACCCCGAGCGCGCGATGGTGTGCACCGCGCGGTGCGTGACGGTGGTACCCGGCCCCAGCAGGAGCGCGCAGAGGTTGGCCACTGGAATGGCGGTGCGCCCCAGCTTGTTCTCGAACTCGAGGCCGTTCTTCGTCTGGGTCAGGCGGCCGTACTTGAGGTAGAGCGTGGAGAGACTATCACGAATTTTGGGGAGTGCGCGGAGATTGTCGGGCATGGGAGTAAAGCGGTTGAATGGGAGCCGTAACGCATACCCAACATCGCACGGGCCTACTCGCAACCACGACATTTTACGTCCACCTTTCTAAAATCGGCCCGTATCCTTATTGTGAAGTGATTTGACGGCGCAATCGCCGTCTCTGCCCGTTGAGAAGGGCTTTCCCCACGCGAGTGGGGATGAACCGACACTTGATCTGTATTCAAGCGGGTCACTTGAGCTTTCCCCACGCGAGTGGGGATGAACCGGACGAGTAGACCCAATAGGTAGATGCCAGTAGGCTTTCCCCACGCGAGTGGGGATGAACCGATGGTGTCTTCATCTGCACTTGAGAGCGCCTGGCTTTCCCCACGCGAGTGGGGATGAACCGAGGGCGCGGGCGAGGCGGATGGGGAGGCCGTAGCTTTCCCCACGCGAGTGGGGATGAACCGCCTCCGGGGCGCGGATACGGTGCGCCAAATGCGCTTTCCCCACGCGAGTGGGGATGAACCGTCAAAATTGACTCACTATTGATCGTTCCTTTGGCTTTCCCCACGCGAGTGGGGATGAACCGCAAAAGGGCAGGGTTAGGGCCCAGCCGTGCCCGCTTTCCCCACGCGAGTGGGGATGAACCGTTTTCTGGAGGCGGGAGGCACCTGGACGCTGTGCTTTCCCCACGCGAGTGGGGATGAACCGGATAATGCGGGGACGGGGGGGCTCGCCATCACGCTTTCCCCACGCGAGTGGGGATGAACCTTGATTGGAGGTAGCGGATGCGGTGCATGATTGGCTTTCCCCACGCGAGTGGGGATGAACCGGCTCAGGCCAAAGCTGAAGCCCGCTACGAACAGCTTTCCCCACGCGAGTGGGGATGAACCGTAAAGGGGAGAGGTGCGGTTAAGCATGAACGAGCTTTCCCCACGCGAGTGGGGATGAACCGCCGGCGCATCTCCGAAAGCGACAGGCGGAGCGCTTTCCCCACGCGAGTGGGGATGAATCAACTGTTCAACTTTTGGTAGTGACAGACGCGTCGGTTCAGTAACGACATCTACGCAAACTGCTTGGCTGCCTGCTTGAGATCATTCACGCGGTCGAGCTTCTCCCATGGAAATTGGCTCCGCCCGAAGTGCCCGTACGCCGCCGTTTTCTTGTAGCGCGGCTTGAGCAGATCGAGGTCGCGGATGATGGCGGAGGGAGCGAGGTCGAACACCTCGGTGACGAGCTCACAGAGCTGGTGGTCGGGCATGACGCCGGTGCCGCCCGTGTTGATGTCGATCGATACCGGATCGGCGACGCCGATGGCGTAGGCGATCTGGACTTCGGCCTCCTGCGCAAGCTCGGCCGCGACGAGATTCTTGGCGACGTGGCGGGCGGCGTACGTGGCGCTGCGATCGACCTTGGACGGGTCCTTTCCGCTGAAGGCACCGCCGCCGTGGGCGCCCTTGCCCCCGTACGTGTCCACGATCACTTTACGGCCGGTAAGGCCGGTGTCGCCGTGCGGCCCGCCGATCACGAAGCGACCCGTGGGGTTCACGTGCAAGATCAAGTCGTCGTCGACCATCTCATTAGGGATGACGCGAGGAATCAGGATCTCGCGCACATCTTCCCGGATCTTATCCTGCGACACACCGGGATCGTGCTGGGTCGATACGACGATCGTGTGCACGCGGCGCGGCGTGATCCGGTCGTCTTCGTACTCAATGGTAACCTGGCTCTTCGAATCGGGCCGGAGGTAGGGCATCAAGTCCGTATTTTTGCGGATGTCGGCCAGCCCTTCCATGAGATGATGTGCGTACGAGATGGCCATCGGCATCAGCTCCGGCGTTTCCCGGCAGGCGTAGCCAAACATGAGGCCCTGATCGCCGGCGCCCTGGCGGTCCTGCCCGTCGACACCCTGGCTGATATCTTCGCTCTGCTCGTGGATGCTGCTGAGCACGCCGCACGAGTCGCCATCGAAGCGCAGCCGCGGATCGGTATAGCCGATCTCGCGGATGACCTCGCGGGCGATCTCCTGCACGTCGACGTACGCATCGGTCGTGACTTCGCCAGAGAGCACCACGAGGCCCGTGGTGACGAGCGTTTCGACCGCAACCCGGCTGTGCGGATCGTCGGCGAGCATGGCGTCGAGAATGGCGTCGGAAATCTGATCGGCAACTTTGTCGGGATGACCCTCCGAGACGGACTCGGACGTGTAGAGATAGGACATATACGTGCGCAGAATCGTGAGACAGTGATAAGTGGTCGGCGACAACAACAGAGAAGCTAAAACGTAGGGCTCCTGTATTGGTTCGATGCACCCGCCCCATCGGGCGGAATGGGCAGTGGCAACGGTCCCGCGATTTAGAAGTCTGCATCAAACGGACCCGTAGAATTGCTTCTCGCCCCCCCTTACCTTAGTTTTTGGCGTTTGAAACGCAGAGTCGCGCAACCTTCTCGCGCGCTCCCCCACCCAACACAAGAGCCGGCGGGCCGACAAGGGCCGCGGGCTCATTTTCGCGTGTTTTATTCAACAAGCAATACAGTAACGGAGGTTCTCCCTCATGGCAAACGATATTGAAGCAACCGTCAAATCAATCATTGTTGAGAAGCTCGGCGTCGATGAGTCCGACGTCCACACCGATGCCTCGTTCACGAACGACTTGGGCGCCGACTCGCTCGACACGGTTGAGCTGATCATGGAGTTTGAGAAAGAGTTCGACCTGACGATCCCCGACGAAGAGGCCGAGAAGATCGCTACGGTGGGCGACGCCGTGAGCTATCTCGAAGACAAAACCTGATCACGCGCCGCACCAGCACGATTCCGGCGAGACGCCGCCCCCGCAGGCGGGCTCGCCGGGCTGTATCCGGTCATTTCGCACGGGATCGACACAACGCAGATCTATGCAACAGGCCTCACGCAGAGTGGTCGTCACCGGCATGGGCGCCTTGACGCCCCTCGGCCTTTCGGTCGAAGCGTTCTGGGACGCCATGATGACAAGCACAAGCGGCGCGGCGACCATCGAGTCGTTTGACCCGAGCGAACTCAAGACGCAGTTTGCCTGCGAACTGAAGGACTTCGACGCGCTCGACTATCTCGACCGCAAAGAGGCGCGGCGGATGGACCCCTTCTGCCAGTACGGCATGATTGCGGCCGACCAGGCCGTCCAGGACGCCGGCCTCAACGCCGATGAAATGCCACAGGACGAAAAAGACCGCGTGGCTGTCATCTACGGCAGCGGCATCGGCGGCATCCAGATTTTCCAGGAGCAGACCGAGGCGTTCAACGAGCACGGCGAGCGCCACGTCTCGCCCTTCTTCATCCCGATGCTCATCCCCGACATCGCCAGCGGGCGCATCGCCATGCGCTACGGCTTTCGCGGGCCCAACTACGCCATCGTATCGGCCTGCGCAACGGGCAACAACAACATCGGCGATGCCTACAAGCTGATCCGCGACGGCCAGGTCGACGCGGCTCTCACCGGCGGCACCGAGGCCTGCATCAATCCCCTGGGCATTGCCGGCTTCAGCTCGATGCGCGCCCTGTCCCGCCGCAACGACGATCCCGAACATGCCAGTCGTCCCTTCGACGCCGAGCGTGACGGATTCGTGATGGGCGACGGCGCGGGCGCACTCTACCTCGAAGAGCTGGAGCACGCCCAAAAGCGGGGCGCCCGCATCTACGCCGAGATCACCGGCATCGGCATGTCCGCCGACGCATATCACCTCACGGCGCCCGACCCCGAAGGCGGCGGCGTGACGCTCGCGCTCGAACGCGCCCTGGACAACGCTGGGCTCAACACCGAAGACATCGACTACATCAACACGCACGGCACATCCACTCCGCTGGGCGACGTGGCCGAAACCAAGGCAGTGAAATCCGTCTTTGGCAAGCACGCCTACGAGATGAACCTGTCCTCCACCAAGAGTATGACAGGCCACCTGCTGGGCGCCGCCGGCGCGGTCGAGGCCATTGCTACCGTGCTCGCCCTGCGCAACGATGTCGTGCCGCCCACCATCAACTTCGAGGAGCCCGATCCCGAGTGCGATCTCAACTACACCTTCAACGAGCCCCAGGAGCGAACCGTGGATGCCGCGATGTCGAACGCCTTTGGCTTTGGCGGGCACAACACCTCGCTCGTCTTCAGAAAATTCGACGAGTAGCCCGCCAGCGGCTGGCCGCTCCCCAGCCTACCGAAACACGATCTTTTCGATGAGCTCCTCCCCGAGCTCCGTGTTGAGGCGCTCGCGCCACTCGCGCCGCCGCATGTGCAACTCCTGACGCCAGGGCCCCGAGCGCACCTTCACGAACAGCGTTCGCCCCTTCATCCACACCGACGAGGTGACGCCGTTGATCTGCGGGCCCGCCAGCACCGCCCACGTCTCGATGATGCGCGCCTCGTTGATGCGCGTGCGCAGTCCGAGGCGGTCGATCACCTTCTGGATCACCTCCCCAAGCGGTTTCGGACCTCCCTGTATGGCCATGCCGATGTGAAAACTGGATGGAACAAGCTATTGCAAACGCGTCGCCTATCACATTCCTGTACGGCAGTGGGCCCGCGCGGTTTTCCACGGGGTCTGCTCGCTGAATCGGCGTGTTACTTTGGTCCACCATCCGGCGGCTTATCCACCTTGGGCCCTCATCGTTGATGGCCCCTTCCTCATGCTGTACCGCTGGCCCTCTATGTTTTCCCGGATGACCTCCTCCCCCGTTCCGGCCTCTGTGCTCGGCACCCTGCTAATTGGGGCGCTGGGCCTGCTGATAGCGCCGGTGCTTCCGGCTCACGCCCAGTTCCGCCTCACCGCCGCAATGCCCGACACCACCGAAGTCAACCTGAGCGCGTCGATTCAGCGGGCGCTGGAGGTGAGCCCCGAGGTCGACCAGCGGCGGGCCCGACGCAGCTTCGCCGAGGCGCGCCGCGACGAAGCCCGCGCCAGCCGCTTCCTGACCGACTTCACCGGATCGAGCGCCCACTCGCTCGCCCCAGGCCTCAATATCCCCGACGGCTTCACCGGCTCAAACGATGAGCTCTACCTGAATCCGGACGTGACGAATGACTGGAACAGCCTGCGCGTGTTCACCCGCGTCCAGGCCGAGTTGACGCAGCCGCTCTATACGTGGGGCCAGCTCCGCAACACCATCCGCGCCGCCGAATATGGCATCGACGTGGAGGAGGCCGGCGTCGAACAGAAAGCGCTTGACGTCGCCGCCCGCACCGGCGAGTTGTACTTCAGCCTGCTACTCACCCATGCGCTCGACCGGCTGGCCCGCGAAACCGGCTCCGCCATCGACCGGGCCCAACGCGAAGTGCAGCGCCTGCTCGATGAAGGCGACGCCGACGTCGATCAGGCCGATCTCTTCAAGGTGCAGCTGACCAAGCAGGAGTACAACCGGCGCGTCGTGGAAATCGACCAGCGGCACCAGACGGCTCGGGCCGCGCTGAAACGGCAGCTGCTGCTCCCCGACGGCACGACACTCCAACTGGCCGATCGCGAACTGGCTCCCCTCCCGTTCGAGATTCCGCCGGACTCGCTCGCCCACTTTATGCAGCTGGCCGTCGACCACCGGCCTGAGCTGGAGCAGGTGCGGGCGGGCATTGCCGCACGATCGGCCCTGGTGGACGTGGCGCAGTCCGACTACTACCCGAAGCTGTTCTTTGGCACCTCGGCCAGTTTCACGTACACGCCGGGGCGCTTCCGCCAGCCGAACCCGTACGTGGGCGACCCCTTCCGGAGCCGCTCCGCGCGCACCGGCTTTGGGCTGCAGCTGAACCTCAACTTTTATCAGACGAAGGCACGCGTCGAGCAGGCCCGTGCCGAGCTGAATGAGGTACGCTATCAGCAGAGCGCCGCCGAGCAGCTGGTACGCTTCGAGGTCGAGGACGCGTATCGGAACGTGCTCATCGCCCAGGCCGACGTCGCCTCACGCGACGAATCCGTCACCCTCACCGAGGAATGGCTGCGCACCGAGCAGATTAACTTCGACCTTGACATCGGCAACACCGAGAATCTGATCGACGCCGTGCGCGCTAATTTGGAGGCCAAGGCGAGCTACTATCAGGCCGTGCAGCGCTACAACGTTGCCGTCCTCAACCTCCTCCGCGCAACGGGAACGCTGACCGCCCGTATCGATACCGGCACGCTTATTGACTAACAGGGGTGGGCCCGGGCTCCAACGCTTGCGCCCCCTGCACCGCACTGCCCCTTTGCATTACTCTTATTTTGGACGCCATGACTACTGCATTACACACCGGATGGGCTCTGCTACTGGCCGTACTGCTGGCCGCTGCCCCCATCCAGCCGCTCCAGGCGCAGTCCCCCGACCAGGAGATTCGCCAGATGCTGGAGCAGCGCGATCAGCAGATCAAAACCATCCTGCAGGGCGATACGTCGTTTACCGTGCAGCAGCGTGAGGAGTTGAAGACGCTCATCAACGGCGTGATCGACTTCCGCGCGATGGGCCGCCAAGCCCTCGGCCCCTTCTGGAGCGACCTCTCAAACGAGCAGCGTGCCGAGTTCGTCGACGTCTTTCAGACGATCGTCCGCGCCCAGTCGCTCTCCGACCTGGAAGTGTACAACTCGCAGGTGACCTACGACCAGATCGATGTCGAGGGTGACAGCGCGTTCGTCCAGACGACGACCGATTACAAGGGCACCTCGGCCAACGTCGAGTACGTCTTGCAGCGCGAAGACGGCCAGTGGCTGGCGCAGGACATCATCATCGACGACGTGAGCACAGCCCAGAGCTACGCCCGCTCGTTCCAGACCGTCGTTCGCAAGAACGGCTTCGATGCACTCATGCAGAGCCTGCGCAAAAAGCGCGACCAAATAGCATCCCGTAACTAACCCGTTATGCCGCAGTCCGCTCCTGCCCAGGAGGTAAACATCCCCCCGGATGTCGCGTAGGGGCGTATCTGTGACACACTGTGTCATTTCACCCATTTAGCACGATGGCTTCACCCACCGAAGGCTACGTCTTACATACGTACGGCCCCGAGCGCTTCGTTCGCCACGCCGTCGCATCGGTGACGACGTTGCGCCGCTACGATACCACCCGTCCCGTCGCCTTGTACTGCCCCCCTGCCCACCGGGCCGTGCTAGAACACCACGGGCTGGACGACCACTTCACACTGATCCAACCCTTGCCCGAGGAGCACCGGTCCATCGTAGGATTTAAGCACCATCTGCACCGCTTCAAGCCGTGGGACCGGTCGCTCTTCGTCGATGCGGATGTCGTCTGGTGCCGTGACCCCGATCCGCTCTGGCAGCAGTTGAGTGCGTTCAAGTTCACCGCGACCGGCGCCGAGCGGGCCGACTTCTTCTTCGGCGGGCCCAAGGGCGCGGGCGTCGTGGTTGATTACCTGCTCGATCGCCGCCGCCAAACGCTGGCGCACTTCGGGCTCAACTATCTCCCCCGCGTGCAGGCCGGGATGATCTACGCGCAGGATGATGCCCTTACGCGCGAGATCTCCCAGCGCGCCGCAGAATATCTCAACCGCGCTGACGAGACACACTTCCGCAGCCGTCTTAACGAAGGCCGCTCGGAAGAGTCGTGCGAGTGGAGCCTGGCGATGGCCATGAGCCGGCTCGATCTGCCCATCTTCCCGTGGCAGCAGGGCCACAACAGCCCCCAGCTCGACTTTATCGAGGGCATGACGACCCACGACGCCGAGTTTCGGGAGGTCTCCTGCCGTTACTACACCACGCCGTTCATCTACACCCTTCGCGGGCTGAAGACGGAATGGGTCCGCAACACGCTCATCCGCCTGGCGACGCGCCTGCCCGGTCGCGGCGACTACATGGAGGTGACCCCGTACGCGCTTCACTTCGGCTGGCTGCATCACAAACAGCCGTTCTACGACTTCGCGACGCGGACGTGGACGCGCCTGCTCCGCACGCAGCGCCGTCCGAGCGTCACGCCCATCTCCGCCCGGGCCGTCACGAACGGC
Source organism: uncultured Rhodothermales bacterium (assembly GCA_964448045.1). GTDB lineage: Bacteria > Bacteroidota > Rhodothermia > Rhodothermales > Salinibacteraceae > CAYUVF01. Next base: position 8,527 of record CAYUVF010000019.1, read on the forward strand.
CACGCCGAACCCGCCGCCGATCCGACGACGTAGTAGCCCGGCGAATCATGTGCGGGTGAGCAGATGCCAGATAAAGCGCAGCGGCACGTCGTTGCGCCACACTTCGAGCGCCGCCAGGTATAGCGCCGTAGTGAACGGCGACAGCACGATCGCCAGCGCCATCACCGATCCGGGGACGCGGGTGATCTTCGCGTAATCGATGAGGGTGCGTCCCATGATGAAGGGCACGGCCCCAGCCAGCGCGGCTCCCAGCGCCATCAGCAGCTTCTGCGCGGCCAGGGGCTCCAGCGTCGACGCCACGAGCGCCCCGATCCACACAGCCAATAGCGGCCAGCGCGGCCACACGACCAGCACAACGCCCTGCTCGACCGTCAGACCCCACCGGCCCCAGCGCGACCCGAAGACGAGAAGCAGCATCCACAGGATCAGCAGCAGGGCGTAACCCGCGCCGACGAGCACGCCCAGCGACCAGGGCGTGCCCAGCAACGTGGCCAGCGCAGCCCGCAGCCCGCCTGGCACCGCCTGAAGCGCATGAACGACGCTCGCGTCGAAGCGCAACTGGCGCCCCGCGACCACACCCAGCGTCGCCAGACTAACCCCCTCGGCCGCAAGGAGCGCCAGGCTGCTCCCCACCAGCAAGTCGCGCCCGCTGCGCATCGCTTCCTGATAGAACGCATGCGCCCGAAAGTAGCGTGCCGTCATGTGGCGGAAGCGGGGCTCCCGCGCATACCTCCATCCCAGTAGCAGCATCCCCCCCCATCCGATCACGACGAGCCAGGGAACCGAGGGACCGGCACCGTGGCGCCCGGGCGCGAACGCAAACACCGTTTGCTGTCCCGTGTAGAGGCCGCGCACGACCTCGGCCGCCGGGCGCGGCGTTCCCCCTGGCGCGTACAGCCCATACCGGCGCCCGTACGGATCGTCCACCCGATCTCGCCAGTGATAAATAAAGAACGGCCCGCGCCCCGGTTCTGCCTGCACAGCGGTGAGGTGCGTCTCCAGATACCGCGCCTGCGCCTCGGCCGAGTGCGGAGCCGACAGGCCAGCCGCCGCCGTCGAATCGATCCACGTGCCCATCCGCCCGATGCCGGCCGGGATCTCGGGGTGGTGCGCTTGCCAGCGGTTGATCTGCGCCACCGGATCGGCGTCCAGGGCATCGAGCAGCACGAGATCGACAGCCGAGGCGCATCGGTCGGCTGCCCCGAACGGCGTCACGTAGTACACCTGCACACCGGGCGGCCCCTCGGCGCGGACGTAGTCGGCCAGCTGTTCGATGGCACTGCACGCGGCCGGATCGCTGGTATCGAGCATCCGCCCCAGCCCGAAGTGGCGCGCGGACGGATGCGCCTCGGCCATTCGGAGCCGCGACCGGAGCGGCTCGCGTAGCAGCGGCAAAACCCGGTTCACGTCCGGGGCCGTACGGTATGCAAGCGGCGCGTCCTGATAGAACTGGAGGCCCAACGAATCGGCCAGCGCCAGCAGCTGCTCATCCTCCACCCATCCGGTGCGCACCGCCTCGACGCCCATCGCGTGCATCTGCCGGAGATCGGACTGCGCCTGCGCGCAGCGATCCGGCTGCTGCCACACGACCCCGCTCGGGCGGTCCTGCGCGTGGGCCGTCTGCGCACCGATCCCGGTCATACCTATCACCCACAACAGATACGCCCCAAGAGTCACGCGAGACAGCAGCAAAAAATTACAACGGACAGCCACAAGCTTGAGCGCATCGACGAACATTCCGGCACGATGAGAATGCTACTGTAGCACGCATTCTCAAACCTATGTGTAGCACAAGATATCCCGACCGATGGAGGAGGCGCCATCAAAACGGCTGTTTGCGCAGCCCCCGCTTCCTCCAGCGTCTCCACCGTATTTTCTTGAATCAACGACTCTGAATCTATGAAAAAGCGCGCACTTGTTTCGTTCGTTTTTGCCCTGCTGATGATTGCAGCCGGTCCGTCCACGAGCCACGGCCAGATTTCCTTCGAGATTGGCCCGCACATCGGCGTGGACGCCGGGGACGCCTCCGACCTCGGCGGCGACTTCTTCGCCGGGGCCGACGCCCGCATCGGCGCCGCGGTGCTTCCCTTCATCATCAACCCGTCGGTCGATTATTATTTTCTGGATGATGCGACGCTGAGCGGCGAGAGCATCGACCGGTCGCTGTACACCATCGACCTCAATGCGCTCTACGAGTTCGGCCCCAATACGGTGGTCTTCACGCCATACGCGGGGGTGGGCGTAGGCATCACCAACTTCTCTGCCGATACCGAGATCGCTGATATCGAAACCGACGACACCAGCATTGGGGCCAACTTCATTGCGGGGGCGCGCTTCCACCTCGGCGTTATCAAACCCTTCGTGCAGGCCAAAATCAACGTCGGCGGCGATTACCAACTCTTCGGCGTGATGGGCGGATTGCTCTTCGGGTTTTAAATCCCGCTTTCACTCGGGTCTCGGTCCCATCCGGCGTTTACGATCAGTATTCGTATTTGTGACCGTCTTCGTCTCCATATTTCGCTTACCTACATAGGCGAGGCCAACACACTGAATGACGTTTCTCGTGACCGCCTCTCCCCGGATCGTTGAATCAGCATTCCAACAGAAACCCTACTTCATATGAAAAAGCTTACGCTCCTCTCTGCTCTCCTCGCGCTGTTTCTGATTGCTGCGCCGACGGATGCACAAGCCCAAAACTTCAAAATTGGTCCCCAACTGACGATTGACTTGGGGGACGTTTCCGATCTCGGTGGCGATTTTGGTATTGGCGGCGACGTTCGCCTTCAACTTCCCTCGCTCCCTGTGGATGGACAGGGCTCGTTTACGTTTTTCTTCGCCGATGATCCTTTCACGGTATTTGCCATCGACGTAAATGCGCTGTACCCGTTTGAAGTGGAGGATCAGCCGTTCCGTCCCTACGTTGGCGCTGGTTTGGGATTCACGCGGCTTTCCATCGATGACGATGCGTTTGGAGGCTTTGGGTTCGGTGGCAGCAGCACAGAGGTCGGAATCAACCTCCTCGGAGGCGCTGAATTCCCGCTCGATAGTTTCACGCCCTTCGCACAGGCGCAATTCAACTTAGGAAGTGATATCGACCGCTTTGGCATTACCGGCGGCGTGCTTTTCAACCTGTAACGTCAACGCAGCACACGGGTACACAGCCTCACCGCTCTCCAGCGGTGGGGCTGTTTGTGTTTGAGGCCGATGCGCGCACGGCTCCTCCGGGTTTACACCGATTTCAGGATGGAGCATTGCCCCTTGCGCAAGGGGCTGCTATGTTCATACCGAGCGGTGCCAATCTCTTCCACAAGCCCTGTCCCCGATGCACATGACGACGTTTTCTCGCTTTGGCTACCCCCTTGCCCTCCTGTTGATCGTAAGCGTCGCGCTCTGGCCGCAGGCCGCTCAGGCCCAGCAGGGCAACGCCCCGCCGGAGGGCCAGACGCAGGTGTACGTGGGGCCGCGCCTCGGCTTTGACCTCGGCGACGTGGAGGAACTGTTCGTGGGCGTCGACGCGCGCATCCACAACACGGCGTTCCCCATCGTGGTCCAGCCGGCGCTCGACGTCTACCTCCAAGAGGGCGGCCCGCTGATTCAGCTCAACGTGAATGCGCTCTATCCCTTCACCATCGAAGGCGCCACCGGATTTCAGCCCTATGCCGGGGGCGGACTCGGCTTCTCGTTCGTCAACGACCGCTCCGATGTCGGCCTGAACGTCGTTGGCGGGGCGCTCTTTGAAACCAATAGCCCCATCACCCCCTTCGCGCAGGCCCAAATCACCGTAGGCGACATCGACTTCTTCGCGCTCTCGGGCGGAATTCTGTTGCGGCTGACGTCGCTGTAGTGAGACGCGCTTACCGTTTCCCTGAAATGATGACGCACGGGTAGAGACGACCGGGTCGGTCGTCTCTACGAAAAGCCACGAACCGGCGATTAGGTGTTCACATGCAAAAAGCCGCACTCCCTCACGGGGAGCGCGGCTTTTTTCGTGGGGCAGTTGCGCATCAGGCGCAACTGCACCGCTCACCACCGAGCCGCGTGCTTAGCGCACGCCGGCAAACTGGCCTTGCTCACAGGCCAGCATCGGTGGTGGGGCTGGAGGGCCCACGTTGTGGAGTAGACCATTTCGAGCGCCGGAGGTCGAATGTAATATCGGGAGCATGGGTGTCACCCCTGTGTCGTCCCCGTTCGATCACCGCCATTCGACGCTCATCATTCGCCATTCGACCTTGGACTCAGTCCATCATTTTACGGAGGAACGCCGGTGTATCGGTGTCGTCCTTGCGGATGCGCTCTTTCCGCTCCTTGCGCTTCTGCAGGTCATCGGCGCGGAGCCGGCGCACGTTGGAGGACGGCGACTCGCCCTGATCGTCGTCGTTCCCCTCGGCGCGATTCGACGCGTCGTCCTGCTGCTTCTTTTCCTGCTGCTTCTTTTCGCCGGAGCGAAGCGGCGAGCTGCGGCGCTCGTACGCCGGCGTATCGAGCTGCCGCAGGTTGTCCTCGCCTTTGTAGTGCACCGTCGGGTTGTTCTGTTCATCGAGCGGCACCGTGCGGCGGGTGCTCTCCTCGGCGGCCCGTTCCTCCTCATCGTCGAACCCGGTGGCGATCACGGTGACGCGCAGCTTGTCGTTCAGCTCGTCGTCGATGACCGTACCAAAGATGACTTCGACGTCGTCGCCTGCCTCGCGCTGGATGACGCTCGTGGCCTGCGTCGCCTCGCGGATGCCCAGCGACGGCCCCGAGGTGATGTTGACCAGCACGTTGCGCGCGCCAGCGATCGAGAGCCCATCGAGCAGCGGACTGCTGATCGCTTCGATAGCGGCTTTCTCGGCGCGGTTCTCGGCCGAGGACGTGGCGGAGCCCATCAGCGCCGTGCCGCCGTTCTTCATCGTCGTCTTCACGTCGGCAAAGTCGAGGTTGATCAGGCCGTGCACGGTGATCAGGTCGCTGATGCCGCGCGTGGCGTTGAAGAGCACCTCGTCGGCCTTGCCGAAGGCTTCGATCAGGCTGGTGTCTTCATCGGCGATGTCGAGCAGCCGCTCGTTGGGGATGACGATGAGCGTGTCGACGTGCTCGCTGAGCAGGTCGATGCCTTCGAGCGCCGTCGTCATCCGCCGCTTGCCCTCGCAGTCGAACGGCTTCGTCACGATGGCGACGGTGAGGATGTCGAGCTCGCGGGCGATCGACGCCACCACGGGCGCGCCGCCGGTACCCGTGCCGCCGCCCATCCCGGCCGTGATGAAGACCATGTCGTAGCCGTCGAGCGCCTTCTTGATCTCGTCGCGGCTCTCCTCGATGGCCTTCGCGCCGGTGCTGGGCCGCGCGCCTGCACCGAGACCCTTCGTAATCATCTGGCCCGCCTGGATCTTCTGCGGCGCCTTGTTTTTGGCCAGCGCCTGCGAGTCGGTATTGATGGCGATGAACTCGACGTTGCCGCGGATACCGGTCTCCACCATGTTGTTGATGGCGTTCCCGCCTCCGCCGCCGACGCCGACGACGCAGATCTTGGCCTCTTCATTCACGGAATCGTCGAACGAAAATCGTGAGCTAAATTCGTGGTCCATAGGTCCCTCCAGAGGTTATTCAGATGTGAATCGGGGCAGCCGGGGATGAGCAGTCCCGCGTGTGGGCTGCCGCCGCGTACGAAGTTAGTTGGTTGTTGAGTGGATGATACTGTGATACTGTGCGCGTGCGGCCGGATGCGCCTTAGAGTTCGTCGAACCAGGCTTTCATCCGGCTGGTGATCTTCTCCATGATCCCGCCGCCGGAGGCGCTAGGGCTTCCGTTGCGGGTGCTGAGGCTGCCGTTAAACGGCGTCCCGCCGATGACCTCGGGCCGCATGCCGTAGAGCACGAGCCCCACGGCTGTCGAAAACTTCGGATCGCTGACCTCTTCGACGAGGCCGCCGCCGAGACCCATCGGGCGACCGATGCGCGTTTCCATGCCGAGCACGTCGGCAGCCAGCTCGGCGGTGCCGGGGATGAGCGATCCGCCGCCGGTGAGCACGGCGCCCACGGCCAGATGCCGCCCGTAGCCGCTGCGCTTGATCTCGATGGCGGTAATCTCCAGGATCTCTTCGAGGCGCGGCTGGATGATCTGGGCCAGCGTGTCGCGCCCGATGCTTTTCTCGGGCCGCCCGCCGATGCCAGGGATCGTGATTTCCTCGTTCGCCTCGGCCATGTCAACGAGCGCGGTGCCAAACTGCCGCTTGAGCCGCTCGGCCTGATCGCGCATGACGCCGAGCCCCTTGCGGATGTCGTCGGTCACCTTGTCGCCGGCGACGGCGATCACGGCGGTGTGGCGGATCGTGTTGTCCTCGAAGACGGCGATGTCCGTCGTCCCCCCGCCGATGTCAATCAGCGCGACGCCGACTTCCTTCTCGTCGTCGTGCAGCACGGCGAAGGACGACGCCAGCGGCTCCAGCACGAGATCGGCCACTTCGTAGCCGGCCTTTTCGATGCAGCGGTAGATGTTCTTCGCCGCCGAGACGAGCCCGGTGATGATGTGCACGTTCGCTTCGAGGCGCACGCCGCTCATCCCTACCGGATCGGCCACGCCGTCCTGGCCGTCGACGATAAAGTCCTGCGGGATGACGTGCAGGATCTCGCGGTCGGCGGGCATGGCCACGTGCATCGTGTCTTCCAAGAGGCGCTGCACATCGCGCTGGGTGATCTCGCCGTTGCGGTTGGAGATGGCGACGACACCGCGGCTCTGGAAACTCTGCACGTGATCGCCGGCGATGCCCACAATCACGCGGTGCACGTCCACCCCGGCGGCGCGTTCGGCCTCGTCGATGGCTTCTTGCACCGCGGCGACCGTGCGGTCGATGTTGACCACCACGCCGCGGTTGAGCCCGTCCGATTCGGCCACACCCAGGCCCAGGATATTCACCCGGCCGAGGTCGTCTTCGGCCGCCACGGCCGCGCACACCTTCGTCGTTCCAATGTCAACGCCTACAACTATATTTTCATTCATGGGAATCAATCGTTTATACGTTCAGCCGCCAGCGCGCCCGCTATCGGCTTTCGGCAATCTTCGGAGTTCCAGTGGCTGATGTCTTTTGTTCACGAGTCACAATCTGGCTGTCAAAACGGAGGTCGATGCGGTCGAAGGCGGTGTTCGGCTGCGGGAGCACGGCCTGATGCCAGAAGGCATTCAGCCGATGGAGGCGCGTCGGAAAATCGGAGGCGCCCAGCATCACCCGGATCGCGCCATGATCGGTCGTCGGGCGCGTCATCAGCTCCATCGCGCTATCGGGGCGCACGACCAGCTCCGAGACGATCTCCTGCGCCTCGAATGAGGCCAGTGCGTCCATCATCGCCCGCACCGACCCGTGCCCGATGGGCCGCACCGGATGGTACTCATCCGCCGCGAGGCCGCGCAGCAGCGGCACATCGGCGGCCAGCCCGCTCACCAGCGGCATGCCGTAGCCCTGCCGGTCGAGGTAGAAGGCGGGCGTGCCGTCCGCGGCCAGGGCCAGCGCTACCGGCGTCCGCTCCGCCACGCTGATGCGCAGCGTGCCCGTTGGGAGCCGGTAGGTCGTCGCAGTCTCCACCCACGGATGGCGCTCGACGCGGTCGGAAATCAGCGCCGGATCGATGGCGTACAGCGCCGTATCGGGGCGGATTGCAGCCAACGTGCGCAGCTCATCCGCATCCGCGTGCTGGGCGCCTACGACGGTGACGGCATCGAGCGAGACGCTCGCCTGCCACTGCCACCCCAGCACGCCGAGCACGGCAACCAGCACCACCCCGCCGATCAGCCCGGCGCGGCGCATCCATCGATGATATGTGGGGGATTGTTTCGTCATAAAAGATGATTGCTCGCTGGCACGGTCCGTCATCCCCGACTTGATCGGGGATCCAGAAGAACCTGCCTATTGCGTGCGTTCTGGATTTACTATCGTGAAGCTTCGCTTTCCGCGTTCGCGGGAATGACTTGCGGGGTAAACCCCATCAAAAAGGCTTGGCAGATCACATAGCATTCGCGTCCCTACGTGGATGGATGAACCGTTTCCTTTTCCTCTAATCGTTCGAAAAATGTCCGCCCGTAGCGCCACACGTCGCCGGCGCCGAGGGTAATCACCACATCGCCGGACCCGGTGATGGTCATCAGCTGATCCGGGAGATTCGCCTTGTCGCCCACGTAGTGCACATCGCGGTGGCCGTAGCGTGTGGCCAGGTCCGCAATGCCCTTGCCGCTGATACCTTCAATCGGCGTTTCGCGGGCGCCGTACACATCGGTCACCACGAGCACATCGGCATTGAAGAACGCCCGCCCGAACTCCTCCTGAAAGTCGCGCGTCCGCGAGTACAGGTGCGGCTGGAAGACGGCCACGATCCGGCGATCCGGCCAGCCCTCACTCGCGGCTTCGAGCGTGGCAGCGACTTCGGTCGGGTGGTGCGCGTAATCGTCCACGACCACGACGCCCTGCGCCTCGCCCAGCCGCTGAAAGCGCCGCTGCACGCCCGAAAAGCGGCCGAGCCCGGCTTTGATCTTGGCAAACGGGATGTCGAGCTCGCGCCCCACGGCGATGGCCGCCAGTGCGTTGCGAACGTTGTGCCGCCCCGGCGCCTCCACCTCGATGGTGCCGAGCTCCTCGTCCTTCGCCAGCACGGTGAAGCGCGAGGTCAGGCCCGTCTGCTCGATGTGGTCGGCGCGGACCTCGGCCTGCCGGGTCGTCCCGTACGTCACCACGCGCCGCTCGATGTCGCCCACGATTTCCTGCACGACGGGATCGTCGAGGCAGAGGAACGCGGCGCCAAAAAACGGCACCGAGTTGGCATACTGCACGAACGCCTGCTGAATGTCGTCGAGGTCGTCGTAAATGTCGAGGTGATCGGCCTCGATGTTAGTGATGACGGCAAGTGACGGCGTCAGGCGGAGGAAAGCGCGATCGTATTCGTCGGCTTCGATGATGATGATGTCGCCCTCGCCCGCGACGGCGTTCGAGCCAAAGGTCGTCACCTTGCCGCCGACGATGATCGTCGGGTCGAAGCCGCCTTCGGTGGCGACGAGCCCCGTCATGGAGGTCGTCGTCGTTTTGCCGTGCGTCCCCGCGATGCCGACGCCGAACTTCATCCGCATCAGCTCGCCGAGCATCTCGGCGCGCGGGATGAGCGAGATGCGCCGGCGCTCGGCCTCCAGCGTCTCCGGATTCTCCTCCGGATCGACGGCCGAGGAGTACACCACCACATCGGCCTCGCCGATCTGCTCGGCCGCGTGGCCTTCGTAGATCGTGGCGCCGAGGTCTTCGAGCCGTGCGGTCACGTCCGTTGTTTTCAGATCCGAGCCGGTGACCCGGTAGCCGCGCGTGAGGAGTACCTCCGCGATCGAGCTCATGCCGATGCCGCCGATGCCCACCATGTGGATCTGGCGGATCCGCCCCAATGCCGGTTGTCGTCTGCGTTCCATGTTATGCTTTCATTTTAGCGTGTCGAGGATTTCGAGGCGCCTCCGAGGGATTCAGATGGGCACCGCGGTCGTTCGACACGGATACGTCTGCCATCGTCAAAACGTCCCGCGCGATGCGCTCAGCCGCGTCGGGCCGGGCCATCTGGCGGGCGGCGTTGGCCATGCGGCGGCGCTGCTCGGCGTCCTGGAACAGCTCTGCTGTCACGGGCATGAGCCGCTCGGGGAGTTTATCTTCGGGCAGCAGGCGGGCCGCCCCCGCGTCGGCCATGCTGCGCGCATTCTTGGTCTGGTGATCGGCCGTCACGTTGGGCGAGGGCACCAGCACGGCGGGGGTGCCCGTAACCATTAGCTCGCTGCATGTGAGGGCTCCCGCGCGGCACAGCGCCAGATCGGCCGCCGCGTAGGCGCAATCCATCCGGTCGATGTATTTCATCAGATGGAGGCGCGGATGCGCCTTGACGCGGGCCTGCAGGTCGTCAAAATAACGCGAGCCGGTCTGCCAGATGATGTGCAGCATCGGGTTCTGCGCGAGGCCGTCGTGCACGTGCTGCTCCACCGCCGCGTTGATCGCCGCGCTGCCGAGCGAGCCGCCGACGATGAGCAGCACCTGCGCCTCTGCCGGCAGGCCAAAATGGGCACGCGCGGCGTCGGGAGAGGCATCGGTGAGCGTCTGCCGCACCGGGTTGCCACTGACGACGGCGCGATCGGCCGGGACGTAGTCTTTCGCTTCGGGGAAGGCCAGATGAATGCGCCGCGCCAGCCGGCTCAGCAGGCGGTTTGTCACGCCCGCGTACGCATTCTGTTCTTGAAGAACGAGCGGACATCCGCGCAGCCACGCGGCCAAGAGCACCGGGCCGGATACGTACCCGCCCGTGCCCACGGCCACATCGGGCCGGAAGGCGCCGATCAGGTTCCAGCTCTGCACGAAGCCTTTCAGCAAATCGATTGGGAACGTCAGATTGCGAAGCGAGAGCGAGCGCGGGAAGCCGCTGACAGTGATCGGGTAGAGGGTGTAGCCGGCCTTCGGGACGGCAGTGGCCTCGACGCGGTCGTCGGTGCCGGCAAACGCGATGGCGGCGTCGGGCGCGAGCGCACGAATCGCATCGGCGATGGCGATCGCCGGATACACGTGGCCGCCGGTGCCGCCGCCGGCCAATAAAATGCGAGGTGCGCGTTGTGACATGGATCGTTCGGTTACGCGTTGGGGTTGGATTGCCGGGAGATATTGAGCAGGACGCCTACCATGAAGCCGGTGCTGACCATCGAGGTGCCGCCGTACGAGACGAGCGGCATGGGCAAGCCGGTGACCGGCAGCAGCCCGCTGGCGACGCCGGCATGAATGAAGCCGTAGAGCACAATCATCGTCGTAAAGCCCACGCCGAGGAATAGCCCGAGCGGATCGGGCGCGTGCCGGGCGATCCGCAGGAAGCCGCGGAAGAGCAGCGCGCAAAAGAGGGCCAGCAGCCCCAGCGCGCCCAGCACGATGCCGTATTCTTCGGCGATGATGGCAAAGATAAAGTCGTTGTACGGTGCCGGAAGGAAATCGCGCTGTACGCTTTTTCCGGGGCCGACGCCCGTCAGCCCACCCATCGCGATGGCGATCCGCGCCTGGTGCGCCTGGTAGCCCTCGCCCTGGCGGTCGAACACCTGCTCGTCGGTGTGCTCGAACAGGTCGATACCGAGGTAGGATTCCACGCGGGCAGCCCGATGCGGCGAGTCCATCAACAGCGATCCGCCGAGCACGACACCTACCAGCAAGAGGCCGATGAGCTGGATGAAGCTGACACGCCCGACGAAGCCCATCACCAGCGCGGCCATCAGCACCACGGCCGCAGTCGAGAGATCGTCGAGGCCGATGAGGACGACCGTGGCCAAGACCCACAGCATGACCGGGAGGAAGGCGCGGCTGAAGCTCTTGATGTAGCTTTGCTTCTTGGCCAGCAGCACGCCGAGGTACAACATGAGCGCGACCTTGGCGAGATCGGACGGCTGGAACCCAAACGAGCCAATGCGGATCCAGCGCTCGGCCCCGCCCACGGCGACGCCCACCACCTGCACGGCGAGCAGCAACCCGAGCGCGCCCATCAGGGCCAACTTGCTGTAGCTTGCGAGCGTCCGGTAGTCGATTAGGCTCGCGAGGCCCATCGCACCGAAGGCGATCCCGACGCGGATCAGGTGGCGCCAGAGGAAGGCCTCGGGGTGGCCGCCGGCTTTGGTTTCGGCCAGGTACGTGATCGCGCTGTACACGGCCACGATCCCGACCGCCGCCAACCCCATGACAATCCACAGGACGTACTTGTCGGCCGGGGCCTGTTCAGCCCATTTTCGCTGTATGGTCGATGCAACGTTGGTCATGGAATGGGATGGAGTCATGTGCGCCTTGCGGCGCGTCAGCGTTGGTCAGTGGCTCATGGCGCTCGTGTCATGGATGGTCATGTACTCGCCTTTCGGCTTGTGTCATTGGTCATTGATTCCTCATTCTGACGACGAATGATGTGAGCGGAAGCAAACAAATGACGGCGAGCGCAGCGAGCCATTCTACAAACTCATTACCAGCCGGCGAAAGGTGTCGCCGCGATCTTCGTAGTTTTCGTACATATCGAACGAGGAGCACGCCGGGCTCAGCAGCACCACGTCGCCGTGATGGGCGATGCGCCGCGCCTGCCGGATAGCATCTTCCATCGTCGTTGCCATCGCCTGCTCGTCGGCCAGCGTGCCGATCTCGGAGAGGACCTTGGCCGCGCTCTCGCCGAGGGCTACCACGCCGCGCACCTTCTCGCGCACGAGCGGCTTGAGCGCCGCGTAGTCGTTGCCTTTATCGCGCCCGCCGGCAATCAGCACAATGGGGCGATGGAAGCTCTCCAACGCATACCAGACCGAATTTACGTTGGTCGCTTTCGAGTCGTTGACGAACTGCACGCCGCCGACCGTCCGCACTTCTTCGAGCCGGTGGGCGACGCCTTCGAAGGTGGTCAGGCTCTCGCGCACCACGTCGCTGCGTACTTCCATCACGCGTGCGGCCACGGCGGCAGCCAGCGAATTGTACAGGTTGTGACGCCCACGAAGGGCTACTTCTTCAGCCTGCATAAGCACCTCCTCTTGATCGTTGATTCGAAGAATAATCGTGTGGTCCCGAAGAAACCCGCCCGCGTCCAGCTCCTCGTTCTGGCTCACGCCCAGCGTAGTAATGTCCTGCTGATCGGCGTTCCAGGCGACGTACTCCCGGATGAGGTCGTCGTCGTGGTTGTAGATGAGCACGTCGTCGCCGTGCTGGTTCTCAAAAATGCGAAATTTGGCTTGCGCGTAGCGGTTAAAGTCGTTGTCGTAGCGGTTCAGGTGGTCCGGCGTGATGTTCAGGATGACGCTCACGCGGGGGCGGAAGGTGTCGATGTGATCGAGCTGGAAGCTGGAAACTTCCAGGATCACCGTGTCGTCCGGCGTCGTGTCGAGCACGTAGTCCGAAAACGGAAAGCCGATGTTGCCCGCCACGATGGGCGCGCGCTCGGCCGTCTGGAAAATGTGCCCGGCGAGGCTCGTCGTGGTCGTCTTGCCGTTGGTCCCGGTAATCGCCACGATAGATGCCTCGCAAAACCAGGACGCCACCTCGATCTCGGAGTAGATTGCGAGCCCGTTACGGCGCGCCTGCTGCAAGAGGTTGATGGTGGACGGCACGCCCGGACTGATCGCGACGAAGTCGGCGTTGAGGGCGCGGCGCGTGTGGCCCCCGAACTCGTAGGCGATGCCGTCGGCGTCGAGCGCATCCATCAGCCCCTTGGTGGCGTCGTTTTGCTCCGTGAGGAAGACGGTGGCCCCGGCCGTGGCCAACAGCCGCGCCACGGCGAGGCCGCTGCGCGCGCCGCCTACGACAGTCGCTTTCTTGCCTTGGACATCCGAGGGCGTCATGTCTTGGTCGGGTTGCACGTTTCAGGTTGAAATGTTTCAGGGTAGGGCCGTACTGAACCCGCAACCTGAGACCTGTCAACTTGCCACGATCAGTTATCGAATCCGGAGGGTGAGCAGGGTGGCGATCACGGTGAGCGCCGTCACGATCCAGAACCGCGTCACGATTTTGGCTTCGTGGGTGCCCTGCGCTTCAAAGTGGTGATGGATTGGCGCCATCCGGAAGAGCCGCTCGCCCGTTCCGCGGGTGCGCTTCGTGTACTTGAACCAGCCCACCTGCAGGATCACCGACACGGCCTCGGCAAAGTAGACGAGGCCGAGCAGCGGCAGCAGCAACTCTTTCCGAACCATCAAAGTCATGGCGCCGACGGCGGCTCCCAGCGCGAGTGACCCAGTATCACCCATAAAAATGGAGGCGGGGTAGCCGTTGTACCACAAGAATCCAAAGCAGGAAGCCGCCAGTGCGGCGCCAAAAACGGTGAGTTCGCCGACGCCGGGCAGGTACATCACATCGAGGAACGACGCGAGGTTGGTGTTGCCCGAGATGTAGGCGAGTACAATGAGTCCGAGCGAAACGAACGCCGTCACCCCGGTCGTGAGGCCGTCGAGTCCGTCGGTGAGGTTCACCGCGTTGGAGACAGCCGTCATGATGAATACGGTCACGGGAAGGTAGACGAGCCAGCCGAGGTCGAGCCCCGTCACCCAGTCGCGGAAGAAGTAGTAATCCACGACCCGGTTTTTCAGGAAGGGGACGTAGGTGAGCGAATTGAACTCGGAAAAGGCGGGCGTGAAGTAGAGCACGCCGCCCACGATGAGCCCGATGCCCACCTGGCTCGCCACCTTGATCCATGGCGAAAGCCCTTCTTTGCGTTTCTGGACGGTCTTGATGTAATCATCTGCGAAGCCGACGGCGCCCATCCAGGCCGTCGCCAGCATCGCGAGCCACACGTAGGTGCGCACGATGTCGCCCCAGAGCAGCGTCCCGCCGAGAATGGACAGCAAAATGATGACGCCGCCCATCGTGGGCGTGCCTGCTTTGTGGGCGTGGCTCACGGCGCCGGCCTGCGGGCCCTTGCGGATCTGCTCGCCGATCTGCTGGCGCGCCAGCCACCGGATGATGCCCCGGCCCGCAAACAGCGCGATGACGAGTGACGTCGCCGCCGCCAGCCCGGCCCGCACGGTGATAAACTGAATCACCTGGAAGCCGGGCGGCTCGTAGGCCTGCTCCAAATATCGGATGAGATAATACAGCATAGCGTGTGAGCGCGGGGCGTGTGGGGGTTGGACGTGCGCTTCTGCCCAACGGCCCACTCACCCGAACGCCGTCACTCTCGGTTTGCGAAGTACTGTCGTGCCTTTTCGCGATCGTCGAACGGGCGTTTCTCGGTGCCGATGACCTGATACGTCTCGTGCCCCTTGCCCGCGATGAGCACCACGTCGCCGGGCGCGACCTGCTCGGCCGCGGCGCGGATGGCGGCCTCGCGGTCGACGATCCACTGCGCCTCGGCCGGGCGGTCCATGCCACGGCGGATGTCATTCATCACCGCTTCGGGCTCTTCGGTGCGCGGGTTGTCGCTCGTCACGATGACGCGGTCGGCAACCTGCTCGGCGATACTGCCCATCATGCGGCGTTTGGACGGATCGCGGTCGCCGCCGCAGCCGAAGACGCACCAGAGCGCGGCGCTGGCGGGCTTGAGGCGCCGGAGAGCGTGCAACACATTTTCGAGCGCGTCGGGCGTGTGCGCGTAGTCGACGATGACGGTCGTGCCGTCGTCGAATACGAACTGCTCGAAGCGCCCGGCTACCGGCGGCGCGACTTCGAGGGCCTGCATCACATCGGCCGGGGCGTAACCGAGCGCACATCCAGCCGCGTAGGCCGCCGCCAGGTTGTACGCGTTGAAGCGACCCACCAGTCGGAACGAGCCGGTGTGCCCGTCGAGCCGGAGGCGTAGTCCGTCGAGCCGGCTCTCCAGCACCTCGACGCGAATATCGGCGCTGGGGTCGGCGCCGTAGGACATGCGGCCCGCCGCCGTATCGGCGACGACCTGTGGGCCGGCCGGATCGTCGGCGTTGTACACAGCGGTCGCGTCGGCGGCCAATCCGTCGAATAGCTTTTTCTTGGCCGCGCGGTACTCAACGAGCGTGCCGTGGTAGTCGAGGTGGTCGGCCGTCAGGTTCGTGAAGACGGCGACATCATAGTCGATGGCCGCCACCCGATCCTGGTCGAGCGCGTGCGACGAAACTTCCATCGCACAGGCCGTGCAGCCGGCGTCGACCATATCGCGCAGTTGCCGGTGAACATCCAGCGGCCCGGGGGTGGTGAGCGACGCATCCAGCGCCTCGTCCCCGATGCGAATCTCGATGGTGCCGATGAGCCCGGGCATGTCGCCCAGAATCGTCAGCAGGTGGTGGACGAGCGTAGCGGTCGTCGTCTTTCCATTGGTGCCGGTCACGCCAATCATTTGCAGCTCGCGCGCCGGGTCGCCGTAACAGGCCGCGGCCAGTTCAGCACACGCGCGGCGCGAGTCGGAAACGCGCACGAAGGCCGTACCGGGAAAACGCGCCTTCGCCTTCCCCGGCACGGCCTCGCACACGATGGCGATGGCTCCGTTTTGAACAGCCTTGTCAATGAACGAGTGGCCGTCGGTGCTCGTGCCGCGAACGGCGACGAAGCAGCCCTCGGGCCCGACCGCCCGGCTATCGTCCGCCAGGTGGTCGATGTGAATGGTGTCGGCAGCGGCGCCCGCGGGCAGTTGCACCTCCATCAGGAGACCGGTCTGCCGGAGTCGGTCCAACAGCGCTCGCAGTTGCATATCGTCGCGGGTGCACTCGGTGGTCGGGATCGTGTTAATGATTCAGGGCATGGTTGGGATGGATAATTACTGGCAGCGCAGGGTAGCGCGCTGGGGCAACGGCTGGCCGGAGCGCGGCCACTGATCCACGACGGCGCCCTGGCCGCGAACGCGCACATCGACGCCGTGATCGCTTAACCAGTGGACGGCTGTGCGAGCGCTGAGGCCTTCGAGATCGGGCATCGTCCCCTCATCCGTTGGGGGGGGCACCTGCTCGCCATCCTGCCGGAGCGACGCGGGCTGCACGTCGTCGACCGAGTCGGGCGTGCGCGCGGCGACTACGTGCTGCACCACTTCGGGGAAGGTGCTAACCCAACGGCGGGCGATCTGATGGAACACGGGCGCAGCCACGGCGCCCCCTTCGAGGTCGGATTGCGGCTCATCGAGCACAACGATCATCGCCACGGCTGGATCGTTCGCCGGGAAGAAGCCAACGAACGAGGCGCGGGTGGTTCCGCGGTCGTAGCTGCCTCCGGTCGTTTTTAATGCCGTGCCGGTCTTTCCGGCGATGTCGAGTCCGTCGACGAACGCGGCTTCGGCTGTCCCGCGCCGGACGACTTCCTCGAAGGCTGGGCGCAAGGTGCGCGCCGTGGAGCGCTGAATGGCGCGGCGGATCGAATCGGGTTCGTGCTGCCACTGCGTCGCGCCGGTCATGCTCTGCCGCTCGGCCACAATGTGGGGCTGGACGAGCAGGCCACCGTTGGCGAGGGCCGCGTAGGCGGTCAGCACCTGCAGCGGCGTGACCGCGACTTCGTAGCCGATAGCCATCGAGGTGCGCGTCGTGCCACTCCACTCATCCGGCTTCTTCAGCACGCCGCCCACCTCGCCGGGCAGATCAATCCACGTCGGCTGCCCAAAGCCGAGGTTACGCGCGTACTGATAGAAGATGCCGGGCTCAATCTGGCGCACCGTCTTTGCCATGCCGACGTTGCTCGACTTGACGATCACATCGGAAAACGGGATGGTGCCGTGCGCGTGCGTGTCCTTCATCGTGCGCCCGTGGAAGACGGCCCAGCCGTCGCCCGTTTCGACCGAATCGGTCATATCGATGATGTCCTGCTCGATCGCAGCCGCCGCGCCGACGAGCTTGAACGTCGAGCCCGGCTCGATGCGGTCGGTGATAGCGCGGTTGCGACGAGCGGCATCGGAGTAGCGCGCGGGCCGGTTCGGGTTGTACGTGGGCGCGTTGGCCATCGCCAGGATGGCGCCCGTGTGCGGGTCCATCGCGATGGCGGTACCCCAGCGCGCCCCGCTCTGCTCCACGCCGCGCTGCAGTTCCTCTTCGAGGATGGACTGCCGGACGAGATCGATTGTCAACTTGAGGTTCTGCCCGTGCTTCGGCTCGACGACGCGACCACCGACGAAGGCTTTGATCTGCCCGCGCCGGTTGCGCTTCACCGCGCGCCAGCCGGGCGTGCCCGTCAGGTACTCATCGTACTCCATCTCCAGTCCGGCGAGGCCCTGCCCCTCGGCATTTACGTGGCCGAGGATGTGCGCCGCCGTCGTGCCGTAGTTGTAGCGGCGGGCAAATTTGGGCGTAAGGATAAGCCCAGGGATGTCCCACGACTCGATCGTCTCGGCCCGCTCCTCCGTCAGATCCCGCTGCAGCAGGACGTACTGCGGGCTGCTGCGCGTGTCGACGCGCCGCCGCAGGGTTGCCTCCGGCGTGCCTATCAGTGCCGACAATTTGTCAAAGAACGTCTCTCGCTTTGCCTCGAAGCCCTCGACCGTCGGGTCAAGCGCCAGATCGTAGCGCGCCGTGTTGATGGCCAGCGCCCGCCCGGATCGGTCCAGGATGGCGCCGCGCATGGCGGGCACCTCAACCCGCGTGCGGGCCTGGCTCTCGCCCTGTTGCTGCAGCGCGTCACCGTCGGTAAAGACGATCCACACCACCTGCCCGGCCACCAACAGCGGAAGGATGCTGAGCAGCGTCAGCACCACGTACATCCGGGCCAGTATTTGATCTTTCGGTTTCACGTATGTCGGATAGTGTCTCGCGTGGCATTATTCGTCGACCGTGATGGCCGATCCGTAGGTGAGGCTCTCGCGCAGGCCCATCTCGCGGGCGCGCCGATGAATGACGCCGGGCCCCGTGGCGCGGTCGTAGGCGCCCTTCAAGCGGTTGTGCTTCAGGTGCAGTTGCTGATTGGTGCGCCGCGCCTCCTGCAGTTGAGCCAGCACCTCTTGCGTCGCGTGCACGTGCCCCACGTACAGCGTGAACGCCCCGGCCAGCACAAGCAGTATCAGCGCAAACCGCACGGTGGAAACGCGCTCGGAAAAGCCGTCGCCCCGGTTAGGCTTGCGGCTGTTGGGCGTCGAAAGATCGTTCCAGCCCGGCAGCGCCGTCCCGTGGCGCGCCCAACCCGTCGAGGACGAGCCGGCAGATCGGCGCGCAGTGCGCGATGCGGTCCGTCGCCGGGAGCGCCGGCGATTTTTCAATGTCGTTTGGCGAGCGCGTGCCATGCGTCTATAACGTGCTGATTTATCCCAGGGCCGGGGCAGAGGTCGTGGGCGTGGCCACGAGGCGCTTCACCTGCTGGCGCAACGCGGCGGGGGCAAAGGGCTTGGGCACATAGGCGTCGAAACCCAGATCGAGAAAGCGCTGCCGGTCGCCCGGAAGCGCATGCGCCGTCACGGCCATCATCGGTGTGTGAGCGTATCGGTCCATTGCTTGGAGGGCCTCCATCAGGGCGATGCCGCTCTCACCGGCGCCGAGCGTAATGTCGATCAGGAAGGCGTCGTAGGATGCGGTCTGGGCGCAGCGTTGCGCATCGGCCACGCCCGCGACGGCATCGGTGCGAAACGCGGTCCGCAGCGCATAGCGCATCAGCAGCCGGGCCTCCTGCTGATCCTCCACGATCAGGATAGACCGCCGGCTCGGGGGCCCGCCCTGGCGGGCGGCTTCTTCAATACGTCGTCGAATCGATTCCATCGGATGCGGCGTGATGCGATTAAAACGTCGGGGCCTGCTCGACTTCGACCATGGATGCGCGCACCGCCGGAGACGCCTCCAGGCGATGGCGCCGGGCCTCTTCCAAGCGCACGACGAGGTCCTCCACGCGATCGAGCAGCGCCTGCCGCGTGTGCGGGAACGTCCGCCCCTCCTCCATGCAGCGGATAAAGTCGCTGCGGAGCAGGTCGCGCAGTTCGTACCACCAAACCGGCTCGTCAGCGTGAACCATGATGTCGATGATGTCGAGGTGCGTCTAATGAATGTTGGGGTGGGGCGGACCGGCGTCGGGCTCCTGCCGTTCGGCCACGCGGAGCCGGGCGCTGCGTGCCCGTGGATTGGCTTCGATCTCGCCGTCAGTCGCCCGGATGGGAGAGCGGTTGATCTCGCTCCACGGCGCAATCAGGGTGCCGTAGAGATCGCGCACCGGCTCCCCCTCGAAGTTGCCATAGCGGAAGTAGCGCTTCACCCGGCGGTCCTCCAGAGAGTGGTAACTGATCACGGCCATGCGCCCGCCAGTGCGGACAACCTCGGTGGCCTGCTTGAGCGCGCCTTCGAGTTCATCCAGCTCGGCATTCACGGCGATGCGAATGGCCTGAAAGATGCGTGCGAGCGTCTTCACTTCGTCCCGCGTCGGGACGACGCGGCGCACGACATCGGCCAGTTCCTCCGTGGTGTGGAGCGGACGCGCCTCGATAATGGCCCGCGCGATGCGCGACGAGTGGCGCTCCTCTCCGAACTCGAAGAAGATGCGCCGGAGTTCGCCTTCACGCCAGTCGTTCACGATCTCCGCGGCGGTGAGGCCATGCTCCGGATTCATGCGCATGTCGAGTGGCCCCTCGGCCTGGAAGCTGAACCCGCGCTCGGCGTCGTCAATCTGATGCGAGGACAGGCCGAGATCCAGCAGCACGCCGTCGACCGGTGCAGCGCCGTCGGATTCCAGGAGCGCCTGCAATTGACCGAAGGTGCCCTGCGCCGCCGTAAACCGTCCGGCCTCGCGTGCGTCATGCAGCCGCTCACGCGCTTCCGATAACGCCTCGGGGTCCCGGTCGATACCCAGCACCCGGCCGCCGGGCGCGAGCGCATCGAGCAGCGCCTGGGCGTGGCCGCCGCCGCCCAGCGTGGCATCGATATAGATGCCCGCGGGATCGGTGACCAGCATCTCCACTACTTTTTTCCAAAGAACAGGAGCGTGATAGTCCGTCGCGTAGGACATCGGACTCGCGCTCGAATCGGACGGGCGCTCGGGGTTGTCGTCGTGTGTCGTCATAGTCAGCGCGCCTATCTACCTATACGCCCATCACGCGCTCGGCAAGCGTCTCGTAATCGTCTGGCTTGTCATTGAGGTATACATCGAAGGCGGGCGGATCCCAAATCTCGATGTGATCGAACGCCCCGATGATGAGCGCCCGATCCGAGAGCTCGGCGAACTCGACGAGCGACTTGGGGATGCTGATGCGCCCCTGCCCATCGAGGCTCACATCCTCGGCCCACCGCATGATGATGCGGACGAAGTCGCGCGTTTCGCGATTGTACATGTTCAGCCCGGCGATCTCCTCCTCCATTTGAGCCCAGCGGTCCTTTGGATAGAGGAAGATGCAATCTTCGAAGCCGCGCGTGATCGTGAACGTGCCTTCGGCATCTGGGCTCAGGGCACTCCGCATCTTGGCCGGGATAGCCACCCGGCCTTTGCTGTCTACGGAATATTCAGCCTGCCCTTTGAAAAAGGCCATGCCGGTATGCCCACGTTGTGTCTCACAATCGCTCCGCGCCCCTCCGCGAGGAGTATGGGAATATTCCCCACTTTTCCCCACGTGCTCCCACAAGGTACGTTACACATACCAAATGTCAAGCCTCAGCGCCCAAAAAAGCTGATTTTTTGGCCTCACGGAGCCTGTTTGAAACATATGCACATATGCTATTCGCAAGTGATTATCGACCATTTCCCCCCAGGGTGAAAATGTTTTCACCTATGTTAAAAACATAAGTGAAAATGTTTTCACCTTATCGTATATTGATGGGCGTATCCTCTACACATGTGTAGTAGATCCCAATCCAGACGCACGCCCCCACCTGATCTTATCTGCTGACGTACTCCCCTTTCGACGTGCCATGAAAGAGCGACTCACCCAGCGACAGAACGAAGCCTATGAGTTCATCCGTGGATTCATCCGCAGCCACCGCAAGCCCCCGACTCTTGAGGAAATTGGCGATGCCCTCGGCATCCGCTCGACCAACGGGGTGTATAAGCTGCTGCGCGCGCTGGAAAAGAAAGGCTACATCGAGCGCGAGAAGCACGCGGCCCGGGGCCTGCGCTTGGTCGACAACGAGGCGACCGATCCCTTTGCGATGGATTCTGGGATTCCCAGCCTGCCCGTGGTGAGCCGGACGGCCAGTGACCAGCCCGAACAGCTCCGGCAGCGGCCCAATGGCTTCCTCTCGGTGGACGACCGGCTGCTCCAGAAAGCCGATGATCCCGACGACTGCCTCATCGGCCGCGCGGGTGACGATGGCATGAACGATGACGGAATCCGGAAGGGCGACTTTCTGCTGATCGAGGACGTCGATTGGGACCAACTCAGCAACAATGAGCTGGCTGCGGTCCTCGTTCGCGACGAGCTACGCGCCCGCCGCTTCTACTTCGCCAACGGACGCGTCCACCTCCGCCCGGCCGACCGCCATTACACGGAGGAAACATTCCCGCCCCAGGACCCCGGCTGCTACGTCATCGGCCGGATCCTTGGGATCATGCGGATGCTGTAGCATTCAGGGTTCGGAGTTCAGCATTCCGGGTTCGCATACTCCGAACTCCGCCCCCCTGAACCGATCTACATCTCCGCCGAGGCGAGCGGGACGACTTTCTGGGGTCGCTTCGGTTGGGGGCTTTCGACGAGGCCCCGGCGCTGGGCGTACGCGGCAGCCGCTGAGATGAACGAGCGGAAGAGCGGGTGCGGGTGGCCGACTTTTGTCTTGTACTCGGGGTGGAATTGCACGCCGATGAACCAGCGCTTCTCGGGCAATTCGATGATCTCGATGAGGTCGGTATCCGGGTTGACACCGGTGAAGCGCATCCCCTCCTCGCGCAGTTTGTAGCGCAGCACGTTGTTGACCTCGTAGCGGTGGCGGTGGCGCTCCTCGACCTCCGTCACGCCGTAAATCTCTTGCGCGCGCGAGCCCTCGGTGATGCGGCACGTGTACTGCCCGAGGCGCATCGTCCCACCCTTGTCGGAGATCTTCTTCTGCTCCTCCATCAGGTCGATGACGGGGTGCGGCGTGTCGGGATCGAACTCGGTGGAATGGGCGCTCTCCCAGCCGCAGACGGTACGCGCAAACTCGACGATGGCGCACTGCATCCCGAGGCAGATGCCGAAGAACGGGATGTCGTTTTCGCGGGCGTACCGCACGGCTTCGAGCTTGCCCTCGACGCCGCGATCGCCGAAGCCCGGCGCTACGAGAATGCCCGCCACGTCGCCCAACTGCTCCTCGACGTTCTCCGCAGTGAGGTCGTCAGAGAGCACGAACTTCGGCTCCACCTGGATGCCATCGGGCACACCGGCGAGGATGAAGCTCTCGGTGATCGACTTGTACGCGTCCTGATGCTCGACGTACTTACCGACGAGCGCAACTGGGATCGTGGCCTCGGGATTCTTGAGCTTCTTCAGGAACTCGATCCAGTCCTCCAGATCGGGCTCGGCGGGGAAGCGTGCCTGCTCCTCGTCGGTGAAGAGCCGCTCGACGGTCAGCTCGCCGATGCCTTCTTCCTTCAAGAGCAGCGGCACCTCGTAGATCGACTCGGCATCGAGCATCTGGATGACGGCGCGCGTCTCGACGTTGCAGAAGAGCGCAATCTTGCGGCGAATGTCGCTCTCCAGCGGACGCTCGGAGCGGCACACGAGCATGTCGGGCTGGAGGCCGTAGCCGAGCAGCGTCTTGACCGAGTGCTGCGTGGGCTTGGTCTTCAGCTCGCCGGCGGCGCGCAGGTAGGGCACCAGCGTCAGGTGCACGGTCAGGGCGTTGCGCGGGCCGAGTTCGTTGCGCAGCTGGCGGATGGCCTCCAGGTACGGCTGCCCCTCGATGTCGCCGACGGTGCCGCCGATCTCGGTGATGACGACGTCGTAATCGCCCGTCTCGCCGAGCTTCAGCATCCAGTGCTTGATCTCGTCGATGATGTGCGGGACGACCTGCACCGTCTTGCCGAGGTAGGCCCCTTCGCGCTCCTTGGTGATCACTTCGAGGTAGACGCGCCCCGTCGTCACGTTGTTGGCCTGGCTCGTCGACCGGCCAAGGAAGCGCTCATAATGGCCGAGGTCGAGGTCCGTCTCGGCGCCGTCGTTCGTCACGTACACCTCGCCGTGCTCGTACGGGTTCATCGTTCCCGGATCGACGTTGATGTACGGGTCGAATTTCTGGATGGTGACGCGCAATCCCCGCGCTTCCAGCAACCGGCCAAGCGATGCGCTAAAAATCCCCTTTCCGAGCGACGACGTCACCCCGCCGGTGACAAAAATGTATTTCGTGTGCACGTGCCTATGCGTCTTGACGATAAAACCAGATTGTACGTCCGCTCCTCAACCGTCCTCCTGCCGGTCCACATCGATGAAGTGCTGCAGGATATCTTTCGATGTGACGATGCCCTCCAACGCTCCCGATTCGGACAGCACGGGCAGGCAGGAGATGGAGTGGTCGAGCAGCGTAGCCGCCGCCTCCGTAATGGGCGTATCCGCCTGCACCGTGATCGGCTCCGCACGCATGATTTCGTGGGCCGAGCGGCTGAGCGTACGGACATCGCGATGCTCCTCGGACAGCGTGTTGAGGAACGGGCTCAAGGCCTGCAGCACGTCGCGGTCGGAGATGACGCCAACGAGTTCGCCATCATCCACAACGAGCAGATGATGGAAGCCGCCCTGGTGAAATAGCTCGCGGATCTCCATCAGCGCCTTGTCGGGCGCGATGGTGATGACCTCGCAGCTCATGATGCTGTCAACAGTCATGACGGTCCTGGGGATCGAGTGAGGAAGCGTGATGTCAAGGGGCTCAAAACGAAGCGGTCTCCCGCAGGCTCAACATAGGCCCGCCCGGTTATGATCCGAAGCCAACGCCTGCGCACATCTGCGCCAGTGCAGGCGTTGGCGCCCCATCATTCCCCGGAAGCCGGCTTCTGCGCGATGACGAGCAGGCCCGTCCCTGTTTCGTTCGTATCCTCCATGTCTTTTGCATTAAGGTACAACCCGATGGGCAGGGCAGCAATGTAGTACAGCGGAAGCACGACCAGCGCCGCCCACGTGGCACCGAGCATCTGCATGGGCCGTTTGATGAGCCAGCGCCACGCCGTCGAGCCGTACTCGCCGTACGTGTAGAGGCTCTTGACCGGCTCCAGTCCGGCATCACGCAGCTTGTGTCCGAGGTCCTGCATGTTGTAGCCGTCGCGCACGTGCTCGCCGATGAAGCTCTCGTCGGCCTCGTCCGCCACGTCGGAGCCGCCCTGATCGGAGGGCGTGTTGATGACGACGTGCCCGCCCGGCCGCAGCACACGGGCGAAGTTGCGGAAGACGGCGCGATCGGCTTCGATGTGCTCCATCACGTCGACCGAAAGAATCAGGTCGTACGGCCCCTCGGTCTCCAACGCTGTCAGATCGTCCCACGCCCACGTCACCCGGTCGGCGTAGGGCGTGCGGTCGAGAAAGCGCTGGGCGCGGTCGAGGTAGTCCTGCTTCACGTCGACGGCGTCCACGCGCGCCTGCGGGAAATTCCGCACGATGAAATAGGCGTACTGCCCGAAGCCGGTGCCCGCATCGAGCACATCGATGGACCGGTCGTCCGGCTTGGCCTCCAACAGGCGCCGCACTTCGCGGCGGACGTACCACGCGCGCAGAAAGAGCAGGTTCAGCAGGCCGTAAAAGAGCCGCTGCAGCGCCGGATAGCGGCTGACGAACTGGCCAATCCGGTCTTTGATGGGGTCGTATTGCATCGGGGTGCGACGCGTGAGTGTGTGGGCGCAGGGGCGATTTAGAAGGTAAAACGTATCCGATGAACTCCCAAACGCCCAGCCGCCCTTCCGCGCAGACTTCACAGGAGCGACTCAATCGCGTCGTAGAGGCGATCTGGATGATATTTGTGCTTTTGCTGACGGACGCCGGCGGCGAGGTCGTCGCGCATCCCCTCGGCGAAGAAGCGGACGAGTGCCTGCGCCAGCGCGTGCGGATTTTCGGGCGGAACGACGAGGCCGGCTTTTTCGTGTGGCACGACCTCGGCCAGTCCGCCCACATCGGTGACGACGACGGGCGTGTCGAAGTGGAACGCGATCTGCGCGACGCCGCTCTGCGTGGCCGAGACGTACGGCTGCGCCACCACATCGGCCGCCGAGAAAAAGAGCGGCACGTCGTCGCCCGGAATGTAGCGGTCGTGGATGATGACGCGGTCCTCCAGCCCGTGCTGCTCGATGATGGACGTGTACCGCTCCGGCTCGTCGTAAAACTCGCCGGCGACGACGAGCCGGATGGGCGGCAGATGAGCGGCGATCTGTGGCAGCGCCTCCAGCAGCACATGCAGGCCCTTGTACTCGCGCACGAAGCCGAAGAAGAGCATCACCGGCGCCTCGGGCGGGAGGTCCAACCTCGCTCGCGCTTCTTCGCGCGGCACCGCCTCGCCGAAGCGCGTGTACAGCGGATGCTCGATGCGCCGCACCCCGGACGACTCCCGCCGCAGTGGACGCAGATCCGACGCCACGGCATCCGACATCACGACGAAGCCGTCACCCGCCCGCAGGAAAAAGCGCCCGAACGCTTTGTCGCCCAGGTGCCGCTCGTGGGGCAGCGCGTTGTGCACAATCGACAGGATGCGCGCCCCTTTCCGGCGCATCCATCGGGCGATGACGCCGTACGCGGGCGCGAAGAACGGCATCCAGAACTGGAAGCACACGGCGTCGGGTGCCATCTGCTCGATGCGGCGGGCGGTGCGCCACCACGTGAGCGGATTGAGCGTGTCGATGCAGCGCTCGGCGCGGGGAACGCCCTCGGGGGGCGGTCCCTCAGCAAACTGCGTGCGGCCCGGGAACAGCGCCTCGGGATACTGGCGCGTGAACGTGATCGCGCGGATGTCGTGCCCGCGTGCGGCCAGTCCGCGCATCGTCATCTCGTTGAAGTGCGCAATGCCGCCCCGGTACGGATGCGCCGGCCCCACGACGGCAATGCGCCGGGAGGCTCCTTCTTCTCCTGTGGTATTGGGGGCTGGTGTCATACCTCACTGGTTCAGTAGACCCGCTACGTTCGAGTCATTGGTCACTGGCCATTTGGCAGTCTATCGAGCATGGACCAGTGACGAATGACCATTGACGTGAGCGAAGCGAACAAATGACCGCGAGCGTCAGCGAGCCCTTTACCGATTCACCGAACTCATATCCGGATACCGGTCGCCCGCGGCAGCGCCCTGGGGCGCGATCTCGTCGATGCGTTTCAGCTCCCGGTCGCTGAAGCTGACCTCCAGCGCGGCCGCATTTTCCTCCAGATGCTGCGGATCCGTCGTGCCCGGAATCGGCACGATGTCGTCGCCCTGCGCCAGCACCCACGCGAGCGCCAGCTGCGCCGGCGTCACGCCCTTCTCGCCGGCGAGGCGCTTCACTTCGTCGACGAGATGCAGGTTCTTCTGAAAGTTTGCGCCCTGAAAGCGCGGATTGTGGCGGCGCCAGTCGTCCTCCGGCAGATCGTCGGGCGACTGGAAGCGGCCCGTCAGAAAGCCGCGGCCCAGCGGACTGTACGGCACGAAGCCGATGTCCAGTTCGCGGCACGCCGGTAAAATTTCGTCTTCCGGATCGCGGCTCCAGAGCGAGTACTCCGTCTGCAGCGCGGTGATCGGATGCTCGCGGTTCGCGCGGCGGAGCGTGTCGGCGGCTGCTTCCGAAAGGCCGAGATAGCGCACCTTCCCGGCGGCGACGAGCTCACTCATCGCGCCGACGGTTTCTTCGATGGGCACCTCCGGATCGACGCGGTGCAGGTAGTACAGGTCGATGGTGTCGATGCCGAGGCGCCGCAGCGATGCCTCGCACGCCTCGTGCACGTATTCAGGCCGCCCGTTGATGCCCAGCGCCTCGCCGTCCTCATTCCGCATGATGCCGAACTTGGTGGCGATCGTCACATTGCGGCGGTGCGGGCGCAGCGCTTTTCCGACCAGTTTCTCGTTCGTGAACGGGCCGTACATGTCGGCCGTGTCGAAGAACGTGATGCCCAGATCGAGCGCGCGGTGGATCGTGTCGATGGACTGCTGCTCGTCGGCCGTGCCGTAAAACTCGGACATGCCCATGCAACCAAGGCCCAGTGCCGAAACCGTGAGATCGAAGTCGCCGAGGGATCGCTGCTTCATGGCGGAAGGGGTGGGTGATCGAAAGACAACGCGTGCTACAACGGGTGGGCAACCGGGCTGTTGCTGCCGCTACTGCTGATACGAGCCCACCGCCTCGGTGCGTGGCGCGACCGTCTCGGCCACCGTGTACGAGGCCGTGCTCTCCATGCGCGGCTTCACGATCATCTCGCCCAGCAGCCCGGTGGTGAACATCTGCGCGCCGAAGAGAATGCAGAGCGCGCCGAGCAACAGCAGCGGACGATCGCTCAGATTGGCGCCGAAGGCGAGCTTCTCCACCGTCAGCCACACGGTGATGACGAGCCCAACCACGAACGAAACGGTCCCGATGCCGCCAAAAAAGTGCATCGGGCGGGCGGCGAAGCGCGTCAGGAACAGCACGGAGACGAAGTCGAGAAATCCGCGAACGAAGCGCTCCACGCCGAACTTCGTTTCGCCGTGCTTGCGCGGGTGGTGTTGCACCGGCTTCTCGGTGATCCGGTCGAAGCCCTCCCACTTTGCCAGCAGCGGGATGTAGCGGTGCAGCTCGCCATACACGTCGATGCTTTTGACGACCTCGCGCCGATACGCCTTCAGCCCGCAATTGAAGTCGTGAATATCGATGCCCGACACCACGCGCGTCACGAAGTTGAAGAAGCGGCTCGGGATCGTCTTCGAGAGCGGATCGTGACGGCGGCGCTTCCATCCGCTGACGAGATCGTGCCCGGCTTCCAGCAGCTCAATCATCGCCGGGATCTCCGCCGGGTCGTCCTGCAGATCGGCGTCCATCGTGACGACGTAGCGGCCGTGGACGTGCTCGAAGCCCACCGCCAGCGCGGCGGATTTGCCGTAGTTGCGCTGAAACCGGAGTCCCGCGAAGCGCGGATCGGCCTCGTGCAGCTCCTGTATGACCGCCCACGAATCGTCGCGCGAGCCATCGTCGATCAGCCAGACCTCAAAGTCCACATCCGTACACGCCGCCCGGATGCGCTCGGCCAACTCGGGCAGCGAGGCGGCTTCCTCGTAAACGGGGACGACGATGGAGAGATCGAGCATGACTCGAAAGGAAGAATGGACGTATGGAAGAGTGGAAAAGCGGTCTTTTGCTCCTCCCCCCTTCCTCTCATCCACTCAACTTAGGTGTCAATCGTGGCGTACTTGGCGTTCCGCTCGATGAATTTGCGACGGGGTTCGACGGAGCCGCCCATCAGCGTGGAGAATGTGCGATCGGCCGCGGCGGCGTCTTCGATGGCCACCTGCTGGAGCATCCGCGTTTCGGGGTCCATCGTGGTCGTCCAGAGCTGCTCGGGATTCATCTCGCCGAGGCCCTTGTAGCGCTGCAGGCTCGGCTTTTTGCCCTGCTCGCGCCACTCGCGCATCAGCCGGCGCATCTCGTCATCCGACCAGCAATATTCCTCATTCCGGCCGTGCTTGACCCGGTAGAGCGGCGGCAAGGCGATGTAGATGTAGCCCTTCTCGATGAGCGGGCGCAGCTGCCGGTAAAAGAACGTGAGCAGCAGCGTCCGGATGTGGGCGCCATCCACGTCGGCATCCGTCATCATCACGATCTTGTGATAGCGGAGGCGGCTGAGATCGAACTCCTCTTCGGTGGAGGTGAGGCCAGTGCCCAGCGCCGTGACGATGTTCTTGATTTCGTTGTTTTCGAGGATGCGATCGAGCCGCGCTTTCTCGACATTCAGGATCTTTCCGCGCAGCGGCAGGATCGCCTGAAAGTGGCGGTCGCGCGCCTGCTTCGCTGACCCGCCGGCCGAGTCGCCCTCAACGAGGTACAGTTCGCTCTCTTGCGGGTCGCGGCTGGAGCAGTCGGCCAGCTTGCCGGGGAGGCCGCCGCCCGAGAAGGCGTTTTTGCGCTGGACCAGCTCGCGGGCCTTGCGCGCCGCGGCGCGGGCCTGCGCGGCCGTCACCACCTTGCTGATAATACGCTCGGCCTCGTTGGGGTGATCTTCGAGCCACTTGCCCAGCTCGGTGCCCACGAGCGATTCGACGGCGCCCTGCACCTCGCTGTTGCCCAGCTTCGTCTTCGTCTGCCCCTCGAATTGCGGCTCGGCCACCTTGATAGAGAGCACCGCCGTCAGCCCTTCACGGAAGTCATCGCCCGTGAGGTCGAACTTGACGTTTTTGAGCAGGCCGTTCTGCTGCGCGTAATTCTTGAGCGTGCGCGTCAACGCGCGGCGGAAGCCGGAAACGTGCGTCCCGCCCTCGTGCGTGTTGATGTTGTTGACGAAGGAGAGGACGTTTTCGTTGTAGCTGTCATTCCAGCGCATCGCCAGCTCGACGGGCACCTCGGCGTCTTCGTCGGCGATGTAAATGGTGTCCTCCATGATCGGCTCACGCGCCTCGTCGAGGTACTCGACGAACTCGATGATGCCGCCCTCGAAGTGGTACTCCTCACACTGCAGCTCCTCGTCCTCCTCGCGCACATCCTCCAGCGCAATGGTGATGCCACGGTTCAGGTAGGCCAACTCGCGGAGCCGGTCGGAGAGCGTCTCGAACCGGAACTCAGTGACCTTAAAGATGGAGGTATCGGGCCAGAACTGGATCGTCGTGCCCGTCTCTTCGTCGTCGCGCAGCGGACGGATTTCGTTGACGTGCGTGACGGGCTGGCCATACTTGTATTCCTGCCGCCAGAGCGATCCGTCGCGCCGCACGTTGGCGATGAACCTCTCGGAGAGCGCATTCACGCAGGAAACGCCAACGCCGTGCAATCCGCCCGAGACCTTGTAGCTTTTCTTGTCGAACTTACCGCCCGCATGGAGCACCGTCATCACCACCTCCAGCGCCGAGCGATCCTCCGTCGGGTGCTGGTCGACCGGGATGCCGCGGCCGTTATCAGCGATGGTGACCGAGCCGTCCTCGTTGATGGTGACTTCGATGTCGTCGCAGTGGCCCGCGAGCGCCTCGTCGATCGAGTTGTCGAGCACCTCGTAGACGAGATGGTGCAGCCCGCGGATGCCCAGGTCGCCGATGTACATGGCGGGGCGCTTGCGAACAGCCTCGAGGCCTTCGAGCACCTGAATGTTTTCGGCTGCGTAGATGCTTTCCGGCAGCGGCTTTTCCGGCAGCGGTTGTTGATCTGTACTCATGGTGGTTGGATCCCGTGATAGATGCCGTGTCTCCGGCGCGTTGACGTGCGCGAGACGGATGGTGTTATGCGTATCTATATTGTAACACAGAGGCGGCGTGGCTGTTCTGCTAAAACAGCGTGAGGCTGTGGCCCATCCCGGCCAGGAAATCGGTCCAGGAATCGGGCCCGAAAGGTCCCTACGCCACCTCATGGCGGATCCACGTGACGAGGCCCAGCGCGCGGTCCAGAAACGGCCCGATGAGCACGCCAAATGTCTCGCCCTCGCTGTCGATCAACGCCTCGCTGCGGCGCAGCACGATACGGGCTTCTTCGACCAGCTCCTCGGAGACGGCGGGATAGAGACTCAGGAGCCGCTGATGGACTTCCTGTACGAGCCGAGACACCCGCTGCACTTTCATCCGTTCGTCGAAGTGCCGCACGACCGCGGCGAGGTGTTCATCAGAGCGGTAACGCAGGGTGGCATGGTTGAGCAGAAGCTGCATGAGAAGATCTTGCAGCGTAGCCGCCGCTGCTTTAAGACGAGGCGCGGCGACGTCGGAAGGCTCCTGGGCCGAGGGGTCGCGCCCGGCGCGGCGCTCCCGGACGGCGTGGTGCACGTCGGCGGCGGTGGAGAGCGTGGCCATGAGTGTCATCGATTGGAGGACGGCGGCCACACCCGGCGTCTCATCGTCGGGAGGAGGCGTCATAGAAAGGGGACCATCATATTCAGCGCAGGGCACCGATCAGCAGGCGGATGCACAGGATCCGCCGACATCCGAACGGCGCTTACACCTCCAGATAGCGCATAAACTCTTTCGCGCGCTCGTGCATCTCCTCCTTGTCTTCGCCGAAGGAGGCGATCACGCGGTAGTCGTTGTGCTCCAGCACGTGGCGGATGCGCGTGGTATCGGTGATATTGAGCTTGATCGTCACCCGAAGCTTGTCGGAGTCTTCGGCGGATTCCGATGCCACCGCGCGCACTTTAGCGCCGTTCTGCTCGATGACGTGGACCAGCTTGGCCAGCGCGTAATCTCGTGGCGCGACCTCCAAGGCCAGGATGGCACCCGGCTCCTGCGTGGCGAGCATCTGCGCGAACTCCTCGAAGATATCGTGGCGCCGCACGAGCCCCACGTATTGCAGATCATTACCCACCGTGATCGGGAGCGTCGTCAGGTCGTGCTGCACCATGATCTTGGCCGCGTCGAAGACGTGCTCATCCGGATGGGTGCTCACCGGATTCGGACGCACCAGGTTGGCGATGATTGCATCAGCGCTCGGCGCATCCATCAACTGCTCCTCGGATACGATGCCGACGAGCTGCTCCGCCTCGTTGATGACCGGAAGATGGCGCACGCGCCACTCCATGATCAGTCCGAGGGCGTCCTCGACAGTGTCGTGCTCTTTCAGAGCGGGGATCGAAGTATTAAGTACGTCCTGAACTTTCATGGCAGTGGGGGCCTGCGTTACGCGAGGGCAGGGCTATTCGAGAGAATAACCGTCCGCCTCAAGATCGTGCAAGGGCTGTGCCGGGCTACTCATGGGTGGCAGATTGTCATCTGCCGTTACCGCTTCGGGCCGGCTGTCCGGGGGGTGCGCCTTTAATCTTGAAGGACAGGGCGGAGTTCTGCAAAATCCTGCAACAACTCCCCGATGCGCTTCTCGTCTCGCTTCGATACGCGGAACTGCATGCGCGCCACGGCCTGCGGGCTCGATCCGTTTTCGCCATTTTCGGCGTACATGTAATCTTCATCTACAACATCGGCCAACCGGTGGATGGAGGAGATAGCTTTCGGCTCAGTCACGGGTACGTATGCCACCCGTTCCACGAAGTCTTTTTCGATGAGCGCCAGCAGCTTATCCTTCAGCCCCTGCAGCCCAATACCGCGCAGGGCGGACACAAATGCCGCGTCGGGATGCTCCCGGCGGAGGGCTTCGAGATGCTTGGGCTCCCCAATCGCGTCCACTTTATTAAACACTGTGAGGATCGGTTTGTCCTCGGCGTCCAACTCGTGCAGGGTTTCGCCGACGACATCCATGTGGTCTTCGAAGCGCGGGTGGGTCACATCGACCACGTGGACGAGCACGTCGCTCTCGCGCACCTCGTCGAGCGTGCTCTTGAAACTCTCGATGAGCCGGTGCGGTAGCTTGCGAATGAACCCGACCGTATCGGAGACGAGCACCTTCTGGCTATCGTCGAGCATCAGGCTACGCGTGGTGGAGTCGAGCGTGGCGAAGAGGCGGTCTTCGGCCAGCATGCTCTCATCCGTGAGCGCGTTCATCAGGGTGGATTTGCCGGCGTTCGTGTAGCCGACGAACGAAACGCGCTGATGCTTCGAGCGGCCTTTGCGCTGGGTGGTGCGCTGCTGATCGATCTTTTCCAGCTTGTCTTTCAGCGCCGAGATGCGCTTGTCGATGAGCCGCCGGTCGGTCTCGATCTGTGTTTCACCGGGGCCCTTCGTGCCGATGCCGCCCTCCTGCCGGGAGAGGTGGGTCCACCGCCGCGTCAATCGCGGGCGCAAGTACTGCAGCTGGGCAAGCTCCACTTGCGTTTTCGCCGCTGCCGTCTGCGCCCGGTTGGCAAAGATGTCGAGGATCAGGCCGGAACGATCGAGCAGCTTGCATCCGAGCTGTTGTTCGATGTTGCGCACCTGCACAGGCGAGAGGTCGTCGTCGAAGATCACGAGGTCCGAGCCGCGCTCGGCGGCCAACCGCTTGATCTCCTTGACCTTCCCCGACCCGATAAACGTCGCGGGGTTGATGCTCATCAGCGACTGCGTGACGCGGTCGGTCACTTCGGCGCCAGCGGTGCGCGCCAGTTGCTCGAGTTCATTCAGGTGATCGCGCACGTCCCAGCGCGAGGTGTCGGGCGTAATCACGCCCACGATGATCGCCGACTCAGGCGTAGAATCCTCCGGGGTGTACAAAAGTCGTGTACCGATTGCTGAGAAAGAATGCGGCGGTGAACCACCGGGGGTGAGGCCCGGTCTCGATGCAGTTCTTGTACCTATTTCCACCGACCGTGTTGCACGCCAGCCGCCTGCTGCGCCGTCCCAAGCCGGGCGCGACAGGATGCTGTGCTACTACTCTTCGAGCGGCTTCGTATCGTAGGTGCGCTGCTTCGCGTGGGCGAAGCGCGCATCCAGCTTGGCAGCTACGATGGACTGAAAATCGTCGACCTGATCGGCCGGGACGCGGAGCTCAAACCGGCCGCGCTCATCCGCCTCCGTATTCTGATAGAGAAACACGTAGCGGCGCGCCCCTTCGTCTTCGACTGCGAAATAATCGACGATCTGGCCCCATGCGACCGCCCGGCTGATGCGGTTGATATCGTAGATTACGCCGTAGTGCGTCACGAGGATGGAGCGCGACACGGCCGCCCCGATGCACCAGAACACCCCCCCTGCCGGATAGCCAATGAGCAGGCTCGGCTCAACCGGGGAGCCCGTCCACCACGCATACAACAGCCCCGATGAAACCGCCGTCGTGAACAGCGCCGGGCCGAGGGGAAAGCCGCGGAGGCGACCCCGGCGCCAGGCCATCAGGGGGCGCCGGACGCGCAAGTAGCTGATGAGCGCACTGAGCATGAACACCGAGGCAACGCCGACGAACGCGGTGAGCAGCGTGAGGTGCAAGACGGGCAACACATCGGTGAAAGCAGGCATCGGGACACCGCCTACAAGTTCAAGCTCATGCGATAGAGCAGCGGCGGGATACCCGCGCTCACACCCGCGATCACGCGGTCGCGGCTTCGGGCGTCCACTGGCGCGCCACTACCATCTCGGCTACGAGAAAACCCAACGCCAGCAGCAGAAAGACGTTCCAGATTTCGGTGCCCATACGGCGCTGTTGGAGCGCTTCGGCGATGGGGGGTGCGGATCCGGTTTCGCTGGCTTCCAGCACGCGCACCTCGGCCCCAAGTGCGGCTCCCAGTTGCTGGGCGGCTTCCTCTGGCGCAGCGGCGCGCGGATCGCTCTCGCGCGGATCGATATTGAAGGCGACCCGGCGCACGATCTCCTCCCCCACACGCACATCATAGATGCCGGGCGTGCGCAGGGCCGCGCTCGTCTGCACCAGCTGGGCCCCAAAGAGGTTGCGCTGCTCGGGCGTGTGTTCGGTGCCATCGGGACCGATCAGGCGAAGCGGCCCGGCATCGGGGGCACCCGTAATCCGCAACTCGCCGGGGCGCCCGACGGTCATCTGCTCCCCCGCGACCGACTCGCCCGCCGAGAGGTAGTACACCGAGCGGTAGAGCAGCGGGATAAACAGTCCGCGTACCGGCAGATCGCTCCACTGCGGGGTCGGCGCTACGGCCGAGAGGAGCGCGACGCCGCTGCCGTATCGCAGCTCGTGCAGAAACGGGAACCCGTTCGAGAGCTCAATGAGCGTCTGCGACGCCCCGCCACTTGGCGAGTAGTTCATCGCAAAGTAAATGTCGGGACTCTCTACCTGCGCTTCGGACGGGTCCTGCGCCGGCCCAAAGATGCCCTGAAAGAGCGGATGCTCCAGATCGACCTGCTCGAATGATGCGATCGAGCGCGAGCCTTCGATCGATCCGCTGAAGCCGCTGAACGTGCCACCGCCCAGCTGCTCAAACAGGGCGTTGTAGTCACTGGATTGGGCACGGCTGCTGGGAAAAAAGAGCAGCCCCCCGCCCGATTCGACGTATCGGGCCAGCGTGTTGACCTCGCCGCTCGACAGCGACGCCGGCCCCACGAGCGCCACGGCGTCGTACGCGCCCAGCGACGTAGCTGCCAACTCGCTCTCGGGGATGGTCGTGGCGCGGAAGGCGAGACGGCCCTGCACCAGCTCGGGCGAGAGTGCCAGGTCGAGGTACTCGGTCGACTGCTCCTCGCCCCGAACGACGAGTAGCTCGCGCTCGCGGGGCACGTGCAGCGTGAAGTAGCGCGTGTTATCGTACGCAAACGCATCGTCCTCAATCTCGACGGCGCCCACCAACCAGCCGCGCTGCTGCGGCGTGGCGGTAAACTCGACGGTCGTCTCCACGCCGGGCTCCAGCGTGGTCGTCGCCTGCGCTACCCGTTCGCCCTGCACGAAAACGCTCGCCACGTAGCCGTTCATCGGCTCAGAGCTGTAGTTGACGAGCGTCGCTGTCATCTGTACGGGTTGCCCGACTTCGACGATGCGGCTCGTCACCTGCACGTCGGTCACGGCCACGTTGGCGTGCTCACGCGTGCCGACGGGCACCAGCGTCACCCCGATGTTATCCGGCAGCGACGCCGCCAGCGAATCGGCCAGGGTGGACTGCTGCGCGTCGGTGAAGACGTAGATTTCTTTGTTGATCGGATCGGCGGCTTGCAGCGCGTCGGCGGCTTCGGCTACACTTCGGGCGAGAGTGGCACCACCCGGCTGTGGCTCGACCGCGCCGATGGCGTCGCGTAGCGCACTGCGGCTCTCGTACGGCGTCGGAGTGCTCGATGCGGCGCGGCCCGTCGTCAGCAAAAACAGCGCATCGTTGGCATCGACAGGTTCCGTCAGACCCGTCGCCAGATTCTTGGCCTGTTCGAGGTAGCCGCCCTGGCCATCGCGCAGCGTCATCGAGAGCGAGTTGTCGACGACGATCCCCCAGGCCGTCCGCGCTGATCCCACGGTACCCGCCAGGTCACCCGTGAGCGTGGGCCGTGCGAACGCCAGCACGAGCGCCGCAATCGCCAGCATGCGCAGCGCCAGCAGCAGCCACTGCTTCACGCGCACCCGCTGCATGGTCGACTTCTCTAACGACTGCAGAAACGTCAGCGAGCTAAAGTCGACCGTCTTCGGGCGCCGCAGGTTGAACAGGTGCACCAGTAGCGGCAGCGCGGCCGCCGCCAGCCCAAACAGCATCAACGGGTTCAGAAACTCCACGACGGGGGACGAGCGCGTGATCAAGACCACAGGAGAGGGACGCGGCTGCTACCAAGGCGCCGACGCGGCTGTTCCACGCGCGCTCACTCGGCCGCCGCCGTGAGCTCCTCCAGTGCATTACGGAGCGCCCCCTCCATCAATACGCCGGTGTGTTCGTAGCGGATGCGTCCCTGCCGGTCGATGAGGTAGGTGCGCGGGATGGCGTCGCCGGGATATTTGCGCACGGCCCGCCGCCCATCCACCTGCGGGTAATTCATGCCCTTGTCCTCGGCGTATGAGCGGACGCTCTCGACGCCGCCCTCGTCGACGGCCAGCCCCACGAACTGCACGCCGCGATCGGCAAACTCGCGCTGCAGGTCGATGAAGCCGGGGATCTCAACGCGGCACGGCGGGCACCACGTGGCCCACACGTTGAGCACCACGATCGTGCCGCGCTGCTCGGACAGCCGGAA
Source organism: uncultured Rhodothermales bacterium (assembly GCA_964448045.1). Taxonomy (GTDB): domain Bacteria; phylum Bacteroidota; class Rhodothermia; order Rhodothermales; family Salinibacteraceae; genus CAYUVF01. The sequence continues at coordinate 45,373 of CAYUVF010000019.1, forward strand.
CGTGCCGCCGTCGAGCGTCGCCGCTGCAAAATCGGGCGCCGGGCGGAGGGGCGTGGACACGTCGATGTCGGGATACGCCGTCCGAAACACGTAAAAGGCGACGCCCAGAAGCAGCGCCCAGTGCCAGTAGTCTTTGACGAAGCGCCCGATCCGCGCGGCCCACGAGGGCGTGGCGGGCGCATCGGGAGAAGGGCTACTCATCGGCGATCAGCTTCTTGAGTTCGGGGCGCAGCATATCCTCCGTCAGCAATCCAGGCGCGTAGCCCTCGATAACGCCGTCGGGGCCTACGACGAACGTCGTCGGCACGGTGGGCACGCCGCCGTACTGGCGGGCGATGGTGCCGTCGTCGATGATGAGCGGATAGTTGATGTCCATCTCTTCGGCGTAGGGGCGCACGACCTCGAAGCCGCCCTCATCGAGCGAGATGCCGACGAACTGAACGTCATCCGCGAACTCGTCCTGCAACTCGATAAAATCGGGAATCTCCTTGCGGCAGGGCGCGCACCACGTGGCCCAGAAGTTGAGCACGACGACGGTGCCGCGCTGCTCGGACAGCTGGAATGGGCCGCCGCGCATCGTGGGGCGGCGGAAGTCGGGAGCGCGCATGGTCGCGTCGCTGCCAGTGGTGTCGATGGCCGGCGGATCGGCAAGGATGCGCACATCGTCCGGCCCCCACGCCGTGATAAGCAGCACGCCGAGGCCGACGCCTGCGAGCACGGCGACCAAACGGCCGAGGAGAGCGGAGGGATTGGACATGAGAGGCGACATGATATAACAAGCGGGAAACGAACCGATGCACAAACTCTCGGGACTCAGCCGGTGTTTCGGCTCGCCACCACGAAACCTTGGGGGCCGCCCATTCGGTTTCATCGTGATACTGCCTTCATCTTTCTTCCCCCGCCTCATGCCTGTCGCCGATTCCTCAACGGCTGAACGCATCCGCCGTGCAGCGGCGGGCCGTCCGCTGGTCGACATTATCGTACAGCTGCTGGCCGGGCCGCTCGCCGACGCGCCTGGCGCCACGGGTCGGCATACGCTGCTGGCCATCTGCCCGAACTCGGAGACGGTGACGCGGGCGGCGCTCCTGGCCGCGCAGGAGGCGAACGCGCCGCTCCTCTACGCTGCCACGCTGAATCAGGTGGATCGCGACGGCGGATACACCGGATGGACGCCCGCCGATCTCGCCGATTTCGTCGCCGATGAGACCGCGCGCCTTGGCGTAGACGTGCCCGTCATCCTCGGGCTCGACCACGGCGGGCCGTGGAAGAAAGACGCCCATGCCGAGGCCGATCTGCCGTACGACGAAACGCTCGCTGAGGTGACCCGCTCGCTCGACGCCTGCATCGACGCCGGCTACGAGCTGCTGCACCTCGACCCAACGGTCGACCTCCGCCTGCCGCCCGGCACCCCCGTCCCCGTGGAGGACATCGTCGCCCGCACGGTGGAGCTTCTCGACCACGCCGAAGCGTACCGGAACCAGCAGGGGCGCGGCCCGCTGGCCTACGAGGTGGGCACCGAGGAAGTCGGCGGCGGATTGCAGACGACCGAGCGGTTCACCGCCTTTCTGGATCAGCTTGAAGCCGCGCTCGACCGCCACGATCTCCCGCAGCCGAGCTTCGTCGTCGGCGACGTGGGCACGCGGCTCGACACCGAGCACTTCAACGCCGTGCGCGCCGAGCAGCTCACCACGCACGCTAAGCGCATCGGCGCGCTCATTAAAGGGCACTACACCGACGACGTGGCGCATCCGGAGGCGTACCCGCTCAGCGGGATGGGCGGCGCGAATGTGGGCCCGGGCCTCTCGGCTGCTGAGTACGCTGCGTTGATGGATCTGGTGACACTGGAGCAGCGCGTCGGGCGCGACTCCGGTTTCAAGGAGGCGCTGCGGACGGCGGTCGTCGACAGCGGACGCTGGAAAAAGTGGCGGCACCCCGAGGAGTCGGAGCTGGCGTTCGACGAACTGGCGCCAGAGCGACAAGAATGGCTCGTCGAAACCGGCAGCCGCTACGTGTGGACCGATCCGGCAGTCGAGACCGCTCGGGAGACGCTGTACGCGAACGTTGCCCCCTTCCGCGGTGCCGAGGCGTTCGTCACCTGGCGCGTCAAAACAGCCATCCTGCGCTATTTTCACGCCTTCAACCTTACCGACTTCAACGACCGGCTGCTGGAGCATCTACCCGATCTGCAGGCAGAGTAGCGCCGTTCCGCTCCCCTCGCCCATCCGCCCATGATACTCATTCCCTCTCATGATGTCACCATACTTCGTGAGATACAGATTCCGTTCATGCCGTAGAGACGCGCCAGCGGCGCATCTCTACCCGTGGCGTGGGGACGGCCCCGACATTGGGAATTTGATTCCGTATAAAAAGGGGGACTCCAGCTCGCGCCGAAGTCCCCCGAGGCAATCGCTACGACCGTTGCGGATCAGAAGGTGACCCTCATACTCGTGTAGACATAGCGGCCATTGAACCCGAAGGGCGAGGCCGTCGAGAAGGGAAAGATGCCGAGGAAGTTTTCGCCATCGGGTGTGAGATCCGGGTAGTTATCGAGCAGGTTGCGCGCGCCCACGGAGAGCGTCACGTAATCCGGCACGACCTCGTATCCGGCCACCATATCGACGATCCACTCTTCGGAGAGGCGGAAGTCTTCGACCTCGGTGTCATCAGCCACCAGCACCTCGCCATAGCGCGTGGCGCCGAGCGTGAGACTGAAGGGTCCCTTCTCGTAGGTGCTCGTCAGGTTGAGCGTATTCTCCGGTCGCTCCTTCTCCAGCTCCAGCCGGGCTTCGCGCCCAAAAATGCTCTCACCGAAGTCCTGGCTCAGCGCCGCGGGCGTGCGCACATCGCTCACGAGGCGGTTACGCGACTCATTGAACGCCGCCTTCAGTGTGAGGGAAGCGTCGTCGCCAATCAGCGTGCGGTAGGACGCCGTCAGGTCGAGCCCCCAGGTCCGCGTATCGATGGCGTTAGAAAACACCTGCACGCGCTGCGCGCCGAACTGCGATACGAGGTTTTCGATTTGCTCCCCGGCCAGATTGCCCGAGAGGATGATGCGGTCGTTGATGTCGACGAAGAAGACATCGGCGGTGAAGGTGAAGCTCTGCGTGGGACTCACGGCCATGCCGCCACTGAGGTTGAAGGAGGTTTCCTCTTCGAGATCGGGCACGCCCAGGGCCTCGGCGACCTGGCTTTCATTGTTGAAGAGGCCCACTTCGAACGGCACGTTATCGATGAACGTGGTCGAGACTTTCGAGAAGTAGCGCTGCGCGAGATTCGGCGCGCGGAAGCCGGTGCTCGCCGCACCGCGGAAGATGAGCTCCTCCTGCGGCTGGAAACGCACGGCCAGCTTGCCGTTGATCGTCTCGCCGAAGTCGCTGTAGCTCTCAAAACGCCCGGCCAGGTTGACAAAGAACTGCTCCGTCACGTCCGCCTCCAGGTCGAGGTAGGCACCCACGTTGGTGCGGCTCTCATCGACCTCCTGCTCGGGCCGGAAGCCGGGAAAGACCTGCGCACCGGGCGCCGCGCGTCCGCCATTCTGGTTCTCTTTGACGGGGCCGTCGATCCACGAGGCCTCTTCGCCCGCTTCAATCTCGTACTCATCCAGCCGGACGATGGCACCCGCGCCTACGTTGAGCGGACCGGCAAAGCCCACATCGTACGTCCGGCTCACATCGAGCATCGCATGCGACTGCCGCACGCCCACCGTTCCGGCAAAAAACTCGGTCTGGTTCGAGTTGGGACCCAGCGTTACGTTGAGCGAGTTGGTGATATTGTACTCGAAATCGTTCGCGCCGGTCTGCACGTTGAGGTCGTAATTCCAGCTTCCCAACATGCCGCGCAGACCGACCGAGCCCGAGTAGTCGTTGATCTTGATGTCGAACTCCGGCAGAAACCCGATGGGGTAAATCTGCGGCCAGTTGCGACCGCCCAGCGCGCGCCGGTAGAAGCCCTGGCCGAGCGCGTCGCGGTAGCTGTATCCGCCAAAGGCGTACACCTCGGCACTCTCACTGATGGGCAGGGCACTATCCGTCCAGATGTAAAAGTTATCGGATTCGCCGTCGCCCCAGTGGAAGTTGGGCTGGCCCACAGGATTATTTTTATCGACGACCTCGTTCACCCCGTCGCCGTCCATGTCGCGCACGACATCGCCGTCGCCTTCTTCGACCTGATCACGCGGATCGGGGCCGGCGCGGTTCGTCGGGTCGCGCAGGCGCACCTCGCTGAACAGGTTGATGTGCCCCTCTTCGCCGAGAGGAACGCCGTACGACGCGCTGATGTCATGCGTCGTCCCATCGTTCGAATAGTCATCGGTCACGTACCCCCCCAGCTTGTACGAGACCCCCAGGGGCAGCGGATCGTCCTTCAGCTGGATGTTGACCACGCCCGCGATCGCATCGGAGCCGTACTGGGCCGCCGCTCCGTCGCGCAGCACTTCAATCTGCTCGATGGCGCTGGCCGGAATGGCGTTGAGGTCGACCGTGCTGGAGCCTTTCTGGATGCCCGAACCCAGCCGGTTGACGAGGGCCGATTTGTGGCGCCGCTTGCCGTTGATGAGCACCAGCGTATGATCGGGACTGAGGCCGCGCAGCGAGAAGGGGCGCAGCGCGTCCATCCCATCGGCCACCGTCTGGCGCGGGAAGTTGACCGAGGGCGACACCTGTTGCAGGATCAGCCCTGTCTCGGCTGTGCCCGTCACTTCGAGATCCTCGGTGCTGAAGACATCGACCGGCACGGCCAACTCATCGGCGGCGGTGCGCCCGGCACGCGACCCGACGGTCACGGTCACGCCTTCGCCCTGAATGGGCGCCTCCTGCAGCGTGAAGTCGCGCTCCAGCGTCTGCCCGGCCCCGATGCGTATGCCCGTCACCGATTGCCGCTGATAGCCGATGAACGTGACCACGACAGCATACTGGCCCGGCGGGATGCCACTGATACGGTAGGTGCCGTCATTACTCGTGGCCGTGCCCAGCTGCGTGCCACGCAGCACCACATTGGCGCCAACCAGCGGCTCGCCCTCCGTGTCCGTAACCTGTCCGGTGAGCGTTCCCGTTTGCTGCGCGAATCCAACATGGGCAACGCCAAAAAGCAAGCATGCACTCAGCAAGAGGGTGGTAACATGTCGCATAGGTATGGATGGGGTTTGTGAAATAAAACGTGGGGTTGCATTCTCTGCAATCGGACTTCCTCTGTGAATATACAGTATAATCTGTTACATGTCAGTCCGTCGCGCCCTTATCATCGGGGTCGTTACGGCACGATCACACTCCCACACGCTCCGTTATCCGGCCGGATGAACGACGAGATCTGCGTCGACTTTCTGCAGTGGTGCCTCCCGAAGCTCGGCAAGCGCTGGGACGGCTTCCGGAAAGTGCGCGGCCAGGTCTGCAAGCGGATCGCCCGGCGGATGCAGGCGCTCGATCTGCACAGCCTCGACGCCTACCGCGCCCACCTCAACGCCCAGCCCGATGAATGGGCCCGGCTTGATGCGATGTGCCGCATCACCATCTCTCGCTTCTATCGCGACCGCGGCGTGTTCGACGCCCTGCGCGAGCCCCTTCTCCCCAATCTGCTCCGCCGCAATCGCGAGCGCGGCGCCTCCGTCCTCCGCATCTGGAGTGCGGGCTGCGCCTCGGGCGAAGAAGCCTACACGCTGCAGATCATTGGGCACCACGAACTGCGCGAGGAGGAGCCGGAATGCACGCTGCACATCACCGCCACCGATGCCCAGGCGCACATGCTGGAGCGGGCGCGGCGCGGCTGCTATCCGCAGGGCACACTCAAAGAGCTGCCCACAGCGTGGATCGACCGGGCATTCAGCATTGAGGAATCGCGCGAGTCCGAGCCGTACTGCATCCGCCCGGCGTACAAGCGGCACATCGACTGGCGGCAGCAGGACATCCGGAAAACGATGCCGGAGGGACCGTTCCCCCTCATCCTCTGCCGCAATCTCGTCTTCACGTATTTCGACGCGGATGGGCAGCGCGCCTGCCTCCACCGATTGCTGGACCGGCTCGCGCCCGGCGGACTGCTCATCCTTGGCAAGCACGAGGCGCTGCCTGACGGCGATTGGCCGCTGACGGCGTGGGACGAACACAAGCGGATCTATCGCTACCCGCCCTCCACGTGACTCTCATTAGCGGATAAACTCGACGCGGGCGATCTGTCCGTCTGCGTTGACCTGATAGACCGCAATCACCCGAACCGGCCCCTGCGTCGACATTCCCGTAACGCGTTCGCGGTCGATGACCGTACGCCCGAGGACGATGCGGTTGGTGATCTCGGCGTGCAGATTCGTTGCCTGCTCGAACAGCCGGCTGTAGCCGGTGCGCATCCGCTCTTTGCCGCGAAATTGCAGCTGGTTCGGATAGCTGTACACCGCCACCGTGTCGGCAAATGCGTCCAGGAAGCCCTCGATGTCGCGGGCGTTGTACGCGTTGAGTTGCTGCTGAACGGCGGCCTCCGGCGTCCGCTCGATCAGCGAATCAGGCGCAATGACGGCGCCGTCCTTCACGACGCGATGGAGGTCGACCACGCGGTGCAGATCCTCCAGCGGATTCGCGTTGAGCACGAGCAGATCCGCCTGCATGCCCGGCGCGAGGCGCCCGAGGTCGTCGCGGCCCATCAGCCGGGCGCCGCCGATGGTCGCCGTCGCGAGGATCTCCTTCGGCGTGAGTCCGGCCGCGCGCATCAGCTCGAACTCGCGCACGAGCGCCGGCCCGTGCGGCGATCCGATGTTGCCCGCATCCGTCCCCGCGGCGAGGGTGACGCCCGCGTCGTGCAGGCGCTTGAGATTGCGGATGGCCGTCGAATCGGCAGCGACCGGCTGGCCCGATTGCATCCGCTGGCGGGCCGAGGAGGGCACGAGCGAATCCGGCAGCGTGCGGAGGTCGAACAGCGATCCGATCACGTCTTTCTGCCCGAGGCGGTGCTCGGCCATCGTCAGGTCGAGCTGCTGTGCAAAGGTTTCGCCGTAGCGCTCGCTGACCATCAGCGTGGGCGTGTAGATGACGTCGTTATCGCGCAGGAGCTGCACGAAGGCATCGTCGACGGCGCGATCGAAGACGCTGTGGACGAGGATCTCAGCCCCGGCCTCGACGGCGGCGCGAGCCGTCTCCAGCTGCGTGGCGTGGACGGCAACGCGTGTGCCCGCGGCGTGCGCCTCGTCGATCGTCGCATCGACCACCGGGCGGAACGCGGCAGGCGTTTCATTGGGACGCACGATGTACCAGATCTTGATCAGGTCGAACCCGGCGTCGATTTGCTCGCGGACGATCTGCCGCGCCTGCTCGGGCGAGTCGACCTTGAGGATCGGCGGGTCGTCGGTCGTCAGCTCCGAAGGCTGCACGCTGGAGAGGAGCGGCCCGGCGGCGACAACGGTCGGCGCCTGCCGGATCGAATCGGCCATGGCCCGCACCCGCAGGTTCCACTCGGGCCCGCCCACGTCCACCACCGAGGTGATACCGCTGCGCAGGTAGCGGGCGAACGTATCCGGCAGCCGCTCTTTGATCCGCGCCAACTCCTCGGCATACGGCCGCGCGCTGCGCAGGTCGATCACGTCGGGGCGCGTGTAGAGGCCGCCGCTCTGGAAGAAGTGCACGTGCCCATCCACCAGCCCCGGCATCACGTACTTGCCGCTGACGTCCATGACGGTGGCGCCGTCGGGGACGTCGATCTCATCTGCCGGGCCGACGGCCGCGATCGTACCGTCTTCGATCAGCACGGTGGCGTTGGGGGTCGGCGCCTCCTCCGCCGGATCGATGACTGTGCCACCGACGAGGGCGATGGGTTGGGCGGCGAGGGGCGCTACCGCCAGCATGAAGCAGAAGACGAGGATCCAGTATCGGTAGCGCATGACAGGCTCAGTTAACGTGGAGTTATAAATTTTTCGATCCATGTCGCCAGTTCGGCTTCGGTAACTTCACCCGCGGCCACCCCCTCGATGACCTGCACGATTTCGGGCTCATCGGGCATGAAACGATGGCCATTTTGAAAAAGAAAAACCCGCGCAGCAAGCAATCCTGCCCGCTTATTCCCGTCCACAAATGGATGATTGCGGATGATACCGAAGCAATAGGCTGCGGCCAACTCATGAACGGATGGATCACTGTACGCGAACCGATTGCGCGGCCGTCCAAGAGCGCTTTCTAATAGTCCCTGATCCCGGATGCCGGACGTGCCGCCAAATCGATCCAGAGATTCCGCATGCAGCGCCCTAATCAGCGATTCCGATAGCCACGAGGGTTCGCGTTTCATAGGGGCACCGACTTACTCGGCCAGCTTGCGAAACGCGTTTCGATGCGTGCGCATGAACTCGCGGGCGTCCTCCACAGCATCGGCAAAATCCGGATCATACGGCGTGAGGCGCAGCCCCTCTGGCGTGTGCACCACGAACAATTCATCCCCCTCCTCAACGTTGAGTTCGTCGAGCGTGGTGCGAGGGAGGATGACACCGAGCGAATTTCCCACCTTGCGAACTTTTAGTGCTTCCGACATGACCAATCAAGCGTTTATACCCGCATATTTTGCGTTGTTTAACATATGTTATAACTTGAAGATCCCGCTTTACGCCGGCCACGCCCCCTGCTCCTTCAGCGCCGTCTCCGCCGCGGCGCGGCCCTGCGCGATCCAGTCGTTGAGCCGGACCCGGTCGAAGTCAAGCCCGGAGCCCAGCGGCGCCTCGGGCTCGATGATCAGGTGCTCATAAAAGCGGTAGGGGTGCCCCTTGGCGTCGCGGAGCGTCACGCCTGCCTCCTCGGCCTGCTTCACGAGCCGGTTGATGCGCAGAAACGTGCGGAGATCGTTCTGAAACGTCTCATCGAGCAGGATGGCGAGGCTCCGCTGGGCTACGTCGATGATGTTCGAGGGTCGCATCGACGCGGGCGGCTTGTCGCGCGGCTCGGTGGTAATGATGACAATGCGCCGCGGATGGTGCCTAATCACGTCGCCCAGCGGGGTGATGTTGCGCAAGCCGCCATCGACAAACGATTCGCCTCCGATCTCGTGAGGCGGCCAGATGACGGGGATCGTCGTCGAGGCGAACACGAGCTCCTCGAAGCGCGGGCTCTGCGGGCGAATCGGCAGGTAGTTTCCGCTCTCCAGCTTGACGACGCCCACCTCCAGCGGGATGTTGATTGATTCGGGGTCGACCTCGCGGCGGATCAGCTCTAACAGCGGCGTGTTGTCGTAGAGGCCGTTCCGCCCGGCCAGCACATTGAACAGCACCCACGGCCAACGGCCCCGGTAGACATCGTCCCGCTTGATCGTCCGCCAGATCTGGCCGAGCCGGTCCAGGCGCTCACAGGCGACCATCGTCCCATTCAGCGCACCGACGGAGACGCCCGCGACGCAGTCGTATGTGAATCCGTTTTCGTTGAGCACCTCCAGCGCACCCAGCTGAAACGCGCCCTTCGAGCCGCCGCCCGAGAGCACCAGCGCCCGGTCCGGGCGCCCTTCTGTTGCCGTGTCCATCGCAAGCCTCCCTGTCGTTATCCCGGAATCCAGAAGATAAAGGCTGAATCGATTTTCCCGTTTCGGATAGAGACGATGCCCATCGAAATCAGCCGGCTTAGCAACCCGCGTTGCTCACCGGAGTGAGCCACGCAACCTGCCCGCCCGTAAGCAATATACGGATTGATCTGGTCGTTCGGTCGTGCGCGCCTCGGCTTGGCTCGTGCGCCGTCTCATCGCTACCTCCAACAAGCCCCCCGACACCATGCCTACCCGCACACGTGCTGCCTCTGCCCTGCTCACCGTGCTGCTGCTCCTCGCCGGCTGCGCGGAGCAGCCCGCCGACACGACCGATGATACGACCGCCGACCGTTCGGATCAGGGCCTTGGCATCGGAGCGGCACAGAGTGTGCAAGCGTACGATGCCACCGCCAGCCGCCTCGATAGTGCCCTGCAGGCCAACGACGCCATCTCAGTAGTGGCGCAGATCGACCACGCGGCCAACGCGCAACAGACCGAGCTGTCGCTCCCGGCGATGCGCGTCACCCTGTTCGGCAACCCGCAGCTGGGCACGCCGCTGATGCAGGCCAATCCGCAGGCGGGGATTGACCTGCCGCAGAAGATGCTGGTCTACGGCGCCACCCCCACCGAAGCGCTCGTCTTTTACAACGATCCAGTGTACCTCGCCCAGCGCCACAGTCTCGCTGACGTTGGCACGATCGACACGATGACGACGGCGCTGCAACGCTTCGCGCAACAGGTGGCTGGCACCGCCCCGTCCGTGCTCGGCGCCGCCGAGGTGGAAGCGGGGGCCGGACTCGCGGTGATGGAGAGCAGCCGCTCCGTCGACGACGCGTACCGCCAGATCAGGTCGGCCATCGAGGGGACCGATGCGCTGTCCATCGTCGCCGAGCTGGACCATGCCGCCAACGCCGCCCGCGTCGGTATGGAGCTCGCGCCGACGCGCCTGATCGTCTTCGGCAACCCACAGCTCGGCACCCCGCTGATGCAATCCGAGCCCACGGCGGCGCTCGATCTGCCGCAGAAGATGCTGGTTTACCAGGATAGCGCCGGCACCACGCAGATCGCCTACAACGAGCCGTCGTTCCTGGCGCGGCGTCATGGCCTCACCGGCCACGATGCCACCCTCCAGCAGATGAGCGACGCGCTCCAATCGCTGGCCGAGGCCGGGCAGTAACGGCGCCCCCCGATCCCCATGCACACAGGCCCGGCTGGAGGCGCCTCCGGTCGGGCGTTTTCGTTGAAGGCTCACCCCCTCCGTTGCGATGGACTTCGCCCGCCTTGTAGGGTGGGCGCCCCGCACTCTGCTTTCCCGCTCCCTCCCGCCCCATGCTTCTGCTTGCTCCTGCCCCCAATCTCGACCGTATCTGGTGGAAAGAAAGCATCGTCTACGAGATCTATCCGCGCAGCTTCAACGACAGCAACGGCGACGGCATCGGCGACCTTCCCGGCATCGTCGAGCGGCTCGACTATCTGCAGCAGCTCGGCATCGACGTGATCTGGCTCGGGCCGATGTACCAATCGCCCAATGCCGACAACGGCTACGACATCAGCAACTACCGGGCGATCATGGACGAATTCGGCACCATGGCCGATTTCGACCGGCTGCTCGATGGGGTCAAGGAGCGTGGCATGAAGCTGATCCTCGACCTCGTCGTCAACCACACCTCCGACGAGCATCGCTGGTTCGAGCAGGCGCGCCAATCGACCGATAATCCGTACCGCGACTACTATTTCTGGCGCCCGCCGGCGGAGGATGGCAGCCCGCCCAACGCCTGGCGCTCCCTCTTCGGCGGTCCGGCCTGGACCCTCGATGAAGCCACGGGGGAGTACTACCTCCACCTCTTCGACCAAAAGCAGCCCGACCTCAACTGGGAAAATCCCGATGTCCGCGCCGAGGTCTACAACATCATGCGGTTCTGGCTCGACAAGGGCATCGACGGCTTTCGGATGGACGTCATCCCATTCATCTCGAAGGAGCTGCCGTTCGACCCGCTGCCCGAGGATTTCGACGGCGACTTTCCGGCGCTCTACGCCAACGGGCCCCGCGTCCACGAATTCCTGCAGGAGATGCACCGCGAGGTGCTCAGCGACTACGACATCATGACGATCGGGGAAGGCGTAGGCATTACGCCCGACCAGGCGAACGACTACGTGGGCCGCGACCGCGATGAGCTCGACATGATCTTCGACTTCGACCTGGCCTGGGTCGACCGTACGGAAAAAGACGGATACCCCGCCCCCCGCGTCTGGTCGCTCCCCGAGATGAAGCGCATCGCGACGCGGTGGGACGAGGCCCTCGGCACACGAGGGTGGACGAGCAGCTACCTCGGCAATCACGATCTGCCGCGGCTCGTCTCGCGCTTCGGCGATGAGAACACGCACCGCGCCCCCTCGGCCAAGATGCTGGCCACCCTCATCCTGACGCTGCGCGGCACTCCCACGCTCTATCAGGGCGATGAGTTGGGCATGACAAACGTCCCGTTCCAATCCATCGAGAACTATCGCGACGTGCAGAGCCTCAACTACTACCGGGACGCCGTCGAGTCGATGGGCCGGCCAGCCGATCAGGTGCTCGACGTGCTCGCCCGCGTGAGCCGCGACCACGCCCGCACCCCGATGCAATGGTCGGATGCCCCACACGCCGGCTTCACCGAGGGCACGCCGTGGATCATGGTCCATCCCAACTACCGGTCGGTCAACGCCGCCGCCCAGCGCACCGACGAGCACTCCGTCCTCCACTACACCCGGCGGATGATCCGCCTCCGGAAGGCCCATCCGGCCCTCACCTACGGCGCGTACACCGATCTCGCACCGGGCCACCTCACCGTGTGGGCCTTCACGCGCGCTACCGATGACGAGACGCTGCTCATCGTGCTTAACTTTGCTGAGGCGCCACTCACTTTCTTCGACGCCTCCACCGCCGGCGTTTCGGCCGACGCCACGCTGCTGCTCGACAACTACGCCGAGACGATGCCGGATACTCTCGACAGCACGCGCCTGCGCCCGTACGAAGCGCGGGTCTACCAGCTCGGGTAAACGCAGCGCTCGTCTCGCCCCATCGGGCCTTCGCACCTCCTCGGCCAAAGCGCATCGCTCAACCGAAACGGGCCGACGGGCGGCCGCGTGCCATCAGTTCGCGAAATGGGGCGTCCTGCACGCTTGCCTCACTTCACTTCTCAACTCGTCTTTCATACATCTTTTGGTAACATAGGCCTCGACGCGTTTTTGAATTCTTCTTGGACCGGGGTTCGCACGAAACGCATCAACTCGACCGTTATACAACGGAGTCTTTTACCATCGCCTCGCCGATCTGCCTCGCTCGTTCATGAAGCACCTTCTGGTGAGCCTTGCCATCGCGTGTGGGATCTGGGTGCCGTTGCAACCTGCGCCTGCGGCCATGCCCGACACCGTCGTCACCCTGGCCGGCGGCTCTTCGCTGGCGATGGGCGCCTACGCCCAGGCCGATGCCCGGTGGGCACCGCAGCGACCGATGGCTTCGGCATTCATCGCGCCCGCCTCCGGCTCAAGGCTCCGTCCCCCACGCGGGCATCTTCGTGCAAACTGAACTCACTGCTAACCCCGTGCTGATCGATGCGCGGCTTACCCTCCCTGTAACGAACCGGCTGTCGCTGAAGGCGGGCGTGTTTAAAGCCCCGTTCAGCAAGGATTTTCTTCGCTCGTCCAGCGATCTGTTGTTTCTGGATCGGGCGCGGGTGACAGGGACGCTGGCGCCCAATCGCGAGATTGGCATAGCGGCTTAGATCGACCTGGTGCCAGGTCGGATTCGCCTGCAAAGCGGTGTCTTCAACGGAAACGGCGACGGCCTCCAACCCAACGATAACGACCGCTTCCTCTATATCGGCCGGCTGACGGGCCATCCCCCCTGAACAACGGGACCCTTGAAGCGGGGGCCGACCTCGGGTACAGCGTCGACGAGGACATACAACTCAATTCGGTGGCGAGCTCGTTCGCGGGTGAGCGGCTGCTCGTCGGGGCGAATGCCGAGCTCACCTACGGCCGGTGGCTCCTCGAAGGCGAATGGCTCTCGGTCCAGCTCGACGCCAAGGAGGGCGCGTCGTCCCATCCGTACGGCTTTTACGTGACCGGCGGCGCCTCCCTCGCTCCCGGCCATCAGCTCCTGCTCCGCTACGAAACACTCGACTCCGATCGGCCCGACCTCGATCGGTTCGAGGATCTGACCCTCGGATACACCCTGCTGTGGTCCGATGCGATCAAGGCGCAGGTGAACTACACCGCCTCCACCGATGACCTGGCCGAGGGCCACTGGGGCACCCGCCTCCAATTTGGGCTATTCTAACCTGCCTCTTCCCTGCTACTCGACGGGCTCCAGCCGGTACAGGCCACCGTTGGCGGCATCCGTCAGAACATACACGTAGCCATCCGGGCCCGTCCGCACGTCGCGGATGCGCCCCAGCTCGTTCCGGAGCAACACCTCCTGATGCACGACCTCGGTGCCGTTGAGCACGACGCGGCGGATGTGCTGATGCGCCAGCGCTCCGAGCAAGATATTGTCCTGCCAGTTCGGGAATAGATCGCCCGTGTAAAACGTCATGCCCGAGGGCGCGATCGACGGATCCCAGTACGTGATGGGCTGCTCCATGCCGGGCGCCTCGGTCCCGCCGATGGGCGACTGATCGGAGTATTCGTCGCCGTAGGTGATGGCGGGCCAGCCGTAGTTGGCGCCGGCCTCGATGAGATTGAGCTCGTCGCCGCCGTGCGGGCCGTGCTCGTGCTCCCAGAGCTGGCCCGTTTCGGGATGCCGCGCCATACCCTGCGGGTTACGTACGCCGTACGCGTAGATTTCGGGCCGGTAGCCGTCCTGGCCGACGAACGGATTGTCCTCCGGAATGGAGCCGTCCAGATGCAGCCGAAAAATGTTGCCGATCGAGTTGGTCGGATTCTGTGCCGGATCGCGCTGGCCGCGATCGCCAATCCCGAAGAAGAGCGTGCCGTCATCGCCGAAGACAATCCGCGAGCCGAAGTGCCGCCCGGAGCTGACGAACGGCGTCTGCTCGTAGAGCGTCTCCATCTCCGTCAGCGTCGTGCCCTCAAGCTGGGCGCGGGCGAGGACTGTACCGTTGCCGCCGTCGCCGGGCGCCGTGTAGGTGAAGTAGATCCAGCCGGTGCGCTCGTAATCGGGGGGGAGCGCCACATCCATCAGTCCGCCCTGGCCGCGCGCTTGAATCTCGGGCAGGCCCGAGACGCTCTGCACCGTCTCGCCGTCGACAAGGTTGAGGCGGCCGGGGCGCTCGGTGATCAGCATCCGCCCATCCGGCAGCCACGTCACTGCCCACGGATGCTGCAGATCATCCAGCACCTGCACGACGCGGAACGTGTGCTCCTCAGATTCGACGCGCTGGAGGACGACGTCATCGGTGGATTGCGCCGTTGGCTCCGGGTCGACCGAGTCGGAGCTGAAGGTGCAGGCACACAGGATGAGAGCGAGCGTGGCGACGAAGGAGCGCATGGCATCGGCGGATGGTGAGCAAGAGGTTGCGCCTTTGTAATTCCCGCTCAGATCGGCGCGTTCCCCGCTTCATGTTACGATGTCGCCTGCGCAGCACGGTCCTCGGCTGCGGTGCGGAGACGCCGGAGGAGCGCAGCCGTGCCGCCGAGCCGCGTCTGCCAAAAGGCTGCGACGTCGTCCAACGGAGCCGCCTCGGCCTCGATCGACTGGTAGTAGCTCTGCTCGGCCTCGACCCGCTCCATCAGCTGGTCGAGCACGGCATTGAGGCCCTCGTACTCTGCCGCAGAGCGCAGCAGGTTGGTGAGCATCTGCGTGCGATCGCCGAAGCCGCGCGGCAGCTGTTCGGCACGGCCCAGTTGCGTGATGTCGTCGCGGCGGAGGACGAGGCCGCTCCACACGGGCGTCACCAGAAACGCGGCGATGTCTTTGAGGCCCGTCGATTCGTCGTCGAGCAGATCGGCAGGCGGGTCGTCCGGTTCGGGCGTAAGTTTACCGACCGCCGAACCGCCGAGCGCCGTGCGGTGGTCGGCGACGAGCGCCCACGTCAGATCGGCCAGGGGGGCGTAGAAGGGATGCTCGTGCTGGCAGACAGCGCGCACGAACGGCGGCAACCACCACAGCAGGTGGCGGTCGCAGAACTGCCGCTGCAGGTGCTGCATGCGCTGCACCTCGGCGCGGGCGCCATCAGCCTGCGCATCGGCTTCCGCGCCGGCGAGGAGTGCCAGGTACGCCAGCTCGTGCCCGAGATGATCGGCGCTCTCGGCATCGCTCTCGGGCGCGAGGTTCACCCGCTGCAGCTGATGGCGAACGAGGTCGGTAACGGGCCCGCCGAGGCGCCCGGAGGCGTCGAGGAAAAAGCTGGCGTACGGGAAGACGTTCAGCCCGAACAGGTCGTAGTGATCGGCTGCGGCCGCGTCGGCGTCGAACGGATCGGAGGCGGCATCGGCTAGCTCCGGAATCGAGCGGACGGCCGGCAGCACCTCCGGCGTGAGCCCCTCGCGGTAGAGGCGCCCAAATAAGTCATAGGCTCGGCTGCGAGCGAGGGCCCGGTGCGCGGCGGATGCGGTCATGGTTGGAGAGGATTCGAGTCTTCAAGGAAAGAAGTCATCCCGGACGTGATCCGGACACGAGAGCGGAGCTCGACTGATGTCAATAATCCAGAAAGCGACGTGAGTCCGCTGGATGCCCGATCAGGGTCGGGCATGACTTTTTAACTATGGCACAGCCATTCTCCAAGAATGACGTGCACCAATCATTCGATGCCTGAGCCTCACACGCCCACCTCTTGCGAGAGCTGGTACGCCTCTTTCGTCGGCTTGAGCGGACGCTTCATCCAGTACGGACGGCGCGTGCCGTCGGGGCTGTGCTCGGTGGCCGAGCGCGTGAGGGCCTTCCACTCGCGGTAGATCTCCATCGACTTCTTCGTGTCGACCACGACGTCACCGTGCCGGTCGCCGGGCTGCGCCTTCGTTACGCTGTGGGCCTTCTGGTGCCAGCAGTGCGCGCCGCTGATCGGGTCGGGGTGGACGCCGTGCGTCAGATTCTGGTGCACGCCGACATCCTCCCACCATACGCGGCTCGTGTCCGGATCAAAGGACTCGTACGCCTTCGCGCCCTGGATGACCTGCATGTGATGCTCCGCGCCCTCCTCGTGCAGCTCGACGAGGTTGGACGACGACGGGTTCACGCCCATGTCGTCCTTGAGGCGCCAGCGGCCGAGGTGGTGGCTCATCGCCACGATGCCCGGCTTGATGCCTTCGGTGACCCACACCTTGTCGACGAGGTAGCCGATCTCGGTCTCGACGCGCACGAGCTCGCCCGTCTTGACGCCGATCCGGCGCGCGTCCGACGGATGCATCCACACCGGGTTCTTGTGCGTGATCTCGTAGAGCCACTTCGCGTTGGCGCTGCGCGTGTGGATGAGCGTCGGCAGACGGAAGTTGGGCAGGAGTAGCATCTCGCCCGCGTCCCGGTCGATGTGGTCGGGATGAACGTGGCTCTTGAGCGTCCACGGGATCGTGTACTCGCGCTCGGGCCAGCCCCATTCGTGCATCGTCGGGCTGAAGAACTCGAGCTTGCCGCTCGGCGTCTTGAAGCCCTGCTTCTGTTCGCCATCGATTTCGACGCCGGCGCCTCCGTTCTCGACCGGGTTCTCGAACGGCGTGTAGTTGTGTGCCGTCACCTCGAAGGCGCCGTACGTTTTCATGTATTCGAGCGGCGTCAGGCCCTCGGCCTCGGCCGTCTCCGGCAGACCCGGCACGCTGTTTTCGAAAATCCAGCGGTAGTACTCGTCGACCGTGATGAGCTCACCCTCGCGGTACGGGCTCTCGAAATGCTCACGGATGCCGAGGTCACCGTCGGGATCCATCCGGGCCGAGAGCTCGATCCAGAACTCGTTCTCCTCCCACACCTCGCCGGGGTTGGCCTCGTACGTGTAGTCGACCGGCTTGTCGAGGCGTTCCATGGCCACGCGGCGCACGGGCTGGCGGAAGGCGATCCACTGGCCCGAATGGGTCTCCTGGCTCAGCAGATCGTGCCGCTCGCCGGCGTGACCCATCGGCAGGACGTAGTCGGCAAACCACGCGCTCTCGTTCCAGGTGGGCGTGAGGGCGACGTGGCACTTGATCTTGTCTTCGTCGCGCAGCGCCTTCAGCCACATGAACCCGTCGGGGTTGATCCACATCGGGTTGTAGACGCGCGTGAAGTACACGTCGATGTCGCCGCGATCCTCCTCCAGGAAGTGCGGCAGGAGGAAGCTCATCTCGTAGCAGGCGAGCGGCCACTCGGGCGGCAGCTGCAGCTCGTTCCAGGCGCTGTTGGGCTCCGGCGTGTCGAAGGGCTCGGGGACGAACTTATTCCACGCGTTCATGGCCGTCCCGCCGCGCGTGCCCACCGAGCCGGTGAGCACGTTCAGGAAAAAGAGCGTGCGCGACACCTGCCACCCGCCCCGGTTGCCGATGGAGGCACTGCGCCAGGTGTGCGTGGCGAGCCGCCCCCCGCAGTCGGCGATGTAGTCAGCCGTTGTGCGGAGGCGCTGGAGGGGCACCTGCGCTTCCTCCGCGGCGCGCTCCAGCGTGAAGTCGCGGTAGAGCGTCTTGAGCACGCGGTCGAACAGCGCGAACGTGAAGTCGCCCTGCTGCGCGTCGATCTCCGCCTTCAGCGCCTCGTCGTCGAGGCGCAGGGTGCCGTCGGCGATGGCCTGGAGCGTGTCGTCCCAGTTGACCCAGCGGCGGACGAAGTCCTGGTCGTAGTGGTCGTTTTGGATCAGATGGTTGGCGATGGCGAGGAGCACGGTCGGCTCGCTGCCGGGCCAGGTAGGCAGCCACACATCGCTCTTCGACGCCGTGTTGCTGAGGCGCGGATCAAGCGTGATGAGCTTGGCGCCCGCCTCCTTGCCCTCCATGATGCGCTGGGCGTGCGGGTTGAAGTAGTGGCCCGTCTCCAGGTGGCTGGAGAGCAGCAGGATGACCCGGGCGTTCGCGTGGTCGGGGCTTGGGCGGTCGTAGCCGTTCCACATCATGTAGCCGGAGCGGGCGCCGCTGGAGCAGATGTTGGTGTGGCTGTTGTGGCCGTCGACGCCCCAGGCCTGGATGCAGCGGTTCGTGTAGCCGTCCTCGCCGGGCCGGCCCACGTGGTACATGATGCCGTCGCGCCG